>JANNXQ010000130.1:0-75129 GCA_031409655.1 Chthoniobacteraceae bacterium | reverse complement strand
CTGCCCGACCAACTCAAGCTGCCCTTCGCGTTGTGGACGCGCAAGGCGGTGGCGCAGCTCATCGAGGCGCGTTACGCGCTGCGGCTGCCCGTGCGCACGATGGGCGAGTATTTGAAGCGCTGGGGTTTCACTCCGCAAAAGCCGATCAAGAAAGCCTATGAACAGCAACCCAAGGCCGTGAAGAAGTGGCTGGCAGAAACCTATCCGGGCATCGCCGCGCAGGCCAGGGTGGAAAATGCGGAGATCTACTGGGGCGATCAGACCGGGGTGAACAACCAGCCCAACGCGCCGCGCGGCTATGCGCCCAGAGGACAGACCCCCACGGTGAGCCAGCGCTCCAAACGCTTTGGGTTCTCCGTGATGAGCGCGGTGACCAACCGCGGCAGCGCCCGGTGGATGGTTTACAAAGGAGCGCTCAACTCTGCGCTGCTCATCCAATTCATGGCACGGCTGCTCAAGCAGGCGGGCGGGCGCAAAGTGGTTCTCATCCTCGACAACCTGCGCGTGCATCACAGCGCGCCGGTCAAAGAATGGCTGGCCCTGCACACCGAAACGATCGCCGTGCATCACCTGCCCAGCTACAACCCGGAACTGAACCCTGACGAGCGGCTCAACCGGGCGCTCAAGAGCAAGCTCGCGCAACTGCCCGCGCCGCGCGACTCAAAGCAACTCCAAGCGCAGACGCTCGCGCAACTGCACTCCTGCCACAAACAGCCCGCCCTCATCCGCAGTTACTTCCATTCCGCCACCACTTCCTATGCAGCATGAAGGTTCTGTCTTATTGCCGGATTAATAACGGCTGTCTATAAGACAGGCAGTATAGATGTCACGAACACGCGCGTGTTGTGGAGCGGGAATGGGTACCGGCTTCCGACCGAAGCAGAATGGGAAAAAGCAGCGCGGGGCGGATTATCTGGAAAGCGGTTCCCTTGGGGTGATGTAATTACACACAGCGACGCAAACTACAATAGCTCCTCCAGTTACGGTTACGACTTAAGTCAGACACGTGGGTTTCATCCGACTTATGCAACGGGAAACATGCCGTACACAAATTCTGTCGGAGCATTTCCAGCAAATGGGTATGGACTTAGGGATATGGCTGGCAATGTTTGGGAGTGGTGCTGGGATCGATTCGGGAATTACAATAGCGCGGCCCAAGTCGATCCGGCCGGTCCCACTTCCGGCACCAACCGCACGCTTCGCGGCGGAAGGTGGAAACTCACCGCAAACCGCTGCCGCGTTTCGCATCGTTTGAACTTGGCACCGGGGTTTACAAATAATGGCGGGCTTCGCTGCGTCCGTCGGCAGGGTGATTTCTTTTTAACCCTCGTTCCCAGATTGGGAGTTTTCACACAGTCTCGAAGCCTGGGAACGAGGGTGGTAGGGCAGCTTCGTCGAAGGTGCCCCATCCTGGTGTGGGCAGCGGTGGCGGGGCGGTGGGATTTTTGGTGGCTGCGATCTTGCACCGAGTGCCTCGGCTCCGCGCCACCGGCCATTTTTCCACGCCCCGGGAGAGAGCCACCGCCCCGCCGCCTTCGTCCACGCCGAGATAGGGCACCTTCGGCGAAGCTGCCCTACCGCGCTTGTTGCCGCTTCGCGGCAACTTCACCGCCGATGAAACCCATCAGCTACCCGCAGGCGGAAATCGCAGAAGTGTGGAAATGTGTCCGTGCATCCGCGCAAGAAAGCCGGGGAAGGAATGATAATCGTCAGAGTGGACGTTCGCGATGGCAGCAGTCGAGAGCGGCAGAGCGGGAATCTCGAGCCGAGGACCAATCGCTTGGTGGATGACGAGAGAAGGCGGGGGGCAACGGTTGACGAGCGGAGCCAGATGCACTCCGGAGAAGCGGCTGATCGGCGTCGAAGGAGAACAAGATCGTCGAAGGCGTTTACTCGGTGCGGGGGCTGCGCCACACTTCTGGCGCAATGGACGTAAAGGAAATCACGCTCGCCGCGCGCCTCGGCACGATCCCGCATCTATCCGGTCTCCGCCAAAAGGCGCGGCGGCTTGGTCTGCATGCACTCGACGACCTGGCGAACGAAGCGGTCGCTCGCGGTTGCTATCACTATGCGCCGGGGTTCGATCACGGGATGCAGTCGAGGGTGAGCGGCCGGGATTTTCCGAACTGCGAGCTGGCCATCGCTCTGCTCACGATCGCGAATCCCTACGATCCGCGCATCCTCCGCATTGGCGCGATGTTGCTCGGGGCGGAGGGGAACGACCCGCGCACACTGGCGCGCCTCGCCGTGTGGGAGCGCTGCGAAGGCGTCGTCCGCTATCTCGCAACGTGTGCGCTGCGCTACGAGCCAGGCAGCCCGTTCTGGCTCGCACTGTTGGCGGCGCTTCCGCCGGGGCCGATGCCGAAGGAGGGAGTCCTGCCGCACCATTCGCGCTTCGCGCTCGACCCTGGATTGATCGCCCCGAAAACCTTTGGGAAACCGACTTGGTTGCGCCCGAGGGCGCCGCGTGCCGTGAGCCATGCCGCTTGATCATCCGAGCCTCATCCTTGAGACGCTCGACTCGTTTCTCCATCATCCCGTCGAATTGACGATCTTCGGAAAGGCCGCGCTCTGGCTTGGTTTCGAGGGCGCTCCGGCAAGTTTCGGGGCGACGCTCAATGTGGATGCCATCGTGCCGCTCGTGCAGTCGGCGGCCTTCGATGAAGACATGGAATTCTGGGCGGCTCGCGATGCCACGAACGAGGCGCTGCTCGGTCGGGACCTTTACATCACCCACATTTTCGAGGAGCGGCAGATCATCCTCCGTCCGGATTGGGTATCGCTCCGGGTGCGCCTGCCACGCCCCGAGACCCGGCATCTCCAGCTCTACCGGCCCGCAACGCTCGATCTGTTGCTCACTAAAGATTATGCGTGGCGGAGATGCGGTCGATCTTGAGGACGTTGAGTTTATCATCCGTCGCGATGGATTGCGGTCTGCCGAGATCGAAGCGGTGATCGCGATCGCCGTTGTTCCTGAGGGGGAAGAGGTGCGCGATCTTTTCGAGCGCGCGAAGCCCGCGGTGCTCGCGCTCGCGCGGCAGATTTCCGAATAGTGGCTCTCGGCGCCTATCGGCTCCGCGAGCCGGGCCGTGCAAGTACGCCCTTCGCCATGCCCGATATTTCCCGAATGCAACTTTGAACGGGCTCAAGAGTTCGTTGTCTCTCGGAAAACTGGCGCTTGCCAAAACGAGCGCCTTTTTTTAATCCCCACGCCCCTCAATGATCAAAGTACGCAATCTCCGAAAGACTTTCGGCCCCAAAGTCGCCGTGGCCGGAGTCACCTTCACCGTCGAGAAAGGCGAAGTCCTCGGCTTTCTCGGGCCCAATGGCGCGGGCAAATCCACGACCATGCGCATGATCACCGGCTTCATCCCGCCCACCAGTGGCGAGGTGAGCGTGGGTGGTCATGACATCGTCGGCGATCCGATCGCGGCGAAGCGGCTCATCGGCTATCTGCCGGAAAATGCGCCGTCTTATGCGGACATGACCGTGCATGGTTTCCTGAGCTTTGCGGCGGAAATGCGCGGGCTCGATGGCGATGCGCGGAAAAAGGCGGTGAATCGCGTGGTCGAGATGTGTTTCCTGGAGCCGGTGCTGCATCAGAGCGTGGAGACGCTGTCGAAGGGCTTCCGGCATCGGACGTGTTTCGCGCAGTCGATCATCCACGATCCCGAGGTGCTGGTGCTCGATGAGCCGACGGACGGTCTGGACCCGAATCAGAAGCACGAGGTCCGCTCGCTGATCCGGCGGATGGGGGAAAAGAAGGCGATCATTTTCTCCACCCACATCCTGGAGGAAGTGGAGGCGGTGTGTTCGCGGGCGATCATCATCGATCGCGGCAAGATCGTGGCGAATGGCACGCCGAAGGAACTCAAGCAGCGCTCGGAACATGCGGGGGCGGTGACGCTGCGGTTGCTCGATGGGAGCGGCACTTCGGTGAAGAGCCGGATCGATCAGCTTTCGGGCGTCGAGCGTTCGGTGGTTGTGAGCGAATCGCCGCTGACCGTCCGCGCTTATCCCCGCAAGAATGGCTCGGGCGAGGAACTGTCGAAGGCTGTGGGCGAAGTCGCGTTGAAGGAGCGCTGGCAGATCCAGGAACTGCACACCGAGGAGGGCCGGCTGGACGAGGTCTTCCGCAGTATCACGCTGCCCGACACCGAAAAATCGAAAGGAGAAAAGGAATGAGCGCCATCGCTTCCCACCCTATCCGGACCATCGCCAAACGCGAACTCAGCGGCTACTTCGCGTCGCCCGTGGCGTTCGTCTTCATCGTCATCTTCCTGCTCCTCGCGGGGTTCTTCACCTTCATGGTCGCGGGCTTCTTTGAGCGCGGCGAGGCGAGCTTGCAGGCCTTCTTTAGCTGGCATCCGTGGCTGTATCTTTTCCTCGTGCCGGCGGTGGGCATGCGGATGTGGAGTGAAGAGCGGCGCCTCGGCACCATAGAACTGCTCCTGACGATGCCGGTCACGCCGTGGCAGGCGATCGTGGGGAAATTTTTCGCCGCGTGGGCCGTCGTCGGTCTCGCGCTGGTGCTCACCTTCCCGGTCGTCATCACGGTGAACTATCTTGGGCAGCCCGATAACGGGGTGATCTTCGCGGGCTATCTCGGCAGCTTCCTTATGGCCGGCGCGTATCTCGCGATCAGCGCCATGACTTCCGCGATGACGCGCAATCAAGTTGTGAGCTTCATCGTCGCGGTGGTGATCTCGCTTTTCCTGATCCTCGCCGGCTGGCCGCCGGTGACTAATATGCTCACGCAATGGGCGCCGACTTGGTTTGTCGATGGCGTCGCGGCGTTCAGCGTGATGACGCACTTCGAGAGCATCCAGAAGGGGGTCATCGACTCGCGCGACATCCTGTATTTCCTGTCGATCATCGTTTTCGCGCTCTTCACGACGGGCGTCATCATCCGGGCGCATCGCGCTGGCTGATCTGTCACTCTTCCTCTTCCTCCTCTGGAAAGGCTCAGAGAAAGAGGAAGAGGAAGAAAAAAGCAATTTCACCAAACTCATGAAAAGAGGACTCGAAACCTACGTCTATTCCATCATCGGCATCGCTGCGATGGTCGGCATTCTCATTGCCATCAACGTGATCGGCGGCCGCGCCAAAAAGCGCATCGATCTCACCGAAGAGCGCGCCTACACGCTCTCCGACGGCACCCGCAAAATCCTCGCGAAGCTCGATACCCCGATCCAGGTGCGCTTTTACTGCACCCGCGGAGAAAACCAGATGCCCGTCTTTCTCAAAGCCTACGCCCAGCGCGTGGAAGACTTGCTCGGTGAATATCGCCAGGCCTCGAAGGGGCAGATCGAAATCCAGAAGCTGGATCCGGTGCCGGATTCCGACGCGGAAGACTCCGCCCGGCTCGATGGCATCGAAGGCCAGCAGCGGATGGGTGCCGACCCGATCTATCTCGGCGTGAGCGTTAGCATGCTCGACCAGAAGGAAGCGGTGCCCTTTCTCTCGCCGGATCGCGAGCGGTTGCTCGAATACGATCTCTCCCGCGCCATCTCCCGGGTGATGACGCCCGACAAGCCGATCGTCGGGGTGATGAGTCCGCTGCCGGTGCAAGGCCAGCAGATGAATCCGATGATGCGCATGCAACAGCAGCGCGGGTCGCAGCCGTGGGTCTTCATGACTGAGCTGCAGCGCGACTTCAAAGTGGAGACCGTGGAGATGTCCGTGGACAAAATCCCCGACAACATCAAGACGCTCGTCCTCATTCATCCAAAGGGCATCACCGACGCGGCGCAGTATGCGCTCGATCAGTTCGTCCTGCGCGGCGGCAAGCTCATCGCCTTCCTCGATCCGCTCTCCGTGCTCGATACTGCTGGGCAGCAAATGGGCATGCCGATGCCGAGCAGTTCGACGATGGAGAAACTGCTCAAGGGCTGGGGTCTCACCTTTGACACCGGCAAGGTCGTCGCGGACCTCGACTACGTGGGCCGCACCCGCCAGGGCCGCGCGCCGACGGTGCTCGCGCTCACGGAGAAAGCGATGAACAAGGACGACATCCTCACCGGAAACACGGACAATCTTTTCTACGTCTTCGGCGGCACCTTCACCGGCACGCCGACGGAAGGACTCACGATGTCTTCGCTGATCAAGTCGTCGAAAAACTCGCAACTCGTGGATCCGATGATGGCGCAGTACACCGGCGAAAAACTGATCCAGGACTTCAGCAAATCGGGTACGGAGTACGCGCTCGCCGTCCGCCTCAGCGGCAAATTCAAAACCGCCTTTCCGGAAGGTAAACCCAAGGGTGCCGACACGCCGCCGGCCGATCCATCGAAGCCCGAAGCAAAGAAGGATGAGCCGCCCGCGGAAGCCGGGCTCAAGGAATCGGCTGAGGAGAACACCGTGATCCTCGTCGGGGACTGCGACATGATTCAGGACCAGATCGCGGTGCAGGAAATGCAGAACCCCTTTGGCGGTGGCCAGCGGATGGTGATGCCTGCGAATGGCAACCTTGCTTTCGCGCAAGGCGGCGTCGAACAGATGACCGGCGACAGCAACCTGATCGCCGTGCGCAGCCGGGCTTCGCGCGAGCGGCCTTTCACCGTGGTGAAAGAAATGCAGGCCGAGGCGGAGGCGAATTTCCAGGCCAAGATCAAGAACCTGGAAACCGGCCTCGCCGACGCGCAGAAAAAGCTGAACGAACTCCAGCAGACCAAGCAGCCGGAAGGCGGCGGGCGCTTCATCCTCTCGCCCGAACAGCAGAAGGAAATCGAGAACTTCCGAAAAAAAGAGACCGAGGTGAAATCGCAGCTCAAAGTCGAGCGCAAGAAACTGCGCGCCGGCATCGACTCGCTCGAGAACCGGGTGAAGTGGCTGAACATCGCCGCGATGCCCATCCTCGTCGCAGTGGCGGGGGTCGGTCTCGCTTTCATCCGCCGCAGCCGTCGCGCCGCGCGCTGATGATCAAGAAGTGATTGGTGAATGGTGATCAGTGAATAGTCGGCTCCACCCACCGCACCTCCGCTCGCTGCGAATCGCCTCGTCGCTCGCTTTGCCCACCATTCACTAGTCACCAGTCACCATTCACAGCGTCCCACTCATCCACTCCCATGAAAGGCAAACAACTCCTCCTCCTCCTCGTGCTCGTCGGCGCGCTCGGTTATGCGGGCTGGCGGGCTTTTGAAAGCAACCGTGATTCCTGGTCGGAGACGGGCGGCGGCGCTGGCGGCAAGGTGGTCGAATTCCCGATCAATGATGTCGCGCGGCTCCGGGTCAAAACCTCCGGCGGCGAGGTAAACTTGATCAAGGGTGACGACTGGACGGTGAAGGAGCGCGCGGATTATCCGGCGAACTACGAGGAGGTCAGCGGTCTGCTGCGCAAGCTCTGGGACCTGAAGACGGTGCAGGAAGTGAAGGTCGGCCCGTCGCAACTCGGGCGCATGGAATTGATCGAACCCGGCCAGGGTGACGGCGCGGGCACGCTCGTGGAATTCAAGGACAAGGACGGCAGGAGCCTCGCGTCGCTGATCGTCGGCAAAAAACATCTCCGCAAGTCGGAGGGTGGAATGGAGGAAGGGCCGGGCTTTCCGACTGGCCGCTACGTGATGCCCGTTGGCGCGAAGAGCCGCGTGTCGCTGGTTTCACAGACCTTCGACGAACTCGAGCCGAAGCCGGAGCGCTGGCTGCGCAAGGATTTCGTCAAGATCGAGAATCCAAAGTCGGTGACGCTCGCTGGAGCGACCGATGCGCAGAAGTGGAAACTGACCCGCGAGAGTGCGACCGCGGAGTGGAAGCTCGCCGATGCGAAGCCAGACGAGAGCCTCGACACCGGCAAGATTTCGCCGCTCACGACGGCCTTCGCGAATCCGACTTTCAAGGACGTGCTCGCGCCCGATGCGAAGCCTGGTGACACCGGCCTCGACAAGCCGAGCATCATGACGATCGAGACGACGGACAACTTCACCTACAAGATCGAGATCGGAAAACTGACCGATGAAGCGTATCCCGTGAAGATCGCGGTGAGCGCGAATTTGGGGAAGGAACGGACGCCGGGGAAAGACGAGAAGCCGGAGGACAAGACGAAGCTGGATGACGAGTTTAAGGCCGCGCTGAAGAAGCTCGAAGACAAGCTTGCGGCGGAGAAGAAATTCGAGTCCCGCGCCTATGTCATCGAGCGCTTCACGATCGACGCCCTGCTCAAGGACCGCGCCGCCTTGCTCGCCGAAAAGAAGCCCGACGCGCCTGCGCCCGGTGCTCCGACCCTGGGTGCCCCCGGCGCCGCCACTCCCGCGCCCGCGCCCATGCCCGCGCCCGCGCGCGCCCCGGTGACGGTGACGACCCCGCCGGTCAGCATTCCTACCGCGACATCCCCGCCGGTGGCGGTCCCACCCGTGGATGCCGCGAAGCCCATGCCGCCAGCCTCGCCCGAAACTCCCGCCAAACCGGCCCCTGACGCACCCACGCCACCGCCTGCGGTGCCGCCCGCGAAACCCTCCGTGAGCTCGACGACTCCGCCGATCAGCGTCACCACCCCACCGATCTCCGTGCCGCCCGCTGCCACTCCGCCGACCCCGACTCCAGCAGAGGCCGCAAAGCCTGCACCCGCACCGGCGCCCGCGACTCCCGCGAAGCCCGAACCTCCGCCTGCGAACTGAGGCAGTCTGTCGGATTGAAAACGGCCGACGGCGGCGCTCCCGGGAGCCGTCCTGTGATCTGCGGGCCTGGCACGGGACTAGCGGAGCAGAGGGGTTGCCCAACGCCCGAGACTCCGCCTGATGATCCCACACTCCTCCACTTCGATCGGCTCCCCGGCCTGGCCCGAACGATCTGAGATCGAGATCAAAAGCATCCTGCTCCTCGACGACGACGTGGAACTCGCCGAGACGCTGAAGGCCCTGCTCGAGGCGCACAATTTCATCGTCACGACGGTGAACAACGGCGCGGAAGGTTTTCGCGAAACGATGGCGACGGACTTCGACGTGATCCTCTGCGACATGCTTATGCCCACTATGCCGGGCGACATGTTTTACCTCGCGGTGAAAAAAACGAAGCCGCACCTCGCGTCGCGTTTCCTTTTCATCACCGCCTACGTGGACAATCCCAAGGTGAACGATTTCCTCGGCAGCATCGACGCCATGGTGATGTTCAAGCCCGTGCTCAGCGAAGATCTCGTACGCATGATCTCGCTCGTGCTGAAACGAACGGCGGCCTTGGAACGCGGCGCGGATTTTTGACCCGCCATCCAACCGACCGCTACGGCACGCGCGCGTAGAGCTGCGGGTTCGCCTCCAGATCCTTGATGATCGTGCAGAGGTACACCGGCTCAGGGTGGAGATCGCGATACTTCGTGATCTCGGCCTTGTTCAGCACCTTCCACCCGTAGCGCTCGAACATCTTCGTCCCGCGCCGATCCTCGAAGACGACCATCTGGCCGAAGACGCGTTTTTCGCCACGCTCGTGGAGATACCGCAGGTAGGAATCCATGAGCGCGCGGGTGTGCGCCACGCTGCGGGCGTCGGCGAGGAGATTGAGGTGAAAATGCGCGGTGCGGCGGGGCGCTTGCGGCACTTCGCGCCAGGCTTGCGTGAGAATCCAGCGGACAAACTTTTTCGACGCCGCCGAGTAACGTGGGAAACGCAGGATGCCGCGGAGGAAAAGCGCGACGTTGTTGTACAAGTTGTAGATCTGCTGGCGCGTCGGACGGCGCGAGCCAAGCAGGTAGCCGCGGATGTCGCCATTTACGAGGAGCACGAAGGCGCTCTCCGGCTCCCAGTCCGTGTAGTAGGCCGTGAGGTAGTCGGCGAAAAGTTCGCGATCCTCGAAGATGGGATCGATCGGATTTCCAAGAAAGCCAGTCGCACAGCACAGCTCTCGGACCCGCGCGCGGTCGGCGGGACGAAAACTGCGAATCTCGAAAATCTTGCCGTCGGCCATGGATCAATGACGACGGTAGTCTCGGATGACTTCGCGGTAGAGGTCAAACAGGCGGTCGAAAACGACCGACCACGAATAGCGCGCGTCCAAGGAGGAGGGGCGCCCTCGCCTCGTTTCAGAAACTCGGGGCGAGGGCACCCCGACTCCTTGAGCGATGGCTGCCGCCAGCGCTTCCGGCGTATTCACCGCAGCCCACTGCGCGAGATCGCTCTGGATGATGCGGTCCAGATAGCTCCCGCGAATCCCGATCACCGGTGTGCCGCAAGCCTGCGCCTCGAGCGCCACGAGGCCAAAGGTCTCCTGCACCCCGGGATGCACGAAGAGATCGGCAGCACGGTAAATCTGCGCCAGACGGACGGACTCGGCGGAGTAGGGGAGGTGGGTGATTTGGGCGGGGTGCTGGACGATGAGGGAGCGGAGTTCGGGACGCTGGGTGCCATCGCCGACGATGAAAAGGTGGAACCGCTGCGGATGCTGGCGCGCGAGGATGCGGAAGGCGTCGAAAAGCGTGGCGGTGCCTTTCTCATGCGCCAGCCGACCAACGTAGAGCAGCAGCTTGGCATCGCGGGGGATGCCAAATTCCCCGCGCACCTCCTCGCCCAGTCCGCGCTCCGGCCGGAAGACGGACGCGTCCACGCCGAGATCGCTGAGCACCACATTCCGCACGCCCCACTCCCCGAGCAGCGCGCCGAGCGCTGGCGACGGCACGATGGTCCGCTCGAAGCGATTATAGAGCGACCGCACATAGCGCCGCGCAAAATCCACGATGAACTCCGAGACCGTCGCGCCGAAAAACTTCTGGGTGCTGCGCAGGTAAGCCTCGGGAAAGTGCGAGTGGTAAAATGCCACGACCGGAATCCCGAGCGCCGCGCCGGAATGGATCGCCTTCCAAGCCACCTGATACGGATCGCCACATTCGATAATGTCCGGCCGCTCGGTCTCCAGAATCCGCTCAATCGCCTCCAGCCGCAGGAGCGCCCGATAGCGCGAAGTCTTCGACAACAGCGGCGAGCCGATCGTGTAAACGCGCGCACGCTCTTCGTGGACCACCTCATCGCGTTCGCCGGGGATGATGAGGATGTGCTCGTCGCCCGCGTTTCGCTCGCGCACTTGCCGTACCTTCTCCGAGACGTAGCGCTTCACTCCGCCGCTGACCGGGGAATAGAACTGCGTGAGGTCGCAGAGCTTCACCGTCAGAAACATCGAACATTGAACATCGAACATTGAACGTCGAGCGAGCCGACCGACGCGCCGCCAGTTCGAGGCTCAGCGTTCGATGTTCGATGTTCGATGTTCATGCCGCACTCCTCAGTGCTCGAAGTTCGCGAGATACTTCTCTGCATCGAGCGCCGCCGCACAGCCCTGGCCGGACGCCGTGATTGCCTGGCGATAGACGTGATCCGCCACGTCCCCCGCCGCAAAGACGCCCGGCACATTGGTCTTCGTCCCCTCGCGCTGGAGCAGGTAGCCGTTCTCGTCCATGTCGAGTTTGCCTTTAAAGGCCGCGGTGTTCGGGGTGTGGCCGATGGCCACAAAGACGCACTTCACTTCCACTTCGCGCTCCGCGCCATTCGTCGTGTCGCGCAATTTCACCGCGCGCATCTCGCCTTCACCGTCCGCGAGATATTCCACCGGCGCGGAATTCCAGAGCGGCTCGATCTTCGGATTCGCGAGCGCCCGCTCGGCCATGATCTTCGACGCGCGCAAGCTGTCGCGCCGATGCACGAGGTACACCTTCGAGGCAAAGCGCGTAAGGAAGGTCGCCTCTTCGCAGGCCGAGTCGCCGCCGCCGACCACGGCCACCGGCACATTGCGGTAGAAAGCGCCGTCGCAGGTCGCGCACGAGGTCAGCCCGTGGCCGACGAGCTTCTTTTCATTCGGCAGACCGAGCCACTTCGCACTCGCGCCGCTCGCGACGATCAGCGTGCGCGTCTCCTTCCACTGACCGTCCACTTTCACGCGCAGATGGTCCTCGGCTTTCTCAAAGCCCTCCACCGACTCATACCCAAACCGCGCGCCGAAGCGTTCGGCTTGCGACTTCATGTTCATGATCAGCTCGGGTCCATTGATTCCTTCAGGGAAGCCGGGAAAATTTTCCACGAGCGTCGTCGTCGAGAGCTGCCCGCCTGGCTCGTGCCCTTCGAGCACGAGTGGAGTGAGATTGGCGCGCGCCGCGTAGATCGCAGCAGTGAGCCCGGCGCAGCCGGTTCCGACGATGATGACTTTTTCCATATGCGAGAGGGCGGAGAGTAAAGTGCCTTCGCACCCATGAGCCAAGAGTTTCCGCAGCCGACTCCGGCATGGCGCGGCTGAGGAGTAGCGCAGGCTTCCAGCCTGCATCCATCGAGGACGAACGCTGCAGGCTGGAAGCCTTCAGCACTCCTTACAGGCAGGATGCCTGCGCTACTACGATCCCGTGCTACTTCCGCGCGAGGCGCTCTGCCGCCAGCAGGATGCCGGCGGCTTTGTCCAGGGTCTCCTGCCATTCCCGCTCTGGCACGGAGTCCGCGACGATCCCCGCACCGACGTGGAAGTGCAGCGTGTCGCGCTCGGCGATGACGGTGCGGATGGCGATGTTGAACTGGCTCTCGCCGTTGAAGCCGAACCAGCCGATGGCACCGGTGTAGAGGCCGCGCAGTTCGGGTTCGAGTTCGGCGATGATTTCTCGGGCGCGTTTTTTCGGCGCGCCAGTGATCGAGCCGCCGGGGAAGCAGGCGCGGAGGGCGGCGATGTGATCGACCTCGGGGCGCAGTCGGCCTTCGACGGTGGAGACCAGGTGGAAGACTTGCTCGTAGCGTTCGAGTTTCAGCAGCTCGGTGACGGCGACGCTGCCATACTCGCAGACCTGGCCGAGGTCGTTGCGCTCCAGATCGGTGATCATCACCAGCTCGGCGATTTCCTTCGGCGAAGTGAGCAGGTCGTAAGCGGATTTTTCGTCGGCCTTCAGATCGGCGCGGCGCGGGCGGGTGCCTTTGATCGGGCGCGTGCGCACGGTGCTGCCGCTCAGGCGGAGAAAGGATTCGGGTGAAGTAGAGAGGATCTGGCGGTCGCCAAGATCGAGATACGCGCCGTGGGGAGCGGGGGAGTAATGGCGGAGGGCTTCGTAAAAGGCGAAGGCGTCGCCGCTCCACGAGGCGGTGAAGCGGTGCGCAAGATTCACCTGATAGATGTCGCCAGCGGTGATGTAGTCCTGCGCACGCGCGACCATGCTGCAGAAATGCTCCCGCGTCATCGTGGGGGAGAAACAAGGAGCAGGGGCGCCCTCGCCCCCTTGTTGAAACTCGGGGCGAGGGCGCCCTTTCTCCTGGAGATGCGTCCACATTTCGCCTGTGGCGTGCCACGTCTCATCCGCGTGTCGGAAGATGAGCGCGTCGTCGTAGAAGCCGAAGCAAAACGCGCCGTCGTAGTCCACGCTCCCCGCTGCGAAGCCGCGCGGCAGGCCGTCGTCGCACTGCACGCCTCCAGTCCGCGCCGCGAGCGCGCCGCGCAGGCGCTGCCAATCGGTGTCCGATCGGCCACGGATGATCTCCGTCGGACGCGCGGCGACGATGGAGATTTCATCCGCACTGCGGCCTTCGGACGCGGTATCAAAGAACACGCACCCCGGCAGATCGCGGCAGCGCGCGGCAACCTCGACCGGCGTGAGGTCGAGGTCGAGCGGGCGCAGCGTGCGGACGAGCGATGGCATTAGCGGGAGTGGCGCGGGAAGGCGGCCTTTTCAAACGAAAACTTTCCGCCATCATCTTACTCCTCCTTTCCTGCTCATGAAAATTGCGACCCTCTCCCTTGCCGTATTCCTGCTCACGCTGCCCGCCGCCTTTGCCCAGGCAAAGGCGCCCGCGGCCCCCGCTGAAAAACCACTGCAACTCGCCCCGGAGCCAGCGCCGACGGATTTCCTGATCCCCGACAACATCCCGCAGAACCCGAAGCCGCGGGGTTCGGCCATTCCGCAGCCTTCGTCTTCGCGGTCGTCGTCCTCTTCCTCCTCATCGGCGCCAGCGCGCCCGAAGACGAACAAGACGACCGCCGCCGAGGAGGATGTGAAACAGCGCATCCAGTATCGGCTCGCGAAAAACAAAGCGGTGCGGGATCCCGCGGTGCTGGCCGCGCTCGAGGCCGCGGAGAAGGCGAAGACGGACCTCGAAAAGCGGGAGGCGATGAAGCGCTACTACGCGCTGCTCAATGCGCGCATCCTGAAAATCGATGGCTCGCTCAGCAAGTCGGCGACCGAGCGGAAGACCTACTCCACGCGCCGTCTGGATCAGACCCGCATCGACCCCACCGAACCGCTCGATCCCGATGAGCGCACGGAGCGCCAGGGGCGAGACTGAGCGGATTGAAATTCAGCGTCCTCATCGCGGCCTACCAGGCGGGGCGCTTCCTGCCGTCAGCCTTGCAGAGCCTGCGGGCGCAGGAGCACCAGGATTGGGAGTTGATCGTCGTCGAGGATGGATCGCGCGACGGGACGGAGGAGATCGTGCGCGCTTTTGCCAGCGGCGAATCCCGCCGGGTGCAGTACGAAAATCTCGGGACGAATCGAGGCGTGGCGGCAGCGCGCAATCGTCTGCTGGAACTGGCGCAGAGTGAAGGGCTCGCCTTCCTCGATGCGGACGACCGCTGGACGCCGCAGCATCTCCTCCGCGCTCGCGAGACCCTCGAGGCCGGGGCCGATCTCGCCGTCGCGCGCCTGCAGACCTTCGACCTCGCCAGTGGGAGCGAGTTGGAGACGTACGTGCCGCCGACGAGCTTTTTCGCCGCTCCGGTGCGTGGCCTTTTCGAGCGCAGCGCGATCATGACTTCCTCCTGCGTCGCGCTCCGCCGTTCGCTCGCGGAGAAGGTGGGAAGTTTCGATGAAACCTTCTGCGTCGGTGAGGATCGGGACTACTGGCTGCGCTGTGCCCTGCTCGGCGCGCGCCTCGCCGAGACCAGCGAAGTCACCTGCCACTACGCCAAACACGCGGCCAGCGCCATGGCTCGCACGCTCGTCTGGGCGCAGCAGGAGGTGGCTTTTTTCGAAAAGCACCGAGCGCTTTCCGTCGTCCCTGCGTCCCTGCGCCGCGAGTGTCTGTCCGAGGCACTCTCCAATCACGGACGCCTGCTGCGCGCTGCCGATCCGCGCCAGAGCACGGCGCTTTTGTGGCGCGCGTGGAAACTCACGCCATCGCGACTCAATTTGCTGCCGCACATTTTTCTCTCCGCCACCGCGCCCCGCAGCCATTAACTCTCGCCCCGCCCAAGTTTTTTCCATGGACCTCCTGACCCTCGATCTCCCCGGCATCCGCAAAATCGCCAGTGGCAAAGTGCGCGAAATTTTCGACCTCGGCGAACACCTCCTCCTCGTCGCCACGGATCGCATCAGCGCCTTCGATTGCATCCTGCCGAATCCCATCCCGCACAAAGGCGCGGTCCTCACTGCCATCTCCGCATTCTGGTTTGAGCGCTTCGGCTTCGTCGAAAGTCATGTCGTCGCGACGGAGGTTCGCGATTTCCCAGCGGCCCTCCAGCCCTTTGCTGCGCAGCTTTCCCAGCGGGCGATGGTCGTGAAAAAAGCCCAGCCGCTTGCCGTCGAGTGCGTGGTGCGTGGCTACCTCGCCGGCAGTGGCTGGAAGGAATATCGCGAGCGCCAGAGCATCTGCGGCATCGCCTTGCCAGCCAGCTTGCAGCAGGCGCAGCAATTGCCGGAGCCCATCTTCACGCCTTCGACCAAAGCCGCGAGCGGCCACGACGAAAACATCTCCTGGGACGAATGCCGGCGCATCGTTGGCGAAGACGTGGCCACGCAAGTGCGCGCGCTGAGTCTGCGCATTTACGAAGAAGGGCGTGCCTACGCTGCCGGGCGAGGCATCATCGTCGCGGATACGAAGTTCGAGTTTGGCCTGCTCGATGGCCGCGTGATCCTGATCGACGAATGCCTTACGCCCGACAGCTCCCGCTTCTGGCCCGCGGACGAATACCGCACCGGCATCAGCCCGCCGAGCTACGACAAGCAATTCGTCCGCGACTACCTCGAGACGCTCCCCTGGGACAAGACGCCGCCGGCCCCCGCGCTGCCGTCGGAAGTCATCGCCAGGACGAGCGCGAAGTACCTCGAAGCTTTCGAGCGTCTCACGGGACGGAAGTTGGAAGGAAGCTGTTGAAGTGCGGCGGTTCTGTTAAAGCCGCAGCGTGCGCGCTGAGATCGAAGACTTCCTCCTCTACCTCGCGACCGAGCGCGGGCTCTCGGATAATTACCAGCTCTCGACGCGCCTTTCGCTGGAGGGCTTCGCGCATTGGCTCGAGCGGCGGCGGCTCGTGGAGCAAATCGGGGACGCGGCGTTGCAGCAGATGATCCGAGTGGGCACGCCGCCTCCGGAGCCGGTCTTCGAAGCGCGAGAGGTGACGTCGGCGCTCATCACGGATTACCTCGCGCACAAAAAACGGACGGGTCTCGCGGCTTCGTCGATCAAGCTCGTGGTGGTAGCGATCAAGATCTTCTTCCGCTGGCTGGTCGCGCGGAAGCGGCTGGAGCGTGACCCGGCGGAGGTCTTCCCGCTGCCGCGCATCGAGCGCTATCTGCCGGAGACGCTCAATGAGCTGCAAGTGGAGCGGCTGCTCGACGGCATCGATGTGAACGCGCCGCGCGGGCTGCGCGATCGAGCGATGCTTGAGCTGCTCTATGCCAGCGGGCTTCGGGTGTCCGAATTGGTGAATGCGCGGCTCGAATTCCTCGATCTCGACAACCGCATTCTGCGCGTCACCGGGAAGGGCAGCAAAACGCGGCTCGTGCCCGTGGGCAGCAAGGCGTGCGCTGCCATCCAGCTATATCTCGCGCGTGAGCGTCCGGCGCAGGTGAAGAAACGCACAGGCAATGAAGTCTTCCTCTCCGCCCGCGGCACCAAGCTCACCACGGTGCGGGTCTGGCAGATCGTGAAAGGCGCGGCGAAACTCGCGGGCCTCGAAACGAATGTGTATCCGCACCTCCTCCGGCACAGCTTTGCCACCCATCTGCTCGGAAATGGCGCGGACTTGCGAATCATCCAGGAACTCCTCGGCCACGCCGACATCGCGACGACGCAGATCTACACGCATGTCGATCAGCGGCACCTGAAAAGCGTCCATCACCGCTTCCATCCGCGGGCGAAGTAGCGCTTTGGACTGCGCGGACTTGTCCGCGCTTTGTGGTGGAGCGGACTTGTCCGCTGCGGTGGGTGTGGGACGGGACAGGGCCGAGCGACAAGTCGCTCGCGCGAAAGCGGTGACAAGTCACCGCACTCCAAAGCGCGCGGCGCAAAACGAAACGCGCGACCTCTTGCGAAGTCGCGCGTTCGTGAAAAACGCTCGGCGGGTTATTTTTTTGGCAGCGCCGCGACGGCGTCCAGCACGTCCTTGGCATGAGTTTCGGTGGAGGCTTTGAGCATGGTCCAGGCGATCTTGCCGTCTTTGACGAGGAACGATTGGCGCATCGTCATCTTGCCTCTCATGTCCACCTGGAAGGCCGCAGCGACCTTGCCGTCGGCGTCGGCGATGAGGGTGAAAGGGAACTGATTTTTGTCCGCGAATTTCTTCTGCGCTTCGACCGGATCGATGCTCACGCCAAGCACCTGCATGCCCTTCGCCTGGAGATCGGTCCAGGAGTCGCGAATGCTGCAGCCCTGTTTGGTGCAGCCGCCGGTGTCGGCCTTGGGATAGAAATAAACGAGCGTCGGGCCTTTCGCATACACGTCTTTGAATTTCACGGTCTTGCCATTCTGATCGACCCCGCTGATGTCGGGAGCCGGTGCGCCAAGGGCCAGTGGCTCGGCATGGGAAGTGATGGGGAGGAAGGCGAGGGAGAAGAGCGCGGTGAGGGTTGCTTTGAGGTTCATGGTGCTGAGGAGAACCCACGCCGGGCGAAAAGTTGAGCAGGAAAATCTCCAGCCATTCGAGCACGTGCTGGATGCCCGCATCCCACCATGCCAACCTGCGAGGCAGTCGCCTGCGGGATGAGCACCTGCGTCGAGCAAGTGACGCCGAGCGCAGCGGAGAAGAAATGGAAGTCGAGGAAAGCCATGCGGGAGAGGCGGGTGCGCTGCGCTCTTGGGGATTGCCCGCTCTTTTGCCGGGCGATAGTCTCCATTCCACGTCCCTATGTTCAAGCGCATCGCCAATCTCTTCCGTGGGTTTCTCGGCCTCTTTGTCTCAGGGATGGAGCGGGCCAATCCCGAGGCGCTGATGGAGGTGGAAAAGGAAAATCTGCGCAAGCAGATCGCCAATTACAATCAAGGTCTCGCGTCGCACGCTGGGTTGTGCGAGCGACTCATGACGCAGGTGAAAAAGCTCGAAACCGAGGAGCGCGACCTGCGTGCCAAGGCCACGGCGAATCTGCGCGCCGGCAATCGCGACGCCGCGGGGCAGTACGCGCTGCGGCTCCAGTCGGTCACTTCGCAACTCACCGAGAATCGCACCCAGCTCGCGCAGGCGGAGAAGACATATCAGGAGCTCATCCGGGCGCGCGATGTATCCATCAAGGCGGCGCAGGACAAGATTGAGGCGCTGAAGTACAGCCTCACCGATCTGAAGATCAAGAAGGCCACGGCGGAGATGGCGGAAATGGCGGCGGGCATGGTCAGCACCATCGGTGGTTCGGGCGACACGCTGAATCGGCTGCACGAGATGGTGGAGGAGGATCGGGAGAAGGCGGCGGGCCGGGCGCGGGTCGCGCGGGATTCCATCGACATGACCGGGGTGCGCGTGAAGGAGGAGGAGCAGAAGGCGCTCGCGGATCAAGCACTGGCGGACTTTGCCGCGCGGGAAGGTCTCGCGCTGGAGACGCCGTCCGCCGAGAGCGCGCCCGCAGCGACCACGGTAACGAAGACGCTCGGCCCCGAGACGCAGGCGTAGGCATCCACGGATGACCGCGCCCGCTCTCCCCTCGTGGGCGACCGAACTGATCGCGCTCTATGAGAGCCAGTCGGCGAATCAGTTCATCCTCTACGGCAACACTGGCGATCAATTCCTCCTCCCGCTCGGCGGTCAGGCAGCACTCGGGACACTCGACGATTTTCTGCACAAAGTGCTGCTGCCGCGGTTCGAGGTCATCCTCAGCTACGATCTCGGCAATGGCTTGCGTGTGGAAAAGGGCGGCGAGATTTTTTCGCAGTGGCGCAGCGCCCAGGAGAGCATCGATCGGCGCTCGCCGCGCGGGGCGATCGAGGCCTGCACCCATTACTTCCGCTACGCGGCGAATCTCGCGCAACTCGGGCAGCCGGCGGTGCAGGTGGGCTGCGTGGTCAAGGCCGCGCAGCTCGTCGCGCCCGCGGTGCCCGGCGCGCTGAACTACGACCTCAACGCCCTCGCCTCTCTGCTGCGCGAATGGTCCGGCGACAAACTGCTGCTGCGTTCGTCGCTCGTCAGTTTCCTCATCGTCGAGAATCTGAACGACCTGCATCCGCTGCTCGTGAACAATCCGCAAACCGCCGCGATCAAGCTGCCGCTGCCTGCGCCGGAGGAAATGCGCGGCGCGTTCGAGATTTTCGTGGAGCGGCATCCGGCGGCGCTGCGGGAATTTTCCACCGACCTGCCGCGACTCGCCGCGCAACTCACCGGCGCGACGCTCAATGCCGCCGGCAATATGCTCAAGCTGGCCGAGCATCGCCGCGCACCGATCCGCGCCGCCGATCTCGTGAAGCTGAAAAAGGAACTCGTGGAGAAGGATTGCAACGGGCTCATCGAGTTCACCGAATCGCGGCGCACGCTCGACGATTTCCACGGCCAGCCAAAGCTCAAGGAGTGGCTGCGCCAGGATCTGGCGCTGTGGAAGCAGAACGATCTCCGCGCGATGCCGATGGGTTACCTGGTCTGCGGCCCGGTGGGCACGGGCAAGACGTACCTCGTCGAGTGCCTGGCCGGCGAGGCGGACGTCCCCGTGGTGAAGATCAAAAACTTCCGCGACAAATGGGTGGGCAGCACTGAGGGCAATCTCGAAAAAATCTTCCGCTTGCTCCAGGCGCTCGGGCGGTGCTTTGTCTTCATCGACGAAGCCGATCAGGCGCTCGGACGCCGCGACGCCGGGAGCAACGACTCGGGCCTCTCGGGCCGCGTGTATTCGATGTTTGCGAAAGAGATGAGCAACACGGCCAACCGCGGGAAAATCGTCTGGATCCTCGCCTCAAGCCGGCCGGACTTGATCGAAGTCGATCTCAAGCGACCGGGTCGCGTGGATATGAAGATCCCGATCTTCCCGACAACGACGCCGGAGGAAAGCTTCTCGCTCCTGCGAGTGCTCGCGAAACGACTCGATCTCGAAATCCCCGAAACGGAATTCCCCGCGCTCCGCGATTTACTCCCGACGCTTCTCACACCCGGCGCTGCCGAGACGCTGGCAATCAAACTCTACCGCACCGTGCAAACCGGCGGCGCACCGCTGAGCGAAGTGCTCCGCACGGTGCTCGCCGGGTATCGCAGTCCGGTCGCGCGGGAGATCATGGATTTCCAGATCGGCCTCGCCGTCGCGGAAGCGAGCGATGCGGAGTTCGTGCCGGAGGCGTTCCGTGGGCGGTAGTAGTGCAGGCCTCTAGCCTGTGGTTGTCCGCCGGGCATCCTGCCCGGCTTGCGCACACCGAACATGCCAGGCTGGAAGCCCGGCGGACGACGACAGGCAGGGATGCCTGCCCTACTACTGCGCCTGCGAGTCTTCGGTGCCGAAGGTGCGGTCCAGCGCGGTGATCGAGTCGCTCGAGTCGCCGAAGACGGAGTCGTCCAGGAGGTGGCTCACGAGTTTGATATTCGCGGAGATGGTCTCGGGCTGGCCGCCGCGCATCCCGGCGTTTTCCAGGGCGAGATCGATCTGCGCTTCGATCCGCACGAGGTCGCTGCCGATCTCTTCGAGCGATTCTTCGCGCCGGTTCAAGTTCGTGAGCCGCTTTTCCAGGATGTGCAGCGTGGCTTCCTTCGACTCGCGCAAGGACCGTGTGAGATCTTCATCCCGCAGTTCGCCCGCGATTTCTTCGATCTGCCGCCGGAGATGTTCCTCGGCGATGGCGGTCTGGATGTTTTCGAGATTCTGCTCCGCGACGAGCAGCTTGAGATAGAGCCACTGGAGTTTCGCGAGCGCCTCGCGGTTGCCATCGACCACAAACCCGTCGGTCTGCGCGTTCTGATGCAGTTTGATGACTTTCGCGCAGCGCGCTTCGATTGAAGCGAGCCGCGCGCGTCGCTGCTCCGAGAGGGTCTCGATGACGCCGCGCCGCTGGTCGTTTTCCTCGCCGCTCTGGAGCTGCAAATCCTGCGCGTCGATCAGACGCCGGAAGCGCCGGTTCGTGGCGAGCGCGGCGAGATAGGCCGCCTCGCCGCCGGCGCCGAGCAGCCAGAATCCCGGGTGTCCGAACCCAAGGATGGTCAGGCCGATGAGCGCGATGAGATTCACCGGCAACCGCCCGAGGCCGGGGATGTCGGGCCGCGCGTGAAAGGCGGCTTTGAGGTAGCGCCACACAGCTCGCGAATCAGCGTCCGCTCTGGCCGCGCTGCCAGATGTCGAGCAGCGTCTTGATGACCTCGGCCTTGGGTGTTTCGCAGACGGTCCCGACTTCGATTTGCAGCCCGTTCTGCGCGTACACCGTGAACGGGCTCTCCGGGAACTTCACGGGCACCGCGGGATTGCCGGGGCGGAAGCCGTGCTTGAGCGCCTCGCGCTGGATGGTTTCGGTGAGCAGGAAGTCGAGGAAGGCGCCGGCGGCCTTGCGCTGCGCGGCGTCGCTCCACGGCACGTCGAGGATGTAGTAGGGATTGTCGTTCCACAGATTGCGCTTCGGGTAGGCGATGTGGAGCTGGCCCCAGCGGCCCTCGGCATTCTTGAGGTAGTCGATGGCGACATTTTCATAGACGAAGAGCGCGTCGTAGCTCGATGGACCGCGCAGCACCATGTCGCGCATCATATTGCCGGTGCTGCCGGAGAGGCCGGTCACGGCGGATTCGATGCCGTTCATCCACGTCTGGAATTTCGGGTCGAGCAGCGCCTTGAGGGTGAGGCCCTGGTTCTTGTTGTGAAAGTCGTAGGCCATGAGCACGAGGGTCATCAGGCCGCTGTTCGATTGATTGGGATGCGCGTGGCCGAACTTAAACAGTCCCCACTCTGGCTTCTGCGCGATCGCGTCCCAGCCGCCCGCTTCGCGCAAGGCGGCAGCCACGGTCTCGAAGCTCACGTCCTTGTATTTTGCGGCGAAGGATTCGTGGCGCTCCTGCCAGAGCACAAAGACCATCGGGCTGAGTGCAAGCGCCTCTTCGCGGACGATGGGGTTCTTGTTGTTCTTGAGCGTCCATTCCTGCGCGAAGACATCCTTGTACAGCGCGCTCGCCGGACTCCAGACGGTGATCCGCTGATCGCCGCGCAGCACCGCATTCGCGCCATCGAGCGAACCCATCGGGATGAGATTGATCTTTGTCTTTCGGCCCTGGGCGGTCTTTGCAAACTCGTCCGACGCCCAGATGAGCCAGCGCTGTTTTTCCGTGCCGTAAGCGATGCCGATCTCGACGGACGCGTCCTGACCGCCAGCCGTGTGGACCTCGGTCGCGGGAGTGTCCACAGTCGGAGTCGCCGCGCGCGGCGGCACGCCGATCGCGATCGGTTCCTTGCGAAACATCCGATACGCCCCGAAGGCGCACGCGGCGACGAAGAGAAAGATGAAGAGCTTGCCCAGAAAGGTGAATTTGGGTTCGTCGGCCATAGGTCAGAAGAAAGTGGAGATGTCCTTGAAGACTTCGCGGATGTTGTCGGTCGTGCCGACGTAAAATTTTGCCTGCGTGGCGTCGGAGATTTGCTTCAGCACCTTGTTCTCCGCAGCGCCGCCGTAGCCGATGGTGAAGACGCGGATGCTGTTCCGCTCGGCGTCGAAGCGGAGTTGCTCGAGAAGCTGAGGGAGCTTGATTTTGCTATCGGTGTCGGCGCCGTCGGTCAGCACGACGACGGCGGAAATCTTGTCCGTGTTGGTGGACGCGCGCGCCATCTGTTGCCGGTAGGCGGCGAGGATCGCGTCGTAGAGCGCGGTGCCGCCGCTGGCGAAGAGCGAATTGGTCCTCTGCACCGCTTGGGAGCGCGTCTGGCGCAGCAGCGTGGGATCGTCGCGCGAGAGCACCGTGTTGTTGAAGGGCACGAGCGCGAAGGAATCCTCGTCACCGAGCGCCTTGAGCAGTTCGAGCGCTCCGTCGCGGGCGTTCTCGATGAGGTTGCCCACCTTCATGCTGCCAGACACGTCGAAGACGAGCGTGATGTTCGAGTGCTTCTTGTTTTGCTGCCAGAGCCGCAGGATTGCATCCATGGCCTCCGTGCTCGGCAGGTCGAGAGTGGTTTGCGGTTCCTTGGGATTCACGCCGTGCGCGGCGTCGATCGGCGCCCCGAGCGCGACATCCACGGCGGCCGGGCGGAAGCCGAATTGCAACGCGCGTTCCTGCTGCGGACGCTCGAGCAGAAAGGCGATGTAACTCTTGGCCGCCTCGCGATGCTCTGGCGTGACCCATTCGCGCTCGACCACACCCACCGGATGGTCACTCCAGAAGGTGCCTTCCTTCGGATAAATCGCGACGATTGGGAAAGGCAGCCGGTAAGTCGGCCCGCGCGACTCGATGACCATGTTTTCGTACAGCACCGCCGCGCTGAGATATTCGGGGCCGTTGGCAAACATCTTCTTCCCGAAGAAACCCGTGGAACTGCCGTAGTGGACGACCGAGCGCTCGATGCCCGCGAGATACTTTGCCGTCTCGGGCTTGGCGATGTCATCGAGCGTGAGCCCGCCCACTTTCCCCGTCGCCGCATACACTTCCGCGAAGAGCGAGATGAGTCCGCTATTGCTGAACTGCGGATGCGTGTGCCCAAACTTAAACTGCCCCCACTGCGGAAAGCCGAACGCGCCCCAGCCCTGCTGACTGCCCGCGACCGCGAGGATGTCGCTCCAGCCCACGGGCTTTTTCCCCCAGCCGATCGCCTCCGCCATCGGCTGCCACATCGCGATGACCACGGGCGAGAGCACGAGATTCTCCGTGGAGCCGAGCAAATCCGCGCCCGAGCGCGCGCGGGATTGAGCGTTGCCGAGCTTCACGAAAGCGCCCGACGCCGGGCTCGCGAGATGCGCGCGATCCGTGCCGGCGAGCAGGCCGTCGATCAGTTCACCCGAGCCCTTG
This sequence comes from Chthoniobacteraceae bacterium, assembly GCA_031409655.1. GTDB lineage: Bacteria > Verrucomicrobiota > Verrucomicrobiia > Chthoniobacterales > Chthoniobacteraceae > JANNXQ01. The sequence continues at coordinate 51,108 of JANNXQ010000130.1, read as the reverse complement.
GCCACGGCCTCCACGCGGATGGGTTTTCCGGCGGTAGTCTTGATATTACGCTGATTGAAATCCGCCGTGACCGCCTTCACCCACTCCTCCTTCTCCGAACCGTAGGTGAAGCGCAGCTTCAACGCGCTGGGTTCCGCCATCCGTTCCTTTGCTGGTGAGGAACTCGCAGCCGGTGGGGCCGCAGGCTTGCACGCAGCAAGCAGCAGGACGGACAAAACGGAGAGGACGGATCGCAGCAGGGCCGGGCGCACTCCGGGAAGCTAGACAACACCCTCTGCGGCAGGAAGCGCATTCGCACGACGCGCTCGGAGCGCGCCATCCACCGAACTCGCGTCGCCTACTCCATCCGATGCTTCCCGTAGCCAAAGAAGCCGCGCTTTTTGATGACCTCGACGACCTGGGTCGGGACCATCTCTTCCCAGGAGTGATCCGAAGTGGGGATGCGTTTGAGCACTTCGCGGGAGAAGATGTGGAGGAAGTCGGGGTTGAAATTATCGAGGCCCACGAAGCTGCCGCGATCCTGCAAGTAGCCGTAGAGCTTCCGCAGTTCCGGCGCGACTTCGATGTTATCGACAGTCTTCACTTCGCCCGTCGCCGCGTCTTTGTACGGATAGACGAAGAGCTTCAGGTCATTCTTAAAGAGCCGGCCGAAGGACTCCAGGATGCCGCCGGGAAGCTGGGTGTAGTACTTCTCATCGAAGATCTCGATGAGGCTCGGCACGCCCATGACGATGCCGATGCGCTCTTTCGTCCGCCACGCGAGATAGGCAGCGAGCCGGTAATACTCGAAGTAATCCGAGATCAGCACCGTCATGCCAGCCGCCGCGAGCAGATCGGCGCGGGCGAGAAAGTCCCGCCGATCGACCTCCGCGCCCTCGGCGAGCAGATTACGCATGGTGATCTCACCGAGCGTGAGCACATTTTTCCCCGCCACCGCCGGGTCGGCCTGGAATTTGTCCAGGGCGCACTTGAGCATGTCCACATTCACATGGGTGACGGGGCGGAAGCTGCCGCGCTCGACGAGCACCGGGCGCTTGTAGAGCACCTCGCTCGGCTGGAGGACTTCGCCGGTGGGGCCAAACATCGCCGCGCCGGAGAGGCCGAGCTGCACGAGCTTCAGCGCCATGATCCGGTTGTCCACGTAGCGATACTCGATGCCATTGAAAGCGATGACGTCGATCTCGATGCGGCCGATGGTCAGGGAGTCGAGCAGGCTCTCCACGAGCATCTCGGGCTCGTGATGATAGAAAAACGCGCCGTAGAGCAGGTTCACGCCGAGGATGCCGAGCGCCTCCTGCTGGAGCGATGCTTCCGCATCGAGCATCCGCATGTGGAGCGTTATCTGGCTGGCTTCGTCGCGCGGATGGGCCTGGTATTTCACGCCCATCCAGCCGTGGCATTCGTTGCCGCCTTTGAAGCTGCGCGCGACGACGGTGTCGGCAAAGGCGAAGAACGCAGTATTGTCGCCACGGGCTTCTCCGAGGCGCTCGATGTTCAGCTTGTGCTCATGGTCGAGCATGGCCTGGAGGCGCGGGCGCGAGACGTAGCGTTCCGTCTGGCCGTAGATGGCGTCGCTCACCGTCATGTCGTAGGCCGACATGGATTTGGCGATGGTCCCTGCGGCCGCGCCGACGCGGAAAAACCAGCGGACGACTTCCTGGCCGGCGCCGATTTCGGCGAAGGTGCCGTACCAGCGCGGGTCGAGATTGATCTGCAGCGCCTTCTGATGCGTGTCGAGGCTCTCTTTTTTCATGGCGGGGGTTTACGTAGCGGGGGGCGTGCCGTGAAGGCGAGTGCGGACTCGACGAAAGGAGGAAAGATGAAGGATGAAGGGTGAAGAAGATGGAGCGCGAAGCGCCTGACTACTTCATCCTTCATCCCTCATCCTTCATCCTTTCACCCTATGCAGTCTCTCACCGAACACCTCAAAGCCGCGCGCGACCTCACTGCCGAGGAAGTGGAGCACGCTGTCGCCGGGCTTGTCTCCAGCGAGATCGCCGACGCCACGAAGGCCGACTTTCTCCGGGCGCTGCGCGCGAAAGGGGAGACGGCAGCGGAGATCGCGGCCTTTGCACGTTCGCTGCTCGCTCGCGCGATCGATCCGCAGCTCGATGCGGCGGCCTTGCCCGGACCGATGCTGGATGTCTGCGGCACCGGTGGCGACAAGCTGGAGCTTTTCAATATCTCGACCACCGCGATGTTCGTCCTCGCCGCGGGCGGGGTCTGCGTGGTGAAGCATGGCAACCGCGCCATCACCTCGAAATGCGGCGGTGCGGATGTGCTCGAGGAACTCGGCGTGAAGATCGATCTCCCGCCCGAAGCGCTCCGGCAGGGTGTGGAAAAGCACGGCCTCGGTTTTCTTTTCGCGCCAGCCTATCACCCGGCCTTCAAGGCCATCGTCCCAGTGCGCAAGGCGCTCGCTGCCGAAGGCATCCCCACCGTTTTCAATCTCCTCGGCCCGCTGCTCAATCCTGCGCGCCCGGCCTATCAGCTCGTCGGCGTTTTTTCCCCCGTGCTTCTTCCGAAATACGCCGAGACCCTCGCCGTCCTCGGGCGCGCCCGCGCCTGGGCAGTACACGGCAGCGGCATGGATGAACTCTCGCTCACCGGCCCGACCGAAGTGCGCGAGATCGTCGATGGCGACATCCGCGAGTTCACCGTCGAGCCGCGCGAGCTCGGCCTTGCGCCCTGCGCGATGGACGAGCTGCGCGGTGGCGATCGTCGGGAAAATGCGACGCTCCTCACCGCCATCCTCGACGGCTCCGACCGTGGCCCGCGCCGCGACATCGTCCTGCTCAATGCCGCCGCTGGCTTCGTCATCACGCACCTCGCCCCGGACCTCGCCGCCGGGCTCGAGCTAGGTCGTGAGCAGCTCGCCAGCGGTCGCGCGCTCGCAAAGCTCCACGCACTTCAAAGTTGAGCGGCGCTGCGGCCGGCTCCATACACTCCAGCGCTCATGCGACGTTCACTTTTTCTGGTCCTGCTGGCGGTCCTCGCGGGCTTTGCCATCTACCGCTACACGCAGCTCACGAGTAGCGGCGGCCCCGGGCGCGGTTCCGGAAGATACACGCCGGCTTCGGGGCCGAAGATCGACCCGAAAGATGTGCAGGTGCTCTCCGCGCTCGATGCGGAATATTCACGCATCGTCGCCGCCGTGATCCCGAGCGTGGTCAGCGTGAATACGCAGCGCCGCGTGCAGCTCCCGGAAGCCATCGACCCCTTCGAGTTTCTCTTCCGCAATCGTCAGCCCCGCCAGCCGCGCGAGCGCTTGCAGACTTCGCTCGGCTCGGGCGTCATCGTCTCAAAGGAAGGTCACATCCTCACGAATCACCATGTCATCAAGGACATGGACAGCATCATGGTGCAGCTCACAGATGGCCGTTCCGAGCCCGCCCGGCTCATCGGCAGCGATGAGCTGACGGACATCGCGGTGCTGAAGATCGACGCGCGAAATATCGAGCCCCTCGTGCTCGGCAATAGCGATGACGTCCGGGTCGGCCAGATGGTCTTCGCGGTCGGCAATCCCTTTGGCCTCTCCGAAACCGTGACCACCGGCATCGTCAGCGCCAAAGGCCGCCGCGCCATGGCGGACAGCGGTGTGGAATTTTTCCAGACCGATGCCGCAGTGAATCAAGGCAACTCCGGCGGCCCGCTCCTCAACCTGCGCGGCGAGATCGTGGGCATCAATACGGCCATCTACAGCGAGAACGGAAGCTGGCTGGGGATCAGCTTCGCCGTGCCGTCGAATGTCGCGCGCCGCGCCTTGCAAAGCCTGCTCGAGCGCGGGCGGATCGTGCGTGGCTATCTCGGGGTGGACATGGTGGATCTCACCCCGGAACTCGCCCCGCAGGCCGGCGTCCGCGAGACCAGCGGCGCGCTGGTCACGCGCGTGATGGCAGATTCTCCCGCCGCGCGAGCGGACATCCGTCCGCGCGACATCATCCGCAAATTCAACGGCCACGGCATCGCCGACATCCTGGCCCTGCGCAGCCGCGTGGCCGAGGCGGAGATCGGGGCGAAGATCGAGATCGTGGTGCTGCGCGGAGGGCAGGAGGTCACGCTGACCGCGGAGATCGTCGAGTTGCCCGCCGCGCCGCGCTAGCCTCACTGGGAGCGCCGCCGTCCCGGGTGGCAGCCCTCCTGCTTCGGTGGGTGATGTCTTGGTCAACCACCTGCACCACCTTTCGGAAACGTCCCGCGTCCGCCTCATCGCCCTGGCGCTCGTGGCCGCGATCCTCAGTGTCTTTTCTGGGGTGCTGAACTGCGATTTCATCACCCTCGATGACGCCAGCCACATTTACGAAAACGACCTCGTCCGCCAGGGCCTGACGCCGGACGGAGTGCGCACCGCTTTCACCACGCCCCACGCCAGCCTCTGGGTGCCGCTGACGACGTGCTCCTTCATGGCGGATGTGAGCCTCTTCGGCCTCGATGCCCGGCTCATGCATCTCGAAAATGTGCTCTGGCACGCGGCCGCCGCCGTGCTGCTCTTGCTCACGCTGCAGCGGCTCACTGGCCGTCTGTGGCCGAGCGCGCTCGTCGCCGCGCTCTTCGGTCTGCATCCGATCAATGTGGAATCCGTTGCCTGGGTCGCGGAGCGGAAGAATGTCCTCTGCGCCTTCTTCTCGCTGCTCGCGCTGCTGAGCTGGACGCACTACGTCCGCCACCCACGCCTGCTCCCTTGGCTCGCGACTTTCACCGCCTTCGCCCTCGCGCTCCTCGCCAAGCCCATGGCCGTCACGATTCCCTGCGTGCTGCTCTTGTTGGATGCGTGGCCGCTGCGCCGGTGGTCCACGAATTCGTGGCAGCGGCTGCTTCTGGAAAAAGTGCCGTTCTTCGTCCTCTCCGTCGCCGCCTCGCGCCTGGCCACCTGGGCCACCACCCCCCGCGACACCATCGTGAGCCTCGCAGAACTCCCGCTCGATGCGCGCATCACGAATGCGCTCACCTCCGTCGTCGCCTATCTCCGCCAGCTCCTTTTCCCCACCGAGTTTGCCGTCATCTATCCGCACCCGACCGTGGCCCACTGGCTGCCCGCGCTCGCCGCGCTCGCGCTCCTCGCGGCGATCACCTTTGCTGGTTGGCGTCTGAGAAAAACCCAGCCATGGCTGCTCACCGGCTGGCTGCTCTTTCTCGGCATGCTCTTCCCCTCACTCGGTCTCGTGCAAGTCGGCTGCCAGGCGCGGGCGGACCGCTTCACTTACCTCGCGCAGATCGGCCTTTTCGTCGCGCTCGTCTGGTCCGCAGAGCGCCTCTGGCCGCGCACCGCTGTCCGTCTTCGCGCTCCCGCCGCAGCGGCGCTTCTCATCGTACTCGGTGCGATGACCGCCCGGCAGGTGGGCGTTTGGAGCGACAGCGAGACGCTCTTCGAGCACTCCCTCGCCGTCACCGGTCCGAACCCGCACATGCTCGATCTCGCGGCAAGCGTCCACGCGCGCCGCGGCGATCGCGAGACCGCCATCCGCTACTGGCGACACTCCCTCGCGCTGCAGCCCGACAATCCCGCGACGCTCCACGAACTGCGTCTCGCGCTCCTCAGCGCGCAGGCAAAAAACTAGCGCGCCCGAAGGCGACGCAGGTCTGCCGCATTCGGCTGGCCAGCGCTGGGGGGAATCGCCAACTTGCCGTCTCCTCGTCGCACCGATGAAGCAATTCCTCCCGTTTCTCCTGCTGGTCGCGGCCTTCGGCGCACCCGCGTTTCCGCAACTCGCACCGACCGATCGCGCCGTGCTCTTTCAGCGCATCGACGCGCGGGCGGAGCACTTCGGCGAGGTCTCGCGCAAGATCTGGGAGTTTGCGGAAGTCGGCTACCAGGAGACGAAAAGCGCCGCGCTCCTGCGGGACGAACTGCGGGCGGCGGGCTTTACGATCACGGAGGGCGTGGCCGAAATTCCCACGGCCTTCACCGCGCAGGCCGGGAGCGGCGGGCCGGTCATCGGCATCCTCGGCGAATACGACGCGCTGCCCGGACTCTTCCAAGAGGCGGTGCCGGCAAAGCGACCGCTGCGCAGCACGACGCCGGGCCATGGGTGCGGGCACAATCTTTTCGGCACCGCCTCGGCAGCAGCGGCGATCGCGGTGAAGGAGTGGCTCGCGGAAAAGAAGATCCCGGGCACGGTGCGCTTCTACGGGTGCCCGGCGGAGGAGGGTGGCGGTGGGAAAATCTACATGGCGCGCGCGGGCGCGTTCACGGATTGCGACGTGGTCCTGCACTGGCATCCCGGGAGCGAAAATCGCGCGAGCGTCGCCACCAGCCTCGCGAATATCACGGGCAAGTTTCGCTTCCGAGGAAAGGCCGCGCACGCTGCGGGTTCGCCGGAGAAAGGGCGCTCGGCCCTCGATGCCGTGATGCTTTTCACCCACGGCGTCGACCTCCTCCGCGAGCACGTCCCGCAGACCACGCGCCTCCACTACGTCATCACCAATGGCGGCGACGCGCCGAATGTCGTGCCCGCTTTTTCCGAGGTGTATCTCTACCTGCGCTCGCCGGAGATGACGACGCTCGATGCGGTGTGGCCGCGAATCTTGAAGTGTGCCGAAGGCGGCGCGCTGGCCACCGAGACGCAGTTTGAACTCGAACTGATCAACAGCGCTTACAACACCCTGGCCAACGATGCCCTCGCGGCGCTGCTCGATCGCAACCTGCGCGTGGTGGGCGGCGTGACTTACACCCCGGAGGAGCAATCCTTCGCCGCCGCGCTCCGCGAGACCTTTGTCGCGGAAGGGCTCACCGTGCCCGCCCCTGGCAGCGAGACGCAGATCCTGAAAATCGACGACGGCATCGGCTACGGGTCCACCGACGTGGCGGACGTGAGTTGGTTGGTGCCGACGGCGGGCTTTAAGACCGCGACCTTCGTCCCGGGCTCGCCGGGGCACTCGTGGCAGTCCACGGCCTGCGCCGGGATGAGCATCGGGCACAAAGGCATGATGGTCGCGGTGAAGGTGCTCGCCGTGACCGCGCTCGACCTCCTCACCGATCCGCAGGAACTCGCCGCCGCCAAGAAGAGCTTCACCGAACGCAAGGCCGGCAAGGAATACCGTTCGCGCCTCCCGGCGGAACAAAAGCCGCCGCTCAACTACCGCGACAAAGGCAACTGAACCTTCGCAAAGGCTCCACCCCAGTCACCATGCAAACCACCATTAAACTGAAGCTCTCGTTCTTTATGTTCCTCCAGTACTACATCTGGGGAGCGTGGTATGTGAGCATGGGGACTTACCTCGCGAATACCTTGAAGTTTGAAGGAGGTCAGATCGGTGCGGCTTACGGTGCGTTTGCCATTGGAGCGATGATCTCGCCCTTCTTTGTCGGACTTATCGCGGATCGTTACTTTGCTTCGGAGAAGTTACTCGCGGTCCTCGGGATCGCGGGCGGCGCGGTCCTCTGCTGGCTGCCGCGGTTGCAGGATTTTGCCAGCTTCTATCCTGTGCTCATTCTTTACTGTGCCCTCTATGTGCCGACGCTCGCGCTGGGGAACTCGCTCTCGCTGCACCACCTTGCCGATCCGAAGACCGACTTTCCCCGGATAAAGATGCTCTCGGCATTGGGCTGGATCGCGGGCGGGGTGACGCTCAGCTTCCTCAAGGGAGAGCAATCGGCCGTGCAGTTCTACCTCGCGGGTGGCATCTCCATCCTCTTCGGCCTTTTCTCGCTGACCCTGCCGCACACTCCGCCGAAAAAGGTGGGTGCGAATGTGAGTCTCGGCGAAATCCTCGGCCTCGATGCGCTCGCGCTGCTGCGCAAGCCGTCCTTCGCGATCTTCATCCTCTGCATGTTCCTCATCTGCATCCCGCTCTATTTCTACTTTGTGATGATGGGTATCTATCTCACGGAGCTGAAGTGGGAAAACCTCGCGGCCAAGATGTCCCTCGCCCAAGTCTCGGACGTGATCTTTCTCTTTCTGCTTCCGATCTTCCTCAAGTTACTCGGTTACAAGAAGACGATCTTCTTTGGCATCCTCGCGTGGACGGTTCGTTACTTCGCGCTGGCGGGCAGCGCGCAAGCTCCGGGCGCCCAGGTCTTGCTCATCTTCACCGCCATCCTGCTCCACGGGGTGTGCTATGACTTCCTCTTCATCGCCGGTCAGCTCTATGTGGATGACGAGGCGAATGAACGCATCCGCGGCGCCGCGCAGGGTTTCATCGCGTTCATCCTCTGGGGAGTCGGGGCATTCGTCGGTACGTTGCTCGCGGGCAGGGTCCTCGCGGCGCACACCCTGGCCGCGCCCATGAACGGACTCGCGCACGACTGGCCGGGTATCTGGCGCGCGCCGGCCTGGGGCTCGGTGGCCGTGCTCGCGGTCTTCCTGCTTTTCTTCCGCGATCCCGCGCCACGCTCAAAGGCGTAGTGGTACCTGCGGCGTGGTCACTGCAAGCCCCTGAGAAGATTCTGTACCGCTTCGAGTTCCATGCGATTGCGCGTGGCGCGCGCGTAGGATCCAGCATGCGGAGAGAGGACGACATTCGGCGCGCCGAGCAGGACGCCGGTGTAGGGCTCCTGCTCAAAGGTATCGATGGCCGCGCCGGCAAGGTGGCCGCTCTGGAGCGCGTCGCACACCGCCTGCTCGTCGATGAGCGCACCGCGGGAGGTGTTCAGGAGAAAGCTGCCGCGCTTCATGGTGGCCAGGCGTTCGGCATTCATCAGGCGATGCAGGTCGCCGGTGGCGTAGGGCAGGTGGAGGCTCACGACGTCGGAATCCGCGATCAACTGCGGCATGGCCACGAGGCTGACGCCTTGCCGCGCGATCCAATCGTGGTCGGGCTGCACATCCGTGCCCAGGATGCGGGTGCCGAGTGGGCGGAGGATTTCCGCGACCCGCCGCCCGACGCGCCCGAGGCCGACGATGCCGACGGTGATTTCGGAAAGCAGCAGCCCCATGCGCTTTTTCCAAGTGCCATCGCGCACCGAGCGGTCGTGGACGACGACGTTGCGGATGAGGGCGAGGATGAGCCCGAGAGAAAGTTCCGCCACGGCTTCGGCCGGTGCGGCGGGGGTATTGACGACGGGAATGCCGAGGCGCTTTGCCGTTTCGAGATCGACGTTGTCGATGCCGGTGCCGCAGCGGGAGATGATCTTGAGGTGCGCGGCTGCGGATTCGATGACGCTGCCGGTCAGTGGCTCGACGCCGGCGATGAGCCCCACCGGACGATGCTCGGCAAGCAGCGCGGTCACTTCGCTCGCGGTGAGCGTGCGCTTAAAGGGATTGGTGACGACCGCGTAACCCGCGGAGGTGAGGCCATTGACGACGGTCGCGTCGCCGCTGGCGAAGGACGAAGTGGTGATCAGGATATTAGCCGCGGGCATAGAATTCTCGGATGTTGGAGGTGGCGTATTGCTGTTGGTCGCTGCTCATCTCGGGATAGACGGGCAGGGAAAGAATCTCGGCGGCCTGGCGGGCCACGACTGGGAAGTCTGCCGGCGTGTGGCCGAGGTAAGCGTACGCCTTCAGAAATGGCAGGGGCACCGGGTAGTGGCGGGTGGTGTCGATGCCGCGTTCCTTGAGGAAGACCTGGAGTGCGTCACGGCGCTCAGCGCGGATGACGTAGTTATGAAAGACGTGCGTGGACTGCGGGCGGATCTTCGGCGTGACCACGCCCGCCACCCCGGCGAGGAGGGCGTCGTAGTTCGCGGCCTTCTCCTGCCGGCCCTGCGTCCAGGCGTCGATGTGCGGGAGCTTCGCGGAGAGGATCGCCGCTTGCAGCCCGTCGAGCCGGCTGCATACGCCTTCCATCAGGTGCTCGTGTTTGTTCACGCGGTCCGCGCCGTGATTGGCAAACATCCGCACCTTCTCCGCCAGGGCATCGTCGTCGGTGATCACCGCGCCCGCGTCCCCGTAGGCTCCGAGATTTTTTCCGGGATAAAAGCTGAAGGTGCCCGCGCTGCCAAAGGTCCCGACGCGTCGCCCGGCGAAGGTCGCGAAGTGCGCCTGCGCGCAATCTTCCACGACGTGCAGACCATGCTTCCCGGCGAGCGCCATGATCACATCCATCTGGGCCGGCTGGCCGAGTAAATGCACGGGCAGGATGGCCTTCGTCCGCGGGGTGATGGCGTCCGCGATCTTTGCCGCATCGAGATCGTAGTAGTCCTCCTCCACATCCACGAAGACCACGCGGGCGCCCGTCTGCGTGATCGTTTCCGACGACGCGATCCAGCTATTGGCCGTGGTGATCACTTCGTCGCCCGCCCCGATGCCGAGCATTTTCAGCGTGATGAAAAGCGCGTCGGTGCCGTTCCCGCAGGACACACAATGCTTCGCGCCATACTTCGCCGCGTAGGCCTTTTCAAAATCCGCGACATACTTGCCGCGGATGAACGCCGTCTCACTGATCACCGACGCGATGGCCGCATCAATCTCGGTGCGGTGCGCGTGGTATTGCGCCTTTAGGTCAACGAAGGGGATGTGCATGGGATCGGTAACTACTCGGCGGGAACGGTCAGCCCGTGCATGGCCGCGACGCCTTCGATGAATCGCCGCGCGTCCGAGGCCAGATGCGTTGCGACGCGATCCAGATAGCGCTGCAAAAATTGCAGCTTCTCGACGTCCACCTCCAGATCGTACGCGTGATTGAAAACGTGCCGAAATCTTCGCAGCTCTCGAAGAGCGGGAGCGCGCTCGTCCGGAAAGAGCGGCGGACGTACGCCAGAAATGCCGATGGTCATGCGCCGGATGAGTTCAGCGTGCCAGCCACGCTCGTCATCGATGTTGTTTTCGAAAGCCTTGGCGATCCGTAGTCCCATCTGTTCGACGACATTGAAAAAGCGCGTGTAGTGATGCGCGGCACTGTCGAGGGCGGCCGGAGTTCCTTCGCTCAACCGCTCTTTGACGAGTTGAGATGCGCCGATCGCCACTTCCACGTCCTTCTTCATCTCGTTCCACAATGCGGTCAGTGCTACGTCGTCCATGTCTCTCCTTCTCGCAGGATCTTTTCCTTCAACCTAGTTTTCTCGAGCAGCAGAATATCCACCGGGCGGCGCATCCGTTCATCGATGTCCGCCATCAGGCCGAAGATGCTTTTGCCCGCTGGCTCTTCGAAGAGCGCGAGGTCGATGTCCGAGGCGTCGTTGAAGGTGCCGCGTTTCGTGAGGGAGCCGAAGACGATCACGCGCACTCCAGGCAGAACTTCCGCAAGGACCTCGCGCAGCCGGGCGCGGGTCTCGTCAAAGAGCACGAGGCGTCGGGCCTGGCGATCGGCGTCGCGTTTCTGCAGCAGGGTCATGGGCTTAGCATTCGGCTGGAGCGCGTCACTGGCAAGCGACGAAGGCGCTACAGGATCCGCAACTTCCGCACCGGATTACCCGCGTAAATGCCGGGCTCCGTGATGTCGCGCGTGACCACCGAGCCCGCGCCGATGACCACGCGGTCGCAGATGCGCACCGGGAGCACCGTCGCGTTCGTGCCGATGGAGACGTGGTCGCCGATGCGCGTCGCCTTCCAGAGTTCCTTCTTTCCACCCGCCGGGCCGCCGGTGGCGAAGAGGTCATTCACAAACATCGCGCCGTGCGAGATGAAGCAGTGGTCGCCGATCTCGACGAGTTCGCAGATGAAGGCGTGCGACTGGATCTTGCAGTAGCTCCCGATCTTCACGTCGCGCTGGATCTCGACGAATGGCCCGATGAAGCAGTTCTCGCCGATGGTGCAGCCGTAAAGATTGACCGGCTCGATGATCGTGACGTTCGTGCCGAAGGTCACCCCGACGATCCCGCTTTGCCGCACCCGTGGTTGCTCGCTCATTGCTTTGCGGCGCTGAGGATGCGGATGACTTCTCGCGCGTGCGCCGGTCCGGTGAGGCAGGGCGTGGCGCCCGTGATGCAGTCGAAAAAGTGATCGATCTCGACCTTCAGCGGCTCGCGGAAATCGATGCGCGGAATGAGGATGTCGCCGCTGCGGTGGGTGAATTGCATCGGGCGGGGCGCGTCGAAATCCATGCGCTGGCCGAGCACGGCCTTGGGTTCGATGCCCTTGTCGTAGATCGCGATCTTGTCGTCGGCCACATCGTCATAGACGGCCATCTTCTTCGTGCCGACGACGGTCATCGAGCGGACCTTGTGCGGGTCGAGCCAGCTCACGTGGATGTGGGCCATCACCTTCTGCGGATACTCGATGTGCAGGAAGACGACGTCCTCGATGCCCGGCTGCACATAGTCCATGCCCTGCCGATGGACGGAGGCGGGCTCCGGATCGCCGAGCAGGTACTGAATGATGCTCACGTCGTGCGGCGCGAAGTTCCAAAGCGCATCCACGTCCGCGCGGATGCGGCCAAGATTGAGCCGCTGACTATAGATGTAACGCACCTCGCCGAGTTCGCCGGAATCGATGAGCTTCTTCAGGTAACGCACCGCATCATTGAAGATGAAAGTGTGCGCGGCCATCGCGACAAGCCCCGCTTTCGTCGCCGCCGCGCCGATCTGCTCGACCTCGGAAACCGTCGTGGCAAAGGGCTTCTCCACGAGCACATGTTTGCCGGCGGCGATGGCGCGCATCGCGAGATCGAAGTGCGTGGAGGCCGGCGTGGCGATGACCACGGCGTCGATCTCCGGGTCGGCGATCATGCTCTCGACATCGGCGGTCGTGGCGACTCCGGGATAGAGACCTTGCACAAATTTCCGCCGCTCCGGCGAAAGGTCCGCTGCGGTCTTCACCCGACAGCGCGGATTGCCGACAAGGTTGCGGAGGATGTTTGGCCCCCAATAGCCGATGCCAGCTTGCGCAACGACGAGAGTTTTCTGCGGCGATGGGGTCGGGCCGGACATGAGGGCGGGACGCTCTCAGAACGAGCGCAGCGGGTTCAAGGACGAATCCGGTGCTCGCGCCGCTGCGTCTGCAGATACTGCCAGATCGCCTCGAACTGTTCGCGGGCTTTGCCTTCGAAAAAGTCGGTGAGCTGGGTGCGGCCTTCTTCGTCGGCAAATTTCGGCATCTTCGTCTCAGGATCGATGCGGGTCGGCGCGATCGCCCAGCGGTGAAAGTATTCCTTCCGCAGCCGCACTGGCGTGAGCGCGAGATTCGGGCCCGGCGCTTCGAAGACCGCGGTGGCCGCGCGATCCCCGAGGGTGTGGCACTGGAGGCAATTGAAGCCGCCATTTTCCCCGAGCAGCGTGGCGCCCGCTTTCACTGTCTCGGCGTCCGGCGCGGGTTCGGCGGCGATCGTCGCGCCGAAGCCGTGGCCGTGCGGCAATCCTTTGGCGAGCCCTTCCGCAGCGGCGGAAAATCCCGGCATCCGACCGATGATCCACGGGCGCGGTTTGTCCTCCGTGTGGCCGCCGATGAAGGTCGCGAGGTAATCGGGCCGCAGCTTTTCGCCCAGCCAGGTGAGCATCGGGAGCGCGGTGGTGTGGATCGGCTTCCCTTCGCCTTCTTCGAGCGGCGCGGCGGTTTGGAGCGAGCTGATTTCCTCCTCGAGTTGCGACCACACGCTGGGCTCGCCGTCGGCACTGTGGCATGCGGTGCAGCGCAGGTTCTTGATCTGCCGTTCGGCAAATTCCGCGGCTGCGTCCTGCTTCAGCGAGGCAAATCCCTGCGCCGCGAAAGCGACGAGCGCGTCCCGCTGCTCTGGCGCAAAGGCAAAGTCTGGAGCCTTGCCGCGCGCCGCGGCATCCGGCGCGAGGCAGCCTTTGCTCCAGCCCCCCGCGAGCGTGGCGGCGAGCGTCGGCGTCGTCGTTGGTGGCACGCCAGCGTGGCAGTTCAGGCAGTTCGACGTGGCGAGGAGTTGCGCGCCGCGGGTGGCGTCGCCTTTCGGGGCTCCGGAAAATTCCTGCGCCGCCGTGCTCACGAGATAGGCAGCGAGTTGGTTCGCTTCCTCGTCGCTGAGGCGAAAGTGCGGCATGCGGTTCCAGACGTAGTTCTTCGCCGGATCCTTGAGAAACTCGACGAGCGCAGCGGGCTGCCACTTTGCCTTTACGTGCGCGAGTGGCACCCGTTCGTGGGCGTCCTGTCCATCCGCATCCGGCTTGGGGTGACAGGCGATGCAGCCGAGATTTGCAAAGAGTGCGGCGCCCTGGGCGACGGAGCCATCCGCGACGGCCGGCGCGTCTTTCGGCGCGGCTGTGCTGACGAAATACGCCGCGAGATCCGCGGCGCGCTGATCGATCGCCTCGCCTTCACCGGTGAAGATCCGCGGCATCAGCGAACCGGGGCGGATGGCGTACGGATCATTGATCCACGCCGCAAGCCACGCCTCCTGAAACTTGCTCCCGACAGCCTCGAAAGTCGGCGCGTCCTGCGCGAGTTCCGGCAGACCTTTGCCCTTTGCCGGGAGCAAGGTGCCCGCATCGTGACAGGCCACGCAGCGGTTTTGCGCGAAGAGCAGCCGGCCTTCGCGGAGCCGCCCGCCGGTGCGCACTTCGGCGGTGTGCGCGTCGTGCTGGAAGACCGTCGGTGGCACGGGCTCAGTGGGAAATTCCTTCGATGACCAGAGCAGCCGCAGCGCGGCGTCGCCTTCCTTCGGACTCGCAAATTCCACCACGAGCTTGTTCGCGCCCTTCTGCAATTTCGTCGGCATCGGCGCGGCTTTCTGGCGGCTGTCGAGCAGCGGCTCGCCATTCAGCGTGGCCGTCGCGACACCGTTCGTTTCCACCGTGAAAGTGTACTCGGCGCGCAGCGGCGAAAGAATGTCCGCCTCCCAGCGCGCCGTGAATGGCCCCGCCGGGACGAAGGGACTCGCCGGCTGCCCTACCGGCACGAACAGCGCCACCAGCCGTGCGGCGCGCGTGTCCGTCTTCCCGCCGCCGGAGAAAGTCACCGCCAGTCCCTGCTTCTTCTCCGGTGCGGCGTTGGCGAGCGGTGGCGCGCTGAGCGCGACCTCTTGCGCGGAAAGCGGAACGGCGAGGGCAAGGGCAGCGAGCAGCGAGAGTGGGACCTTCATACGAGGATGCGAATTAGCGCCGCGTCACGCCGTCGCGTCAACGCCCCTTCGGTTCGGAGGGGGCGGGCCTTGGTGGATGGCGCACTCCGCGCGCCATGCGAGACGGTCGCGCGGAGCGCGCAATCAAGGGAAATGGCGCTCAGTTAACGCGGTTTTGAGATGGTCGCTCCGGGGCCTTGACACTGAAAACTCGTTTTCACTGAGCGCCCGTCAGCTCTGACTCCTGTCCCTTCCGTTTCTTTGCGATCCGATGGCGGCTTCAGTTGCCCTGCAAGTCGTCGCTGGTGAAAAGGTCGCGATCCGGGCCAGCGCTGCGGATCTCCATCCGGTCGCGGCTCACGGGATGAAACCAATACGGAGTGCCCCACGGATCCAGGAGCTTGCCATCCTTGATCGCGGGGGAATTCGCGGGGAGATACGCGGCGCGCTTGGGGTTCTCCCCGAGCATCGCGGCGACGACGTCTTCATTTTGGCCAGTGGGATTTTCGCCCAGGCCTTGCCGATAGAAATAGAGGAGTTGCTCGACGGCCTGGAGCGCGCCGGCGGGGTCGTCCTTGCGGAGCAAGGCGGCACTCAACTCCGTGGCTGCGGGCATGAGGGTGATCGGCGGCAGCTCCGCAGGCGGCGTGACGGTGGCGACGGTCGTCGGGCGGGAGGCGGGGTTTGCCGCGGAGGTTCCGACGCTTGCCTGCGGGTCCGCAGTCGGCTCGATGTCGCGACTTCCCTGGAGGAACCACAGGACGCTCGCGACGGCCAGCAAGGCCGATGCGCCGATGAGCCAGCGAAAGCGGAAGCGCGCGGACGCCATGTCGTTCGCTTCCGCCGCGCGCCGCTAGGCGAGATTCAGGAAGCCGAGATTCGGTGTCTGATTCGGCTGGAGAATCTGGTTGAAGGGCGCGGCGTTGAAGCGCGTGAGATTCGGGAAGATCGTCGCCAGATTCGCGGCGTCCACGCCGAGCCAACGAGCCAGGACGGCGGCGTATTGATCCACCGAGGTGCTGGGAATCCAGCGGCCACTCGAACCGGTGGAGTCGATGCTGTTCGCCAAGCCGCCGAGCTTGAGCGGCGGATACTTCCCGTAGATGCGACCGCCGATGACTGGCCCGCCCATGACCATGGTGTGGCCGCCCCAAGCGTGATCGCTGCCCGCGCTTGAGTCGGTCTTATTGGCGGTGAAGGTGCGGGTGAAATCCGACGAGGTGCAGGTGACGACGTTGTCCCAAACGCTGAGATCGACCAGCGAATCGCGGAAGGCCTTGAGGGTGCGATTGAGCACATTCATCAGGCCGGTGTGGCCGGTGGCGTACACATTGCCGGCGGTGGGAATCTGGGTGGTGTGGGTGTCGAAGCCGCCGAGTTGGACGAAGAAAATCTGGCGATCGTTGCCGAGGGAGGATCGTCCGGCGATGAGGCGCGCCACGAGTTTCATCTGATTGGTGAAGTCATTGTTCGCGGTGATCCCGGCCTCCGCGCCGGCGAAGGCATTGTCGAAATGCACGTCGAGCGTCGTCCCACTCCCGGCCACCGTCGGCACCAGCGCCGTCCCGACCACGCCCTCCGTGAGCCGCGCGCTGTGGACCACGCCGTTATAGGCATTTTCCAGCAGGCTGTTGTTACTCATGTTGAGGATTTGCTCAAAGGCCCGCAGCCGCCGCCCCTGCTCGTTGGTCCTGTAGTTCGCATCCACAAAGGTCTGCGACGTGTTATTGACCGCGGACGCGTAGTTCGTCCCGTAGCCGCTCAGACTGACGACGCCGCTGCTGCGCATGACGTAAGGAGTGACGGTGCCCGTGGGGCTGACCTGGAAGCTGTTCACGCCGGAGATCGAGATGGACATGGAGGCCGCCGAACTGCCGTTGAAGGCGGGGTCCAGCAAATCCGCAATGCGCCCGCCCCAGCCGCTGGTAAAGGGCTGATCGGGCACGCTACTCTGCCACTGCGTGACTTGATCCGAGTGGGAGAAAAGTTGGGGCGGCTTGGGCGAAGTGGCGTAGTTGGCGCGGGTGATGCCGGGCTGCACGAGGGTGCCGACATTGGCGACGAAGGCGAGTTCGTCGGCATTGAACATGTCGCGGATCGCGCCGCACTGGGGATGCACGGCAAAGGTGCCGAGATAGCCTCCGATCGGATCAGCCGCAGTGACTTCCGCCGGCACCGTGGTGAGTTGCGTGTTGGTCAGGTTGGTCAGCGGATTTGCCCCCGTGGTCGGGATGGCGAGCGCGCCGCGCCCGGTCGTATAGTCGGTGCGCGCGCTGCCGGAGAAAGGGATGAGCAGATTGTTCGAGTCATTGCCGCCAGCCAGGAAGACGCAGACGAGGGCCTTGTAACCGGGTGCGCCGCCCTGGGCATTGAGCGCACCTTGCATCAGCTTGAGCTGGGCAATGGTGTTGACCACGGTAGTCAGGCTCATGGCTCCGCATCCGCCACGGATGAGGAAATCGCGACGGGAGAGGTTTTCAGCAGACTTGCGGCGGAGGCGTAGGTTCATGGGAAGGGTGGGTGAAGGTTCCGGGTGGGCGGTGATCGCGTGGGTGTTACTTCAGAATGAGCGCCTGCGGGGAGGTGGCGATCAGGTAGGCAATGTTCTTGCAGCGCAACTGGGCATTGGTGAGGAAGCCATTGTTGATGGCGTCGGTGTGAGTGGTGCGGCTGCCGATCCCCCCAGCCACGTTATCGATGATGGATCGCCGCGGACTCGCCGTAGTGGGCGGAAGCGCGCCGAAGTTCGCCTTCAGGAATCCGCCGGTGAAAAGCAGGTCATACTGGTCGAGCACCGCGAGTGCGGCGACATCGTGCGCCTGGTTCTTGTCCGCGTTGGTGGGTGCGGCCGGCACGGGGTTGGGCGCGTAGAGGTCGATCAGCTTCTGGTTGTACGAGTTCGTGTAGAGGGTGGTCAGGGCCGAGTAGTCGGGGAGGAGGTTATCGAGCTGGTTGTTAATCGTGCCCCCCGTCTCCGTCCCGCCCGGGCTGGCGTCGAAGGTCGAGGCGCTGAAGTAACCGACGCCGGTCGGATTGCTGCCGACATCGTAAGGCTGGCCATATGCGGGAACCGTCAACTGCGTCCCGCCCCCGGTTTGGTAGGTGGCGAGATTGAAGAAGTCGTCCAAACCACGCCCCGGTTTCACCGTAGTCGCTGGCGGAATGCTCGTGAAGAGCACGGCGGTATGTTCGTTGACGATGTTGATCACGTTGGACTCGGTGGCGACCTGGAGTTCCGGGGCCACGAGGCCAGCCTGAGCGAGCGGCCCGGCCAGCACGTAGTCGGGCAGGAACCAATTGAAGACGCTCGGTGCGGATTGGGGCGACTGGGTGAGCTGGTTCTCGGTGTCGAAGTAACGGAAGCGTTTCGTGCCCGCCGGGAATTTGTTGAACTCCGCCGCTTCATAGGGCGCGATCTGCTGGGATTGCGTCGCCGTGAAGGTCACCGGCATGGTGGCGAGGTTCGCGAGGGGAGAGCCGGTGTAGCACTTCGTCGCGCGCAGCATCGCCGCGTAATGGAGGAGCGGCTCCTTCGGCTTACCGGCGCTCGCGGTATTGTCCGCGATGCTCAGGCTCCGGGCTTCGTAGTCGAGCAGGATGGCTTTCAGCACTTCGCCGAGATTCCCGCTGGTCTGCTGATACTTCAGGGCGACGCGATACAAGTAACCCGCGCTCGGATTCGCACTGGTGAAACGCTGGATGAGCAGGCGCGAGATGAAAGGCGCGGTGTTCGGGTGATTCCCCAGCGCGTTCAGGGCCTCGGTGACGTCGAGGTTGGCATTGGCGGTGGTTTGGCTCGCCCGCGGGAGGAGAACGGTCTGCCCGATCTTGTCGCGGAAGAGGATCTTGGAAGCGGTCGTCACCCCGGCTGGCTTGGCGAGTCCCGTGTAGGCGGTGTACTCGTTGAAGTCGTGGTAGGTCAGGAACATGATCATGTCCGCAGTCCAGGGGCCCTGCCAGTAGCGGTGGCCACCGCCGGCAAAGAAATCAGTGTTGGTCGAAACCGCCCCGATCCGCTGACTGCTGGCGGAGGGGTAAGTGGGAGCGCCGACGCTGGCGTGCTGGCGGCCAAAGCTCAGGCCCGTCATCACGCGCGCCATTTCGGTGATGTCCCCCTGGTCGTAGGTCACGATTGGCAGCGCATTGTCGGGATCGAGTTTCAGGCTGCCATTGAGGTGGCGCTGCACGAGGCCGATCGAGAAGAGCTGCATGATCTCCCGCGCGTAGTTCTCATCGGGGCTGATCGAACCGGTGCGGTCCTGATTCTTCAGATGGCTCAGGTAGATACCCATGAGCGGGCTGTAAGTCACCCGCTGCAGGATCGTGCGATAGGGTCCGAAGGCATTCGCCGCGAGGATGTCCCAGTAATTCGCGGCCCCGTAGTGGGAATTCTGCACCGTCGTATCATTTTCCGAAATGACAACGATCTCGTGCAGGGCCATCGCCATGCGCTGGCGGAGTTGATCCTGGGAGTTCAGGACGAGCGTCCACCATTCGCGCCGACGGTTGTTGTGGAAGGGGTGGTTGTTATTCCAGATGCCATTGGCCACCCACAGGCGTGAGGCCGTGCTGAAGGCGAACCCATTGCCGGCGAACTGCGGATCGTTGTTGTAATTGATCGGGGCGCAATTGCGCAGGATGAACTCCTCGGTGTCCGCCGACTGGACGAGCTTCATCAGCGACGGCGAGGGCGTCAGTGCGAGATTGGTCTGCGCATTGAACCACGCGGTGTAACCCGCGATCATGTCGTTCCCATTTGCGGTGATGAGGTCGCGCACTTCCTGGATGCTTTCCGGCGTCGGGCCGTAGGTGGCTTGCATCAGGAAACGGGCGATGTCGCGATCGAGGGTTGGATTGTTGGTCACGCCCCCGAGGGCGAGGTTGGGATATTCGGCGCTGCCAAAAGCCGGCGGGGCGGGCGGCACCGGCGGATCGGCGATCGAGCCATCGGCCAGCGCGAAGGTCCCGCGGATTTCTCCCCCGGAAAAATCCGCGCTTGAGACGCTTACGTAGAGCTGACCGGCCGCCAGCGCACTGAGCATGGCTTGATCAGTAATGAGGGTCTGGGCGGCGCGGATTTCCCACTGGAAGGCGCTGACCTGGCCGTTGGGAATGCGCTTTACCTCGCCAGAGTTGCTGGTGAACCGGATGTAGGCGGTGTTTTGCACCGAGGAGAGATTGCTGAAGGTCAGGCTGATCGCGGCCTGATCGTTGTCCCCACTGACCAGCGCGGTCGCGATGCCGGTGGCGGTGGTCGTCACTCCCGCTTCCCGGCCGAGATAGGCGACGTAGAGCCGGCGATTGTCGGTGATGACGGTGGCGTCCTTGATCTGCACCTCCGCCGAGGGCGAGGCCGCCGTGGCCGGGATGCCCGGCAGGCCCACCGTGAGCTTGAGCGTCTCCGGCACCTCCGCCGCGGCGTCGAGCACCGGGGTCACGGTGACATTGCGGATCGAGGCGCCGCTGGCAAAGCTGACCGAGGTCGCCGTCGCACCGGTCAAAGTGAAGTCGGCGGGAGCCGCGGAACCTTTCGTCGGATCGCTGGCTCCGCCTTGCGTGAGCGGCAGGGTCAGCGCCATCGTGCCAAAGGTCCGCGTAAGGCGGATCGAAGCAGGGGTGCCTTCCTTTTCAAACGCCGAGGGCGTGAGCGTGGCGGCGGTGATCGAGAGCAGGCTGCGCAGGGTGTTGCCATCGGTGTCCGTGCCCCCGGAAGCATTGCCGGGGGTGGTCGCGAGGGTGGCGTTTGTGCCCATTTGGGCCTCGGCCCAATCCGACACGGTATCGCCATCGGCATCCTGATCCTGGACAAAGATGCGGTAGAATCTCTGCGTCCCGCTGAGCAGAACGGCGAAATTTTTGACCGTGCCATCACCGGTGATCGCTGCGCCTTCGTTCACCCAAGTCGGGCCGCTGGGGCTGGCGCTGCTCTGGAGCTGGTAGCGCTTGAGATTCACGGTCGCGGCGCTGAAGACGATGTTGCCGCCCGTCTTCGTGACGGCACGGATGGTGAGCAGGGAGAGAGGGCTGCGCGGGTCGGTGCCGGCTTCGCTCTCGGTGTAGTTGGTATTGCCGTCCCCGTCGGCATCGTCGGCGAGGGGGAAGGCCGCGAGGGTCACGCCATGCACGCGCTGCCAGACGTCGTCGTAGCCATCGGCATCGTGGTCGGTGCGGGCCAGGCCAGCCGGAGCGAGGGCCGCGGAGCAGAGGAAAAGTCCGGCCAGGAATTTTGAGGTGAAACGAAGGTTCATAGGCGCGAGGGAGTGTCGGAGGGTCAACGTCTGGGGGCTGAAGAAACACGCGCTTTCGGCAGTAGTTGCGGGCCGTGCTTCCCAAGAAGAGGAGGCTCCCGAATCGCTTAGTCCGCAAGGACTTTTTATGTCGTCCGATTGCTTACATGAATACCATGAAGCACCTGAAAATGAGCTTCTCCCCGGACTCTGGGCGCCGGTGCCCTGACCAGGCGTGCTTTCGACTGACCGAGGGCCACACAGTTTGGCGGTGCGTTCGCGCAGGCCGAGCCGGCCGGATTGCGCGCCGCCCTTCGCGGCGCCGGGCGCATCCGGGAGATGCCGGTCACCGCGACCCCCGCGCCGCGCCACACCCCTGCTGCGCGAACGCAGGATCGCTGCCGAAAAACCGCGCCGTCAGTTCAGTGCGCGCCTTGCAGGACGATTTCCGCCAGGCCTGCGCCCGCGCCCTTTTCGCCGGGATAGACTTCGAGAATCTCCAAGGTCAGCGAGTCGCCGGAGCGGATCATGATGTCGTCGAAAGTGAGGCGCTGCCAGCGGCGACTGTCGGCGAAGACGACTTCGCGGAAGGGCTTCTCGTTGTAATAAAGGCGCACCCGCTTCACCCGCCCGCGCGCCCTCCACTGCTCCTCGGTCTTCCAATCCCCGTTGATGAGGTCCAGCCCGTAGAGCGGAATCTGCCCCTCCTCCTCCTTCCGCAGCTTCTTCGGAAAGAGCAGCCGCAACTTCACCCCCACGCCCGAAACCCCCTCGGGCGCGACCCAGGCCGTGTCGGCGTTCTCGTCGTTCAGCACCTTCACGGCGACCGGCTTTTGTCCCGCGGCAGACTGCATTTCCACGCGCCAAGCAAACCCGCACTTCAGCGAACACCCGCCCATGAGTTCCTGCAAAACCGGCTCCTCGACCTTGGCCTTGATGACCGGCGGTGCCGCCAGCGCAGGGCCGTGCAGCAGCGCGAGAATGGCGTAGATGCAACGAGCGTGGAGCATTTTCAAAATGATAAGCGCGCCGCTCCCGCGAGCGCGAGTGGCTTATCGAGGAGTTTCGGCGGCGATGCCCGCGCCGCCGGAGACGGTGTTCAGCGCGGAGGAAAGAGTGCCGCCGCCGAGGAGCCGCCCGTCGGATGGGTGGCGCATCCGCTCGCCAAGAGGCGGCGAATCCTCCTAGCGTTTGCCCATGGCCTTCAATTCCTTCTCCGATTTCCTCACCGTTCTCGAACGAGCAGGGGAATTGCGGCGGGTGAGTGAGCCAGTGGCGACGGAGCTGGAGATCACGGAGTATGCGGATCGCGAGATGAAGTCGCCGGGTGGCGGCAAGGCGTTGCTTTTTGAAAAGCCGACGGTGCATGGCGCGGTGTCGAAGTTCCCACTGGCGATCAATACGATGGGCTCGACCAAGCGCATGGCGCAGGCGCTGGGGCTCGGGCACATCGATGAGCTGATGCGGCAGATGGAGCTGATCTTGAAGGCGAAGCCGCCCACTTCACTGAAGCATGCGTGGACGCTGGCGATGCAGGGGCTGGATCTGCTGAATGCGAAGCCGAAGCGGGTCTCCGATGGGCCTTGTAAGGAAGTGGTGGTGCGCTTTGCGCCAAAGGATGAAGGCGGAAGGATGAAGGATGAAGGTGCGCGGAAGTCGGAGGATTCATCCTTCATCCCTCATCCTTCATCCTTTCATCCCACGCTGCTCGATCTGCCGATCCTCCAATGCTGGCCGCAGGATGGTGGGCGCTTCGTCACTTTCCCCTGCGTGCATACGACGGATCCGGATACCGGGGAGCGGAATCTCGGGATGTATCGAATGCAGGTCTATGATGACCGTTCCACCGGGATGCACTGGCAGGTGCATAAAGTCGGGGCACGGCATGGGAAGCGATACTACGAGCGTGGCGAGCGGATGCCGGTGGCGGTGACGATCGGGGGCGATCCGGCGTACACTTTCGCGGCCACGGCGCCACTCCCGGATGGGCTCGACGAGATTCTTTTCGCCGGCTTCATCCGCAAGAAACCGGTGCCGCTGGTGAAGTGCGAAACCGTGGATCTCGAGGTGCCGGCGGACGTGGACATCGTGCTCGAAGGTTACGTGCAGCCCGGCGAGACGCGGCCGGAGGGGCCGTTCGGCGATCACACTGGCTTCTACACGCCGGTCGATGATTACCCGGTCTTCCACCTCACCGCGATCACGCACCGGCGCGACGCGGTCTATCCCTGCACGATCGTCGGCATTCCTCCGATGGAGGACTTCTACATGGGCACGGCGAGTGTGCGCGTTTTCCTGCCCGTCTTCCGGATGAACTTCCCGGAGATCGTGGATATGGCGCTACCGGCGGAAGGCGTCTTTCACAACCTCGTCGTCGTGAGCATCCGCAAACAGTACGCGTGGCAGGCTTACAAAATCATGCACGGCCTGTGGGGTATGGGGCAGATGATGTTTTCCAAATACATCGTCATCGTGGATGACGACTGCGACGTGCATAACACGAGCGAGGTGCTCTTCCGCATGTGTGCGAATACCGATCCGCAGCGCGACTCGACCTTCGTGAAAAGCCCATGCGATGCGCTGGATCACGCGCCTACGATCCCATGCATCGGCTCGCACATGGGGATCGATGCGACGCGCAAATTGGCGACGGAGGGTTATCCGCGCGCGTGGCCGGAGTTAGTCAAGATGGACCCCGCGGTGCGGGCGAAAGTGGACGCGCTGCGCGGCCGACTTACGGATTGATGAAGATCTGCTCGCAGCTCGGGTCGATGACCTGAGCGCCTGGCGGGATGTCGCGCACGTCGATGACGTGATACGGGCGATACGGGCTGCGGACAAAGCCGCGTTGATCCGTGAATCGACCCATGGGGTAGCGGGTCTGACCGCGGTAGCCGCCGCCTTCGTAGTAGCCGCGCTGATAAGCATCTTCCCGCTGGCGTTGCGCGACCTTGCCGAGCAGGTAACCCGCGCCGGCGCCGATCGCCGCACCGTGGAGCGCTTGATCCCCGCGACCGTGGAGCAGGCCGCCGATCGCCGCGCCCGTGGCGGCACCGGCGAGAGCGCTTTGGCCGGACGTTTCACAGCCGGAAAAAGTAAGGGCGATGAGGAGCGAGGCAGAGACGGCGGGGATGAATCGTTTCATGGGTCGGGTGAGTTAGGCTGGTTTGAGACGGGGTGCAAGTGGGTGCTCTTCGAGGGCTCTTTCCGGAGATGCGCGCGGTGATGGTCAAGGATTCACCGGCACCGCCACATTTCCCGAGCGACGAGGGCGAGCTTGTGCGGACGCGTCAGGCGGTAGCGGTGGCCGAAGACGTGGAAACGATCCCGCTGCATTTTCTCCAGCAGGCGCGAATAGATGGCGCGCATGATTTCAGCGGCGACCATCGTCTTGCGCTCGGCCTCTGGGAGGCCGGTGGCTGCGGCGCGATAGAAGTCGAGCGCCCGCTGCGCCTGGAAGTCCATGAGCGCGAGGAAAGCGGCATTGTGGCGCGAGGCAGCGAGGTCGGCGGTCGGGTAGCCGAAGCGCTCCATTTCTGCGCGCGGGAGGTAGATGCGGCCCCCGTTGGCAAAGTCCTCGCCGACATCGCGGAGGATATTGGTGATCTGCAGCGCGAGGCCAAGGTCGAGCGCGTATTGGCGAGCAGCGGGATCGCGCGCCCCGAAGATCGCCGCGCTGATCACCCCGACGACGCTGGCGACGCGATGGCCGTAGAGGCGCAGGTCTTCCCACGTCTCAAAGGTCACGCGATCGAGGTCCATCTCCATGCCTGCGATGATCTCGTGAAAGTGTCCGACGGTGAGTTGGTATTTGGAAATGAGCGCACGCACGGTCACGGCGAGTGCGGGTTCGTCCATTATCGGTTCGAGCAACGCGCGGCGCCAGCGATCGAGGTCGGCACGGCGGGCCGTCTCCGTCTGGCCGGGATCATCGGCGATGTCGTCGATCACGCGGCACCATGCGTAAAAGACCGTGATGTCGGCGCGTCGGTCGCGCGGGAGGGCGATGAAAGCGAGCGCGAGATTCGATTTGCTGGCGCGCGTGATCTCCGCGGCGCTCGGGGCCGTGGCGTTCACGAGGCCCGCAAGGCTTCCGAGTCGCTGCGGATCGTCCCGGCGACGAGGTCGAGCACGCGATCGTGCGCTTGCCGCGGACAGTCCGCGGAAGCGCTCGCGATCACCGCGAGGTCGTAGCGTTCACAGGCGCGGCGGAGGAGCGTGGTGAACTCGCCGAGGGGGGCGGGATCGAGACCGCTATCGAGGTCTTCGACGAAAACGGCGGCGGGCTCATTGACCAAAGCGCGGGCGAGCGAGACGCGGCGCTGAGCATCGGGCGGGAGTTCCGCCACGGGCGCTTCCATGGCTTCGGCGAGGCCGACGAACTCCAGCACGGCGACCGTCCGCCGCCGCGCGGCTTCGGGCCCGACTTGCGACACCTTGAAAAGCGGCATCGCGACATTTTCAATGACCGTAAATCCCCCGAGCAGAAACGGCGCGGCGAAGACAAAGCCGCACTCCCGGGCGCGCAAGGCGGTGTGGGCGATTTCGTCGAGGGCACTGGTCGGGACGCCGTGGAGCAAGACCTCGCCGTGCTCGGGGCGTTCCAGCAAGCCGAGAAGGCGGAGCAGCCCATTTTTCCCGCTCTCCGCGTCGCCGCGCAGGAGGTGAAAACTGCTGGGTGCAAAGCTCGCGCTGACGTCGCGCACCACGCCGCCATGGGTGACGTTGCGGAGTTCGAGAGCGGGTGGATTTGCGGGAGTCACGGTGGAGTGCGTCTCAGCAGCATCATCGTCATCATCGGGCTGTGGGTGGACGGAGGAGGAAGAGGAAGAAGCGATGCGGCGCGGTCAGTTCGTAGCGTTGGGTTAGAAGGCGATCCAGTTTTCATTCGCGCGGCGGCCGGTGTCGCAGCGTTTGTAGAGGCAGACCCAGCTCGCGAGCAACCACGCGGCGACGATCGCGGCAAGCCAAGGAAAGAGAAGCTGCCACAGAATTCCCGCGGCGGTGCCTTCGCCAAATCCAGCGCGCACGGTGAGATGCAGCAGCTCGAGCGCGAAGAGATGCAACGCCGCGGCGATCAGGAACCAGGAGAAGGGCCACCAGTGGCGACGGAGAAACTGGAGGTGATCGTGAAAGGCGTGGCGCAGCGATTCGCTGTGGAAGGTGAGGGTGATCTGCATCGTCGAGAAGACGAGGAGGAAGCCGGTGAGGATCGAGCGGGCGAGCCGCAGGCGAAAGTCCACCTGGGCGCCTTCGCTGGTGAAGAATTTTGCGAACGGCGCGAAGTTTTTCAGGATGAGCGGGAGATCGATGAAGAGGCTGCTCAAGACCGTCACGAGCGCGGCCCATTTCACCACGAAGCTGAAACGCCGGATGGCGAAGTCGAGCAGGTGCTGGTGCGTAAAGCTGATGCCGCGCACCCAGCAATAGGCGAGCAGGATGAGGTAGAGCTGCACGCAGACGCCGAAGAAATATTCGAAGAGGAATGCGAACCACACGACGACGGGCGACCACTGGAACCAGAGTTCGCCATCGATATGGCGGGCGATGACGTAGAGGAAAGGCTTGGCCAGCGCGGCGAGCGCACAGGCGAGGATGCCGCTGTAAACGAGGATGGCCCGGCCGTCGAAGCGATGGCGCAACGCGCGCCAGAGGACGCCGTGGTGGCCGTCGTAATTCAGGAGCAGGAACACGGCGGCGACGGCGGCGAGTGGGAAAGTGGAGACGAGGTTGTTGAAGATGCCGGCGACATTTTCGAGCGCTGGCAGGAGGGCGTCGCGCGCGCTCTCGGCGAAGGCGCCGGGCGGGAGCTGCCAGAGCGATCCCGCCGGGCGCAGCCACTGGAAGACGGGCCGATCCGCCGCCGGCAGTACGCCATAGAAGTAGCAGCGCTGGGCGAGTTGGAAGAGCGCGTAGGCAAAACCGAAGGCGCCGAGCGGCATCCACAGCATGGGATACCGACGGATCGCGCGCAGGCCATCGCGCAGACTGGAGCGCGCGGGATGGAGGAAGAGCGCGAGCAGGTAAAGGCCGAGCGCGCCGCAGACCAGCCAGGGGACTTGCGCCGACTGGAGAGCGAGTGGGAGTGCCGACGCGGACATGGCTAAAGGGATAAGGCGTGCGTGGTGGCGCGACGAGCGCGCAGCGAAAAAGTTTGCGCGCGCCCCGGTGGATCGCGCCTGCTTTCCACCTTTCAATCGGTGCCGAATCCGGCTGACTGAAGGTCCCATGAAAATCCGCCTCCCCCCTTTGCTGCTTGCGGCTTTCGACGTGCGGAGGGAGCTCGTATGAATGCCGCGGAACGCTACGCCACCCTGCGCGGATCCGCGCTGCGGGAGGAGCCGCTGCTCCGGGTGCCGCGGCACCTGCCAGAGTTGGAACTGCAGGCGCATTGGTTTGCGGGGGACTTCGGGCGGGAGTTCACGACCACGAGCGGCGCGGCGGTGCGGGTGGTGCAGTTCGGCGTGTGGAATCGCGAGGCGGGGCCGGATTTCGCGGAAGCGGCGGTGGCCTTCGACGGCGGCGAGTCGGTGCGCGGGGCCATCGAACTCGATCCCGAGGCGCGCGATTGGGAACGCCACGGGCACGCGGAGAATCCTGCCTACGAGGGTGTGGTGCTGCATCTCTTCACGGAGCGCGGCGACGCCGAGTTTTTCACCCGCACCGCGCGGCACCGTCTCGTCCCGCAAGTGCTGCTCGACGTGCAGGCGCTCACTGCCGCGATCCCGAATCCGCAACCCGAGGCCAAGCCCGGGCGGTGTGTGGGTCCGCTGCGGGATCTGCCCGCGGAAAAAGCACGCGAGGTCCTGCTCGGGGCCGCGCAGTATCGCCTCGGCCGCAAAGGCGCGGCGCTCGCCCGGCTCGGTGAACTGCACGGCCCGGACGAGGCGCTCTACCAGGCGCTCGCGGCCACGCTCGGCTACAAGAACAACAAGCTCCCCTTCACCCTGCTCGCGCAGCGCCTCCCACTGCGCCTCCTGCGCAAGGGCGATGCGGATGCGCTGCTCTTCGGCGTCGCGGGCTTTCTGCCCGCGAGCGATCTGCGCCAGTTCGATGCGCCGACGCGTTCGTATCTCCGCGAGCTGTGGGAAAAGTGGTGGCCGCGCCGCGCGGAATTCGAGCGGTTCACGATCGCGCCCAAGCTGTGGAAATTTGGCGGCCAACGCCCCGTGAATCATCCCCAGCGCCGTCTCGCCGCCCTCGCCGCGCTGGTGCAGCACTGGCCAAAAGTGCGCACGCTGGCCAAGGCCTGCGAGCCCCGCGCGCTCCAGGATTTTTTCGCCGCACTCCGCGACGAATACTGGGACGCGCACTACACCGTGACCTCGAAACCCTCCGCCACACGCATGGCCCTCGTCGGTGAATCGCGCGTCACCGAGATGCTCATGAACGTCTTCTACCCGCTGGCCATCACCGCCGACCCGCGCCGCTGGATCGGCTGCAAAAACGTCCCCGCCGGCCTTGGCAACAAACGCGTGAAAATCGCCGCCCAACGCCTCTTCAGCGACAGCCCGCGGCAGCACGAACTCCTCAAAACCGCCGCTGCCCAGCAGGGCCTGCTGCAAATCTACGAAGACTTCTGCCTGCGCGACGCCAGCGACTGCCAGCACTGCCGCTTCCCGGAACAGCTCACGAAGTGGTGAGTGAGGCAGACGGACGGCGGTCGCTGGCTCGACCAGCTCTCCCTTATGCCATCCAGCCGCTTCCGAGCGGGGAATCCCCGGTGAGGTCTTCGATCTCCTTGGCGAGTTCCTCCGCCTGCGTTTGCAGCGTCATCATCTCCTTCTCGATCGCCTCGACATGCCGGCGCACCGTCTCATCGAAGAACGCCGGGGTCTGCGTTGTCAGACGGTGCAGGTGCGCGATCTCGCGCTCCCCGCCGAAGTCGAGCGCCGCCCAGCCTTGCCGCAGGATGAAGCCTTGCGGGTGACTATTGATCTGCATCATTGTACGCCCCTCGCGGCTACGGAAAAGCAACCTCCTGGCAGTTTAGTCTGTCACTTTGTTTTCACCGCCGGATTTAGCGCCTTCTATAAAGGTCCTCGAGGAAGCGGACACGATCCGACACTTCGCTCACTTCTTTGAATTTGAGGCGTGCTGAAAGGACCAGGCTGAGTCGGTTCCAATACTCGATTCGCTCCTGATCCAGACTGGTGGCACGCCACCAGTAACGCTCGGCCTCTTCCAATTGGCCCTTTTTCTCGAAGAGAACTGCCAGGCTCATACACGCCATTTGCTGCGGCCACAGTTCGTCGGCTTTCTGTAAAGGGGCGATTGCTTCGTCCACGCGATTCGCACGCCCGAGGGCTTCACCGAGGCGGCTGTAATAGGCGGCCTTTTCCCATGGGGGGTCATTTTCCTGAAGCTTAAACTGTTGCGCGAGTTCGACCAACTCCTGCGCACTGACCTCCCCAAGATCAACTTCCCTCGAGACAAAACCATATTCCGAGGTTCGCGCGTAGTGGCTGTCAGGAAACTTGGCGACCAGTGCTTTCGCTTGCTGCATGCCTTTCGCGAAGTTCCCCTCCATTTGAGCAGCTTCCATCGCGCGATTCTCCTCGCTCAAGGCAGCCGGATCCAACTGCAAGTCCTTGGCGGAGAGCGGAAGCTTCAGTGGCTTCCCCATCTTGACAGCCTCCTGAATCCGCATCGGCAACTCCGCAAGGGGACTGGCTGTTCTCAAAGTCTGGCCAGGCATCGGCTGGGATCCGGAGAATGCCGCCACGACTTCCCCGCGCGCGTCAAGCAGGGGCGCACCTGCCACGAATACCTTCTCAATGCTGGGACTGCGACCGGCGGCAAAGCTGAACTTCTTTACCGGTGGGCGCGGTGGAAGCAATGGCGATGACCAGGTTATTTCCCGATGGGCCAGGATGGGGCCCACGACGGGATTCGGAGCAAAAGACGGAGAAAGCACGGCCACCCAGGTGCCGACGGGCGTTGGCTCTTTGGAAATCTTCAGCCATGTCTTCGGCTTGAAGGCGAATTTCACCAAAGCAAGTTCCTGTTCGGGAAACACGGCGAGCACCGCAGGGCGCGGGAGCCAGGTCTTTTCCCCGTCATCCATCCCGAACCTCGGACCTGTCTTCCAAGAAAGCGGAGTCAGAGGACACAAGGCCAGCCCGTCGGCACCAATGAAGAATCCAACCAAGGGCATCACCTTTCCTCCCACCTGCTGCTGGGTGAAGAAAAGGGCTTGGCGCTTCGTCAATGCGACATCGAGCAACCCCGCCGGAGCGGTCTTCGCGGTAACAGCCCAAGCCGTCGCTTCCTGCGCGCCGACTGGCGGCATCAGCAAGCCGGCGAAGGAGAGCACTGCTGCCAGGAGTTTGCTTTTGCGCCCGCCGCACCCTGGACGACCAGAGTGGGGATCGGCGTCCGGGAGTGAGGAGGGCTGAGCGCGAGTCCGCCGGATGCCGGGAAACACGAGGCGTATGGGATGGCTGTGCTTGATTGTCATTTGGAGGGAACGGCTTGTGTGTTGATTGCCGTGTTAGACCAAGAGCGTCCGTTTTGAGGCAGCGGGGCGGGTAACCCGTCACCGGCTGAGGTCACACTGAGCCTGTAAATTAGAAAGGCACCCGACCCCGCCGCCTCTCCGGCCCAAAGGCCGGACGGTATCTGGCAGACCGGGAGTTTACTCGCGGAGCACTGCGTCACACAAGCCTGCGCCCCGCGCCGGAGAGCCGCCTCAAAGCAAGACTGCACACCACCCAAATCAACCCCACCACCCACCACCAAAAAGCCATGCCGCAAACTGCTCCATCCTCCCCACCAACCCTCCCTGCCACGCTCCCCGCGCTGGGCATCGACGTCGCCAAACTCACCCTCGATGTCGCCCTGCTCGTCACTCCCCGCACCCTTCATCAGCGCTTTGCCAATACCCAGGACGGCCACGCGCAAATGCTGGCCTGGCTGGCCGCGCAAGGCGTGGAGAAAGCCCTCATCGCCCTGGAGGCCACGGGCGCCTACAGCCTCGCCGTGGCCACGGCCGCGCAAGCCGCCGGCCACCGCGTCGCCGTGCTCAACCCCCGCCGCGTGCTGGATTTCGCGCGCAGCCTCGGCCGCCGCAACAAGACCGACCGGGTCGATGCGCAGCTCATCGCCCGCATGGCCGCCACCCAGCCCCTTGAGGAGTGGCAGCCGCTGCCGCCCGCCCAAGCCCTCCTGCGCGAACTGCTGCGCCGCCAGGCCGATCTGGAAGTCGCCCTCCAAGCCGAGCAACGCCGGCTGGAAACCGCGCCCGCCGCGCCCGCTCTGCGCCAGAGCCTCCAACGCTCGGCCAAGTGGCTGGCCGCGGAACTCGCCCGCCTGGAAAAAGCCGTCGCCACGCACCTCCGCAACAGCCCGGAGCTGGCCGCCGACATCACCCGCCTCGAGGC
This sequence comes from Chthoniobacteraceae bacterium, assembly GCA_031409655.1. GTDB lineage: Bacteria > Verrucomicrobiota > Verrucomicrobiia > Chthoniobacterales > Chthoniobacteraceae > JANNXQ01. Next base: position 19,661 of record JANNXQ010000130.1, on the reverse strand, counting down.
CATCCCCGGGTGCGGCCGCAAGACGGCACGCCTGCTCGCCGCCGAGCTCCCGCGCCACTTCAAAAACGCCCGCTCCGTCGCGGCCTGGCTGGGCGTGGTGCCGCGCCAGTGCCAGAGCGGCACCTCCGTGCGCAAAGCTTCCCGCATCGGCCACGCCGCCCCAGAGCTGCGCTCCAAACTCTACTTCCCGGCCCTCACCGCGCTGCGCTGCGACCCCCGCTCCAAAGCCTTTGCCGAGCGCCTCCGCGCCGCCGGCAAAACCCCCATGGCCATCGTCTTCGCCGTCCTCCACAAAATGGTCCGCACCGCCTTCGCTCTCCTCCAATCCAAAGCCGACTACAACCCCAATCACACTCTCTTCACGACCCCTTAAATCCCTCCCTTCTTTTCCTCTCTTGACCAACACGGTATCTAGTTTCCAGCGTCCCTCCGGGACATCGCGCGCATCCCGCATGGCACTACATTTAATCACACCACCACCTCCTATGCGAAACGCTCAGAGGAGGAGGAGGCGGAGGGTCCGTTTTATTTCACGAGATGGGACCATTCCACGCCGCCCATCGCCGCGAGCATTTCCGCGGTCGCGGCTTCCAGGCCCACGAGGACGGACCGGGAGACGATGGAGTGGCCGATGTTCAGCTCCGCAAGGTGCGAGACGGTGCGGACGAGGCGGATGTTCAGGTAGTTGATGCCGTGGCCGGCGTTCACTTGCAGGCCGGCGGAGTGGGCGTATTCGGCGGCGGAACGCAAGCGGGTGAGTTCGCCTTTCAGCCCGATGCCGGTGGCGTTGGCAAAGGCGCCGGTGTGCAATTCCACGATATCGGCACCGAGCCGGTGGGCGGCGTCGATCTGATCCGGCGACGGCTCGATGAAAAGACTGACGCGAATCTCGTGGGCCTGGAGGCGCTTGATCGTCGGCGCGAGTTGCTTCTCGGAGCGCACCGCGTCGAGGCCGCCTTCGGTGGTGATCTCCTTGCGGTTCTCCGGGACGAGGCAGACCTCCTCGGGGATGACCCGCAGGGCAAATTCGAGAATGTCGGGCGTGTTGCCCATCTCGAGATTCATCTTCGTGAGCAAAGTCTCGCGCAGGCGGGTAATGTCGCGGTCCTGGATGTGCCGGCGGTCAGCGCGCAGATGGACGGTGATCCCCTGGGCTCCGCCGCGCTCGGCTGCGGCGGCGGCGGCGACGAGGTCGGGCTCCGCATTGGGCGAGTCCAGCGATCCCGCGTAGCGGGCCTGCCGGAGCGTGGCGACGTGGTCGATATTGACGCCTAGCTTCATGGGGATGGGCAGAGGTGAATAGTGACTGGTGACTAGTGGATGGTGAAGGTCGCGCGAGTGGGTGGGGCACTATCCACCAGTCACCAGTCACTATTCACATTCTTCGATCAGTGCCGGAAGTGCCTCAGGCCAGTGCAGATCATGGCCATCTTGCGCTCGTTGGCGGCGGCGATCACTTCCGGATCCTTGACGGAGCCGCCGGGTTGAATGGCGCAGGTGGCGCCGGCTTCGGCGGCGGCGATGAGGCCGTCGGGGAAGGGGAAGAAAGCGTCGCTCGCGACGGCACTGCCGGCCAGCGAAAGGCCGGCGTCGCCCGCTTTCCAGATGGCGATGCGGGAGGCGTCCACCCGGGACATCTGGCCCGCGCCGATACCCAGGGTGCGATCCGCCGCAGCGTACACGATGGCGTTGGATTTCACATGCTTCACGACCCGCCAGCCGAAGAGCATCGCGGCCATCTCGTGCATGGTCGGCGGGCGCTCGGTGACGACCTTTTTCTCCAGCTCCGTCTCGGGCTCCGCGTCGCGACTCTGGACGAGCACGCCGCCGGCGACGCTGCGCATGAGCAGGTCGGCCTCCGGATCTTTCGGCTTCGGCACGGAGAGTTTCCGCATCAGCCGCAGATTCTTCTTTTTCTGCAAAAGCGCGCGCGCATCGGCCTCGAAATCCGGGGCGATGATCACTTCGCTAAAGATCCCGCTGATCGCCTTGGCCAGTGCCTCGGTGAGTGGGCGATTGCAGATGATGATGCCACCGAAGGGGGCCTGCTTGTCCGTGGCGAAGGCCTTGTCCCAGGCCTCGCGCAGATCGGGATCGCTGCCCACGCCGCACGGATTGGTGTGCTTCAGGATGGCGACGGTCGGTTCCGTGAATTCCTCGATCAGCTCCGAGGCCGCGGTGATATCGAGGATGTTATTGTAAGACAGATCCTTGCCGTGGAGCTTTTGGAAATGCTCGTCCCACGCGCCGTAAAGCGAGCCAGTCTGGTGCGGATTTTCACCGTAGCGGAGGCGGGCGACGCAGGGCAGGGAGATGGAAAAAGAGGACGTGGCCTGCTGCTCTCTGTTGAGGTAATTCGCGATCGCCTCGTCGTAGCTGGAGGTGACCACGAAGACCTTGATCCCGAGCCGCTCACGCAACTTCAGCGTGGTCGTGCCGTCGTTGTCGCGGATGGACTCGAGCACGTCCGCGTAGTCCGCGGGATCCACCACCACGGTCACCGAGCGGTAGTTTTTCGCCGCACTGCGGAGCATCGATGGGCCGCCAATGTCGATCTGCTCGATAGCTTCTTCGAGCGTGGTGCCGGGCTTCGCGATCGTCTCGGCAAAGGGGTAAAGATTCACCACCACGAGGTCGATCGGCTCGATGCCATGCTGCGCCGCCTGCGCCACATGGTCCGCGCTTTCCCGGAGGTAAAGCAGGCCACCGTGGACTTTCGGGTGCAGCGTCTTCACGCGTCCGTCCAGGATCTCGGGGAAGCCGGTGAAATCCGAGATCTCCTGGACCGCGATGCCTTCCTTGGCGAGGAGCTTGGCGGTGCCGCCGGTGGAGATGATCTGGATGCCCATGTCCACGAGGTCGCGGGCAAAAGGGACGAGCCCGGTCTTGTCGGAAACGGAGATGAGGGCGCGGACGATCTTGCGCGGAGTGGTCATGAGAAAAAGGACGCTAGGGTGCCCATATTGCGGTGGTCAATCTGTCCTGCGGCGAGGCCGGCCTGAGTCGGGGGACTGAACCGCGCGGCCACCCAATAGCCGCGCGGTTCTTTGCCCAACAACACCAACACTCCGGGAAGATACGCCCGGGTTTGGTGGGTGCAAATTTGCGCGCGAATTTTGGCCGAAGGAGTTCGTTTATTCGTCGAGCGAAACCCGTGGAGCGGGCCTTGGCGGGGGCCGCAGCGGCGCTCCGGCAGGACTACAGCGTCTTGCAGAACTCTTCGATGCGATCGAGGCCCTTTTTGATGACGTCGAGGCTCGTGGCGTAGCTCAGGCGGATGGTGCGGTCGTCGCCAAAGGCGATGCCGGGGACCACGGCCACGTGATGCTTGCTGAGCAGGCGGTCGGCGAAGTTCGTCGAGGTGAGGCCGAGCTGGCTGATGTTCATCAGCACATAAAAGGCACCCTGCGGATTCACGACGGTCACGCGGGGCAGCGCCTTCACGCGGTTCACCATGTAATTGCGGCGCACGTCGAATTCCCCGCGCATATCTTCCACCGCGGACTGGTCGCCCTTGAGCGCGGCCACCGCACCCTTTTGCGCAAAGGAACACACGCCGGAAGTCGAGTGGCTCTGGATGGCGTCGATGGCCTTCGCGATCGCCTCGGGCGCGCCGATGTAGCCGAGCCGCCAGCCGGTCATCGCGTAGGCTTTCGAGAAACCATTCACGGTGATCGTGATGTCATACGCACCAGGCAGCGACGCGACGCTGACGTGCGGCACATCGTCATAGGTGAGCTTCTCGTAAATCTCGTCGGAGAGGATCAGGATCTCTTCGTCCGAAGCGACTTCCACGATGGCCGTGAGTTCTTCCTTCGTATAAACGCTGCCCGTCGGATTGCCGGGCGAGTTCAGGATCACCATCTTCGTGCGCGGCGTCATCGCGTCCTGAAATTCCTCCGCCGTCATCTTCCAGTTGTTCTCCTCCTTCGTCGCGATGAAGACCGGATCAGCGCCGGCGAGCCGGACCATCTCCGGATAGCTCAGCCAGTAAGGCGCGGGGATGATCACCTCATCACCGGGCTGGCACGTCGCGAGGATCGCATTGTAGCAGGAATGTTTCGCGCCATTGCTGACCACGATCTGGTTTGGCTTAAAGGCGAGCTGGTTGTCGGCCAGGAATTTATCCGCGATGGCCTGGCGCAGTTCGGGGATGCCAGAGCTGGGCGTGTATTTCGTAAAGCCAGCAGCGAGCGCCTCGGCGGCCGCTTTCTTGATGTGCTCAGGCGTGTCAAAATCGGGCTCACCGGCCCCGAAGCTGCAGACGTCGATGCCTTCGGCTTTCATCGCCTTGGCTTTCGAGTCGATGCTGAGCGTGAGCGAGGGCGAGAGGATGGTGGCGCGGTGGGAGAGGTCCATGGTCATTGAGGATTTAAGATTTAAGATTTCAGATTGGAAGGTGCCGCTCATTTCTTTGCAAACCAACTCTCGACGAGCGGTCGCAGGTTATTCTCGGAGATCTGCACGATGCCCATTTCGCGGGCCGCATTCTCGGGAGCGTCGCTCGCGTGGGCGGCATTGACCATGATGGTCGAGCCAAACTCGCGGCGAATCGTCCCGGGAGGCGCCTTCGAGGGATCGGTCGGCCCGAGCACCTCGCGGATCTTCCGCACCGCATCCACGCCCTGGTAGCAGAGCGCGATGCACTTTTCGCTGCCCGGCTCGTTGCGCTTGTCCGCCGGACATTCGCTCGGCTTCAGGCCCGCCATGAATTTCACGATCTGCTCCCAGTTATCCCGGCCATTGATCGGCCCCAGGATGTCCCCGAGCTGCTGCACCGTCTCCGCGGAAAGCGTGATCCCAAACTCCTTCTCCAGCACCGCCTTCGCCGTCTCGCCGGAGCGCCCGCGCAGCTTATCCATCAGCACCTCCAGCACGGGCCCGTAGAACTCCTCCGCCTGCGCCACGCTCATGCGATGCACCTTGCAGGCGATGATGTACAGATTGGTCCGGGAAAAGAGATCGATCACGCCGCCCGGCCGCGCATTCGGAAAGCGGAAATTGTCCGGCTTGATCAGCACCAGCGTCTTCTCGACCTTTGAGCCCGGCGGATACTCCACCGCATTTTCCAGCAGCCCACCATCCGAGTCCGAATACTGCGCCCAGAGCAGCAGATCCGCCTTCGCCGAAGCCGCGTCCGGCGGCGCCAGCACCGCCGGTTCAAAGTAAGTCACCAAGCCATTCGCGTCCGCCATGTAGTCGCCGTAGGTATCGCGGATCGTCTCCCCACTCGTCCGCTCATTCACGATGTGCCCCACCGTCGTCCGCACCTTCATCACCGCATCCTCGCCCTTAAAGATCAGCATCAGCACCCGCGGCCGCTTCACCGCCCCGCCCGGCATGAAATTCGTCAGGACGTACTGTTTGATCAGTTCCTGCGTCGCCCGATGGCTCGGCTCCGGATCGCTCACGATCATCGCCGCGTAATTTTTCACCAACTCTGCACTCGGGGCAAACATCCGCGCCGCCACGATCTCCAGCCCCGTCCGCGAGATGATGCGGGCGAGGATGCCACCCGTCCGCGACTTGCGGATCGAGTATGGAGTGACGAGTACGTAGGAAAGTTCTTCGGCCATAGATAAAAAGTGCCCGCGCTGGCTACTCGGAACTGGCATTTTTCCGAGCGATCCTGGCGCAGGCCGCGATTTTTTTGGGTATTTTGCGGGTCGTTTTTTAGCGGGGCGTGAAGCTACCGGCGCTGCGCGGAACCCGTCAACCATGAAACTCCATCCGCGCCGCCCGGGCCACCCCGTCCGTCCCCGACGATCCTGCCCCGCAACGAATTTAGGGAAATCGGGCCGTCTCCTTTGGGTGGTGGGGCAGTTTCGCCAAAACAGCCGCGGTGGCCCCGAGGACTGCCATCTCACTTTCGGCGAAAGTGCCCCCTCACCGTCCTTGGGCGTTTGAAGTTTGAAGTTTGCCTATCGAGTTCGTGGCCAAGCTTCCCGAACTGGAGACAGGAATCACAGGATTCAGAGGATTCCAGGATTTCGACAGATGGAATCCTGTGAATCCTGCCAATCTTGATAATCCTGTCCAACTCCCCCCGCCATTTAGCCACGAACCGGATCGGCATGGTTTGAAGTTTGCCCCGCCCCAGGCAGCAGCACCCGATCCCCTGGCAACGCCGCGCGACCACCCGCCCCACCGGCCACGACCAGCCTAGAAACAGCACCGGGCGCTTTGGACTGCGCGGACTCGTCCGCGCGGCAGGAGCGTTCCGCGGGCCGCCTCCCACCGAAGCCCCCCCGCCCACGGCAGCAAGCTGCCTCCGGCCCCCAAAGCGCGCGATGCTCGCAAGAACCGCTCTCCCGGAGCCCGATTTCCGCGCTCCCGCCAGCCCCCTGAAGCCCCGACCCTGAAAGCCGCCGACTGGCTCCGGAAAATGGCAAACCGGAGCCGGGAAGCCACGGATTTTTGATGATCTGTCGCCAAGGCCCGCGATTTTCGCCGTTTCGGCGCAGAGAGCGGGACCAGCCGTTCCGAAAGTAGCCGCCGGCCAAATCCAGGTGGATGGCGCGCTCCGCCGCGCCATGGCCAAAGCCAACGCGGCACCGCCGCCCATCTCTCCCTCCCGCGCTCTCGCCCAGATGCGCCGCAGGGTGCGCCGCGAGTTCAGGCAGCGCGCGGCGCGGAGGGTGTACCCATGGCGCGGCGGAGCGCGCCATCCACCGAGGCTGGGCGGCTGCGCCGCGGCGTGGGCCGCGGCGGGCTATTTCCCTGCCACCTGGGCGCGCAGCCCGGCCACCACGCGGCGGCTCACTCGCACATCGTTCTGCCACATCACATTCGTCGGATCGATCGCGGCCAGGCGTTCGTTAATGGCCAGGCCTTTTTCCATCAGTTCCAGCGCCTCTGCCCAGCGCTCCTGCGGTTGGAAGACCCTCGTGGCGATCATGGCCATGCTGTAGAAAAGGTCGCGCTGCCACGCGGCATTGGCGGGGTCGCTGGCGGCGAGGCGTTCAAAGATGGACTTGCTCTCGGTGAAGGCGGGCAAGGCCGCGGCCAGATCGGCCTGCGCTTCGCCTTCCTTGCTCGTGAATTGCTTCTCCAGCACGTCCCTCAGATCGATTACCCCGGCGTCCGCGTGGTCGCAGTAGTTGCAGAGGAGACTGGTGCGCTTCTTGGTCAGTGCGGTGTCGATTGCGCAGCGGTCGGTCACTCCCTCTTTGCACTTCGGGCAGGAGTACTTCCGCAGCCGCTCCACGTCCTTCGCTTTGGCCTTGAGGTGCTCGTGGACGAACTGCTAGAAATTAAGAAGTACATTGGCGTCGAGCTTGTCGCCGAAGTGCCCGTCCAACTCGCCGCGCTCGCCGCTTTCGCGCAGGGTCGAGGCGGCGGGTTTGTCCGTGATGGTGGGGAAGTCCGCGGCCTCGCGGTAGGGCTTCGTTTTCGAAAAGAGACCGCTGTACTGCGGGCGCACGTAGTTCGGGAAGACCAGAGCTCAGCGTTGAGAGCCGGTGATCGGCTGCTTGGCGCTCACTCTCCGCTCTTGGCTTCGCTCCATAGAGCTTTTTCTTACAGAGGATTTCGATCTCGCTATCGTCTTTAGGCATCGCGACAAGACGCCGCCATCGGGAACAAGACTAGAGAGCCGAATCCATTGCGCCCATGACAAAATTGATTCTGAATTTCGCCCGGGACAAGTCGCGGATGTTTGCCTGTTTGGTGTTGCTCCCGACACTCACCGCTAGCGTTGCTGACGTCTATTGGCTCTTTGAGCTGACTTGCCATTTCAGACTCCAATATCTGGTCGCCGCGGTAGTCTGCACCTGCGCTTCGCTAGCCTTGCGAGATGGGCGATGGGCGGCGATTGGGTTGCTAAGCGTCGTTGTCAATGGCTTTGCGATTGCACCGTCGTACTTCGGAATCTCTACGACTCGACCGACTGCCGGCTTTCCCCTCCGCCTTCTCCTCTGCAACGTCTATACGGCAAATCTTCAGTCGGCCCCGCTCCTTTCCTTGATTCAACGAGAGCGGCCGGATTTGGTCATTTTGCAGGAGGTGAACGAGCGCTGGATGGCTGACTTGGAGTCGCTTCGGGAAACCTACCCATTCTCCACGTGGATCACTCGCGAGGACAATTTCGGAATCGCGGTGTTAAGCAGGGGCCGGCTGATCGACCCGCGCGAGGTCGATTTGGAAAGCGAGGTGCCCACGATCCTCACCGATGTCCATTTTGGCAGCCAAGCCATCTCGCTGCTGGCGAGCCACCCATTGCCACCTGGGAGCAGGAGTGCGTTTGACGCGCGAAATGCGCAACTCCGAGGCCTCGCGGCAGTGGCCCGCCAGTTAAAAAACCCGACGATCCTGATTGGTGATTTGAATGTTACCCCGTGGTCGCCAGACTATCAGCGGCTGCTGCGAAACTCCGGTTTGCGCGACGCACGTCGGGGACACGGCATTCTGCCGACGTGGCCCTCGTTTTTCCCGCTGCTGATGATTCCGCTCGATCACTGCCTGGTCAGTGCGTCGCTCACTGTAGCCGGGATTCGGGTTGGGCCGAAGGTGGGCTCTGACCACCTGCCGTTGATTGTCGATCTTGAAGTACAGGCTTCCGGTCCCAACTAGCTCAAGGTTTCCCCGGTCGCAGTGCAGATCCACCGGTGGCGGAGGGTGGAAGGCGGGCAGGTGCCCGCCGCACAAGTCTTTCCCTTTTACAGCATAGGGGAGGGCGTGCATCTTCCCCGCCTCATGATCCGTCGCTTGCGGCTTTTCTCCCTTTTGCTCTCCCTGCTGACGCTTTCGGCCGCCGCGCAGCCCGGCGAAATCCGCAAGAGTGTCGCGCGGGTCACGAATACGATGCAGGAGGCAAATTATCGCGTGCCGTGGTTGCCGGGGCAGGTGGCGGGGGGGAGTGGGACGGGGTGGGTGGTCTCGAAGGATCGGCTGCTCACGAATGCCCATGTGGTCAGCAATGCGCGCTTTTTGACGGTGGAGAAGGAGAACGATCCGAAGAAGTACATCGCGACCGTGGAGCACATCGCGCATGACTGCGATCTGGCGCTGCTGAAGGTGCAGGAGGCTTCGTTCTTCGTGGGCACGCAGCCGCTGGCGATCGGCGGCATCCCGGAGCTGGAGTCGATGGTGTCCGTCTTCGGCTACCCGATCGGCGGGGAGCGGCTGAGCGTCACGCAGGGCGTGGTGTCGCGGATCGACTTCCGCACTTACACGCACTCGACGGTGGATTCGCATCTCACGATCCAGATCGACGCGGCGATCAATCCCGGCAATTCGGGCGGGCCCGTGCTGCAAAATGGCAAGGTCGTGGGCGTCGCTTTCCAGGGCTACTCGGGCGATGTCGCGCAGAACGTGGGCTATATGATCCCGACGCCGGTGATTCAGCATTTCCTGAAGGACATCGAGGACGGCCGCTATGACCGCTACATGGATCTCTCGATTGGCTTTTTCAATACGCTGAACCCGGCGATGCGGAAGGCGCTGGGGCTGCCGAATGACGATCACGGCGTGGTGGTGAGCAATGTCCAGGAGGCGGGCGTCTGCTACGGGATCGTGCATCCCGGCGACGTGCTGCTGGCCATCGATGGTCTCCGGATCACCAGCGACGGCATGGTGGAACTCGAGGGCGAGCGCGTGCTCATGAGCGAGGTGGCGGAGCGGAAGTATCGCGGGGATTCGGTGAAGCTCTCGATCCTGCGGGACCGCAAGCCGATGGAGGTGGAGGTGAAGTTCACCGAGGCGTGGCCCTTTACCCTGCAAGCGCAGCAATACGAACAGCAGCCGCGCTACGTGCTTTTCGGCGGACTGCTCTTCCAGCCGCTCTCGCGCAATCTGCTCGGCGCGTACTCCTTTGATAATCTGCGGATCAGTTACTTCTACGATCACTTCATCACGAAGGAGATCTATCGCCAGCATCCCGAGATCGTCATCCTCACGGCGATCCTCCCGGATCCGCTGAATACCTATCTGACCGAGTTTCGCGAAGGCATCGTGGACAAGATCAACGGGAAGAAGATCGACACGCTCAAGGACATGGCTGCGGCCTTTGCGGAGAAGCCGGAATTTTACGTCATCGAGTTCCTCGGCACGGGCCGGCCACTGGTCCTCGAGCGTGCGGCTGTGGAAGCGGCCCGCGAGCGGATCAAGACGCGCTACGCCGTCCCCGCCGAGGAGAATCTCGATGAAAAAACTCCTTCCGCCTGACGCCATGCGCCGCCTCTCGTTTTTCCTTTTCCTCTGCCTCTTTGTCGGCGCCGCAAAGGCGCAAGATGCCGCCCCGACCGTCATCGAAAAGGCGCTCTCCGTGGTGCGCGTGAATGTGACCACGCAGGCCTGGGATTTCGGCCGTCCGTGGGCGAAACGCGCGCCTTTCTCGCGGCGGGCCATCGGCGCGGTTCTGGCGGGCGAGCGCGTGCTCGTCACCGCGGAACTCGTGGGCAATGCGAGCTTCGTCGAGTTTGAAGCCGCTGGTGGTGGACAGAAGGTGCCTGCGGCGGTCGAGTTTGTGGACTACGAGTGCAATCTCGCGCTGCTCAAGACGGACGATGCGACCTTCCTCAAGAATCTCCAGCCGCTCGAGATCGCTCCGGCAAAGATCGGCGATCAGCTCTCCGTCTGGCAGCTCGAAAACAATGGCAACCTGCTCGTGACGCACGGCCCGATGACCACCGCGGAAGTCCTCCGCTACCCGGTCGATGAGTCACCTTTCCTCGTCTATCGCCTGACCGCGCAACTGCAATTCCGCGACACCAGCTTTCCGCTGCCCGTGGTGAAAGGCGACAAGCTCGTGGGCCTCGTCCAGCGCTACGACAACTCGGCGAACAACGCCGACATCATCCCCGCGCCGGTCATTTCCCATTTCCTGAAAGACGCCGGCACGCTGCCATACGAAGGCTTTCCGCGACTCGGCATGGGCTTTGCCAATACCCGCGATCCGCAGCTTCGCCGCTACGTCGGCCTCCCCGCTGGCAATGGCGGCATCTACGTCACCGAAGTAGTGCCCGACGGCCCCGCCGCCAAGGGGGGTATCGTGAAAGGCGACATCGTGCTCAAGATCGATGGCGAGACGATCGATCAGGACGGCAACTACAACGACCCGCAATATGGCCGGATCGCCCTGATCCATCTCGTCGGCACGCGCCGCTTTCATGGCGATGCCGTGAAGTTCGACATCCTGCGCCAGGGCGAGCAAAAGCAGCTCACCGTGAACGTCGCGCGGCGAGCGGTGGAGAGCTACGTCATCGAGCCGTACGTCATTGATCGCGCGCCGAAGTTCTTCGTCCTCGGCGGTCTCGTGCTCCAGGAACTCTCGCGGCAATACCTCAAGGAGTGGGGCGCTGATTGGCGGAAGAAAGCGCCGGAGCAATTTGTCTATGCCGACGCGCAGCAAGCCGAGCTCTTTAAGGACGGCCCGAAGAAGGTCGTCTTCCTCAGCCGCGTCCTGCCGAGCGAGGCGACCATCGGCTACGAGGAGATCCAGTCCCTCATCGTGAAGAAGGTGAACGGAGTCGCGCTGCAAAGCCTCGCCGACCTGCCCGCCGCGCTCGCGAAAGTGACCGATGGCGTGCATCGCATCGACTTCGACAGCGACCCCGGGACCATCTATCTCGACGCCGCGCAAGTCGCCGACCAAGGCCCGATGCTCGCGAAGAAGTACCGCTTGCCGACGCTCCAGCGGATGGAGTGAGGGGAAGGATGAAGGATGAAGGATGAAGGATGAAGTGATCAGGCCTTCGGCAATGGAACGGTCGCGCGATTTCGGCGCCGCAGGCCCAATCACTTCATCCTTCCGCCTTCATCCTTCATCCTTTCCTCAAAGCCCCGTCGGATGATCGATGAACTCCCACGGCACCCCGAACTTCTTCGCCACCGCTGCCGCGAGCGCCTTCACCCCGAAGGTCTCCGTCGCATAGTGTCCGCCGTAGAAGACATTCACCCCGAGTTCCTCCGCCAGCGTGTAGCTGTGGTGCGGACCTTCGCCGGTGATGAAAGTATCCACACCTTCCGCCGCCGCCTGGGCGACTTCGCCCCCTGCACCACCCGTCACGATCCCGATGCGTGCCGTCTTTGCCGGCCCGCCGGGCGCGAGGTGCGGTGCGGACCCGAGCACCCGCTCCAGCCGTCGCGCGACTTCCGCGAGCGGCAGGGCCGCGCGCGTTTGCAGGCCGATCGCCTGACCTTTTGAGATAAAGAAAGGCGCGCACTTTTTGAACCCGAGCGCCCGGGCGAGCAGTGCGTTATTGCCGAGCGTCGGATGCCGATCGAGCGGCAGATGCGAGCTGTAGATCGCGAGATCGTGCGCGAGCGCCAGCTTCATTTTCCGATAGACCGCGCCGACCACTGGCTGCACTCCGGCCCAGAAAAGCCCGTGATGCACGAGGAGCAAGGTCACCCCGCGCGTGCCCGCTTCCGCAAGCACCGCCTCGCAGGCATCGACCGCCGCGCCGACTTTCGTCACCGCGCCCGAGTTCTCGAGCTGCAGGCCATTCCAGGCGCCCGAGTAGTCCGCTACTTCGGCGGTGCGCAGGGTGCGATCGAGCCAGGAGACGATGGGGTTTAGTTTTGTCATCAGGGTTGCTTTGCGAGTTGCCGGCTAAGATTGCGCGACCTAATGTCTAAACATGGTGAAAACGAGGAACGCGTAACCTTCAACCCCAGAGATACCCATGCCAACGATCGATGCCAACTCCACCGTCACCGAGACCCGCACGTGCCCCCTCTGCGACACGGCGCTCGACTCCGCGACTCCGAACGAATGCCCCAAGTGTGATTGGGTGCTCGGCTACCGCCGCCGCCAACTGCCGCGCGAGAACACCCGCGATGTCATCGCCGTCTTCCTGAGCGTGATCCCCGGCCTCGGCCACATCTACAAAGCCCACCACCTCACTGGCGCGCTCTACCTGATCGGCAGTGCCTTTGCGATGTTTGCCATCGTCGTCGCCGCCACCTTCACCGCTGGTTGGGCGCTGCTCCTCGCGCCGTTCTATTGGGCCGGCGTGATGCTCCAAGTCTATTGGCTGGAGGATAAAGTGGCGCAGCAAGCCGCCGCGTAAGCGTCGAATCTTGGTTGGCAGGCTTTTGAAAAACCAACCCTGCGCTCGGTGGATGGTGCGCTCCGCCGCGCCATGCCAAACGCTCGCCGCAGGCCTGTCTTCTCAGTGTGGCGCTGCGCGCACCTGTTCTCATGGCGCGGCGGAGCGCACCATCCACCGAGCGCCGGATATTTCAACAGGCTCTTAGCCTAGCGGATCCGGGCGGTGCCGCGCGGCCAGAATTTGTTTCGAGATTCGAGTTTCGGATTTCGGATTTTCCCCTACCCTCCGCGCCTATGTTAAGCGCAGGCATCGTCGGTCTCCCAAACGTCGGCAAATCCACCCTCTTCAACGCGGTCACGCGCACGCAGAAAGCGCAGGCGGCAAACTACCCTTTTTGCACGATCGATCCGAACGTCGGCGTCGTCACCGTGCCCGATCCACGGCTCGCGGTGCTCTCGAAGCTCTCGCATTCCAAGAAGCTCGTTCCGGCGGCCATTGAGTTTGTCGATATCGCGGGTCTCGTGAAGGGCGCGAGTTCGGGCGAAGGGCTGGGTAATCAATTCCTCAGCCACATCCGCGAAGTGAACGCGATCGTGCAAGTCGTGCGCTGCTTTGAGGATGCCGATATTCACCACGTCTCCGGCACCGTCGATCCCGTGCGCGACATCGAGATCATCAATACCGAACTCATCCTCGCCGATCTCGCCGCCGTGGAGAAACGTCGGGACCGTCAGCAGAAAGCCGCCAAGACCGGCGACAAACTCGCCAAGGCCGAAGTCGCGCTCGCGGAGAAACTGATGCCGCATCTCGATGCCGGAAAGCCTGCGACCACACTCACCCTCACCGACGAGGAAGCGAAGATCATGCGGGAGTTTTTCCTCCTCTCGGGCAAGCCGACCATCTTTGCCTGCAACGTCGCCGAAGCCGATCTCGCGAACGTCGCCGCCATCGTCGAAGCCGCGCGCGACAATGAAGGCGTGAAGCCGAGCGAGAACGTGGAAATGACGGACGCCGCCCGCTACGTCACCGCCGTGCAGGATTACGCGCGCTCGCACTTTGGCACCGAAGCCGTGGTCATCAGCGCGCAGATCGAAAGCGAACTCGCCGGCCTCACCGAAGAGGAAGCCGCCGAATATCTCACCGGCATCGGCGTCGCCAGCAGCGGCGTCGGCTCGCTCATCCGCGCCGTCTATCACCTCCTCGGCCTGCGCACCTACCTGACCACCGGTGAGCAGGAGACCCGCGCCTGGACCATCCGCGCCGGCGACAAAGCGCCCGCTGCGGCTGGTGTCATCCACAGTGATTTCGAGCGCGGCTTCATCGCCGCCGAGGTCGTGCATTTCGACGATCTCATCACCCTCGGTTCCACCGGCAAAGCCCGCGAAGCCGGCAAACTCCGCATCGAAGGCAAGGAGTATGTGGTGAAGGATGGGGACGTGGTGGAGTTCCGGTTTAATGTGTGACTTGCAGAGGATTTGACGCTGACGCCTTGGACGCCGATTTCCTTCAGGTCCGGGCGCCCGGCGTTAGCTTCTACGTCCTTCGAGACCCGTCGGGCTTGTGCCTGATCGACGCTGGCTTCATTGGTGGGCGTCATTTTTTGAGACGGGCACTCCAGAGCAAAGGCTGGGAGAAGTACCGCATTCGGGGAATCATCGTCACGCACGGCCACCTCGACCACATCTTGAATGTGGGAACGCTCGCGCTGGAGTTCGGAGCTTGGATCGCTGCGCCGCGACTTGATGCAGATCACTATGGAGGGCATCCGCGCTATTCAGGTTGGGCGCGAGTTACGGGAGGATTGGAAGCAGTGGGGCGTCCGCTCCTTGGATTTCGGACGTTTGTGCCAGATCGATGGCTCGATGACGGCGACCAACTCGACATATGGCACGGGCTTCGCGCCGTCCATCTACCTGGTCACACTTTCGGGCACACTGGATTCTACTGCGAGGCGCTCAGGCTGTTGTTCACAGCTGACTTATTCGCCAGCTATCGCGCCTTTGCTCACTACCCGCCGCGGGTTTTCAATTCGGCGCCGGAGCAAATCCCCAACAGCGTTGCCAGAGCACTGGCGCTCGACCTGATTGGCGTCGTTCCCAACCACGGCGATAATGCAGATCCGGAGGAACACTTGGCACGCCTCAAAAAGCTCCAAAGAGCCGCAACGAGGAAATTCTAGCCGAAGAATCCGGTTTGCCACCCGGATTGAGGCTGAAGTTCCGTTACTTGCAGGGCGCGAGGCCAGTGATCCACTTCCCCTTCCGCACGATCCGCTCGATGCTTAAGCCAGCTTCGCGGAAAGCGACGAGGACCCCGCGCTCCTGCTCGCGCAGGATGCCGGAGAAGATCAGGCGGCCGCCGGGTTCCATCGCCCGCACGATCGTCGGCGCAGCTTGGATCAAGATGCTGCTGTACATGTTCGCCGCCACCACTTGCCAGGTCCGCGTGGGCGTCCACTTCAGCACGTCGAGACGGCGCACCGTCACGTTGCGGATACCGTTGGCGGCAGCGTTTTCCTTCGAGGTGCGGACGGAATCCGGATCGAAGTCGCCAGCCTCCGCGCGCCGCGCGCCGAATGCGCGGGCGGCCAGGGCGAGGATGCCGCTGCCGCAGCCGAGATCGAGCATCTCCCACGGTTGATCCGCGAACTCGTCGCTCACGTCGGCGAGCAAGCGCAGGCAAGTCGAGGTCGTCGCGTGATCGCCAGTGCCGAAGGCCATGCCCGCCGGGATGAGCAGGACCTTCCGTTTGCTGGAGGCCGCGGCCTTCCGCTCGGCTGCGGTGGCGACGACCACGAGTTTGTCGCGCACCTTGATCGGCGGCCGCGGGGCCGGGGAATGCAACGCGCGTTGCTCCTTCATCGCGCGCTGCTGGCCGCCAAAAGTCTTCACCAGCCGATCCGCCTGCGCACCCGTCAGTTCGTAAGCTTCCAGCCGGATGCTCTGCGATCCCGCGAGCGCCACGATCGCGAGCCGGTCGCGAAATTCACTGAGCCGATCCACCCACACATCCTCCCACTTGGCGGCGCTGAGTTTGCGCCAGGCGAAACGCTCGCCACGACTCATGGTGCGACCCACCGGGTCAGCAGACTCGTCCGCGACGTGGGCGTTTCGCAACACGGCAGCGCCGCCGACTTCCCGCCCTTCTTGCGGAAAATGATCAAGTGCTGCCGCGGCAGGACGGCGATGTTTTGCTCGAATTCCAGCTCCGGATGCACGGCCATCTCCTTGCGCACCTGGGCCTCGCTCATCTTGTGGACGAGCTTGATCGGCACCTCCGGGTCCTCCCCGCGAAACTCCACAAAGACAATCCGCCCGCCCGGCTTCAGCCCCGCGATCATCCCGCGGATCATCTCATACGGCTGATCAAACTCATGGTACACATCCACCATGATCATCGTGTCGCACGAAGCCGGCGGCACCTTGGGATCCGTCGTCGTCCCCATCACCCCCTGCACATTCCCGATGCGAAACATGGCCATGCGTTTCGCCAGCAGATCGAGCATCTCCTGCTGAATATCCACGCCATACACCACGCCCGTCGCCCCGATCTTCTTCGCGATCTTCCGGCTCACATACCCCGAGCCGCACCCGATATCCGCGACCACTTCGCCTTCGCGAAACTTCAGCGCCTCGACCATCACATCCGTCTTCTCCTCCTCCTCGCGCTCCGGCCGCTCCAGCCAATCCGCCGCCTGATGCCCCATGACATGCGCGATCTCGCGCCCGAGGAAAAACTTCCCGATCCCATTTCGATCATGCTCCGCCCGCGTCTCGTAGAGCGGCACCGGTAGTTTCGCTTCCTCCGCGAGCGCAGGGATGATCCCGGCGAAAATGCTGGCGATCGAAACGAGCAGAGAAATGGCGGTAGTGGAGCGCATGGGATGAAGGCGAGCGGGATATGACACCGGGTGCTGCCGCTTGTCCATTCCGCCGGGATCAGCCATCCACCGGATGGTAGCTTTTCCCGTCACGCTTTTTCCACTGCATCCGCCTGAGCCCCGAGGATGCTCCTGGCGATGGCGCGGCGGGTGGACCAGAGGCGGGTGCTGAGCCAGAGGGTCACGAGGGCGGCGATGGCGGTCCAGAAGTAGAAGGCGCGTGGGACGGCGCGGGCGGTGTGCAGGGGGAGTTCGGCGAGGGTGAGCAGGGTGCCGGCGGCGTAGATGGGCAGGCTCACGGGGGAGATGCCGATGAGCCACGCGGCGGTGGGGATCATCGGGTCGCTGGTGGAGCCGAGCACGGCGCCGAGCATGATCGGGAGTGCGCCCACGAAGATCGCCGCGATCCCGACGACGCGGCCACCTTTCACTTCCAGCAAGGTCTGAAATCCGAGGCCGGCGGAAATCATGACGGCGACGAACCAGCCGAAGGTGCTGAACGGAACGGTGTGGCCGGGGAACCAGTGCGACTCGACGAGGGCGCGGGTGAAGATGAACCAGCCGGCGGCACCCGCGAGGGCCATGCTGAGCACGAACCAGAAGCCCGTGGCGGCATCGGCGAGGCGCGGCAGTGCGGACTCGCCTTGCTTGCGGGCGCGCCGCCAGCCGCGGATCTGGTGCTCGGCGGAAGGGGTGATGATTCCCGCGAGCACAAAAATGAGAGCGAGGGTGACGAGGCCGTAGATGCCGGACATCGCGACGGCTTCCATCGGCTCGGGGCTCCAGTCTGGCTTGAGCCGCCTGAAGCCCGCGAAGCCGAGCGATGGGAAGAGATTTCCCTGCTCGATGGAGGGCAGGGCATTGCCGAGGAGCAGCACCTGGATCCACACGAAGAACCCCGTGGCCCACACTTTACCGAGCAGATGCGCCTCGTGCCGCCGCCACTTGCGGCAGAGCATGACGATGAAGGTGAGAATGAGGCCGCCTTGCGAAAAGACGGTGAAGACGGCTTCGGAGAAATTGAGGTTGAAGAATTTCACCGTCGGGATGAGCCGCTGGCTGAGCCGGACGAGGGACGCGGCGGTGGAGGGCAAAATGCCGGGCAGGCTTTCCTCAAAGACGGGCGTGATCGTGAGATACTTGAAGAAGACGAGGCCGAATTTCGCCATCTGCGGGATGACCGTGTAGAGGCAGAAGACGAGGCCAATGGAGGCGAGGAAAGCCCAGCGGCGATTGCGCACCACGGTGCCGGTGAGCAGGCCGGTGAAATGATAGAGCAGCGTGGAGGTGAAGACGACGGTGTAGAGCGGCAGCCAGACCTGCCACGCGACCTGGCCGCGCCAGAGCGCCCACGCGGTGAATGGCAGCGTGCCGAGAAACATCGCGTATTCGCGCACCGGCAGGCCGAAGAGATAGCCGACCACCTTGGACAACGGCGACATCGGGATGAGGCGCTGGTAGTCGATCACGCCTTCATCGCGCTCGGCCGTCATCCCGCCCGCAGTCTGCGCGGTGCCGAAGACGAAAAGGATGAGCCCTTGCAAGATGAGCAGCGGGATGAAGCCGGTGCGGGCGGCGTCGGCGACGGAGGCGCCCGTGCGGATGCCGATGGAACTCGACAGCGCCACGATGAAGCCTGAGAGGAGCACCATGACGAGCAGGGCCACGCCGAGCCCGCGCCAGCGCAGCCGCGACTGGCAGTAGCGCCGGAAGATGGGATTGCTCCAGAGCTTCCACGCGGGGTGGCGGATGGGGGGCGCGATGAAAGGGTCGGCGCTCATGGGCGGCGGTTGCTTTCGGCGACTTCCACGAGGATGTCTTCAAAGGACGACCGCTTTTCCTCAAAGGTCCGCAGGCGGATGCCGAGCCGGATGAGACCTTCCATGAGATCCGCCTGCGCATGGTCGCTGCCGCTGAAGCCGAAGATGACCTGCTGGCTGATGATGCGCAGATCGCACACCGTGGCCTGCGCGGAGAGCCAGGCGCCGGCTTCTTCGTGGCGATCCAGCAAGGTGGCAGTGAGCACGCGCGCGGTGCTGCCCATTTGGTGCCGCACTTCGTCCACGGTGCCGGAGGCGAGCAGGCTGCCGCGGTTCATGACGCAGAGGGAAGAGCACATCTCGGCGAGTTCACTGAGGATGTGCGAGCTGACGAAGACCGTGGCGCCGGCCGCGGCGAGCTTGCGCAGGGCATTGCGCAGATCGCGGCGGGCGAGGGGATCGAGGCCGCTCGCGGGTTCATCGAGGATGAGAACGCGCGGGCGGTGGAGGAGCGTCTTGGCGAGCACGACGCGCTGCGTCTGGCCGCGGGAAAGCGCCTTGCACCAGGCGTTCCTTTGCTCGGTGAGCGCGACCTCCGCGAGGCATTCGGCGACGCGGTCGCGGCGCTGCGCGCGGTTGCCGAGTCCGTAAGCAGCGGCGTGAAATTCGAGGAACTCGCCCACTTTCAAATCCGTGGGCACCGGTGCGAGATCCGGCATGTAGCCGATGATCCGCCGCGCGCTCTCGATGTCCTCCAGCACGTCCACGCCGTCGAGGATCACCTCGCCGTAAGTCGGCTCCATGAGCGTCGTGAGCACGCGGAAGGTGCTCGTTTTCCCCGCGCCATTCGGACCGACCAGGCCAAAGACCTCGCCGCGCGGAACCGTGAGCGTGAGATCATTCACCGCGACGAAATCGCCGTAGTCCACGCGGAGCGAACGGACGTCGATCGCCGGACGCGCAGTGCTGAGCGGCAGCGGATGAGTTGCCCCATTTCCGCCCATCAGAGATCGCCCGCCACGAGCG
>JANNXQ010000129.1:0-21626 GCA_031409655.1 Chthoniobacteraceae bacterium | reverse complement strand
ATGTCCACCTCCTTGGCCACACCGAGCGCCGGGCGCAGATCGGTCGCGGAAATCGGCAGCCGGGAATTCGCACGATCGTAAAGCCGGAGCCGTTCGTCCTCGTCATTGCCCACGAGCATCAGGCCGGGCGCGATGGGCATCGCCGCCGAGGCATCCGCCGAGCCGACGGGGTAGCGCGAATTCCCCGGCGTCGAGGACGCGGCGGATGCGCCGTAGCTGATGACGTAGGTGTCGCTCAACGCGCCATCGCTCACCGTCACGGTGATGTTCGCAGTGCCGACCGCGGCGGGCGCGATCGTGAGCGTGCGGCTCGCGCCGGAGCCGGTGAGCACCGCATTCGCCAGCGGCACGACGGTCGCATTGCTCGTCGTCCGCGTGACCGTGAGCGAACCAACCGGAGTATTCACATCGGTGAGCGTGAAAGTGATGCCCGTGAGCGACGCGCGATCGGTGGGATCGCCGATGACCCCGCCCACTGCGCCGCTTGCACCTTCCGCGATGCCAAAGAGCTGCCGCGAAGCCAGCGCCACGGTGATCACCGGCGCATTCGGATTCACCACCCCGCCGCTGGCGGTGCGCCCTGGTGACGCCGTCGCCCCGCCCGTGCTCACCGCGCCCGAAGCATTGCCGACCGTGCTGGCGGCATTCAGATCCGCATCCCACGACGCGCCGATTGTATTGAAGCTAATCTGGTGCGTCGGCGCGCCCGACGGCACGCCCAGCCAGATGCCGACGCCGTCGCCGGTGTCGCCCAAGTTCGCCCCGGCGGTGTGGCCGATTTCCACGCCCGTGAGATTGATCGCGCCCTGCCACGCGGTGCGGAAACTGGTCGCGGCCGCGGATGTTCCGATGACGACCACGACCGACTCGCCCGGCTGGATGTCCGTGAGGCCATTGATGACGGTCGCGAGCGGGGCGGAGAAGGAATCGTCATCATAGGAGAGCGCGCCTGCGGCCGGCGTCCAGGGCGTCGAGCCGAGATTGGTGATCTCAAACCAATCGACCGTAAGATCGGCGCCCGCCTGCCCCGGCCAAGCCTCGGTGACCCGGAGATCGATGGCGCCCCGCACCGGAGCAGCGAAGGCGAGTGCGGCGAGCAGGCCGAGGGTTAAGAGGAGTTTCTTCATACGGGATCGTCAGGACAGTGGGGGAGAAACCGCCGGGCAAACCGGGCCCGGAGCCAGCCTCGCCCACCGCCAAACGGATACCCCGTTCCCACACCAGATCGCGACCCCCGGAATGTTACGATCGCGAGGCAGGAGATGGCCCTCCGCCGGCGCCCACCCACCAGGGTGCGCGATCGCCGCCGTGCTCGGCTCGTCGCCTTTGCTTACTGTTTTTTCCCGGCCTTCCCTTGGCCGCTGCGCGGCGCGGATTGCGCGTCGAGGGTCTTCTTCGAGAGTTCGGTGAAGCTCGCGGTCTGCCGCTCCCACACCTCCTGTAGTTCCTTCGCTTTGTCCGGCATCTTGGCCGCGAGATTCTGCTGCTCCGCGCGATCCGTCTTGAAGTCGTAGAGTTCCCACGGCTCACCCTCCGCCGCGACGAGTTTCCAATCGCCCACCCGCACCGCGCGATGGCCTTCATGCAGCCACCAGAGACTGTCGCGGACGATCGGCGCATCCTTGACCAGCGCGGGCACGAGACTCCGACCCGGTGCTTCGGGGATCGGTTCGCCGTTCCATTCCTTGGGCTTCTGCAGGCCCGCGAGTTCCAGCACCGTCGGCACGAAGTCGATGACGTGCGCCGGGGTGTGCCGTAGCTCGTTTTTTGCGGTGATGCCTTTTGGCCAATGCGCGATTAGCGGTGTGTTGATGCCCCCTTCATGGACCCAGGTCTTGTGCCGGCGATGCGGAGTATTTGCCACGCTGGAAAAGCCCGGCCCGAGACACAGATAAGTCTCCGCGCTGCCCGGCGCCGCCTGCGGATCGTGCCCCCCATTGCGGACCATGATCTCGGCACTCGCGCCGTTGTCGGAGGCGAAAAGGATGAGCGTATTCTCGTAGGCACCCATGGCTTTGAGCTGCGCGATGATACGGCCGATCTCCTGATCCATGCGATCCACCATTGCCGCGTGGATGGCCATCTTCGTTGCTTGAAAACGGCGCTGCTCCTCGGTCAATTCACTCCACGGCAGCGGACGATTCACCTCGCCCGGCCCGAGCGCCTTCATCGCCTCCGGAAAGGCGTAAGGCGGCCCCACCTCGCGCTCCAGCGCGGAGAGCGTTGTATTCGTGATCCCCATCTCTTTCTGCCGAGCAAACCGCGCCGCCCGTGTCGCCTCCCAACCCGCGAGATAGGTGTCGCGATACTTTGCGATGTCTTCCGGCAACGCATGCAGCGGAAAGTGCGGCGCGATGAATGGGATGTAGTGGAAGAAGGGTTTGCCCGCGTGATTCGCGGCGTGGTCCTTGAGGCATTCGATGGCGTGATCCGCAGTGGCGATCGTCGCGTAGTAGCCCTTCTCATCCGCCGGCGGTTTCACTGGCACGTCGTCGATCGAGTTGCCCTTCGCGGTAAAAAAATTCCCCTGGTTCCTCATGTCGAGCGACCGATCAAAGCCGCCGTCGAGGACCTTGCCGTCGATATGCCACTTTCCACTGTGGTAACTGCGGTAGCCCGCTGGCTTCAGAAATTCCGGCAACAGCCGCGCCCACTTCTGCCGCACACCCTGTCCGCCACCCTTCACCTCCGGCAGCGCATCGCGATGAATCTGCTGCGCATAGTAACCCGTGAGCAGCGCCCCGCGTGTCGGCCAGCAGCGCGCGGTGTTGTAGAACTGGGTGAACCGCAGTCCGTCCTTCGCGAGCGAGTCGAGTTGCGGCGTCGCGATCTCGCTGCCGTAGCAGCCGAGGTCCGAGTAACCAAGGTCGTCAGCAAGGATGAAGACGATGTTTGGTCGCGGGGCATCGGCCGCGATCGTCGCAAAGGTGGCAAGAAGGGTGAGGGTGAGGGCGGTGATGATTTTCATGAGGGGCATGGAGTGGAAGGTGTGACGTCGCGAACTCTGCTGGGCAGCAGCGTGGATTGTTCGGGTGAGAAGCGAAAGGCGATTGTCATCGCGCGAGCACTCCGGCCATCGGATGGCGGCTCACGGTCTCCCAAGCGATCTCCTGCAGCAGCACGTTCAGCTTCTGCTGGTCGTCTGCGCTCACGTCCTTCAGCAGTCGGAAGGCAGACGGCAGCGGGAGGCCGAGGGGGCTGCGCCGATAAATGACCGCAAAGTGGCAATAGCTTGAAAGGATCTGCAGCGGCGGTAGCGCGTGACCCCAATGGTCGCGGAACAAATCCCCCTGTGCCTTCAAGCCCGGCGCCTGCCCGGCGACGATCTTCGCGCGCAAGGCAATCGACGCCAAGCCCACCGGGACCACGACCACCGCGTCTTTCCCGATCCGCTGATTGATCCCGCGCACGAGTTCCTCAATCTCCTTCGCGTAACGCGCATTGGCCTCCCGGAGTTGGGAGAGATCGGTCGCGTTATGATCCACTTTCTTCTTCGTCTGGAGCGGATAGACCGGCTCGTATTCGTCATTTGGCAGCCAGAACTCCTGTACGGTGACGCGGAGCGCGGGGTTATGTTTTACCCCGAGTTGCACAAACTTCTCGATCGCCTCATCCGGCAGCCAGATGGGCGAGAGCGTGAGTACATCGACCTTGCCCGCAGTGAGCGCGGCCTTCGCCTTGTTCATCTCGTCGGGCACGTCCCAATGTCTCTGCACCATCGAACCCCCAATGCTCGAGATTCCCACGAGTTGATGATCCAGCCCCGCGGCCTTGGCCATCTCGGCGACCTGATTGTAAGTAAAGACGTGGAAGCTATGACCGCAGGTGAAGACCCGCTGGCTTTGAGTAATCTGGGAATTGAAGTTTTCCGCGTATCCGGAGGTTACGGAGAGGCAGAAGGCGATAATGAGCGGGGTGGTTTTCATCGGGAGAAGTGCGCTGGCCGTCTTGCGCCTGTTTTCGAGGTCGCTCGGAAGGCTAGCGAGCCTTGTCGGGGTTGGCTTTGGCCCAGTCGAGATACTCGGTCACGGTGAAGAAGGTGCTGTGGCGGTAGAGACGGCCGCCTTCTTCGACGGGTTCGCTGAAGTTAAAGCTCCACGCGTCGCCGTGCTTTTTCATCAAGGCGGTAAGTTGTGCATCGAGCTTCTCGCGGAGCGCAGTCTGGGTGGCTTCCGCGGCCAGGTTCTTCATTTGATGCGGGTCGGCCTGGTCGTCAAAGAGCACCCATGGCTCGTCTGCATAGCGCGCGTAAGTATGGGTCGCGGTGACGATCCCGCGCCAGGGCTTGGCGATGCCGTCGGGATTGAAGGGCACGAAGATCTGGAGGAGCACAGCGTCGGGTCCGGCGGTCGTCTCGCCGAGTGCGACGCGGGAGAGGTCTGCGCCTTGCATGGTCTTCGGCACTTCCAGACCCGCGAGCGCGAGCAGCGTCGGCGCCATGTCCACGTGACTGAAGAGTGTGTCCACGACTTGTCCTTTCGGCACCCGCGCGGGCCAGCGGATGAGGCCGGGCACACGGGCCGATTCATCGTGCGGCTTGCGCTTCCGCCGCAGGCCGTGACTGCCGAGCAGGTCGCCATGATCGGAGGTGAAGAGGATGATCGTGTTCTCATCCGCGCCGGTTTCTTTCAGCGTCGCGAGCAGGCGTCCGACCTGATCGTCGAGCGCGGTGATCGCGGCGTAGTAAGCACCGACTTCCTCCTTGCCGCCGACCGGCACGTAAGGCCGCTCGGGCATGCCGGGACGGCGCAATCTCGGCGGGATCACGCCGGCTCCACCTTTCTCACTCCCGGGTTGCCAGCTCGCCGGCATGGTCAGCTTCTCCGGGTCGTAACGCTTCATGTATTCCTCAGGCGCGCCGTAGGGATCGTGCGGCGGACCCATCTGCACGGTGAGGAAGAAAGGCTGGTCCCGCGGCTGCGACTGGAGGAACTCAACGGCGTAGTCGCACGAAGCTACGGGCTCGAACTTCGGGATGAGGATTTCCTCCGGCGTGTCGCGGAAGTAGATCGGGGAAAAATGCAGATGATGGCACTCATAGGCGGCCCAGAAGTCGAAGCCCTGGCGGCGCGGTCCCGGCGGCACAAAGCCCGGATCGCGCGGCCCGCCGTCGAGATGCCACTTCCCGACGAAGCCTGTGCGATAACCCACTTCGCGCAGCCGCTCCGCGATGGTCACGTGCTCCTCGCGCAGCCGCAGATCATTGGCGACCATGCCATTCACGTGCGGGTAAGTGCCGGTGAGTAAGATGGCGCGCGCCGGACAACAGACGGGCACATTGGCATAAGTGCGTCGGAAGCGAATGCCCTCCGCCGCGAGCCGATCGATGTGCGGCGTCTGGACGTCGGGATTGCCATCGCAAGCCATGGCGCTCGCGCGCATCTGATCGGGCAGGATGAGGAGAATGTTGGGCTTCGAGGCACCGTGGGTGGGGTGAAGCAGGCCGACCGCGGTAGTGATGATCAGTGCGAGGCGGAATGGCTTCATGGTTTGCCGGGAGCTTTGGGTTTCGCCTCTCCGGCGGGGCGATTGGCGGCGCGACCGTTGGGCTTGGTGGCGTCGTAGGCGGGATTCGGGATGGGAAATTTCGCGCCGACTTGTTTCTGCCAGGCGTGGAGTTCATCGCGCAGTTGCGCGACCCGCTGCGGCTCTTTCGGCGCGAGGTCGTTCTTTTCGCCCAGGTCCTGCGCGAGGTGGAAGAGTTCCGTGCGCCCGTCTTCCAACCACTCGATGAGCTTCCAGTCTCCGCGCCGGATCGCGGCCGCGGGCGCGCCGCCTTGATTGCCGTAGTGTGGGTAGTGCCAGAAGAGCGGGCGTTCCGGGAGCGTGCCGCCTTTGAAGACCGGCAGGAGACTTTGCCCATCGAGCACCTGCCCGGGCTGCGGCTGCGCGCCGGCAGCGGCGAGCAGCGTCGGGAAGAAATCCGGGCTGCTGACCGGCGTGCTCACGACGCTCCCGGCCTTGATCACGGCGGGCCAGCGCACGAGCAGCGGCTCACGGATGCCACCTTCGTAGATCCAGCCTTTGCCGCCGCGGAGTGGGAGATTCGAGGTCGGCGAGCCTTCGCTTGTCGAGAGTCCGCCGTTGTCGCTGGTGAAGATGACGAGCGTGTTTTCGCGCAGGCCGAGGGCGTCGAGTTTGGCGAGCACCTTGCCGACGGCGAGGTCCATCGCCTCGACCATGCCCGCATAGACCGCGTGCTCCTGCACGAGCCGCACATCGCGTGGCGGCTCGGAACCAAATTTCGCCTCGAGCCCGAGCCTGATGCGCTTCTCCTCATACTTCTTCTGCAAATCTGCCCGCGCTTGGAGCGGCGTATGCACGGAGTAAAAGGAGAAGTAGGCGAAGAAAGGTTGGTCCTTGTTCGCCTCAATGAACTTCACCGTCTCGCTCGCGAGGCGATCCGGTAGATGTTCGCCGTCCGGGCCATCGGGGAGGCGCGGATTGCCGTAGGGCGAAAAGTACTTCTTTCCCCCATACGGGCCGCCTTTGTCGGTGCCGCCCAGGTTCACATCGAAGCCCTGATTTTCCGGCCAGAACCCCTCCGGCCCGAGATGCCACTTGCCGGCAAAGAAGGTCGCGTAACCCGCCGCCTTCATCGCCTTGGCCAGCGTCGGCGCAGCGAGTGCGAGCCGATCGGAGTAAGGCGCGGGCAGCGCTGGCGTATTGCGTTTCCACAGCTCCGGCCGCAACGGTGCGCCAATGTAATCCGTGATGCCGGTGCGCTGCGGCCACTGGCCCGTCATGATGCTGGCGCGGGTGGGCGAGCACACCGGACAGGCCGCGTAGCCATCTGTGAATTTCGCGCCGTCGCGCGCCAGGCGATCGAGATTTGGCGTTTCGTAGAAAGTGCTCCCATAGGCGCCGAGATCGCGCTGCCCGAGATCGTCCACGAGGAAGAAGACGACATTCGGCCGATCCGCGGCCTGGGCCGGGAGGGACGCGCTGCCGATGATCCAGAGAATGAGGAGGAGCGCCGTGGTTTTCAAATTTTGGGAGGAGGAGGGAGTGCTGGGTCAGGTATTTTGCGAAGCGATCGGCGCGCGGGTTTGGCGGTGAGGGGCGTCAGCGGATGCCGGTGAAGGCCGTGAGATCGAGTGGGTCGAGGAGTTCCTTTTGCAAAACGAGCAGGCCGGCGAAGAGCGCCCGGCGGCGCTCGGCTTGCGCTGGGTCCGCGGCGAGGTCGTGCATTTCGTCAGGATCTTTCGCGAGGTGATAAAGGCGCGCGACGTTCGCCTTCGGATAGACCATCAACTTCCAGCCGTCATGCGTGATCGCGCGCTGGAGTTCGAGATACGCCCCGTAGATGGACTCCCGCGCGGCTGCCGATTTCTCTCCGCGGAGCAACGGAAGCACGCTGTGAAATTCGACCTGCTCCGGTTTCTCCGCGCCGGCGAGATCGAGCGCGGTGGCCATCACGTCCTGGAGATAGATCGGCGCGTCGATCTTTGCCCCCGCCTGCACTCCGGGGCCGGCGACGAGGAAAGGCACCCGCACGCTGTGATCGTACATGTTCTGCTTTCCGAAGAGGCCGTGATGCCCGATCGCGAGCCCGTGGTCGGCGGTGAAGAAGATCCACGTATTCTCTGCCTGCCCGGATTTCTCCAGCGCGTCCAGGATGCGGCCGATCTGCGCGTCGAGGTGGGTGATGATGGCGTAGTATTCCTGCCGATGGACTTTCACCGCATGCTCGGTGCGCGGAAAGGGTCCGAGCTTTTCGTCCCGGAGCGATGCGCTGCAGCCGATCGCGTCCTTGTGCGGATACTCCGGCAGGAAGTTCTTCGGCATCGCGATGCGCTCGAGCGGATACAGATCCACGTATTCCTTCGGCGATTGCCGCGGATCGTGCGGCGCATTGAAGGCGGCGTAGATGAAGAACGGTTTGCCGCTCTGTTGCGCCGTGCTGAGAAACTCGATGGCGTTGTCGCCCACCACCTCGCTCCAATGTTTTCCGCCCTCCCAAAATCCGCCGAACTCAGGATCGCTCGGGCTCCATGGGTCCGTCACTCCGGCGCGCGGACGATTGTAAGAAGAGGGCGTGTCCTTCGGCATACCGGCGCGGATGTCTTTGGTGACGTCGAAGGCTTTGGTGGCGTCAGCCTGGATGTGCCACTTGCCGGTGAAGTAAGTGCCGTAACCGGCGCGGGACATTAGCTGCGGCCAGAGCCGTCCGGCCGCGCGCTCCTGATCGGTCGCTTTGTAGATCGCATTTGCGCGCCAGACACTGCGGCCGGTGATGAGCATGGTGCGACTCGCGACGCACACCGCGCCGCTCCACGAGCCCATGTTGTAGGCGTGGGTGAAGGTCGTGCCGCGCTGCACGAGGCGATCGAGATTCGGCGTCTCGATGTCGGTGTGGCCGAGCGCGCGGATCGTCTCGAAGCACTGATCATCAGCGAAGAGGAAGAGGACGTTCGGCTTCTTCGCATCGGCGGCGGGCGAGTGGGCGACGAAGAGGGCGAAGGCCGTGAAGAGGAACGATCGGAGGTGGAGTTTGCTCATGACGAATTGATGGGGGCGAGGGGCCACCGCGCGCCGCCGGGTTGTCGCGCCCGGACTCTGGGTGATCTGCGGGGATCAGCGTCCTGCGGTGCTTTGCGTCGTCGCGGGGAGATTGCGGCTGGCGGGGATGCGGAGGAGGCGCTTGCTCTCGGTGAGCAGCCAGTTGGCATCGCGGAAAGGCTGGAAGCCGATGTCCTGCCAGCGCACCAGGCCGTCGCCGTCGATGAGGAAAGTGCCGTGCAACGCGGTGGCCTCAAAGTCGTCGAAAGCGCGGTAGGCTTTGAACGCAGCGAGCGTCGGATCGGCGAGGATCGGGAAGGGGAAGCCGGACTTCTCCTTGGATTTGGCAAAGGTCTTGTGCAGGCCGTCCACGGCGTCGGTGCTCACGGCGACGATTCTGATCCCGGCGGCGGCGAAGTCTTTCGCGACTGGCGCGAAGACGTTGAGTTGCTCGATGCAGCCACTGCAGCCGCTCCCGAGATAGAAGACGACGAGCACCGGTTGGCCCTGGAAATCCGCGAGCGAGTGCGCGCGGCCATCGCTGTCCGGGAGATTCCACGCCGGCGCGGCGGTGGGATGCCAGCGGAAGGGGCCGAGCGAGTCCAGGGTGGGACGCACGCCCACATCCGCCCGGGCGGCGGCGGGCTGTCGCCAATCGCCCGTCACACCCATCTCCCGCGCGAGCGGCGCGAGCCGCGCGAAGACCGGCAGATCCAGATCCGCCTGTCCGGCCACGGCGCGCACTTTCGCGAAGGTCTTCTTCGCCTCGTCCTTCTTCCCGAGTTGCCAGAGCACCCAGGCGAGATTCGCCACGGGCTGCGCCTGCTGGTCGTCCTTGCCGATCGCTTCGCGCGCGAGCTTTTCGGCTTTCACCTTGTCCCCGAGCTTCAGCCAGATCCGCGACTGGGCTTCGGAGGAAAGGTTGCGGGTCTTGGCGATCTGCGTTTTCGCTTCGTCGAGCCGTCCCTCGTGGAGCGCTCGCGCCAGCCGGAGTTCGGCGAGCGCGCCATTCGTGATGTCGAGCCGCGTGTTAAATTTCCGCAAAGCGTCGGCCATGGCCTTCGCGATTTCTTCTTCGGACTTCTTTTCCTCCTTCGCTTTCGTCTCGGCGGCCTCGGCAGCCACGATGCGTTCCTCGCGCGCCTTCTTCAGCACCGCCTCGAGCGCGGACACTTTGGCCTCCCCGCGACTGCGATCCCCTTTGGCAAAAGCCGCCGTGCCGAGCGCGCGCAGCCGGCTCACCTCGGTGACCGGATTCGCATTTGGCTCCAGATAGATCGTCCCCTCGAGCGCGAGGAGTTCGTCCCAGAGTTCGGCTTTCAAGTGCTGCTCCACGATGCGCTCGCGGCCGAGGTCGGAGCTCTTCGCATTGGTCGGCGAGACGCGCGGCAGTTCGACCATATTCTTCGCGAGATCCAGCCCGTCATGCACGCGGCCGAGGTAGCCGAGGTTCTTGATCAGCCAGTCGTTGTTGTGCGCGAAATTGTGGATCTGATCCGGCAGCACCCGCGCCGCGATCATGGAGGCGTGATCCACGCGGGCCGAAGCCTCCTGCTGCCAGGCGGCGTCGGCGTAGCGTTTCAGACTCGAGAAAGTGTGACCCGACATGTGCCACATGTGGGCGATGGCCGGCGCGCTCTGGCCGCAGCGCGCCGCGGAATCAAGAGCGCGCTTGTCGCCGTTTTGGTTATTCCAGAGATGGATGCGGTAGTGATGCACACCGGGGTGCATCGGGTTTTTCGCGAGCACCTCTTTGGAGAGCGCGTCGAGGACGCGGCGGCTTTGCAGTGGGAGCCCGTGCTTGCTGTTGTCCCAGATTTGCAAAATGAGAAACGCCTTCGCCTCCACGTCATCCGGGAACTCATAGGT
The DNA here is from genome assembly GCA_031409655.1 of Chthoniobacteraceae bacterium. GTDB lineage: Bacteria > Verrucomicrobiota > Verrucomicrobiia > Chthoniobacterales > Chthoniobacteraceae > JANNXQ01. The sequence continues at coordinate 11,255 of JANNXQ010000129.1, read as the reverse complement.
GAGATCCTCGAGGGCGCGGACCACGGCCGTGCGGCGCTCTTTTTCATCCGCCTTCGTCACCGCGAAGAAGGAGGAGAATCCGTCGATCCAGAGCTGCTCGCGGCGGCTCACCTGGTCGCGCCGTTTCACCGCCTCCTTCATGAATTCCGCGGCCCGCTTCGCATTGTTCACATTCGCCTGCGCCATGCCCCAGTAGGCGGTCGCGCAATCCCGGTCGAGCGCCGCCGCCTGGCGAAAGGAGCGCTCCGCTTCGAAATACCAAAAGCCATGCAACTGGCCGATCCCTTGATCGAAAAACTCCTGCGCGCGCGGCACCTTCGTCGTGATCGGAAAATGCACCTCGCCCGTGCCGGGCATGCGTACGGCGGCCTGACGCGGGCCCTCGTTAAAGGCGTCGCCATTCTGCGAGTGGCCGGGCGGTGTCGGCTCCTCGGCTTTCGGCGCGTCTTCGGCGCGCAGGATGGCGGGGAGGCAGACGAGGAGGAGGGCGAGGAGGGACTTCATGAAAGGTGCGCCAAGTGAACACCGGGGCGGGACGAATCGCAGGGGAAATTTTTGGGGGTGGGGGAAACAACGAACAACGAACAGCGAACAGCGAACGTCGAACATCGAACATCGAACATCGAAGGCAGCGTCCCAAACCTGCGCGCAAGCGCCACGCATCGTTCAGTGTTCAGTGTTCGATGTTCGATGTTCGATGTTCAGTGTTCAGTGTTCGAAGTTCTCCACCCAGAGCCGCCCGCGTCGCTCGACTTCGCCCCACGCGCCCTCTAATTCCGAACCGTGCTCATTCCCCGTCCCAAGCGCTCTTCACTCCTCCTCCTGCTTTCGGGCGTCACGCTGGCGCACGCCGCGCCGGATGCCGCGCAGATGCAGCGGGGCGCGGCGATCTACGCGGAAAAGTGCCTCCTGTGTCATCAGGCGACCGGCCTCGGCACGCCGCCGGTTTTTCCACCGCTGGCGGAATCGGAGTGGTTCACAACGAAGCGCACGGCGGTGATCAAAGCACTCTGCGAGGGACTCGCCGGCCCGATCAGCGTGCGCGGTCAGACATACCAAAATGTGATGCCGCCGCAGGTGCTCGACGACGCGCAGGTCGCGGACGTCCTCACTTTCGCCGGGAATTCCTGGGGCAATCTTGTCGGCGCATTTTCCGCGGAGGAAGTCGCGAAAGTGCGCGCCACCTCGCGTTTCAAGACCTTTGACGCCCTCGTGAAGGCGAGCACTTTCCAGCCGCTGCCCAAGCCGCCCGCTGGCTACACCGTGCGCGAGGTCGTGCAGTTGCCGGAAAATTGCACCCGCCTCGCCAGCACCCCGCGGCGCGCGGGACTCTACGTGCTCGCGCTGAATGGCGGCGTCCATCGCCTCGACCCGCAGACGCAGCTCCTCGCGCTGATCCTCAAACCGTCCGACTACCTCGACGCGGAGCGCGGCGGCGTTTCCGCACTCGGCTGCACTTTCGATGAAAGCGGACGCCTCTGGATCGTCACGAATCAGAAGCTCGATAAGGGGCAGGATGTGGTGACGGCCGAGGTCGTGATCTGGCGCTCGTCGGAGGATGTGGATGGCCTGCCGGGCAAGCTCCAGCCCTGGCACACCATCCACTATCCGCAGGGCTTCGGCGGCTTCAATCACGGCGTCAGCCAGATCGCCTTCGGGCCGGACGGGATGCTCTATCTCGCGAGCGGTTCGCGCACCGATGCGGGCGAGGCCAGCAAGGATCCGCGCTACCCGACCCCGGGCGAAGTCGAGCTCACGGCCTGCATCTGGCGGCTCGATCCGCAGGCCGCGAAACCCGAGATCGAGGTCTATGCCCGCGGCCTGCGCAATGCCTACGCGCTTGCCTGGAATCCAGAAGGCGTCCTGTTTTCCTTTTCCAACGGACCCGACTACAGCGCTCCGGAAGAGGTGGATGTCATCGAACGCGGGCGGCACTACGGCTTCCCGTATCAGTTCGCCGACCTGCCCGTGCAGCCGCACTTCCCTTACCCGCACACGCCGCCTCCTCCCGACGGCGTGATTTTTACGCGGCCCGTCGCCAATCTCGGTCCGGCCGGTGGTGGCAAACCCGAAGGTCTCTTCACGCTCGATGCGCATTCGTCGCCCGGCGGCGTGCTCTGGTGTGGCGATGATTTTCCTCCGCCTCTCCGGGGCCGCTTTCTCGTGCCGCGCTTTGGCAATCTCCTCGGTCCACCGGCGGCGCCGGAGGATGTCGGCTTCGATGTGCTCAGCATGCAGCTGGAGCGGCGCGCGGATGGCACATGGGTTGCGCGCACCGAGACGGTGCTCGCTCCGCTGGGCCGTCCGCTGGACACGCATCGCGCTGGCCCAGGCCGCGCCTACATCCTCGAATACTCGCGCGCCACGAACTTCAAGGAACGACTCGGTACACTCCCCGGGCGGATTATCGAATTGTCGGCGACGGCACCGTAGGGTGTAGACTCCTCCACGATCCATGGCTGCAGCTTCACGTCCCGCATTCGAATCCGTCGGCGCGCGGAATAAGCGCGTCGGGCGCAATTGGCTGGTCGTGATTTTCCTGCTCCTCCGCATCGCCGATCTCGGTTTCATCTCCTTTGCGTGGCATGCGCAGAATCCCATCCAGCTCCTGAAAGGCGTCGTCCTCGGCAGCATGCTTTGGTCTTCCGTCTTCATCGGCGGCGTCTGGCAGCGGAAGGCGTGGGCACGATACCTTCTCATCGCCGTGCTCGTGTTCGTCATCGCCGCCTTCACCTTCGGGCTCGTCATCCTCCTGAGTGACAATGTGCCAAATGACGATGCGCAACTGCTCACGGTCGTCGGCGCGATCCTCGGGTACGTCTTTTGCACCATCCCGCTGGTCCGAGCCCACACCATCCTGCGCCTCGCGACGGCAATCGGCGGCGGCGACCGCTGACCCTGCGTCGAAAATGGTCCGCCTCGTCATCCAGATCGCCAAGGGCCTGATCCGCGAGCAGCGCGCGCGCCGCCTAGTCATGTTTTACGGGATGCTCGCCGCGCTCCTGCTGCTCTTCGTGGGCGCCACTTTTCTCGATGGCTGGCTGCGCGCGCACCCCGTGCTCTTCGTCCTCTTCTGGGCCGCCTGCGCCTGGCTCACCGCGCTCATCGTGCTCATGGCCATCTTCGATATGCTCATGGTTCGCGCCCACATGCGCACCGAGCGGCGCCGGCTCGAAGCCGAATACCTCAAAGCGCACCCCAAAGATGATCCGCACCCGCGCTGAGAAAGAGCAACTCGAGCGCGACACCCTCGCGCCCTGTGCGCAGCGCTCGGGCGATTCCGCCGGACGCGAGTATCCCGAGCCGCCGCACCCGCACCGCACTGCCTATGAGCGCGACCGCGCGCGCATCGTTCATTCGCGCGCCTTCCGCCGGCTGGAATACAAGACGCAAGTCTTCCTCAACGGCACCGGCGATCACCTGCGCACGCGGCTCACGCACACCATCGAGGTCGCCTCAATCAGCCGCACCATCGCCCGCGCCCTGGCGCTCAATGAAGATCTCGCCGAGACCATCGCGCTCGCGCACGACCTCGGCCACGCGCCCTTCGGCCACTCCGGCGAGGAGACGCTCGATGAACTGATGCGCGACCACGGCGGCTTTGAGCACAACTTGCAGAGCCTGCGCATCGTCGAGGTGATCGAGCAGAAGTATCCGAACTTTCCCGGCATCAATCTTTCCTGGGAAGTGCGCGAGGGTCTGCAAAAGCACGCGAAATTCTACGATCCGCCGGTGAAGAGTGGCGGCGCGCGACACCCCAGCCCCTCGCTCGAAGCGCAGATCGCGAATCTTTCCGACGAGATCACCTACTACAGCCACGACCTCGACGACGGCCTCGACGCCGATCTCATCACTCCCGAGCAACTCGGCGAACTGGCCGTCTGGCAGGAGAGCTACGACGAAGTGCGCCGCCACTTTCCCAAGCTCGCGGGCAAAGAGCTGCACGCCTACGTCATCCGCTGCATCATCGATCGCCAGGTGCAGGACGTGATCGCCACCAGCTCCGTGCTCATCGACGCCGCCGGAGTGCAGAGCGCCGAGGAAGTGCGCCAGCAACCCAAGGCGCTCATCCGCTACAGCGACCCCTTGCTCCGCGGCAACCGCGCGCTGCGCAAATTTCTCTACAAAAATCTCTACTACCACCCGCGAGTGGCCGGCGCGAACCAATGCGCCTGCGGCCTCCTCCGCGACGTCTTCAACGCCTACCTCGCCGATCGCACCCTGCTCGGCAAAACCACCGCGCGCCGCATCCGCAAAGACGGCCTCCCGCGCGTGGTCTGCGACTACCTCTCCGGCATGACCGACCGCTTCCTCATCGAAGAGCACGCGCGGCTCGCCAGCGGGCGAGGGGAGTGAAGGCGCGGGCGTTCTGAGGAACCCCAATCGGCGGTGGCAGGAATCTGGGAAAGTTTGGCCGCGGGGTGCGTTAAATTCTGAGGGGCAGTATTTGGAGAGTGGCTTCGGCCCGCTCCACACGTTCTTCGTCTCACCCCAACTCACTATGTACCTCTGCCTTGCTCTCTTCGCCGCGCTCGCTTTTACGACTGGCGGGGTCGCCATGAAACACGCGAACGGTCTCCAGCATGCCGCGCCGGTGGCGATCTTCGTCGCGCTCTTCAGCCTCGGCGCCGTGCTTCAATCGCAGGCCATGCGCGGCACGGAACTGGGTGTTACTTACATCCTGGTGCTCGGCCTCGAAGCCGTGCTGGCCTTCGGGATGGGGGCGGTGTTTTTTGGCGAAGGGGTGACCCTGCAGAAGACGGGCGCGGTGGCGATGATCGTGGCGGGCATCGCTTTTCTGCGCTCGGCTTAGCGTCGGCCAAACGGAAGTCCCGTCGGCGTTACGGGAGCTCGCGGATCTTGAGATTGCGGAAGGCGACGACGTTTCCGTGATCCTGGAGACAGAGGTGTCCCTTCGCCGCTTTGCCGAAGCCTGCCTTGTCCTTGAATTTCGATGCAGCGACTTTTGCGTTCCAGTCCGCGGAACCGATCTCGTATTCCACATACTTCGTGCCGTTCATCCAGTGCTCGCATTTGAAAGTGCCCGTCGTCGTCTTCACGCACTTGAGCACGAAGCGGTTCCATTCTCCGGCGGGCTTCGTGGTATCGACGCTCGCGGCGTAGAGCTGGTACATCCAGCCGGCTTTCTGCGCGTCGTGACCCTTCACGTTGTCCTGGATCTGGCACTCGGGTCCGGTGAACCAGGGCTTCGGCTCGGTCTCGAGCACTTTTAACATGAGGCCGGAATTGCCGCCCTCGCTGATCTTCCAATCCATGGAAAACTCGAAGCTCTCGAACTGGTCTTTGGTGACGATGTCACCGCCACCTTTGGTTTTCAAAACGAGCGCGCCGTCTTCCACCGCCCACTGCGCAGGCAGCGTGTCCTTCTGGTAGCCGCGCCACGACTGGCCAGCATCCTTGCCGTCGAAGAGCAATTTCCAACCGGCGGCTTTTTCGGCGTCGGTGAGGGTGTTCGGCAGTTCCGTCGCGAAGGAAGGAACGGTGGTGGCGAGCAGGAGGGAGAAGAGGAGAGACTTCATGCCGCGATGGAATAGCAGGAAATCGCGGGTCGCAAGACCGGAGACGCGGGCCACGGCCCAACGAGCGCTTGCAACCCCCGGGCCGCCCGCAGACGTTCCCCTTTCTGTGAGCAAAAAACTCGATTCCGATACCCCGTCACTCATCCCTCCTGCGACGCGCTCCGCGTTGATCATGGGCGGCTTCATCGTCGTCTTCATCCTCATGAGCGCTTTCTGGATTACGCGCGAAGCGCGGCGGATCAGACACGAGCGCGAAAATACCGCGGCGGTGAGTGCCGGGATTTCGCAAGGCGACATGGTGTGGATTCCGACCGGCAGTTTCACGATGGGCGGGACGGGGGAAGACGTGCCGGGGGACGAGCAACCGCTGCACGATGTGAAGATCGATGGCTTCTGGATCGATCAGTATGAAGTGACCAATGAGCAGTTCCAGCGGTTCGCGGATGCCACGGGTTACATCACCGTGGCCGAGCGCCCGCTGAGCGCGAAGACGACCCCCGGACTGGGTGCGGAGTTTGAAGGCAAAGCCATCTCGCTCTGCCTGCGCACGCCGCAACCTGGCGAGCCGATGACGAATGCGTATCAATGGTGGGAGCCGGTGATCGGTGCGAACTGGCGGCATCCTTCCGGGCCGAAATCCGATCTCAAAGGGCGCGAGCAACACCCCGTGGTACATGTCTGCTACGAAGACGCCGTGGCCTTTTGCAAATGGGCTGGCAAGCGGCTCCCGACCGAAGCCGAATGGGAATACGCGGCTCGCGGCGGTCTCGTCTCCAAGCCCTTCATCTGGGGTGCCGAAATGCAGCCCGGCGGGAAGTGGATGGCCAATATCTGGCAGGGAAAATTTCCCGTCGAACGCCGGATCGAAGACGGCTTCGACGGCACCGCGCCGGTCGGCAGCTTTCCCGCAAATGGCTACGGCCTCCACGACATGGCCGGCAACGTCTGGGAGATCGTCAACGACTGGTATCGCCCCGACTACTACGCCGCGCTCCACAAGAACCCCGACCGTGCCGCGCGCAAAAACCCGCCCGGCCCCACCGACAGCCACGACCCGGCCGAGCCCGGTGTCTGGAAGAAAGTCACCCGCGGTGGCTCCTGGATGTGCAGCGACAACTACTGCCGCGGCTACCGCCCCAGCGCCCGGATGAAAACCGCCCCCGATACTGGCCTGCAAAACACCGGCTTCCGCTGCGTGAAAGACGCGCCGAAGGGGTAGGCGCCCAGTCGCCCTCCTGGGCGGCCCGGCGCAGTGGATGTCGGAGAGCGATCCCGCCTTTTTTCTGCGTGAGGTCGCCTGGCGCGTGGGCATAGAGCCTTCCTATCTGAGCAAGATCGAGCACCGGGAGGAGCCGCTCCAGGGCGAACAGACCATCCGCCGTCTGGCCGAGGGGCTTGGGGAAAGTCCCGATACGCTACTGGCGTTGGCCGGGAAGGTCTCGAGCGATCTGCTCGAAATCATCCGCGAACGCCCCACCGTGGTCGCGGAACTCCTGCGCGCGCTGCGGGGCCTCTCCGCCAAATGCGTCTCCGCCATCTCCCGCCAGATCCGCGATGGCGACTGGTGAGCCCTTCCGAACCGTCAACCCATCCACCCATGATCACACTCGAAAACGACGGCCTTTCGTTCACCTTCCTGGAAATCGCCCCGAAACTCCGCGCCCACTTCGAGCGGGAGATCGAACTCATCCTCGCCGATTTCCAGCGTCTCGAGGGGCGCAACTCCCTGCTCGCCGAACTCAAATCGCGGTGGGGATTTCGCCGACTCAGCCGGGCGGAGCAGGACCGGCATTGCCTCCGGGTGATGACCTCGACGGCGGACGAGATCGAAGCCGCCCTGCGCACCGCGGCTCTGCGCGCCGCCGGATTGCACGACGCATCGTTCCCGGCCCTGACCATCGCCTTTCAGCGCACCCTGCGGATTCCCGACGACGGCCGGACTTACCCACTTCCCGCCGGCCTCGGCGAGTTCCCACTCCGTTCCTTGGACGACTTTCCCGCGACGGCTCCGGCCTCCTGGCTCCAGCGCGGCGGGGTCGTTTCGCCCATGGATCAGAGTGAGGCGCTCTGGATCAGCTTTCCGGCTCCGTATCCGTTCGCGGTGACGATCGCGGCGGGAAAGATCAAAGCCGTTTCCGGTGAAGCGTGGACCGCGGAGCTGGACTGCGAGCCGCAGGATTACGTCGCCGTCCCCGGCCAGCCGTGACTCGATAGATTCTCCGTCGGCGCAGGGCTCATCCGGCAATTCGTCGCCCTGCCGCTCGGCGCGGGTGACTCGGATCGAGGAGCAACTCACCGGGCGGGCGGATCGTGCGGATCACCCGGCGGGAATGAGAGCCAGCCTTCCGCGAGCGAGATTCAGGAACTGACCCAGCCGCGCCCTCCGCAAAGAGTGAGAGCCGACCTATTCTATCGCGTCAGATAGCTGATCTTTTCCTGAAGGTCTTTCCGCGCATAAGTCTGTCCCAACGCTTGGCTGATAGTTATCAAAGCTTGATGATGCGCCTCGACGATCTCCAATCTTGCAGCCGCGGTGGATGTGACGGCGATAGCGAGAAATTCTCGTCGCACTAAGTCAGGGACGTTGCGGAGCCTTAACTCAATGGCTTCCGCGAGATCCTCCTGATCCACGATTTTTTCCACCTCGTCCAGTTCCTCAGGTGTCAAACTCAGACGACGTGTCGCCTGCGCATAGAGCGTAATTGTGTTGTCGACCAGCGTGTCGTCGGCAGTCCCAACCCAGAAGACGAGAGGCAACACAAGCACAGCGGAGGCCCGATCGTTCGCTTTGATGTGATCTATTTCCTTGAACATTGAGGCGCGAACCTTCGCTTTCACTTTCGCCCATTTCCCGACTGCCTTTGTTGCGCGCCGATTGAACCAAGCCCCTATGACGATGTTGGCCGCCCAGATTAATCGCAGAAGGGCCCTTTCAGAGATGCGTTTTGCTACTTCCTTCCCTGCAACTTTCTGAACGATTCGCTGAGCTGTCCGCCGTATTCCATGCGCTCGGAGTAAGCGTCGAAACTGCTTCCTGGCTGTCTGATCGAACACGAACCTCCCGTAGCCGCCTATCCGTTCAGTCCCTTTCGCGCCAAGTGCCGCCTTGAAGATCAACCATACATCGTCCTCATCGTCTTTCGAAAATGGGCACTCATAGAGTTCGCCGATCTCGAGGAGCAGCTGCATCTGAACTTTGGTCGTGAAGCCGATATCGCCTACGATCAGAGCGCTAATGCCTGAAATGGCGAGCGCCTTGTGTCCCGGCTCGGGAACCGGTGCTGCAAGCGGGATTTCTACGGCCGTAATTGCGGCACCGTTCAAGGCACCTTCCACCATTGTCTTTCGCGTAGCTCGATCGATCAGAATTTGAGCCAACGCATCCTTCGGCATCCCAGGATGCTTCCGACGCACCGCGTCAGCGCGTTCCGCTGCCTTGTCAGCGTCCAGCAACGCCTGAACCGCCGCGAAAACGGCCTCTTCGATTTTCCGTCGAAACCAATTCTCGTCGTCGGGATTCATTTGGCTGAAATTCCAGTCGTCTGGGCGCACCCGTTCCTTACCAGTGGAATGGGTTCGGCTCGTGATCCGGTTCCTGTCCTTTCAATGCCCGGTCATTGGTCCAAATATGCACCTTGGCTTTGCGGTCGCGGTAATCGGTTTTGAGCCGATGCGCCTCGGAAGCTGCGAAGAGGTCCACCAATCCGATCTGCTTTTTCACGCCTTGGCCACGAAAAATCTGGAGCAGTTCTGGCAGGATGGCTTTCGGGTCGCCGGTCGGCGTGATGATCCAAGGCCTTTCCGTTTCGAGGCTGGCTGTCACGGTTTTTGCGAGCCAATCCGCGAGTTCCTGCCTGCGAACTGTATGTCCCACGTCTGCGATGTGGTCGCCGAGTTCGAAGAGGCACGGCAGCGGCACCACGAACCGCGCACCTGCGGCTGCGGCTTGCTTGGCTAATTTGCGAACGTGCGGGCTAGCCTTCGGATCGGCATCGCGTCCGCAGTCGGCCAGCTCAATCAGATAGCTGGTATCAAAGACGTAGAAGACAACGTTCACGGTAACGCCTCAAGCCACTCGACGAGGTCCTTCTTCCGTTCACCTTCATAATCAGTGCCGAGATGCCGCTCATAGACTCGCCGGGTGATGAGGTCGCCGAGGCGGCCTTGCTCGACGAATTCGATGTAGCCCGGCAATTCCTTGATGGGCAGGAGCCGGGCGAATTTTCTCGCCGCGTCGGGCACGACGAGGAGCACGCCGTCGATTTGCTCGGCGGTGAGCGCATTCAGGGTGGCGGGATTATGCGTAGTCGCTAGGACATGGAGCTTGCGTAACTCGGCACATTCAAAGAGCGCTTCGCTCAAAATGTGCGTGCGGCTGGGGTGAACGCCGTTGTCGAATTCCTCGAGCACCAGTTGCGAGCCCCTTGGTGAAGTTTCCAAGGCGGTGAGAATACCCAATGCGCGCAAAGTGCCATCGGAAAGGACGCGGGCGGTGATGGTTTTGTCACTGTGCAGCGTATTGAATCCAAACAGAACGTCTCCAGTCTTGGTGGTGAAGAATTCAAAGCTCTTAAACGGTTCATCGGGGAGCTGAGCGATGCGTTTGAGGATGCGAGCGACCGAGTCTCCCCATCCCATGCCGACGACTTCCGGTTTCTCCGACGTGCCACGTCGCGGTGGCGTGACGGCGAAGGTATGAAGCTGATAAAGGGCCGGCGAGATGTTGAATCCATCCCGCGCAAGACGGCTTTGTGTGTTCTGCTGATACTCACGCATGCGGCTAGGGACGGGATCGAACACAGCGGGTGCCTCTAGGGCCTTAAGGACCGCATTGATGGCTGCCAGGGTGTGCGGGAGCTTCGTATCTTTTGAGGCAAACCGGGCGTATTGCGACAGTGCGGATCTGTCGGCAGCCACCGATGCAACGGGCTTGTTCTTTCCGCGGGCACGGTTGTCATATCGCACCTCATTGTCCGCCGAGGCAGCCCTATGAATCGCCGGTAGAATCTCAAAAATCGGAATGTGCCGCCCGACTATGCGCAGCGACTCGCCGACGACGCGCCGCTCATTTCCCACACGCACTGTGACTTGGTAATCGACCTCATAACCTCCATCGAGGGGCAAGATTCGCGAGCGATGACCGAGAGTGAAGGTGTCGTGACCAAAGCTCGCACAGGCATCAAGGCCGCCGCGGACTTCAAGACCGCCACCACGCCCGAGGTCAGTCACCTCGTGAAGCGGATGGCCCGCGGCGAGGAATGAAAGGAGTTCGACCGCTTCAATCAAGTTGCTCTTGCCCGCGCCGTTGGGGCCGATGAGTAGCGTGACGGGCCGCTCATCGTCGAGTTCCGCTTCGGCGAAGTTTTTGAAATTTTTGAGATAAAACATGCGGGATAGCGGTTGGCCCTGCGCGGCAAGTCGCAACCTGCCACGACGCCACCCCATTTAGCAAGATCACCGCGGTCGCAGAGCCCAGCCGACGCGGCTGCTAGTTCCAGCGAGCGGAACAATGAAAGGCGTCGGCTCTAGTATTTCGCTCTTGCACGAGATTGGGGTGGCATCGGCGTTCGACGATTAGGGAAACGCTGATTTAATCAGACGCGTGGGCAAAGGTCATGAGGAGGTGCGGGGTCGTAGAGGGATGGAAGCCCAACGGAGTTTCGCGCAGACCGAGTATAGCCGCAAAAAGAAGATCACCCGGCGGGAGAAGTTCCT
>JANNXQ010000128.1:0-5012 GCA_031409655.1 Chthoniobacteraceae bacterium | reverse complement strand
GACTCCGTGGAAATACGCAGGGAAGAAGAACGACATGTATCAGACCGAGCACGACGAGTTCTTCGCGTCGTTGCGCGAAGGCAAGCCGCTGAACTTCGCGGACAAGATCGCGCACTCGACGATGGTCGCGATCATGGGCCGCATGGCTGCATACACCGGCAAGGTGATCACTTGGGACGAAGCGCTGAACTCCAAGGAGTCCCTCGCGCCGGAGAAGCTGGACTGGAACGGCAAATACAAAGTGCCCCCGGTGGCGATACCGGGCCGGACGAAGTTCATCTGACCCATCGCCAACGCCACCTCCCCATGAACCGTCGCACCTTTCTCACCACCACGGCCGCCGCATTCGCGGCTCACGCCATCGCCGCCGAGGCGCCGAAGAAGCGCAAGCTCAAGAAGGCGATCAATCTCGCGATGCTCCGCGTACCCGAGGTGTCGCTGGTGGACCGGTGCAAGATGATCAAGGACGCGGGTTTTGCGGGGATCGAGTTGCATCTGCCGGGCGGGGAGTCGATCGATGAATTGCTGAAAGCGCGCGACGCGAGCGGGCTGGAGTTTGCGGGCGGGATGTGCGCGACGCATTGGAAGATGCCGCTGAGCGCGACCGATCCCGCAGTGGTGGAGGCGGGGATGCGCGGACTAAAGCTCGCACTCTCCCAAGCCGGCGAACTCGGCTGCCGCGAGATGCTGCTCGTGCCGGGGGTGGTGAAGGATGATGTGACTTACGAGCTGTGCTGGCAGCGCTCGATCGAGCAGATCAAGCGGGCGATCCCGGAAGCCGAAAAGGCGAAGTGCCGAATCTGCGTGGAGAATGTGTGGAATCAATTCATCACCACGGCGGAGGAAGCGGTGCGCTATGTGGATGAGATCGGCAGTCCGTGGGTCGGCTGGCACCTGGATTACGGGAATCTCGTGACGTGGGGGCAGACCTCGGAGCACTGGACGCGGACGCTCGGCAAGCGGGTGTACAATTTGCACATCAAGGATTTCAGCACCGCGAAGAAGGAAGCGGAGGGCGAGCGCAAAGGGTTCGCCGTTGAACTCGGCGAGGGGAGTAATGACTGGCCGGCGATCATGAAGGCGCTCGATGAGATCGGCTACGAAGGCTACGGCATTCTCGAAGTCCCAGGCGGGGATGCGGCGCGGGTAAAGTTCCTCGCGGAGCGGACGGACAAGCTCTTTGCAGGCTGAGCGTGTTGCGCCCGCCCGTTTGTAGCGGCGGTCTATGACGGCCGGTCGCATCCGTGGACGAAGGCGGTGCGGAGCTTGGTGGCGCGCCCGCTCCGCGCCACCTCCGCCCACGGAAATTACCGACGGTCATAGACCGCCGCTACAATCATGTGGCCGCGCGCGCTTTGTTTCAGCGGCGCTTTTGGATGATGAAGTATCTCCAGAAGCCCAGTCCAAGGACGATGCCGCACCCGACTTTGAGGACAGCCAGCCACCACGGCTGCCACCATGCTCCGGTCTTGGCCTCGATCAAATCCGAGATGCCGAAGACGAAGAACGTGGCCGCGAGCAGCAGGAGGGTGCGTCGCAGCGGGCCTCGGACCCGCACCGCACGGATGGCGAGCACCACGGCGATCACGGACCAGAGTCCGGCTTCGCACAGGTTGAAGATCTGGATCAAGGAGGAGTCGGCAGTTCTTGGAGGGCGTCCAAGGAGTAGGGGCGCCCTCGCCCCGTGGAGGAACTCGGGGCGGGGGCGCCCCTACTCCTTGAACGCCGCCTCCCTTTCCCGCCGCTCCTGCCGGTCGAGCGCGTTGATGACGAGGACGATTTCACCCTTGGGTGGATGGGCGGTGTAGTGGGCGAGAAGTTCGGCGCCGGTGCCGCGGCGGAATTCTTCAAAGGTCTTCGTCAGCTCGCGGGCGACGCAGAGGAGGCGCGTGGGCAGATGCTCGGCGCAGACGGCGAGCGTCTTCACGAGACGATGCGGCGACTCGAAGAAGATGGACGTTTCCATCCGTGCCGCCGCGGCGAGGAGATCGCGCTCGCGGCCGCCGCTCTTCGGCGGGAGAAAGCCGCCGTAGAAGAATTGATCCGTCGCAAAACCCGAGCCGACCAGCGCGGTGAGGACGGCGCTGGGTCCGGGGAGGACGGTGTAAGGCAGGCCGCGCTCAATGCAGGCGCGGAGCAGTCGATGTCCGGGATCGCTGATCCCAGGCAGACCGGCGTCGGTGATGAGGGCGATGGACTTGCCTTGCGCGAGGTCTTCGATGAGTTCCGCCGTCCGACGGGCTTCATTATGCTCGTGGTAGCTGACGAGCGGCTTGTGAATCTCGAAGTGCCGGAGGAGATGGCCAGAGTGCCGCGTGTCTTCGCAGGCGATCACATCCACGCTCTTTAAGACTTCCAACGCCCGCAGGGTGATGTCGCCGAGATTCCCGATCGGCGTGGCTACGAGAAAGAGCATGGGAACAGTGGAGAGTTGAGGGTTGAGGGTTGAGAGACGACCGGGTTTGAGCCGTGCAAGCCGGATCGAACCGGCGCGGCTCTCGACACTCAACCCTCAACTCTCGACCGCCCCATCCCCCTCACCAGCCTTCCGAGATCTGCGAGACGAGGCGCATGGCCATGTCTTCCGCGGCGATCGGGAAGGCCTGGCGTTCGTCCTGATTCACGTCGGCGGCGATATTGTTCGTGCCGCTGACGAAGAAACTCGTCTGCCCAGTGATGGCGCGGCTGTCGAGTTGCGCGCCGGTCACGCGATCCACCACGCGATAGCGGCCTCGGAGCACGAGGATGTATTCGCGGGTTTGCAGGACACTGCCCCGCACCGACCGTGAGGGACGGCGGACGATCTCCTCCAGGGTACATTCGAGGACGGCATCCGCGTCCTTTTCACTCGCGATGCGGTAGGTGCCGTCCTGCTGGATCTGTTTGATCACGGCACTCGCGAGCAGCACTTCGATGCGTGGCTCGAGGGTATCGTTCTTAAAACTCGGCACTGCGATCGTGCTGACTTCACGCATTCGCTTCGGCTTGATGGGCCCCAGCGTATAGCCAGCACATCCGCCGAAGCAACAGGCCAGCGCCAGCAGCGGGAGGAGGAAAAAGCGCATCACTCCGGTTTTGGGAGGCCGGTGTCTTCGGTGGGCAGCTTGTCGGGCGCGGGCAGCGGTGGCTCGATGAAAGGGCCCACCGCGCCTGAATTGGTGCGCATCTTCGGACGACCGGGAGCAGAGACCACCTTCTCTTTTTCCTCCGGCACAAAGACCGGCGGGCCCACGTAGTCAGGCCGGGAAGAAGTATCCACCTTGGCCTGCAGCTTCCGCCGGGCAGCGGCGCGGGCGCCGGTCTCGGAGCGCTCGGGACCAGCCCGCAGCGCGTCTTCGCCCACTTGCGCACGGAGCGTATCGATCCGCGCTTTCGCAAAGTCCGCGTCCGGAGTGCCGGGCTGCTGCTTGATGATGTCGTTGTAATAAATGACCGCCGCCCTGTACTGCTTCGTTTTGTCGTAATACTTCGCGACTTCCAGCGAACCCTTCACCACTCCCCCTTCGAGCCCCTTCATATTTTCCCGGGCCTGCGGCACCTTCTCGCTCTCGGGGTAGCGGTTCACGAAATCCTCAAAGGCCTCGCGCGCTTTCATCGCCGCGGCGCGATCGTAGGAGCCTTCCTTCGACTGGCGGAGCAGCACGAAACCCATCTGGTATTGCGCGTCATCGGCGATCGCGTCGCCCGGATACTTTGACACCACCTGCTGATAGGCGGTGATGGCCTCGGGATATTTCCCCTGCTTCTCCAGCGCCTGGCCGATGTTGAATTGCGCGAGCGGCGCCTGCTGGCTGAAGGGCGCGCGCTTCACGATCCCTTCAAACATCTCCTGCGCCCGCGTCATCGACGGGGCAAAAGGCACGCCGAAGACTTTCCGCTTCTGCCCTTCGAGAAAGAGCTTCCCGATCTTAAACATCGAGCCCACCACGCTCTCAAAGTCCGCGCCATTCGGATACTTCGTGAGGTAGGTGGCGTAGGCTTCGTAGGCGGGATCAAACTCGCCCCCCTGCTCCAGCAGCACGCCCACTTTGCGCTGCGCCTTCGGAGAAATTTGCGACGTGCCCTGCTTCTTCACGAGCGTGCGATAGGCATCCAGCGCCGCCTTGCGCTTGCCCGCGGCCTCGGCTTCCTCGCCCTTGCGCATGAGATCCGCCGCAGCGATTTCCACCGCGCTATTCGCGTCGCCCTGCACCGTCCAACCTTCACTCGAACGGAAGACCACAGCAGCCGGGGCCACCATGGGCGCAGCGATCAGCGCAGGGAGCAGGGCGAGGACGAGCGCGCGTTTGGACATAAGGGCGGCGAGCTTTCCACGGAGGTCGCCGAGCGTCAAGCGAAGGGACGCAAAGGCAAACCTGCCCAGGCTTTGGGAACGTCACCGCACCAGCGCCACGACTTCCTCACGCTTTTCATTTTTGGCCGCCGTGAGCGCCACGCCGCCGCCCGTCGCCTCCGCCACCGCCGTGGCAAAAGCCCCATTGGCCGCCGTCACCACCGCGAGACCGCGAGCGTCGGCGTAGGTGTGGGGTAGTGCGCATTGGCGCTGAGCGCGGTGGCAATCGCCGTGACGCGAGCGAGCAGTTCCGCGTCACTGTCCTCGTTGAGGAATGAGATGGAAGGTTTGATGATCATGTGTGTTTTTGAGGTTTTGTTTTGACAGGTGTCGTTTTGACCCCACTCAAATGAGCAGCCTCAAGGCCTCGGATCTTGAAAAATGGGAATGAATGCATTTTTCATAACCGTCTCCCCAGTTTCACCCAGCGCGGTTCGCCCTCTGAAAAGAATCGTTTCCTGATTTCACCCCGCCATTTTCCAAGATCAGGAAGCGGTTTCCCAAACCCTGAAAGCCGCTTCCCAAGATCAGGAAATGATTTCCCAATATCAGGAAAGCGTTTCCCAAGATCAGGAAACCTCTTCCCGATCTCACGACGCCGTCTCCCGAGATCAGGGAAGCGTTCCCTGTCATTGGCAAGCCGCCCGGAGATACTCGGCTGTCCTTTCCAGACATCACC
>JANNXQ010000127.1:0-115496 GCA_031409655.1 Chthoniobacteraceae bacterium | reverse complement strand
TTTTGCACCTGCGTGGTGTGCGTGTCGTAGCCACCGACTGAGCAAAAGAAAATCTGCCGTTTCATGTCGAGGCCGGGTCCGACGCTGGCCGCGTAGCCGGAGGAAGGGCGAGGGCCGGCTTCGATGATGCGGGCGATCATTTTTAGCTGGTTGCCGAGGCCGGTATTCGGAAAAGGCGTGCTCCAGACGATCGGAGTGATGGGTGACGCCGCGGCGGGATCAGTGTGCGCGATCGCGCTGTTCAGGAGATCGCCGGTCGCGATGGCATTTTTGGTGACACCGGAAAACGCATTGCGTTGCAAATTCGAGTCGGCCACCGCGAGGATATCCTGCATGGCCTGCAAGCGCGTGCCCGTGGCTCCGGTCAGGGTGACGGCACCGCCGGTCGAGACGTGATACTGCGCAAAGGTGTTTCCGACCTCGTAAGTATTCGAGCCAGCCAACGAGGTGCAGAGTGCGATCTTGGCAGAGTTGGCGGTAGGCACGCCGTTCAGGAGTTCATACTGGAGCGGGTGGAGCAGATCTGCGAGGCGTCCTCCCCATCCCGATTTCGGCGGCTGGTCGGGCAGGGACGTCTGCCAGTGGGTGACCTGATCGCTGTGGGAGAAAAGCTGCGGGGGTTGGTAAAAGGCCGAATTCGACGAAGTGTATTGCGCACGCGTGGTCGGGCGCACCAGCGTTCCCACATTAAAGATCGTGGCGAGACTCCCTTCCCCGAAGAGCGTCTGGAGTCCCGGACAACCCGGATGAAATCCGTAAGTGTGTCCGTCGGCATCCTGATAAGTCGGATCGCCTCCGCTGGGTCCGGTCCGCAGGGTCAGCAGGGCGGATTTTGGAATGGTGAGATTCCCACGAATCGCCGCGTAGTTGTCGTAAGTCGTGGTGTCGGTGGGCACGATCCAGTTGTTCGCATCGTTGCCGCCGGAGAGGAACAGGCAGACGAGCGCCTTGTAACCGGACAGCGAACTCTGTGCGACCGCCCGATTGATCAGGCGGAGATCGCGGATGGTGCTCTTCATCGCCAAGGTGCCGACCGCGGCACAGGACGCCTGCCGGATGAAATCTCTCCGGCTCGTGAGGTTTGGATCGTAGTCGGTGCTCATAACGGTCTTATCGCTGGATGGTGTAGTCGGGGCTGGTGAGGATGAGGTGGAGGATCGAACGCAGGCGGTCGCGCTTGTTGGTGTCGGTCGGGTTCGAATTGGCGTAAGGCACGTAGGACGTGCGGGCACTAGTCAGATTGAGCCCACTGATGCTCGTGCACTTCACCCCGTCCAGCGTGAAGGCCGAACTACCCGGGGCCGCGACCGTTACTTTCCAAGTGGTGTTAATATCGGAGATATTCACGGAGGTCGTGCTGTTCTGGAACGTCCCTCCACTGATTCCGCTCAACGTGATGTAATCCCCGGTCGCCAAGCCGTGGGCGGCGGACGTGTTGATCCGGCAGTTGTTGCTCACTGGAATGCTGGAGATCGTCCGCTCGTAGGCCACGAAGTTTGAGATGATCGTCTGCGCGGCCGCACTCATCCGGGTGTTGAGGAGCGTGTTGAAGTGGCTGATCAGGGTGCTGACGTTCGCATTACTCGTCCAGGCCTCGCCTGGGACGGGCGCGGCACCGAGTTTGTCGTCGTACTGCGTGCCCGTGGCCATCCACGGGCTGAGATCCAGGACGAGGCCGTTGGAGCCGCCAGTAGCACTCTTAAAGGAGGCGATGCCGTTGGTGTTGCTTGAGTTTGTGAACATGGCGTTGAACACGAAGTTCGACGAACGCACCACCGAGGTCTCCGCTGTGTCCTGAAATTCCGGCGTGGTGATACCCACCGAGGCCAATGCGCCGGGGTATTTGAAGTCCGGCAGGAAGAAGTTGAACACCGTCGGCGAATTGAGCGGCGTCTGATCGATGTCTCCATCGGTATTGTTCATGTTGAAGGTGCTCGGGAGCGAATTCACGGTTCCGGTCACTCCGGTCGGCTGAGCACTCAGTGGGAACAAGAAGACCTGATTCTCGTTGTCGCCATTCGTCCCGCTGGTATGGGCGGCGTCGGTCAGGATGGTGAAGGTGTTGGCATCGGTCACCTTGTCGATGATGTACTCGCTGTCCACCACCGGAAACAGCCCTGCCGTGGTGTTGATGAAGACATGATCTCCCGGCGCCAGATGGTGGTCGTTGTTCGGCGCGGAAGTTCCACCGAGCGTGCTGATGGTGACCCGGCGCTCGTTCGGCGCCGCGAGGCCCGAACTCGTATGGATATACGAAGCCTGGAATCTAGGGATGCGCAACAACCCGGAGCGCAGCGCTGCATTCGAGGCCACCGTCACCGTGAAGGTCGTCCCGGGCACGCCGCCCGAGCTATTGTCGATGCTGTTGGAGGTAGCGGTGGTGTAGATCCCGTCCGTCATCGCAGGACCGACGACGCTAGTCGTGCCGAAGTCGAGCCAGGCCATCTGCCCAGCCCCGAGCCAGTGCGACGAGAGGGTCACCGTCATGACCGTCGAATTTACCGGGATGCTGTAAGTGCCGCCGGAGAATCCGTTGTTCGTCGATCCGTTCGACGTGCTCACGCCGATCCAGCCCTTGGCATTCACGGAGAAGGAGTTGGCGTTCGGCGGCGGTGTGCTCAGCACGGTGTAGGCTTCCGAGGTTGGCTTGCCACTCGCTGGCGTGGCGGTCGGGAACTCTAGATACGCCGTGTTGCCACCGACCAGCGTGCTATTGCTCAAGCCCGTGATGTTGATCACATGCGAACCGCTGAGCTGATTGAAGCTTCCGGACGAGCCATTCGGACGGAAGGCGCGGGCCGCATTGGCCGTGCGCAGGACGGCTTCGCGTTGTTTCCCGTAGGTGTTCTTGGTGATGGTGTCGGGGCTGCGGGCTTCGTAGTCGAGCAGGATGGCTTTGATCACGGCCTTCATGTCGCCACGGACGCCGGAGCCGTTGTCATTGAATTTGCTCACCACGCGATAGAGGTAGTCGCGCGACGGGTTGCTCGTCACCATCCGCTGGATGAGCTGGCGGCAGATGAACGGGCCGGTATTCGGGTGATTGAAGAGCTGATCTTGGACCGCATCAAGCTCCTGCTGGGGCAGCGCCTGATAGGCGGGATCGTTGTATTGCGTGCTGACGTGGGTCGCATATTGATCGACCGCCTGGCCGCCCGCCGCGGTGAGGCCCGGCAGCACCTCGTTGTTCAGGATCCGCTTTGGCCCGCTATCGTGCCGGGCAGGGACCTCGCGCATTTGGCGAATCCAACTGGTGCTCGCCCCAATCGTGGTCCGGTAGGCGCCATTGTATCCGTAGTCCCAGCCAGTGAAGACGTGAGCCACGCCGACGATCTCCCGCTGGGTGTAAGTAGCCACGGGTTCATCTTGGGAGTTCAAGATCAGCGAGCCATCGGGCCACATCCGGTAAAGACCGATCGAGAAGAGCTGCATGATTTCCCGAGCGTAGTTTTCGTTCGGGATCTTTCCGGTCGAGAGATCCGGCCGATCGTTCTTCAGCATGTCGAGATACCGACCCATCGTGGGCGTCAGCGTCGTCACTTCCAGGATGTCCCGGAAGTTGCCGAAGGCCCCGCCGGTCGAACTCGCGCCCTCGAGCAACTTATCGTAAAAATACGAGAGTGCGTCGGCGCGATTGTCGAGCGGGCCCTGCCCCGAGACGACGTGGATCTCACTCAGCGCGAAAGCGACGCGCTGGCGGAGTTGGTCATCCCCGCTGATGGCGTTCCGCCACCAGGCGTTGAAAGTGAGGGAATTATCGAAGGCGCCGAACCCGTTTTGCGCACCGTACTCCCGGGCCAGCACTTCCGGGAGGTGCTTGCTCGCCGGCTTGGTGAACTGGTCTTCGATCCACGCGTCATAGCTGGCGAAGTTCGTCTTCAGCGCGGCAATGTCGGCGATATTCGGGCCAAAGGTCGCCTGGGTCAGGAAACGCACGGCGCCGGCGTCGGTATCGTGATCGTCCGTCCAGGAGGGCGCCGCGGGCGGGACGGTGAAGGTCCGAGAGCCGCCGGCCAGGGTATAGTTACCGCGGATTTCACCGGCGGGATACAGCGCGGTGTGCAGGTTGATGTAGGCCTTGCCTTCCTTGATGATCTCGCGGATTTCCGCGGCGCTGAGCGTGCCAACCGGGAGGATAAACCACTTGTAACTGCCGTCGGGCTGCAATCCACCGCCTAAATCGGTCTGAGCCATGCCCGGGGTATCAATATCGAAGACGATCGTCGAAGGCTTGGTGAGATACGCATCCGTGTGAATGTGCTGCGAGGTGATCGCACCCGTCAGCCCGCTGTAGCTATAGCGCATGGTCGCATAGGTCTCGTCGTCGCTCAGGCGCAAGGTCGAGCTGCCGACGCCATTGGTCTTCGCGCCACTCTGGGTGAGCATCGTGGCGAGATAGAGCGTGCCCGCGGTCGCGGGTGCTGCCGCGACGTACGTGGAGAGAGCGCTCCCAGGCACCACCTGGCTCGGCGCGGTGCCAGACTCGCCGGGCTTGGCCCAGCCCACGGCGAGATTGTCGCCAGCGCCGGGGCCCGCTTTGTGGAGGATTTCTAGGTAATATTTCTGCCCCGCCTCCAGCGCGAGGAAGGCCGACTTCTGGCGAGTCTCGCCGGGCGCACTCCACTGCTGGGAGGCCGTGCCTGTCGTCACGGAGGCGCGCTTGATCGCATTCACTGGCTCGGTGTCATTGGAGATCCAGAGTTCCGCGGCATTGTTCGCCGCGATCCAGAAGTAGTAGTTGCCCGTCACCGGCGCGATGAGGAAACCGCGGATGCGCGCGCCGTAGTTGGGGCCGGCGCCGCTGGGGCCTTCGAGCGAAGCCAGGTTGCTGGAGCCAGTGGGTGCGGTGCTGGTCGGGATGTCCGCCACGGTCGAGCCCGCGACGCCGGTCCAATACTCGCGGGCGATCGGCTTGTCGGTGTTGTCATCGACGTGCAGATTGATGATCGACGTGCCGATACCCGCCGCGTTCGTGGTGGTGATGATCATCTGGTAATCGCCGCCAGCGCCGGCCGGAGGCGTGCCGGTGAGCACGCCGCCGCTGAAGGTCAGCCAGGTGGGTTTGCCGCTGATGCTCACGGTGGAGCCATTGCTGCCGGAGACGGCGATGGAGATGGGTCCGCCCACCTGCCCGTAAGCCGATGTAGGGCCGGTGTGGAAGGCCTGCTGCTGCGCCACGCTCGTCGGATACAGGCGGGTGCTCGGAATGATCTGCTTGGGCTGGCTCGGGCTATACCACGAGAGCTGGCACTTGGCCGGGCCGGTGTTTTCGAAGTAATCGAGCCGGATTTCGTAACGCAATCCGCCCAGCAGCGTGACGCGAGCGTAGCGGTCCGTAGTCAAAGACGTGGGCCAGTCAACAGGCTTGTTGATTGCTTCGATGGTGCAATTTCCCGCACCGGTGGCGGACTTTCCGGTTCCAAAGCTCACGGTGACCGTCCCGGTACCTACCGCGGTCACGACGGCGTCGCGCACGTCGGCGATATTGATGCTGCCCGTGCCGTCGAGGAAGGCTCCGGCTCCAAAATTCACGGTGAAGGTGGTCGCGCCGTCATCCGCCGTGATCGGATACGGAAGGCTGGCCAAAGAGGTCAAATTACCGCTGGTCGGATCCAAGTAAACGGTTTCCCCGGTATGGAAGCCACCCGCGGCAACCGTCGTCAGATTTGAGTAAGTGATCACCGCGTTGCCGGTGACGGAGTCATAACTGTAGGTGCTGCCGGTCGCGTAGCTCAGATTGCCGCTGGTGGGATCGACCCGAACGGTTTCGCCGAGGACGAAGCTGCCATTGGGGATGTTGGGGTGCGTGACAACCGTGTCCCCGGTGGTGCCATTGTAGTTATAAGTCCCGGAACTGCTCGTCGCGGAGGCGAGCCTCAAAGTCAGCGGCTGGCCATTGATCCAGAGCTTCGCAGCGTCGTCGCAGTTCACGACGAAGGTGTATTCCTCCGAATACTGCGGCTGCACCTGGCCGGTCCAGCGCACCGAGAAAGTGTCGCGGCCGATCGACGGGTCTGGCGTGCCCGCCCCCCAGAAGCCGTTGTTGCCATTGGTAACCGCGGAATCCGTTTGGGTGCTCTTCAGCGTGTTCGAGCTAATCGGCATGGCCATGCCGTCGTAGTATTTTCCCACCCAACCCGCGGTCGTGCCGACATTATCCGTAAAGACATTCGTGGTCGAAACACTGTTCACCGTGGTCGAGACCGGGATATTCACAAAGCCGGCCGTCCCGACTTTCCATTGCAGGCCGCACGTCGCATTTCCAGACGTCTCGATGAATTCGACCTTGATGTGGTAACGATTCGCCGGTCCAGCCGGGACCGTGAGGGTATAGGTTCCGCTTTGTTTGTAAGTTCCGGTGGCCGCATCGTCCCAGCCATTTTGGAGGATTTGCACGAATCCATTGCCATCGTTGGCGTCCAGGAAAACCCGCGCCTTGTCGTCGTCGGCGGCATTAAGCTGGAAGACGTAGTTGTTTGTTAGTACGTTAAAAGTCGTGCCGGTGGGCGTCGGCGAAAGATACGCTTCCCAAGTCACTGAGTAGGTATCCGCACTCGTCAGCAGCGTATTGCCATTCGGCGTTCCGTAGCTCCAATCGAGGTCCACCGTCGGGTCCACTCGCGAGAACGGGGTGCCGGAAAAATTCGCCGCGTTCGTGTAAGTCGTGCTCGCGTTATCGTAATATTTTCCCAGCAGGCCCGTGCCAGTTGCGGTTGACCGGTTCGCGATGATCACGGTCGCCTTACTCGGACTGCCCGGGGCGATGCTCAACGACACGGTCGGCGTGATGGAAAGCACGAAACTAATCGCCACCGTCACCGATTCGCTGGACTCCAACACCGAGTCGTTCAGCGCATTGATCATGACATCCGCGCTATTCACGCCTTCCGCCAGAGTCACCCAGGCAGAGACCGCCGTGTGATCCACGTTTTTCGTGGCCGTGCCGGTGATCGAATAACCGACCAGCACTAGGTTGGTCGCGCCGCTGCGCTGGATCGTCACCTTGCCGGGCGTCGGCCCATCCTCCGCGGCCAGAGGCTGCGTGGCCACGATCGTCACGACCGGATTCGCCTGCGCAGAGTTGCCGGTGCCTTTGCCACCGTCACCGAAGCTCCCAGTGCCGTTGCTGCGATCGTTCGGGTCGAGCCCGAGGGTGATTTCTTCCCAGTTGGTGAGGCTGTCCCCATCCGTGTCCACATCACTGACCTGCACTCGGAGATACAACCGCGAGAGACTGCCGGGCGGGCGGTTCGCGCTCAAGGTCGCGCCCGTCCCCATCACGGCCGCGCCCTCATTGACCCATGCGCCGGTCGCCAGATCGCCGCAAGTCTGCAATTGGTACCGCTTTCCGGCCACGCTGCTCCAGGAGACCTCGAGCTGGCCGGTGGCCACATTGAAGGCGAGCGCCGGCGAGTGGAATCGGTTACTCGCGACCATCGGGTCCGTGCCAAAGATGCTTTCCTCGAGATTGCTCTGGCCGTCGCCGTCAGCATCACCCGCCGGATCGACCGCGTCCTCGTGCAGGAGCTCCCAGACATCGCTCAGGCCATTGCCGTTCAGGTCGATGGCGGCGGGCAGCGGGGCGGCGGCCAGGAGCAAAAGCGCTGCCGCGAGAGGCGCGAACCGGGAACGGAGGAAGTTCAGGCGTGTTTTCATAAGTGGAAGACTCGGCAAATTCGAGGGGGAGTGAGGGGGCGGAAACATTCCCGGAGATTTCCGGAAAACTAGGGGGACAACTCAATATATTTTTAACCCGTAGCGGGGATGGGATGCAAGCCCGTAGTACAAAAACTTTATCAGGGTTGGGGCGGACGCGGCGAACATCCAACATCGAACATCGAACACCGCCACGGCATGAATGATCAGCTGGATGATCGGCGAACGCCAACGGCGCTCGGCGCACATTCCCTCGTTTCCCTCCCGCCCAAACTCCGTTTGGGAATACCACTGTCCGCGCAACTCGGTTGCCCTGATGCCGCACCCGCTCATGGCCAGCGGCCCGCCACTGTAAACAGAATTTCGCCCCCAAAATGCATTCCCAAACGAAGTTTGGGAACGAGAAGAAAAATCAACCGCGTGGGGTGAGGGGGAACGGCGAGACGTTTTGCCTCACCCGCATCCCCTCCGTGCCGCGCCCGCCGGCCGCACCCACCCCGCTCCCGCTCCCGGAGAGTCCGTTTCCCACTGCGACCTCAGAGTTCGTCGCCCTCCAGAGGCGGACGCGCGGGAACGCGGTCGAGGGCTTGCCGGAGTGCTTCGACACTGCCGCGCTGCGCACGCTGCTCGACGGAATTCCGGGTCTCCCAGCCCGCCACCTGAGAAGCGAGGGCGATGGCCACGAGATGGTCGATCTGGACGCTCTCGCGAGAGGCGAGTTCCTGCACCTGACGGGCGAGACTGTCTGGAATTTGCGCGGTGAGGGTGGTCATGGTTGGGGCTGGCGGATGAGTTTCAGGAAAGCGGCTGGCTGGATGATCTCGATGCCGAATCGGTCGGCGCCGTCAAAGTCGCGGACGCTTCGGCTGATCACCTACCGGACACGGGCCTCGATGGCGAGTTGGAGAATCGGTTCATCATCGGGATCGCGCAAGACGGGAATCCAGCCCGGGCTGAGCTTCCACTTTTCGGCAATGACACAAAGGCCATCCAGCGCGGCATCGATCTTTTCAAGCGGCATTCCCAAATCACCCGCATGGCGCTTGAGGGGAAGGTAGGGGAGTTTTCCCATAGGCGCTAACTTAACGCCGCCGACCCCAACGGGGTTGCGTCTTCGAGCCCAGGGTTGCTTCAACCCTGGGTTTGCGTTCAGCGTGCGCCCATCCCCAACGGGGTTGCGCCCTGCGTGCCCGTTCACCGTGCGCAGAGTCGGCCTCAACCCCCGTTGGGGTTGTTGGCTGCTGCGGGCAAATATCCCAGGGTTGCGGCAACCCTGGGCTGGAGGACGGAACCCCGTTGGGGTGAAAAGCGTTAAGTTAGCGCTCATGGGAGTTTTCTCCGCGCTGGCGACCACGCCCTGCAATCTCAGAAAGCAGGCGGGAAAGCGGGGCGGCTGGGGCGTGCGGCGGAGTTTGACCTAAAAAGGGCGATGGGAGAAACCACGGATTTCCCAGATGACACGGATGCAGTGGAATGCGTGGGTCCGTCGCCTCCTCTTCCGTTTAGCCAGTGGGCGAGGATACTGGGCGCTCCACGGGCTTGGAAATCCGTGGTATCCGGGCAATCCGTGGTTCCTATCTCCGGATTTGGGTTTAACGCCAAACTCCAAACTCCAAACCTTCCAAAGCAAGCGATTGGCCGGTGGCACCCTCGCTCCCCGAGGCGTCAGGCGAATCTGGAACGCCATTGCAAGGGGTCTCTGGGAAACGAAAAGGGCGGGGATTTTGATCCCCGCCCCTTTCAAGTGATTCGATCGCGTCGGCGATCGAAGGACGCCTTAGTTGCGACCAGCCAGGCGCTCTTCGCGGCGGCGGGCGTTCGAGCGGCGGCGCTCACGCATCCCGGCGAGGCCAAACATCGCCAGGCCGACGAGCACTCCGGTCGGTTCCGGCACCGGGACGACTTCGAAGTAGTTGGTGTTAAACTGGATCGTGGCGAACCCGGGAAGAAAGCTACCACCGAAGTCGATGAAGTTGCTCGTGGTGCTGTCGTAGTTGGTCTCGAATGCCGTTCGATTCGCATTCGACCCCTGGAAGATGAGACGATCCGTGGTCCCGTCCGTCCCGAGAGTGAACGCAGTGCCGGTCCAATTAGCGATGGTCAACGTCCCATTCGGACTAGCACCAGCGCTGGCGAACATCAGCGTTCCGACACCCGAGAAGTCAAGGGTGGAGGAGATGGAGAGCGTCAGCGCTCCCACACCGGCGAGGCTCAGAGTGCCATTGCCTTCCTGCGCGCTCCCGACATCAATCTTGCCGCCAGCCAAGGTAAAGGCGGCAACGTTGTTGATCCGGTCCGTTCCAGTGACCGGGACATTCGCCCCAGTGAGGAAGAGGGTGCCGCCAGTGTTCACCGCCACCGTGGTGACTCCCGCGAGGGCGTTGGCATTTTGCGCGGTGAGCGAGGAGGTGCCTCCGCCAACGGTGGCTGTGCCGGTGAAGGTGTTCCCGCCGGCCGCAAGCGAATCGAGGGTCACCGAACCACTCCCGCTGACGGCCAGGTTACCAGCACCGCTCACGACGCCATTGAAGAGCGTGGAACCCGAACCACCGTTGACGGTGAGGGTCTTAGTGGCGTTCAGGACGATCTCGCCGCCCGCTGCGCCGCCGCCGCTGATGTCGCCGATGGTTTCGTCGCCGTTCACATCGAAGATGGCCCCGGCGGCCGTCCCGACCTGGACATGCGCAGCGTCCGCGACCGCGGCTCCACCGCTGACGCTGAGGGTGCCCCCACTGACCGTGGTATCACCGGGGTAGGAATTGGTCCCAGAGAGGACGAGCGTGCTGGCCCCGTCCTTGATGAGACCCGCTCCTGCCGCACCGCTGATGTTGCCCGCAAAGGTCGTCGTGCCAGAAGTCGTGCCGACGGTCAGGGTGTTGGCCCCGAGGCTCACGAGAGACGAGGCGGCTCCGGCGAGGGATTTGATCGACTGGTCGGCCCCGAGGTTCAACTGCGAGCTGCCCGCGCCGCTGTCGTCCATGGTCACCGCCGAACGCCCATTGGCCGTTGGCAGCGCATTCACCACATTGGCGTTGATGATGCCGGTGCCGCCGCCGTTGCTGCGGATGATGGTCGGGCCGTTGTAGTCGTTGGCGACGCCAAAGTTCAGGGTCAAGCCGTCCACGACGAGATCGGAGTTCGCGAGAATTCCGCTGATGCCCACACCCGAGATGTTGGCCGTGCCGCCACCGGTGAAGGTCAAGGTCACGCCGTTCTTGGCGATGCCTCCCGTGAGGTCGAGCGTGGACGCGGCGTCCGCGGTGATGGTGGTCGAGGTGGCCGCGGTGATCGCGCCGGTATAGGTGTTAGCCCCGGAGAGATTGTGCAGGGCGCCCACGCTGGCGAGGCCGGCTCCATTGAGGGTCAGGGCTTCGGCCAGGGTGGTGATGTTATTCGAGAGTTCCAGGGTGGCTCCGTTGGCGACGCTGGTCCCACCGGCGGTGGTTCCCAAGGCACTCCCGTGGGTGATCCGGAGCAACCCGTTGCTCACGGTGGTCGTTCCGGTGTAGCTGTTCAGGGTGTCCATCAGGAGCGTGCCGCCGGTCGTCTTGTTCAGCGTGCCGCCGCCGTTGAGCTCGCCGAGATTCTGCAAGGTGCCGGATTGGGCGTTGAAGGTGACCAATCCTGCCGCAGCCGCTCCGATATTGAAGGTGCTGACGTTGAGCGTGCCTCCGTTCAAGGTCACAGTGGCGTTGCTGGTGCCAGTCGTGGCTCCGCGGACGATATTGCCGGCCACGGTCAGGGAGCCGCCAGTGACGTTCACGACGCCGGTGGCAGTTCCGGCGGCGACGGAGGCATTGCCGAGCGCGATCGCAGTGCCGGCATTGGCAGCGACGGTTACGACGGCGCTTCCACTCACGTTCAAGGTGCCAGAACCGGTGCCGTTCCCGACGGCATTGGTACCAAGCACCATCGGCCCGGTCACACTGTTGAAGGCGGAGGTTCCGCCCGCCAAGTTGATCGTTCCCAAGGCGGTGCCGCCAGTGGATCCCACCAACTTGCTTCCGGCAATGAGGTCATCCGCATCGAGGGTTCCCGTGTCGAAGCTGAAGGTTCCAGTGGCACCTCCAGTGTTGGCAGAGCGAGAGGCAACCGTCACGGTCGCAAACCTCAGGTCCGCGGAATGGCCAGTCGTATTGAAGATGGCGCTCGGACCTTGCCCGGTGCCAAACGTCACGTTAGCGACATTGAGCGTCGCGCGCCCAGCCACGGGGTCTGCAAAGCTGCGGATCGAGAGGGTGCCGGTGCCGGTGCTGAAATCGAAGGTGCCACTGGTTCGGCCATTCGCCCCAGCGCCGATGGTGATCGTGTTGGCGGCGATGATATTCGACGTGGAGCCGAGCTTGATCGCTTGGGTGACATTACCGTCCGGGGAATCCTGGGTGATGGTCGTGGCGAGAATTTCGCTGACCGGGGCGAGGATTAAGGAAGATGCACCATTTGTGGAGGTGCCGCCGCCATTGGTTGCAGAGCCGACGCGGAGCGTGCCCGTTCCGAGGTTGGCGTAGAAGGTGGAAAGGCCACTCAGGTCCAGCGTCGCCCCATTGCTCACATTGGTCGTGGTATTGTTGCCCAGCGTCAGGTTGGCGTTGGTGGGCGATCCCACGGCACCGATGGTCAGGGTGCCGAGACCGCTTGCGGTCAACCTGGTGTTGGAAGCGCCATTGGTGCCGATCACCACCGAGCCATTCAGCCGCAGCGTCTGCCCGGTGCCGATCGCGACAGTATTGGGGGTCAGCGAGTTGGTCTGGACGACGGTCGCTCCGCCAAAGGTGGCGCTGCCCGTCGTAAGGTTAAGGGCGCTGAGGGTCGTGCCCGCCGCTGTGCCGATGGTCAGGCCGCCGGTCAGGGAAGCCGCCGTCGTCTCGATGACGGTCGTGCCGCCGTTCAGGGTGGTCAGTCCCGCGTAGTTGTTTGCGGCGACGGGGTCGAGTCCGCTGAGGATCACGGTTCCCGCGTCAAGCTTCGTCAAACCTGCGGTGCCACTGATCGCTCCCGACAACTTGAAGTTGTCGGTGCCGCGCAAGGTGAGCGCTGCGTTGACGACCACGGCATTTGCAATCCCCGAGCCAGCGGTCAGGTCGGTATTGGTTTGCAGGGTGCTGGCACCCGTAATGGTGAGGCTGCCCGTGCTCAGCGCGGTTGCGTGCCCGAGGATGAGGATGCCCTCGTTCAGGCTGGTGTTGCCGAGGTAGGTGCCGGCGGCATTGATGGCGAGGCGCGAGCTGGCCACTCCCCAACCGCCCGCTTCATCGTTGATGGCCAGATTGCCGGTGCCGGAGATGCCGGTGCCGGAGATGGTGACGAGGGAGTCCGCATCGCTACCCGTGACACTGATACTGCTGTTACCGTCGAGGATCACGCCACCGGTGATGGTGAGATTGCTGCCGTTATCATTCGCAAGAAAGAAACGCGCGGTGCCTCCGACGCCGCCGGACCCGAGGGTCACTGCGCCGGTCTGGTTCACGGTGTAATTGCCAACCGGTGTGGCGGCCGCGTTGTCCACGGAGAACTCGCCAATCGCTCCGGCGGAGAAGTTGAGCGTGCCGGTGCGGGTCAGCGTGGTGGTATCGGCTCCATTGAGCTGGAGGCGGCCAAAGGCGCTGAAAGTCACGTCATTGGAGGTGAGAAACGGGCTGACGGCAGTCGGGAGGGAGACAGTGCCGCGGTTGAACAACAGATCTCCGGTCCAGGTATTCGCCACATTGCTCAAGGTGAGCGTGCCGGCCGTTTGGTTTCCTCCAGTGACGGTGTTGACGGCATCGATCGTGATGTTTGAGGCTCCACTGACCACTCCCGACAGAGTGACGTTCCGGGCTATGCCGAAGGCGGCGCTTGCAGCGGCCTGATCACGCAGGCTGACCGTCGAATTGGCGGAGACATTGATGCCGCCGCTGTAGGTGTGATTGCCACCGCCGGAGGCCAGCGTGCCGCCATTCAAGGCGATGTCATTGACGAAGGTGGCGGCTGCTCCGTTGAAGAAGAACGAACCACCCGTCACCGTGATGTCGGCACCCGAACCAGGGACCCCGACCGATCCGCCGAGGGCGCTGAGGGTGTTCACCTGGGTGATACCGGCATTGGTGGTGTAGGTTCCGGTCAAAGTTCCGCTGGCACCGCTCAAGACGACCTTGCCGGCTCCGGCCTTGGCCACATTCCCAGCCCCCGAGAGTGCGCCGCTCATGTTCAACTGCTGGGCAGCGAGGATGTTCAAGCCAGTTCCAGCGGCTGTAGCGCCGTTCGAGATTGTGACTTGAGTTGGACTATCTACCGAAACAATCGTCGTGTTGGCGGGAATGCCGGTACCAGTGATCGTCATGCCTGGCCGGAGACCGGTAGTACTTGTGACCGCCACAATCGTCGGCGTCGCCGGGAAGGTCGTCACGCCATTGGTCAACTCAACCGGGGCGTCGGCCACGGTCCACGTCTGTGGCGTTCCGGCCACAAACGGAGCCGAAATCGTGACCGTGCCCACGGCGCCGGTCTGGAGGTTGATGCCATCCGTTGACAACGAGGGTTTGAGGGTGAGCGAGTTCGAGGACACCGCACCTGGCGCGATCGAGATGGTGCGGGAGGTGTCGGCAGCGATCGCGCTCACGCGGAACTCGATCGCATTGACCGTGAAGCTTTGCTCCAGAGTGGTGGCCAAGGGAACTCCGGAGAGTGCGATGTTGTCGGCTTGGAAAATCACTTTTTGGCCTTTGCCGGGGAGATTTTCGCTCAATTGAAGCGCAGGACTGCCGCCCACGACGCCGGAGAAGTTGATGTTGGTGGTCGTCGGGTCCACGGTATTCCACGCTTGAGTGAGAACGCCGCCCACAGGGAACCCGGTGCCGTTGTTCCAGTAAACGTCGCTGGTAATCAAGGTGCCCGCATTCAACGTGACCAAGGTGGGCGTCACTGTCAGGGTGCTCCCCGAGTAGCCGGGCAAATTCAACGCGTAATTACCGAGGACACCCAAACCTCCGCCAGCGTGCGAAATCAGAGGGTAACTGGTACTACTTGTGATGTCGATGTCCTTGATGAACAAGGTCGTGACGTTGGCGACGGAGGCCGCACTCGTGGTCAAAAAATCCACCGCAGTGTCACCCGCGTCGAGTTCGAGCCCGGAGCTTGCGGTCAGGCTGAGGTTCAACGTCGTCAAATTGGCAAAGGGAGTGCCGACACCATTCGCAAAACTGACCAGACCGCCATTGTCGGTCGTGACCGAGAGTAAATTT
Organism: Chthoniobacteraceae bacterium; assembly: GCA_031409655.1. Taxonomy (GTDB): domain Bacteria; phylum Verrucomicrobiota; class Verrucomicrobiia; order Chthoniobacterales; family Chthoniobacteraceae; genus JANNXQ01. The sequence continues at coordinate 100,620 of JANNXQ010000127.1, read as the reverse complement.
CCGGGGGTGGTGAAGCCGCCTTTGAAGTTCAACTGCCCGCCGTCGCCGACTGCGGTCGCGGTCAGGACCGGGCTGTTCAGATTCAACGCGCCGCCATTGGACGTGATGGTCCCGGTGTTCCCGAGGGTGCCCGTGAAGTTGGCCGTGCCGGTGCCGACCTTGGTCAGGCTGATGACACCACCGGGTTGGGTGATCGAATAGATACCGGCACCCCCGGTTCCGAAGGCCGCGTTGTTGTTGTTGGCCCCAACAATCAGGGTCGCAGGCCCCACCGCACTATTCGTAATGATCGCCGTGCCATCAGTCGTCGCCGTGAACGCATTGAGCGTCTGGGTGGTGCCGTTGAGGTCCAGCGTGGCGGTGTCGGAGGTGACCAATTCCGGGCTGAGCGTCACTCCGCCGCTGGCGGCGACGGTAGTGGGAATGGCGTTGTTGGCTGAGAATTTTAGGGTGCCGCGGTCCACATCGACGCCGGAGCCGGCGACCTGGTTCCAGTTCGAGCCGGCGGCGGTCAATCCCAGGTTCAAGGTTCCACCGCCGTTTACGTCCATCCGCACGCCGAATGCGGTGGAGGTCGTGAAGGTCCCGTTGAGGACCGTTTCCCCGGTGCCGTCGAAGACCCAAGCGCGGAGGGCGGTCAGGGCGTTGGCGGTGAAGCCGCCATTGAAGGTGAGCGCCTTGCCCGCAACGATGTTGTTGTTGGTGTTGATGTTGTTTCCAGCGGCGGCGAAGTTGGTGGCGCCGCCGATGGTCAGGCTATAATCCCCGATCCAACCGTTCGCGGTGTTGTTCGGTAAGGTGACGGCGTTCGCGATGCTGCGGTCCGCTCCGAAAGCAAACACGCTCCCGTTCGAGTTGGAGAGGGCCCCGCTCCCGAGCGCCGCGTTGTCACCGATGCCGAGGGCACCGCCACCGGCGGTCGTACCGCCAGAGTAGAGGTTCCCGCTGTTGGTCAGAATCCAAGTGGCTGAGCCATCAACGCTCAAGCTGAGGGCGCCGCCGTTGTCAATCAGCGGGCTGGTGATCGTGTTGCCAGCCATGCTGCTGCCGCGCAGGAAAAGGCCTTTGACTCCAGCCGCATTATTGGAAACAGCAGTGAGGACGAGAGCCCCGCTGCCGTCCGCATGGATCTGCGGGCTACCCGTCGTGGAAGTGATCCGGATTTGGCGGTCGCTGGTTTCACCTGCGCCAGTGTATTGCAGCACCCCACCCGTCGTGCCGGAGCCGAGGGTGACCGCGTTCGCAGCAGTGAAAGCCCCGACCGTGACCTCACCCACGCTCGAGGTGCCCGCGACTCCGCTCAGACCGAGGGAGCGCACCGCTAGGGCGCCAGCGTTGACGGCGGTGACACCCTGGTAGCTGCTGGCATTGGAGGTGAGCTGCAGGATGCCGGTGCCCGCCTTGGTCAACCCGCTAGTGCCTGATCCGCTCAGTGCACCACTCAAGATGGCAAGGTCGGCGCCGGTATTGGGGTTGTCATTCACGGTCACGGTACGAAGCGCTCCGTTGAGATTGATGGCATTGGTGAATTCCACCTGGTCCAGGGAGCTGGTGGAGTTCAAAGAGAGGGTCGCGGCGTTTGGCACGAAGCCAGCCCCGCCGGCCCACGTTACGCCCGCGCCGCCGTCGAGGGTGACGGTGAGCTTGCCGATGTGGGCTGCGAAACCACCGCCTGCGGTGCCGCCGAAGGTGAGGGTGCCAGTTCCCGCGGTGGGGGTGGCGGTCAGCGTGCGGGCCAGGGAACCGCTCATTTGGATCTGGCCGATGGTGGCGGCCGCCCCGAGCTGGAGGGGGCTGAGGGATGGCAGGGCTCCGTTGTCGTTCAGACCGAGGACGCCTTCCGCGACCGTGGTCAGGCCGGTGTAGCTGTTGGCGGTGTTGCCGAGGTTCCACTGACCGACGGCGGTCTTGGTCACAGTGATTACACCGCCAGTGTCGGTGAGTTGGGGATTGAAAGTATTGTCCCCTGTGGAAGTCCCTGTGAAAAGGAGCGTGTTTGCGCCCCCAGTATTCACGATGGCGCCGGTGTTGCTCCAGACGATGGCGTTGTTATTCGTCGCGGTGCTGGAAAGGGTAGCCCCGCTTCCCGCGAGGGTGAAGAGACGGTCCGTGGTCGCAGACCTCGATCCGACCGACAGGGATCCGTTGAGCAAGCCACCTGCGTAGACGAGGCCGCCGGTGGTCCCGTTGAAGACCAAATTGGTCGCCGCGCTGGACGATTGGCCGATGCCGCTGGCCACACCGCCGAGGGCCAGCGTGTTCACTGTGACCAACCCGGTGGAGCCGATGGTGGTGACGCCGGTGTAAGTATTGTTCCCCAGCCAACTCATGCCGCCGATGCCCCCTTTGGTCACACTCACGGCTCCGCCGGTGCCGTTGCCGATGATGCCGGTAAAGGTGCCGGTGCCGTTATTATTGCCCAGAGTCAGGGTGGCGGCAGCCGGAGTGCCACTCTGTCCATTGACGATGCTGCCGGAGCCATCCAAGGAACGGATCGCCGTGCCGCTGCTAACGCCGTTCAGGTCCAGCACAGCCCCCTGACGGATGGCCAGATCGGCCGCGCTAGCGCCTCCAGCGCTCAACACACCACTCGCGCCTAGGCGAACGGTTCCCTCATTGATCGCGATCGCTCCGGACTGTGCATTCGCGCCGCCGATGATGAGGACGCCCGCGCCGTTTTTGGTGAAGCCGCCGGTGGTGGTGGCGGTGATCGGCGCGTTGAGGGTCAGGACGTTGGCGGCCAAGTTGGAACGGAAGACCAGCGTGCCCGCGCCACCCGAGGTGATCCCGGTGCCGGCAATGGTCGAAGAACCCGCGGCGAGAATGCCGCCGTCATTGGCTGCTCCGCCGGTATTGACGGTGAGCAACCCAGCCAAAGTAATGTTGTTGGTGGTGAGTTTCAGAGAAGAGACCGCAACCGCAGGCTGCGCCGCGATGACGGCGTTGACCAAGTTGTGGTTGCCCGCTGTGAGCGCAGCCCCACCATTCACAAAGCCGGCATCCGTGCCATACGCGGGAGTGACGATCAGACCGGGAGTGACGGTAGAAGAGCGGGCAAAGTCTGCGCCACCGATGTAGAAATGGCCATTGCCAGGGAGGGTAATCGCGGTCGAACCCGCCACGCCAGTGAGGGTCACCGTGCTGCCGGCGATGGGTTCAAAGTTGACGCCGCTGCCTTTGCCGGGCACCGGCGAGGAGGTGAAGGTCAGACTTGCAGCAGCGGTCAGGAGCCGCACCGTGCCCGCACCCGCGGTCGGGGTGAGCGCGCCGAGAGTTTCAGTATTCGCTCCCAGCAATTCCAAGACACCGCCCGCGTCCTGGGTGACGGCGTCTGCATTGAAAACCAACGCGTTGGCGTTAGGAATGATGTCTGAAGCGCCCCCGGCCGTGGGCTTCAGCCGGAGAGTGCCGCGTGTGATGGTGGTTGGCCCGGCATACAGGTTTGTGGCGGAGAGCGCCCAGAGACCCGCGCCGTTCTTGATCAGGCCACCCGTGCCGGTGACCGGGATGGCCGTGTTGATGATGTTCTCCTGAGTGCTTGTGCCACCGAGCACGATATTGGCCGTCGTCGCGAGCGGCTTGGTGATCGCGCCATTCAGGACCACCGGGGAACCCAGAGTCTGGTTGGCGTAGATGGCATTATTGTTGGTCGTGCCGTTGAAGACGATGGGACGGCTGGAGACCAAGTTCGCGAGGACAGAGGTGCCGGAGGTGCCGATGATCAGATTGCCCAGCGTCGTGGTGGTATTGCCCAGAGTGATGAGCTGAGTGCTGGCGGTCGTGTCGGAAATGGACCGGAAGTCGGTGGCCGCCAGACTGCCCTGGATATTCGTGGGGCCGTTCACGCCCGCGCCAGCCGCGTTGCCGATGATGGTCAAAAGGCCGGTGCCCGTCTTGGTCACCGTCTTAACCCCCGCCCCGGTGGCGGCGATGTTCGTCGTGATCGTGGTGTTGCCATTGCCGCCGATCGTGAGCGTGCGCGCAGTAGCCGCGTCCGAGTTGGGCCAGACGCTGGCCGTGAAGAGGAGGGCGCCGCCCAGGTTGTTCGTCCAAGTCACCGGGTTGTTCGAGTTTTCCTGAGTCTGCGCCCCAGTGAAGGTCACACCGCCGCCATTGCGACTGTTGAATGTCAGGGTGGTGTTGGAGGCGACGTGCAGCGCATTGAAATTGGAAATCAAATTGACGCCACTGCCCCCGGCGGCCGGGCCGGTGTAGATCGTGGAAGAGGCGCGTTGATAGACGGTCTTGGCAAAGGTCAGGGCCGTGTCCGACCGCACCTCAAGGACGCCGCCGTTCATATCAATCGTCGAACTGCTCGTCGTGCCGGCATTCGCGCCGAAGGCGGTCGCCGTGCCCACCCGCACGGAACTTTGGTTGACGGCGGCAGCACCGCTGATCCGAGTCGTGCCGCTAAAACCGGTCGCGACGGACGGATTCAGGAACAAGGCCCCCGAACCCGCCTTTTCAATCGAGCCAGTGCCGGTGAGCGGGCCGGTGAGGTTGAAGTTCCCGGCGCCCACAGAGTTATTCCCGCCCAAGGTGGTGAAGGTCGTGATATTGGTGCCCGCGGCGACCAAGCCGCCGGAAAGAGTGAGCGTGCCGTTCACACTCGCAAGCCGGGAACTGCGGCTCGTGGCTCCACCGCCAGCAGTGACCAGACCGGAGAGGGTGTTACTACCCAGGGAAACCAAAGCTGACCCGCGGCCATTCGCGCCCAAACCCTCCAAACCGATGGCCCGCGCGAGACTCAACGCACTCGAAGTGCCATCAAGAAAGAGTGAACCCCCGACAAACCCAGTCACAGCGGTATTTCCGGACACCGAATTTCCTGAAGTGATCACAATGGGGGTTGCACTGCCGCCGAGTTGGAGCAAATCGGAAACTACAAGAGTACCACCGGCGAGGGTGGTGGTGCCGCTGATGCTATTCGAAGTATTAGTCAGCTTCACCTGACCACCGCCAGTCAGGGTGAACCCGGAGGTGCTGATGAGCTGGCTGCTGATGATCGCAGACGTACCAACATCCGCGCGGATGGCACCCGCAGTGAGGGTGAGATCGCCGCCCGTGAGGGTGTAATTGCCTTTGAAGGACAGGGAGTTTCCGAGCGAGCCTGCACCCAGTGTGATCGTCTCGGGATTGAGCAAGGCGCCGGGGTTTGGGATCGGACGCAGGAAGCGCAGATCCTGGGCGCCGGTCGGCAGCCCGAGCGACCAGTTTGCGATGGTGCTCCAGAGGAAATCCAATGAGCTGCCCGCGGTCCAGTCATTGTCCACGGCCTTGGCCGTGCCGGACCCGGCCAACAGCGTGGCGCTGATCACCGCGATGGATCCGAGGCGCGAAAGCGATTCGCCAAGGGGACGGGGCTTGAGCAAGCGAGCGACGGAAGTCTTGGGGGTGGTGGGGAGGGTGCGTTTCATAGGAAGGGATTCAGTGGGTGGCTACGGGAGAGGAGGAGGAATGAAGGAGGGGACTGGAGAGATGAGGAGGATGCGGGAATGACGGGAGCTAGGAAGGAATGACGAAGTGGATAACTACCGCTGCGCTTTCGCCGAAACCGCTACGGCGCGAATGAGGGATGGAGCCGCAGGGGATTCGACGCGAAATGGGGGCAAAGAAAGGAACAATCTACGAGGGGGGATGAGGGGTTTTTAGGGAGCGCAAAAGAGCGATCTGGTTGAGAGAATTACAGATCGGGCGGAGGCGTGACAAGAAAAATGTGAACCGATTCATAAAAACTTTTAGGGCCGGAGAGAGCGGCGGGAGAAGCGCTTGCGGCGGGCGCCGGAAGCGGGTGCGAGGGGGCGGTAGAGCCGGGCAGAAAGGGCCCCGGCGGACAGAGGGCGAAAGGCTTTCCGGGGGACGGACGAAGGGGCAGCCAGCTCGCGAGGGTGCGGGGCGCTCGGTGCGTAGGGCCGGTATGGGCGAGAGGCCGGCGCGGGACTGGGGAGGAGGGCGGGCAAGGAGGGAGGTTTATCGGGATTTTCCCGGGGTTGCGGGGGGCATCGAACAATCAGCAATCTAACATCGAGGAGGGCGACGGGGCGGGGTGAATGCCGAGCTGCAAACTCCGAGCTGCAAACTCCAAACTTCAAACTTCAAACCATGCCTATCCGGTTTGTGGCCAAGCTTCCAAAACTGGAGACAGGATTCACAGGATTTAGAGGATTCCAGGATTTCGCCAGAGGGAATCCCGTGAATCCTGCCAATCTTGATAATCCTGTCCACCTCTCCCGCAACTTGGCCACGAACCGGATAGGCACGCTCCAAACTTCAAACTCCAAACTCCAAACGCCAAACGCAAAACGCAAAACGCTGAACGTCGGACGTCGAACGTCGAACGTCGAACGTCGAACATCGAACATTGAGGAGGACGCTGCGGGGGGGCGAGATCCGGACTCCAAACTTCAAACTTCAAACCATGCCTATCCGGTTTGTGGCCAAGCTTCCAAAACTGGAGACAGGATTCACAGGATTTAGAGGATTCCTGGATTTCGCCAGAGAGAATCCCGTGAATCCTGGCAATCTTGATAATCCTGTCCAACTCTCCCGCAACTTGGCCACGAACCGGATAGGCACGCTCGAAACTTCAAACTCCAAACGCCAAACGCCGAACATCGAACATCGAGGGCGGCACGGGAATGGCGGCGCTCTTGGGGGGATTTCCGCGACCGAGGTTGGGGGCGAGGGAGGAGGCGGGCGGGGCGGAGGGCTTTTTCAGGGAAAATTTTCTGGACTCGGCGGACCATTTAATGAAGAAAGCGCGCCCGCCCATGAAAACTGTCTCCTTTTTCGCCGCCAGCGTGCTCGCTCTCCTCTGTGTGATCCTGAGTTTCATCAGCTTCCGCTCGGCGATCGGCAACAATGCGCTGCAGACGGAACTGCTCATGAAACAGACGGAGATTCAGGAAGTCACCCAGGCGCTGGCGTTGCAGAACGAGGAGTTTAATCGGCAATCGCAAACGATCGAGACGGGTGCAACGGTGGCGCAGAAGCTGGGGCCGCCGATCCTGCGGGACATGGGCTACCTGGCGATGAAGAACAAGAACGACAAATTTAAGAAGTTGCTGCTCCAGCAACGTCTGGAGGCATTTATCCCGACCGATGAACAAGTGAAGCAAATCGACGAAATGCGGGCGAAACAAGCCGGGCAGCCAGCCGCCGCGGGAAATCCGTAGGGCCTCCCGCTCCCGCGCGTGAATGGTGATCTGTGACTGGTGGATCGCAGGACCGCGCAGCCCGCTTTACCCCGCTAAACCCACCCCGCTCAACCCCGAAAAACTCTCCGACCATGGACCCCGAAGAAAACTCCAACCCGCTCGTGAACCTCTACCTGCCGGCAGCATTGATTGCGCTGGCGCTGGGCATCTTCTTTTTCAGCCAGATCAAAGGGGCGGGACAAGGGATGAAGGCGATGAAATGGCAGAACAATAACGCGGATCAGCAAATCTCGAAGCTCAAGGAAAGCCGCGACAAGCTCACGAAGGCGATCGAAGAGCGCAAGCCGCTGGTGGAGCAATCCGAGGAGACGCAGAAGCAGTTCACGGAACTGATGACGGAAGTGGACCTCCTGGCGCGCGGCGGGGATAAAGACGCGAAGCTAATCATCGAGGGCTACAAGGTGACGGTGAATGCCAAGACCGACGCGAAAGGTGCGGATGGGGGGAAGAAGGATGACAAGAGTGACAAGGAATTGAAGGCCGAGCCCAAGGCGGAGAAGAAGCCGTAAGGGGAGAGGAAGATCCTGAGACGGACGGCGCGCCAAACGCCAAACTCCAAACCATGCCTATCCGGTTCGTGGCGAAGTGGCGGGGGAGTTGGACAGAATTATCAAGATTGGCAGGATTCACGGGATTCCCGCTGGCGAAATCCTGGAATCCTCTGAATCCTGTGAATCCTGTCTCCAGTTCGGGAAGCTTGGGGACAAAGCGGATAGGCATGCTCCAAACTTCTCGGCGCGCCAGAGATGGAAGCGCTCGGGGATTCTTCCAGGCAGACCGGCTTTTTTGTTTGGTGTCGTCCGGGGTTTTCCTCTATCTGCCCGCCACATGTTTCGCACGGGCGCTCAATTGCTCCTCCTGACGCTCCTCACCGGCCTCGCGCTGTTTTGGGAGGCGCAGCGTGAACCGCTGGCTTCGTGGGACAATGATTTTGCGGATTTTCTGGCGCGTCACAGTCATCACAAGGCGGCCTCGGCTCCGGTGACGCTGGTGGAGATCGATGACAAGAGTCTGGCGGATCATGCGTGGCCGTGGACGCCGCTGGATTTCTCGCTCTTTTTCCAGGCGGCGCTGCCGCTGAAGCCGGAGGTGGTGGCGATCGATGAAGTGCTGGACTGGGAGCGGCTGGTGCTGCCAGCGGACCAGCAGGCGAAGCTGCCGCAGTATGAGAAGATCCTGCGCGATGCGATCCTGCGCACGCCGAAGGTGCTGCTCGGCGCGCATCTGGGTTTTCCCGAAGATCCGCAGGTGATCCCGCCGCTGCAGGAGGTGCCGCTTTTAAAAAATGTGCGCGGGGATCTGCGGGAGGTGCCGGAATATACGGCCGTGGAGCAGCAGCCGCCGGAGCAGTATCGGCTGTCGTCCACGGTGGGTTTTGTGAATCTGCCGAGTGATCGGCGGCGCTACAATTCGGTGCCGCTGGTGCTCCGCTATCGGGGGCAGGTGATCCCGTCCTTTGTGCTCCAGGCGGTGATGCTCTGGGCGAAGCTGACGCCGGATGAGATCGTGGTGACGCTGGGCTCGGAGGTGGCGCTGGGGGAGAAGCTGCGGGTGCCGATCGACGAGGCGGGCCGGATGCGGGTGGACTTTGGGACGCCGCGGGTGGCGTTTGGTTTTGATGATCTGCTGCTGGCGGCAGAGCAGACGGAGGCGGGTCGGCCGACGACGGTGCCGGTGAGCCAGGTGGCCGGCGGGGTGGTGCTGCTGGCGCGGACGGAGAGGAATGCGCGGACGCTGCCGCTGGCGGCGCTGCGCAAGGGTTCGCCGGGGGAGCTTTTTGCGGCGGCGATCGCGACGATCCAGAATCAGACTTTCATCCGGCGGGCGCCGGTCTGGGTGGCGGCGCCGGTGCTGCTGCTGGTGGCGCTGCTGGCCTTCCGGGTGCCGCGCTGGACGCGGCTGCAGGCGCTGGGCGCGGGGCTGCTGGTGCTGACGGTGTTTGTGCTGGTGGCGATGGCGGTGTTCAATCGCTGGCTGATCTGGCTGCCGCTGGTGCCGGTGCTGGGCGCGGTGCTGGTGATGGTGCTTTTCCGCGCGGTGACGCCGGATTCCGCGGGGAAGCCGCGGCGGCCGGTGATTCTGTAGGGCGGAGGCTGGATTATTGAGCTGCACCGCATCACGTCTTGTGACAAGCGGGCGGGGTCATCGTTTGGCGTTTGGCGTTTGGCGTTGAGCCCCGCGCAGCGGCGTTCGCGTTCAGAGTTGGCTCCTCTGAAACGCCAAACTTCAAACGCCAAACTTCAAACGCCAAAAGTCACGGCCTCATTTTCCCGAATCATGATGCGCGGCGGTATAAGCTGCACCGCAGAGATCGGAAGAACGCAGAGGCGCGATTTTGCCAGAGTTTTCTCTGCGGTCTTCCAAGCTCTGCGGTGCAGAAATTTATGGCGAGAGCTCTGCACCGGGGACACGGGCCAGGTTTGTTTCCGATGGGGAGGTTTCGCGGGATCGATCGGGGGCGGGAAGTTCGTCGCGGCGGGACGCCGCGCCCCACACGCGGGACGCGTATGCTCCCCGGAGCTCTTCCCCGTTCGGTTTCGAGAAGGCGTCGGCCTAGGTGGGCCGCTATACTCGTGATCGCGCCGGGCGCGCGGGCTAGGACGCGGCGGGGAGGGCGAGGCGCGGGGCGTCGCTCCAGAGGTCTTCGAGGCCGTAGAGGGTGCGTTTATCCTCGCTGAAAAGATGCACGACGACGTCGCTGAAATCGGCGACGAGCCACTGGCTGGTGGGGAAGCCGTCCACGGCCAGAGCCTCGACATCGTGCTCCGCTTTCAAGCGGCTCTGCAGCTCGCCGGCAAGGGCCTTCAGGTGCGGCTCCGAGGTGCCCGTGGCGATGACAAAGAAATCCGTGAAGGAGGAGAGGGTGCGGAGATCGAGCGCGACGATGCGGACGGCTTTTTTGTCGTCGAGGATGCCGGCGCAGAGCCGGACGAGGGTTTCAGAATTCAGGGGGCGGTTCCTTGGTAGAGTTTTTCCCGGTCGATGATGACCCGAACGGTTTCGGGGACGAGATAGCGGATGGACGCGCCGGACGCAACCCGCGTGCGCAGTTCGGTGGCCGAGATGTCGATCTGGCGGGTGATGTGGGCAAATTCGTGGGTGAGATCGCAGCCGTCCCGCTCGAAGACGACGAAGCGCACGAGCTGGCGGAGTTCCTGAATGCGCCGCCAGGTGGGGAGTTCGCGCACGTTATCGTGGCCGATGAAGTAGTAGATCTCGGCGTCCGGAAAGCGCGCGGTGTAGCGCTCCACGGTCTCGATGGTAAAGCTGGGGCCGGGACGCTCGACCTCGGCATCGTCGCAGGCAAAGCGCGGCTCGCCGGCCAGGGCGGCGCGGACCATCTCCAGGCGCACGCGCGGCGGCGCGGGCGGGGTGTGGAGCTTGTGCGGGGATTGCGCGGCCGGGATGAAAATGACGCGATCGAGCGCCAGCCGCTCGAGGGCCTCGCGGGCGAGGATCAAGTGGCCGTGATGGATGGGATCGAAGGTCCCGCCGTAGAGGGCGATTTTCAGCAAAGTGCAGCCAGCGCACCGGCGCCGGGTGGGCATCTCGTAGCGGGCCGCGGCGCTCTTGCAAAGCGGGACTTCGCGGAGTCGGGCCTGCGAAAGTGTGGGACAAGGCTCGCCGGGGTGGCTCGTGCTCGTCATCGTCCTCGAAGAACTGTGAATTTCGAGGACGAGGACGAGCACGAGCACGAGGCGTCGCGTTTGCAGGCATTTTGATCACCCTCGCCGGAGTCCCCTCGCCTCCCGAACGCCAGAAGGCCGGCGGCGAAGGATTCGCCGCCGGCCTCGGAAGTCTGACCTCCGCTGGATTCCCGCGGGTTAGCTTGCGTTGTCGTCGAAGGTCGTCGTGACGCGCTTGATGATCACGGTTTGATTGCCGCTCCCGTCGATGGCGACGATCCGCAGGGTGTTGATCGGCGTCGAAAGTTGCACGTCGGTGACGGAGAAGCTGGCTTTGCCCTTCGCGTCCGGCTCCTCGAGTTCGGCGGTGAAGGGCTCGGTTTCGTCATTCACAAAGACGAAGATATCGAGCGAATGGATGTCCCCGCTGAAGGTGGCAGGAGCGAGGTCGGCAACGGTGCCCGAGAAGCTCACGAGGCCATCGGCGTCTTCATCCGTCGCCGGGACGACCGTGGCGACCACCGGCTCCGCGACATCGGCGGTGCCCTGGACGGTCACCGTGTTCACGGTCAGTTCCTCGAGCGTGCCGGCGGCCTCGGAGCCAAACTTCCGGTAAGAGGTCTTTGTCACGCCTTTGCCATAGGCCGCGCGCGAACCCTGCGCGGTGCCGAAGGTCACATCGACCTGGACCTCTTCGGAGACAAAAGGAATGCTCCCGCCTTTTTCGCCGTCATCCGCGAGGCCGATGAATTCGCTTGCCGAAATGTCTCCGGCACCGCTTTCAATCGCATTCGCGAGGGTCAGGGTGACGGTGAGAGTCTTCGCTTTCACCGACCAGGCGAAGACGATGGAGCCGGCCTTTTTCAGGACGGTGTCGCCATTCGGGCGATCGACTTCGATGGAGTAGTGGAAGGTGGCGCTGGTCTTCGCGGGATCGAAGGGCCTGGCATTGCCCTGGCGATCGACGCCGCGGCCTTCCTCTTCCCCGAGGAGCGCGCTGAAGGAGAATTCGCCGATGTTAAACTCGACCGGCATGGTCTCGGAGATTTGCGAGAAATCGAAGTCGGCGAGATTGGCGACGACCTTCGCGGAGATCTTCTGGGGCTGAGCTTCGACGTCGTGCGTGGCCGGGGAACCATCAAAGCCCCGGAGGGTGACCACCTTCTCCGAATAGCTATCGCTGAAGCGGATGGTGGGAGAGAAGCTGCCGTTGTTTGCGAGGATGTTGGAATCTTCGATCCCGACTTCAATTCCGGAAACGGGAACGATCGAAACGAAGGCCGCGAAGGCGGTGGTGAGAATGCTTTTCTTAAGTATGGTGGTCATTGTTGTTATGGTTTTAAAGGTGGATCGGCGTGTTGCATGAAGCGTTCCAGCCCGGTGCCGGATTTTCGGAAAAGCGGGCGGCTGCGGGTCGCCGAGGAGGGATGGCGCGCTCGAGGGTCCGCTTCTCCTGCGGGTGTAGGATGAACGCCGATGCGAATTTAAGAACCTTCCAGCTAGGCGCGGCGCAGGGCGTGCGATACAACCGGATCGCTCGGTTTCTTCTTGTTTCTGGCCTGTCCCGTTTCCCCCGGCGGCCAGAGTCAAGAGGAGGCGGCGGCAAAGCACGTATGTCTGACCTGAACTCCAAGCCGATCTCTTCTCAAAGCCCAACCTCGTGGGCTGGTGCCGTCGCAGGCGCGCTCTTTTCGCTGGTCCTCAGCGGGCCCGCAGCGGCCGTGGTGGTGGTCGAGCCGGGGGCGAGTAAATCGGCTCCGGTCACGCTGGAGCGGCCGACGGCCCTGGGCCGTTCGGTAGATTTCACCAGGGAAAAAGCCGATGACCAGGCAGGGCCCTTGCGGCTGGCGGGGGTCTCCGTGGTCTTCGGCATGGGGCTCGCCGGAAACGTGCTGGCGGAAGAAGGAACGATTTTCAAACGCGCGAGCATGCTGCTCGGCACCGGTGGGCAGGAGCGCAGCGGGCGTAGTCTGGCCAGCATCGCAGCCGGTCCTTACGAACCCACGGCGGCGAACATCGCGGAACTCGCCACTTTCGGGAGCAACACTCGATCAAACGTCCTCAACGTCCCCACCCCTGGAGCGCTGCCAGCGGCCACTAACCCCAAGGACAGCATTCCAGAGCCAGGAACGATCGCATTTGGCCTCGCGGTCGTGGCCTTGATCCTGGGCAATGCCGGAAAAGCCTTGGTGCGCTGCTGGAAAATGACCAACGCCAGCTTCGGACGGGATCAGGAGTAAAGCCCGCGGCCAGGCAGCGGCGCGACGCGGAGAGAATTCCGCGGGGCAATTTTCCGGAGTTCCTCTCCGCCCGGATTCGCAGATTCCAAAGCTGGGATACCGCTGCGCATCGAGTTTTGTGAAATGGGGCCGTTTGCCTCGGCGTTTGGCGTTTGGCGTTTGAAGTTTGAAGTTTGGCCCGCCGCAGGCGCCGTCGCTTAGGATAACGGGTGAAAAATTCCGAGGCCGCTGCCCGGGGCTAAACGCCAAACGCCAAACGCCAAACGCCAAACGCCAAACGCCAAAGGACCCTGCCCCATTTCACAAAACCCGATGCGCAGCGGTCTATCACCAGTCATCCCGAAGCAACTTTGCGCACAATATCGCTTGCGCAAAACTCCCTCTTAGAGCATTTCTTTCGTGCCCGTTCACTTTCCTCCTCGGACCCGGCTCGCCAGATTTCGGTTTGGCGAGCCGTGTTATTTTTCCGGGAAAGTGAGGAAGGCGAGGCGGGTCACGCGAGCCAGCTTTTCAGAGTCTCGCAGTCCTTCTTGATCTGGGCGATCTGCTCGGGGCCGGCGCCTTCGAGATACTCGACATGCGAGGAGATCGGGCCGGTGTAGCTCGACTTCTTGAGCCACGCGAAGAACTCGCGCTTCACGGTGCCCTCCCCGAGCGGCCCCCACTTTGGGATAAAGCCCTTCTTTTCGTCCCTCACCCAGGCAAAGTCCTTCACGTAGGCGCAGGTGAAAAATGGCTCCATCAGGCGGGCGTCCGTGGGCCACGAGAGGCCGCCCTCGAGCGTCGCGTGACCGATATCGAAGCAGACGCCGAGGGCCTTGGGGTCAAGGTCGCGGACGAGTTCGTAGATGTCCCAGACCGCGCAGCCGACGAAATTGGCGCCGCTGTGATTCTGGATGCCGCCCTGGATGCCGATCGCCTTGTTCAGCGCGGCAAGATCGCGGAGGCCGGGCTTGAGGACTTTGAGCTGGTCGATCGGCGAGGCGTCTCCGCTGTAGCGGTTGAAGCCAAGCCGGTAGCGATTGATGCCGAGCGCCCGGGCGGTGCGGAGGACTTTCTCGGCGTGTGGCGTGGCCGGATTCACGATGTCCGTGGTGATGATGCCGATGTGCAGGCCGCGTTTTTTCAGCGCCTCGTGGAGCTTCGGCAGCTCTTCCTCGACGCGCTCGGGCTCGATCTGGCCCTTGGCCCGGAGCGGCAGTTCGATGCCTTCCCAGCCGATCTGCGCGACCACGTCCGCGGTTTCGTCGTAGCTGAGTTTTTGGAAAGGCTTGGTAAAGCCGATGATCGGGAAGCGCTTGGGCTCAGCGGCGCGGGCGGCGAGCGGCGCGGTGAGGGCCGCGGCGCCGAGGGTTTGCAGGAAGGTGCGACGGGTCTGGGGATTCATGGTTCGCGGATGCTGCCGAAGCGCGCCGGCGAGTGCGAGCGCGAATGGGTCGGACAGATTCACGACTTGAGCAGACTGCCGGTGCCCTTTACTCCCTTCGCCCCGCTCCTGACGCAGGAGCTTCCATTGCCCATGCGCATCCATCCACTCCTCACCCTCGCGGCGGCCGGCTTCGTCGGGGGAATCGCGCGGGGCGAAACAAACCCCCTGCATTTTCCCGGTAGCGACCTGCGCGAAACCGGCCCGCACGATGACGCCGACTTTGCCTCCGTGCTGACGACCGTGCGATTCTGACCGCAGCGGTCCCCTGCTCCATGCCCATGAAATGCCTCGCCGCCCTGCTTGCCCTCGCCCTCTCTGCGCACGCGGAAACCATCCTCCGCGTCGGCTATTTTCCCAATATCACCCACGCGCAGGCGCTCGTGGCCAGCCAGCTTTCCCGCATGGGCCGCGGGTGGTTTGAACCCTGGCTCGGGCCGGACGTGAAGATCCAGTGGTTCCACTACAATGCCGGGCCCTCGACCATGGAGGCCATCTTCACTGGCGCGCTCGACCTCACCTACGTCGGCCCCAATCCCGCGCTCAACGCCTACGTGAAATCCAGCGGCGAAGAGATCCGCCTCATCGCTGGCTCGGCAACGGGTGGCGCCGCCCTCGTGGTGCAGGGCGACGGGCGCATCGGCAAGCCGCAGGATTTCTGGGGCAAAAAACTCGGCACTCCGCAGCTCGGCAATACCCAGGACGTCGCCGCTCGCGCGTGGCTGAAGCGCCAGGGCTTCCGCGTCACGCAACTCGGCGGCGATGTCTTCATCCTGCCGACGCAAAATCCGGATCAACTTTCCCTCTTCTCCCGCGGCCAGATCGACGCCGTGTGGACCGTGGAGCCGTGGGTCTCGCGGCTCGAGATGGAGACGGGTGGGAAGATTTTCCTCGAGCAAAAGGACGCCATCACCACGGTGCTTGCCGCTAGCGTGAAGCTGCTCGCGACCCGCCCCGAGCTGGTGAAAAAATTCGCCGCCGCGCACACTGCCCTCACCGACTGGGTGAATCAGCACCCCAACGACGCGAAGACGCTCGTCATCGCCTCGATCAAGGAAATCACCAAGGCCAGCTTCAAGCCAGAGCTGGCTGACCGCGCGTGGTCCCGGCTCACTTTCACCAGCGAAATCTCCCTCCCGCCGATCGAGGCCCTCGTCGCCGAAGCGCAGAGCGTGGGCTTTCTGAAAGGCGCGAAAGATCTCTCTCGCCTCGTCGTCCCGCAGCGATGAGTGCAGTGGAGTAGCGCAGGCATCCTGCGTGGCGGGAGTGCCGCAGGCTTCCAGCCTGTGTTCCTCGGCGAAGAACAGGCTGGAAGCCTGCGCTACTCCAAAGGCGGCCTGCGCTCCTCCGCAACCGACGACGGCGCGAAATCGCGCTTGCCCACTCCCTCATTTCCCCAAACCCTCTCCGCCCCGTGCCGCTCCACTTTTCCAATCACCTCCGACGATGAGTACCGTCGCTGAAGAACTGCGCGAAGTCCGCCCGCTCAAGCTGGCGATCAACGGCGTCTCGAAATGGTTCCGCGACGGCACCGTCCAGACCCACGCGCTCGACAACGTCTCGTTGAACATCGACGAGGGACAGTTCGTCTGCTTCGTCGGTCCGAGCGGATGCGGAAAATCCACCCTCCTAAACATGATCGCCGGTCTGGAATTCGCCGATCAGGGCGCCATCCTTGCCGAGGGCAAGATGGTCACCGAACCCGGGCGCGACCGCATGATGATGTTTCAGGAGTCCGCGCTCTTCCCGTGGCTCACGGTGCTGGGCAATGTGATGTTTGGTCTGAAGCTCAAGCCGCAGCTGACCAAGGCCGAGCGCAAGGAAGTGGCCATGTTTTACATCCAGCTCGTCGGCCTGGAAAAGTTCGCGCAATCCAATGTCCACGAGCTTTCCGGCGGCATGAAACAGCGCGTGGCCCTCGCCCGCTCGCTCGCGCCCAATCCGCGCGTGCTGCTCATGGACGAACCTTTCGCCGCGCTCGACGCCATGACCCGCGAGCAGCTCTACGGCGACATCCAGGAGATCTGGGAGGCCCGGAAAAAGACCATCGTCTTCGTGACCCACAATGTCCGCGAAGCCGTCTGCCTCGGCGACCGCGTCGTCATTTTCACCCCGCATCCGGGGCGCCTCGTCGGCGAATTTCGGATCACCCTCCCCCGCCCGCGCGACATCAACAGCCCCGACCTCGCCAGCTACGCCAGCCGGATCACCCGGGCGCTGAAGACGGGTGGGATGGGCGGGAAGGCGGACGACTACGAGATATGATTGGGAGAACATCGAACATCGAACTTCGGACATCGAACATCGAATCGACGCTGCGCGTGGGCGCCCGGCTTCCGAGGTATTTCGGTGTTCGAAGTTCGATGTTCGATGTTCGATGTCCCTCACCCTCCGAGAGGGCGATCGTTCGCACGGGAAAATGAAGCGCACCGCCACCGCCCTCCTCTTCTTCGCCGCGCTCGGCGCTTTCTGGCATTTCGCGCAGCTCTCGCTCACCCAGGGCAAGCCCGGCCTCGCCGTGCTCTTCCCCTCCCCGCTCACCGTCTGGGAGTACCTCGTCAGTGCGGTTCAGGATCGCACTCTCTTTGAAGCGCTGGCCGTCACTTTGAAACGCCTGCTCTACGGCTACGCCGTCGGTGTCGTCGTGGGCGTGCCGTTGGGACTTTTCACCGCGCGCTTCCAATGGGCGAATGACACCATCGGCGTGCTCGGCCTCGGCCTCCAAGCGCTACCGAGCGTCTGCTGGGTGCCGCTGGCGATCATCTGGTTTGGGCAGACAGAGGTGGCCATGCTTTTCGTCGTCGTCATGGGCACCGTCTGGTCCGTGGCCCTCGCCACGGACAATGGCGTGCGCAATGTCCCACCCATCTACGCCCGCGCCGCGCGGACCATGGGTTCGAGCGGCCTGCACACCTGGGTCTTTGTCAAGTTGCCCGCCTCACTGCCCTTCATCGTCTCGGGGATCAAGCAGGGCTGGGCCTTCGCCTGGCGGTCCCTGATGGCCGCGGAGATCTACGTCACCATCCTCACCGGCTTCGGCCTCGGGCAGCTTCTGCATTTCGGACGCGAGCTGAATGCCATGGAGCAAGTCATCGGGATCATGCTGGTGATCATCGTCATCGGCCTGCTCGCGGATAAGATCCTCTTCAGTCCATGGGAGCGTTTCCTCCACCGCCGCTGGGGCACAGTAAAAGCCTAGCGGGCTCTCCGTCTCCGTTCTTCCTCTTAATCTTCCTCTTCCCCTTCCTCATTCCCACTCAGCGACGCACTTGGGAGGAGGAAGAGGAAGAGGAAGATTAAGAGGAAGAGCGGGAGCCCACCTCCGCTTCTTTGCCCGCCAATTTTGCGGCGCTCGCGCGGTTCAACCTTCACCACGTCACCATGAAACTTTTCACCCTCCTCCCCGCCCTCCTCCCCGCCCTCCTCTGCGTACTCTCCACCCACGTCCTGGCCGCGACGAAGCCGAATGTCATCGTCTTCCTCGTGGACGACATGGGCTGGATGGATTGCGGTGCTTACGGATCGAAGTATTACGAGACGCCAAACATCGACCGCTTCGCGTCGCGGGCAATGCGCTTCACCGATGCCTATGCGCAGCCGCTCTGCTCGCCGACGCGCGCGAGTCTGCTCACCGGGAGGTACTCCGCGCGCCACGGCATCACCAGCGCGACCGGGCATCTCCCACCGCAAGCCGCGGGGCACCCGTCTCTGGCCACCAGTGGGCCGGCGAACCAGCGGATGCTCATGCCGGAGAGCAGGAATTTCCTCGAGCCCGGCGAATACACCCTCGCTGAAGCGTTGCGCACGGCGGGCTATCGCACGGCGCATCTCGGGAAGTGGCACCTCGGCCTCACGCAACCGCACTGGCCGGAGCAGCAGGGCTTCGACGTGGCCTTTCATTGCCATCCCGATCCGGGGCCGCCGGGGAATTACTTCTCGCCCTACGGCGTCGCCGCGGACGGCAAGCCTGGCGGCAAAAACAAAGTCGGCACGATCACCGACGGCCCGGCGGGGGAATACATCGTCGATCGGCTCGCGGCGGAGGCGGAGAAACTCATCGCCGAAAATAAGGGCCGTCCCTTTTTCCTGAACCTCTGGAACTACGGCGTGCATGGTCCATGGGGACACAAGCCGGAATACACGAAGGCCTTCGCGGCAAAGAAAGATCCGCGCGGGGCGCAGGGAAATCCCATCATGGCCTCGATGCTCAAGAGCGTGGACGAATGCTTCGGGCGCGTCCTCGCGGCGCTGGAAAAGCACGGACTCGCGGAGAATACGATCGTCGTCTTCAACTCCGACAACGGCGGCAACACCCACAGCAACGTGCCTGCAACGGCCAAGACCGCGAAGGCGGAGCAGACCAAAAGCGAGTTCTTCGCGGACTGGCGGAAGTGGGCCGGCGATCAGCCGCCGACGATGAACACGCCGCTGCGCGATGGCAAAGGCACGCTCTACGAAGGCGGCACGCGGGTCCCGCTGATGTGGTCGTGGCCGGGCCGCATCGGCGCGGGGAAGACGAGCGAGGCGGTGGTCGGGCACATCGACCTCTATCCGACGGTGCTCGATCTGCTCGGACTCCCGAAGCCCGCGCCGCAGAAGATCGACGGGGTGAGCTACGCGCGGGTGCTGAAGTCCGAAGGCCCGCTGGAGCGGCGCGCCTTCTTCAACTACTTCCCGCACGGCGGCAGCCTCGGGAGCGCGGGCGGCGTCTGGGTGCGCGCCGGCGATTGGAAGCTGATCCGGTGGTTCGGAATGCCCGCGGACGACGCGGGCCGGCACGAACTCTACGACCTCCGCGAGGACTTGAGCGAAGCGACCAGCCGCGCCGCCGCCGAACCCGCGCGCGTGCAGGAAATGAACGCCCTCATCGACGGCTTCCTCGCCGAAACCGGTGCGACTTTCCCGCAACCGAATCCCGCCTTCAAAGTCGCGCTCGCCCGCCCCGCAAACCCGAAGAAAACTGCTGACCCGCTCGAAGGCTGGAAGGCGCGCCAGTGCCAGGCAACGAGCAAAGATGGCGTGCTCTCCGTGACCGGCCGAGCGAACGCCTTTCTCGGCCATGCCATGGGCAAAGTGAACGGTCCCGCCGTGGTAAAAATCCGCGTGCGCTCCAGCGGCGCGGGCGCGGGCAAAGTGGAGTGGCTGCCGCAAGGTGCCGCCGATCCGACGAACGTAAAGTCCGTGCCTTTCCTCGTGGCGCCTGGGGACTGGCAGGAGCTCTCGACCACGGTCCCGGAAGACGGTCCCCTGGGCACGATGCGCGTCTATCTGCCCGCCAGCCAGCAGCCCGTGGAAGTCGATTGGATCGAGGTCGCGCCGGCGAAAGGGAAAGCGCAGCGCTGGGACTTCAACGCGCAGCCGTAGCCGTCAGCGCTGACAGACCGGGCACCAGCGCGTGGTACGTCCGCCGATCGTCGCCGTTTTGATCTCCACCGCGCAACGCGGGCAGTGTCCGTGGGGCGTCCAGCGCTCGTGGTAAAACCAGTCCGCCGGCGGATCGGAAAAATCGACCGCCACCGTCTCCATCGAGATCCGGCAGACCTCCCGCGCCTCCCGCCAGAGCACCTCCGCACGCGCTGCCGTGAGCTTCCCGCAAAGGACCCGCGGACTGATCCGCCCGCGCCAGAGGATCTCGTCCGCCATCCAATTTCCCACGCCTGGAAAGGCGCTCTGGACCAGCAGCGCCGCCTTTACCGAAAGCCGCGCGCGCCGCTTCAGAAACGCCCGCACCCGCTCGACCGTGAACTCCGGCGAAGTCACCGCCGGCGGGAGTTTCGTCCACCACTCCGGCGGCTCGGTGCCTGCGGAAAAAAGCACGCGCCCGAAAACTCGGGGATCCGTGAAGACCAGGGTGCGCTTCGCTTGCAAGAGCACGAGGTGATCGTGCTTCCCCGGCTCGAAGCCCCGCGGTGCCACGGAAAGCTTCCCCGTCATCCCGAGATGCACGCCCAGCCACGCGCGCTCCCGCCCTTTGCGGAAGGCAAAGAGCATCTGCTTCGCCCGCGCCTCCGAGCCGACCAGAGTCGCCCCCATGAGCGCGGCCCCGAGCCGCGCCACGTCCATTCCCCGAAAGAGTCGCTTGCTCCCATGCAGCGCGACGCGGGTGATCTTCACCCCGAGGCCCACGTCCCATTGTTTGCGAAAAAATTCGACCTCGGCGAGTTCAGGCATCGAGCGAGTTCATCAAGGATCGACGAGCAGCGGCGCCCACAGACCGGGTTCGACCTCGGGGGTGGTTCCCGATGCGGGATAGGTGGTCTTCGCGGCGGCGCGGACTTGCGCGGAGAGTTCTTCCACGGTCTTCGCGTGCGCGGGGACAGTGGCGAGGTTGGTGAGTTCCTTCGGGTCGGCGTCGTGGTCGTAGAGTTCGCGGCCTTGCTCACCTTCACCCCACTCGGTGTAGCGCCAGCGCGGCGTGCGCAGGCTGTAGCCGAAGAAACGTTTTCCCTTATCCGCGATGGCGGGAGCAGCGCCCTGACGGTTGAAGTTTCCGCCGCGCACCACTTGCGTGAGCGCCCAGCCGCGACCGGCAACGGAGGGATCGCGCAGTAGCGGCACGAGGCTCTGGCCCTGGAGATTCGCGGGCGCTTTCACTCCGCAGAGTTCGGCGAGCGTGGGGTAGAGGTCGAGGTGGCTCACGGGCGATTTCGCCACGGCATTCTGCGGCGCGACGCCGGGCGCGACGATGAGCAGCGGGACGCGCGCGCTTTCCTCAAAGAGACTCTGCTTCTGCCACAGCCCGTGCTCGCCGGTGTGGTAGCCGTGGTCGCTGGTGAAGACGATCACCGTGCTCTCCGCGAGCCCGAGGCGATCGAGCGCGGCAACGACGCGACCGACCTGCGCGTCCAAGAAGCTGATGCTCGCGCGATATGCCTGGAGCGCCTGCCGGCGGAGATCGTCGGTGAGCTGGTCCTGCTCCTTCTTGTAGCTGCCGAGCGCAGCCGCCGGGATGTCCGCCTGATCTTCCGGCACACCCTGCACCACACGCATCTGCGCCTCGGGATGCTGGTCGAAGTAAGGCGTCTTCGGCGCGACATACGGGGTGTGCGGGCGGAAAAATCCGAGCGCGAGAAAGAACGGACGATCTTTCTGCTTTGCGCAGCGCTCGAGCACCCACTCGGCATCCGCGGCCATCTTGCCGTCGGTGTGTTCCGCGTCACCTTTCGGCGAAGCATACCAGCTCAGCGTGCCGCCAAATTGCTTCGGCGTGAGGCTGAAGATTTTCGGGTGCTCCTCGGTGCGATCGACGCCCGCGGGGTTGAGTTCCAGTTCCCACGACGCGGGATCGTCGTGGCCATTCGTCCCGATCGAGTTTGGCACATTGTAGTGGTAGAGCTTGCCGATCCGCGCAGCCAGGTAGCCCTGCTGTCGGAAGGCCTGCGACAGGCTCACCTGCGCGGGGATCGACTGCCGGAAGATCTGCGCATTCGTGAGGATGCCGGTGCTGTTCGGATACAAGCCGGTGAGCATCGAGTTCCGGCTCGGGCCGCAGAGCGGGAAGGTGCAATAGGCGCGATCGAAGCGTACGCCGCGCGCGGCGAGCCGATCAATATTCGGCGTCTGCGCGTCCTTTTCGCCGTAGCAGCCGAGCAGGTTGTTCAGGTCATCGGCGATGAGGAAGAGCACGTTGGTGCGCTTCCCGTCGGCGGCCTTCGCCGGGGCCAGCGGGAGGGCAGCGAGCACGGCGAGGAGTGGGAGGAGGAACTTCATCTGGCAGGCGTATGCCTGATGGCCCGGGGGTGGCCAGAAATATTTATTCCCCGAGGGAATAAGTCGGAGAGCTGCCGTGTCTTTGCTGCCGCCGCTGCCGTGCAGCGGTTCCACCAAGCAACCTAAAACAACGCAGTTCCAAAAAACACCATGATCAAATCCATCCTCCGTCTCACCGCCGTCGCGGGCCTCGCCCTCGCCGCGCTCGTGACCACCACACCCGTCGCCCACGCCGACCACGGCAACAGCTCCGTCTGGACCATCAACCGCGCCGGCAGCTATAAGCTCTACCGCAACTACACCGTGCCGAGTGGCGACGCCGTCGTCATCACCGCGTCGAATGTGACCCTCGACCTCAATGGCTTCAGCATCTCGACCCACGCTCGCGGCACTGGTCGCGGTCTCGTGGTCCAGGGCGCCCAGGGCGTGGACATTCGCAATGGCAACGTCTCCGGCTTCAACGCCAACGTCGCCATCACCGACTCCACGAATGTGGCCGTGAGCCATGTGCAAGTCGTCGGCGACGGCCTCGCGCCAAACAACGGCCCGACCGAAATCGGCATGCTGGTCATCAACAGCCGCTCGTGCGCCATCGAGCACAACACCATCTCTTCGGTGAACCTCGGGATCTTCGTCCGCGGCGGAAAGAGCGCGGGCAATCGCTTCCTGAAAAACATCATCAATGGCGGCCCGACGGCGGCGCACAACCTCCTCGGCATCTGCTACAATCCCGCGTCTGGCAGCCCCGATCCTGCCGGCCCGCGCGGCGACAGCATTTACAACAACCACATCGCCCGCTTCGGCTGGGCCATCGCGGTGAGCGCGGGTTCGGTCCACAATATGTTCAATGACAACACGCTCGCTTCCTTCATCGGAGCTTTCCGCGAGCCGCAGTTCTTCGTGGCCCAGGGCGGCACGAACGTCGAGGAAGGCAACGTCGCCACGACCATCCCAAACGAGAACTTCTAAAAGCCGATCTGCAGACCCCGGCCCCAAGCCACGCCGGAAGGTGCGCCCCGCGCATCTTCCGGCCTCTGGCTGCCAGAGACGCTCTTGCTTTCCCATCGGAAAAACCTGGCAGCCTGTGGAAGAAGTTCGCGGCCCTCGTTGGATGGTGCGCTCCGCCGCGCCATGCCTCGATCCGCGCGCGACGCCACACTGAATGATGGGCCTCCGGCATGGGTCTGGCATGGTGCGGCGGAGCGCACCATCCACCGAGGCAGACCACTTCTATAGATTTCCAGCCCGCTCTCCCCGCCCCGATGCATCTCATCCCCGATCCGCCCTCCGCCGACGCGCCCGCGCCGATCGGGGAAGGCACGCTCGACGAGTGGCTCGAGGCCGTGATCCGCGAGCACTACCGCCCGCTCTATTTGTATGCGCTGACCTTGTGCGGACAGGAGGCGGATGCCGCTGACCTCACGCAACAGACCGCGGTGATCTTTGCGAAAAAGTGGAACGAGGTCCGCGACCTCACGAAGATCAAGGGGTGGCTCTACTCGATCCTCTATCGCGAATTTTTGAACCTGCGCCGCCGCACCTCGCGCCTCACTTCGCTCGACGAACATCCCGAGCACGAACCCGAGCCGCAGCCTCCGCCGCAAGCGCAGACCCTCGATGGCCGCGCCGCGGTCGCCGCGTTGCACTCGCTGGAGGAGCCCTATCGGGCGGTGCTCTCGCTCTATTATTTGGAAGATCTTTCCTACCGTGAAATCGCGGCAACTCTCGAAATGCCGATCGGCACCGTGATGTCCCGGCTGAGCCGCGCCAAGGACGCGCTCCGCCAAATCCTCTGCCCCGCCACATGAACGACGAGCCAGATCCCCTCCGCGAGTTGCTGCGCGCCACCCGGCCTTCCGGTCAGGACGACGCGGACCCGGATGTGCGCGCAGCGCGGGAGTCCGCCGCGGAGGACGCGGAGTTGCAGGCCGCGCTGGCCGGCGAACGCGAGGCCGACGCCGCGATCGGACGCGCGCTGCGCTCCGTCGCGCCGCCCGCCGATCTCGAAGCGCGCCTGCTCACCGCGATGCGCGCCGCGCGGGCGCAGATCGATCCCCCCGCGACGCTCGAAGCCCAGGTGATCGAAGCCGTGCGCCACACCCGCAGCCATGAGACACCCGCGCCAGCGACCATCGCGCATTGGTCGCGCCGGGAGTGGTTCGCCAGCGCGGCGGCGGCCGTCGCGGTCTGCGCCGGAGGAGCGCTCCTGTGGCGGCACCAGAGCCGCCTGCCGATGTCCCGCCTCACGACCCGCCTCACCACCATCGCCCACGAAGGCGTCACCCTTTCGCTCATGAGCATGGACAAAGCCGCCGTCGCCGAGTGGCTCCGCAGCGCGCAGGCTCCGCGCTCCGCCCACTTTTACCCAAAGCTCGAAGCGCTCGGGCGGAAAGGCTGCCACCTCTACGACGTCGAAGGTCTCCCCGTGAGCCTCGAATGCCTCGTCATGCCAAACATGAGCGTCGTGCATTGCTTTACCACGCCATCCCGTGGCCTGCGCGATGCCCCGGCGGCTTCGCTCGCGCCGGTCGTGAAAAATGAGATCGGTCTGACCGTCGCCACCTGGACGCGGGCCGATCAGACCATCGTGCTCGTCAGCGAGGAAGCGCCCGACGTGGTTCGGGATCTCATCGGGTAAGGCGCGGCGGCGGGAAGAAAGTCGGACGCCAGCCCCTCTCACAGACATGCCTCTTTTCTCCCGCCCATTCGCCGCCACCGTCCTCGCAGTGCTTGCAGGATCCTTTTCCGCTGAAGCGGAACCCCGCACTTTCTCCAGCGGGGAAACTCCCGCGACCCTGCTCGAACTCTTCACCTCCGAAGGCTGCAGCAGTTGCCCGCCCGCTGAAGCGTGGATCGGAAAGCTCAAGACGAGTCCCGACCTGTGGAAGACGGTCGTGCCCGTGGTCTTCCACGTGGACTACTGGGACGGCCTCGGCTGGCCGGATCGCTTCGCCTCGCGCGACTTCACCGCGCGGCAGCGGCGCTACTCCGCCGCGTGGCAGAGCAGCTCGGTCTATACGCCAGGGTTCGTCGCCGGCGGGCGGGAGTGGAAGGGCTTCTTCCAGCGCGAAAATCTGCCCGCACCTTCCTCGGAAAGAGTCGGAAAACTCAGCGTCACGCTGCCCGATCCGTCGCGTGCCGAAGTCACCTTCCAACCCGCCCAACCGACGCCAAAGAATCTGCAAGTCTGGATCGCCCTGCTCGGCACCGACCTCGCCAGCGACGTCCAGCGCGGCGAAAACCGCGGCCGCAAGCTTCGTCACGATTTCGTCGTGCTCCGTCTGCAATCCTCGGCGCTCACCTTCGCCGAAGGCCGCTGGACCGCGACGCTCCAGCTCCCGGCGAAGACCGCCGACGCACCCAGCGCCCTTGCCGCCTGGATCACCACCGGCGAAGCCCAGCCGCCGCTGCAAGCGACCGGCGGCTGGCTGCGGTGATACTGCGCGTCATCACTTTCCCCCCGCCAGGATTAGCATGCCACCGAGGATCAGTGTAGAACCCCCGGCGATGCGCCAGGTGAAGGGTTCACCGAGGAGCAGTACGGAGAGCAGCAGCGTGACGAGAATGCTCCCTTTATCGACCAGCGAGACGTAGGAGACCGTGCCGTCTTTCATCGCGCGGTAGTAGCAGACCCACGAGATCGTCGTGGTGAGCGCGGACAGCGCGAGGAGCAGGATGGCGCGCGGGCCAGCGGCGCTCAGTGCGGCGGAGGTCTTCGCCGGACCGGTCCAGAGCCAGGTGTTCAGCAGGACGAAGCCGAAGACAAAGACCGTGCGCACCGCGAGCCCGAGATCGCCGCTGAGCGTCGTAAGCCCCGCCTTGGCGATGACGGAAGTGAGCCCGGCAAAGACCGCGGCGGCGAAGGCGTAGAGTTTCCAGGGTTCCATGGATCAAGCGGGGATTTTCCTGCCAAAGCGCGCGTAGAGCGCGGGGAGCAGGAAGAGATTCAGCAGCGTGCTTGTGACGAGGCCGCCGAGGATCACGAGGGCCATCGGGCGTTCGATTTCGTTGCCGGGGACGTTGCCTTTGAGCACGAGCGGGAGCAGGGCGAAGGCGGCGGCGGTGGCGGTCATGAGGATGGGCACGAGGCGCTCCTCGCTGCCGCGCAAGACGAGCGGCAGGCCGAAGGTGTGACCTTCCTCCTGTTCGAGATGGCGGTAGTGGCTGACGAGCAGGATGCCATTGCGCGCGGCGATGCCGAGCACGGTGACAAAACCAACGAGCGATCCGAGCGAGAGCACGCCGCCGCCGATCCACGCGGCCAGCACCCCGCCGATGAGCGCGAAGGGCAGCGTGAGCGCGACGAGGAGGGTGAGGCGGATGGATTGAAAATCCGCGTAGAGCAGGACGAGGATGCCGGCGAGCGAGGCGAGCGAGAGCCAGCCAAGACGGCTTTGTGCGGCCTGGCGTTCGGCCCATTCGCCGAGGATCTCGGGATGATGGCCGGGCTGGAAGGTGAGTTGGCCGACGCGCCGCTCGATTTCGCGCACGACCTCGCCGAGCGCGCGACCGGTGACGTTGCAGGTCACGTCGATGCGGCGGGAGGCGCCTTCGCGTTTGATGGCATTCGGCGTCGGGACGGTGGCGAGATCGGCGACGTCGGCGAGGCGCGTGTGGCCGCCGCTCGGCGTTTCGATGAGGAGTTCGCGCAGCGTGGTGTAATCGCCGCGCACGGCGGGCAGGCTCCACACGGTGACATCGTGGACGCGCTGATCCTGATACACTTCGCCGACCTTCCGTCCGCTGATCAGCGTGGTGACGGCCTGGCGGATTTGTCCGGCGGTGAGGCCGTGCAGGGCCGCGGCTTCGGGCCGCACTTTCACGGTTATCTGCGGAACGAGCGTGAGGGATTCCACCTTGAGGGCGCTGATGCCGGGCACGTCTTTCACCGCCGCGCTGACTTCGGCAGCGTGCGTGCGCAGCGTGTCGAGCTCGGGGCCAAAGATGCGCACGACGACGCTCGCGCTCGCGCCGGTGAGCACTTCCTTGATGCGCTCGCGGAGGAAGGTGAGCAGATCGCGCGTGAGGCCGGGGTAGCCATCGACGACGGCCTGCACCTTGTGGATCGTCTCGTCGTAGTCCGCCTTCGGGTCGATGCTAATCCACAGCTCGGTGAAGTCGGGGCCGACCACTTCATCCGCGACCTCCGCGCGGCCGATGTGCGCGCCCTGATTGCGCACGCCCGGCACGGCAAGGAGATCCTTGGCTGCGGCAATCGTGATCCGCTTGCTGGCCTCGACGCTGGTGTTCGGCTTCTCCAGCCAGTGCATGAGAAAATCGCGCTCCTTGAAGTTCGGCAGAAATTCCTCCTTCAACTGCGTGTGCCAGACCCAGCCGCTGCCGGCGAACGCGGCGACGAGCACCATCAGGGCGAGTGCGGGGCTCCGCGCAAAGATCGGCAGCAGGCCGCGATAGATCGCCTTCATCGCGCGGGCAAAGGGCGCCTCGCGATGGCCGCCGTTCTTGAGCTTGAGCAGCATCAAGCTCAGTGCCGGCGTGACGGTGAGCGCCACGGCGAGCGACGCGGTGATGGCGAGGATGTAGGCAAGCGCGAGCGGCTTGAAAAATGTGCCCGCGAGTCCCGGCAGATAAAACACCGGGATGAAGACGAGCACGATGATGACGCTCGCATAGACGACGGCGCTGCGGACTTCCAGCGAAGCTGCGAGCACGACCTGGAGCTTCGCTTTCGGCGCGTCGAGCGCGGCGTTTTGCCGCAGGCGGCGCAGGATGTTTTCCACGTCGATGATCGCATCATCCACGACTTCGCCGAGCGCGATGATGAGGCCGGCGAGGATCATCGTATTGATGGTCTCGCCCCGCCAGTGCAGCCAGAGCAGCGCCACCGCGAGCGAGAGCGGGATGGCGGTGATACTGATGACGGTCGTGCGCCAGTCGCCGAGGAAGAGCGCGAGAGTGATGACGACCAGGAGGCAGCCCAGCCACAGCGCCTCGGTGAGGTGATCGATGGAAAGTTGGATAAAGGTCGCGGGCCGAAAGATCGTGGTGTCGATGTTCACGCCGGGCAGCGCGGGCTTGAGATCGGTCATGACCTTTTCCACGCCCCGGGTGACATCAAGGGTGTTTCCCCACGGCTGCTTTTCCACGATGAGGAGAATGCCGTCGCCGTCATTGATGACCGCGTCACCGATGACTGGCGGATTGCCGACCCGCACCTCCGCGACCTCGCCGAGGCGGATCGGTGCGCCATTGCGAAACTCGACGACGGTGCGCGCGAGATCCTCCGGCGTGGTGATGAGCCCGAGTTGCGTCACGCTCAGGCGCAGGTTTGGCGTGTCGATGAAGCCACCGGCGCTGATCACCGCCGCATCGCCCGCCGCGCGCGTCACGGCATCGAGCGTGACCCCGGCGGCGCGCAGCCGCTGCGGATCGACGAGCACCTGGAACTGCTTATCGCGCTGCCCCCAAATCGCGACATTGGCCACGCCCTGCACCGACATGAGTCGCGGGCGCATGGTCCACAGCGCCAACTCGCTCAGTTCCATTTGCGAGAGCGTGCCCGAGGTGAGGCCCACCTTCAGCACGCGGCTCAAGGACGAATACGGAGCCATGAGCACCGGCGGCTTCACCACCGCGGGCAGACGGTTCTGCGCGAGGTTCAGCCGCTCTTGTACAAACTGGCGCGCCTTGAGGATGTCGGTGCCGGTCTCGAAAATCATGACGACCGAGGACAGGCCGAGCACCGACTTTGAGCGGATGGTCTTGAGCGCAGGCAGGCCGTTGAGCGAGTTCTCCAGCGGCACGGTGACGAGCGCGTCCACCTCCTCGGTGGAAAGCCCCGGCGCTTCCGTCTGCACCTCGACGAGCGGCGGCGCGAACTCCGGGAAAACATCCAGCGGCGCGTTCTTCGTCGCATTGATGCCGACGACGAGCAACGCCGCGGCGAGCGCCACCACGAGCACGCGCATATTCAGCGCCCAAGAGACGATGGCGCTCAGCATGACGGGAAATGGAAGTGGAAAACGCCACGGCGCGGGGCCAAAGTGCAAAACATGATGACGTCCCAGACGATTCCAAAAGATCTGCGCGAGCAAATGCTCGAACGACTCGCCACGGCCTCCGAGGAGGATTTGGTCTTAGTACACGAGATCCTGCTGCATGCAGAGAAAGATCGCCTGTGGCATGAGATCCAAGCCGATGCAGAAGCGGAACAAAAAGCCGGCAAATGGGACCGGCTTCCCGAGATCATCCGGGAGGTTCGCGCGCGATTGCGGCAGTCGTGATCGTCTGCATCGACACCAACGTCGTCTTCCAAGGCCGGAGCCCGGCACACCGGTTCTTTCCGATCATCGACGCCTGCGTGGCTGGGCGGCTCCACTGGGCCGTGTCCAATCGGATTCTCCTGGAATACTG
This sequence comes from Chthoniobacteraceae bacterium, assembly GCA_031409655.1. GTDB lineage: Bacteria > Verrucomicrobiota > Verrucomicrobiia > Chthoniobacterales > Chthoniobacteraceae > JANNXQ01. The sequence continues at coordinate 71,027 of JANNXQ010000127.1, read as the reverse complement.
CGAAGTCATTACCGAAACGAGCGGCGTGATCGCCTGCCGAAAGTTTGAGCGCTTGATGGAGCACATGGCCGTCACGACGGGCACGCTGACGAAGGTGGAGCCGCACTATCAATTCCGCGTGATCGTGAGCGATCCCGACGACAACGCCTTCACCGACTGCGCGATCACCGCGCACGCGGACTACATCATCACCGAGGACCGACACTTCGCACCGCTGGCCAATGCGGGATACAGACCTCAACCGATTGCGCCGCTGGAATTCATCGTGCGGCATCCGCAGATTTTCCGGTGACCCGGGCGTCGGGGCAGTCATCCGCGCATCACTTTCCCGTCATGAACTCGGTGCCGAACAACTCCGCGGCACCGTCGGTGACGATCTTGCTCCCGACCGACGGGCCGGTGCCGAGCACGGCATCGGGGCCGGCGAGCCGAGCAACCTGAATGCGGCGGCGCGTGTAAGTGTGTTCGGCGATTTGCTCATACACCCACTGGCCGCCGTGGATGTCGTGCAGCACCGAAGCGAAGGGGACGACGAGGCTCTCGGTCTTGCTTTCGAGGGAGGGAATTTCCACCGCGACGCGCTCGCCTGCGCGCAGCGTGCTCGCGGCGGGGAGTTCGTAGTACCAGTCCACGGTGCGGGTCACGGCGTTCGCCGTTGGCGGGCCGGCGACGGGCGGTGCGCTCTGGCCAGTGGTGGAAGAAGTGAGCGCGCGGATCGTGGCGGGCGCCTTTGCATCGAGCAGCGCGGCCTCTCCGCTGTAGATGGCCGCGCGCACCCAGGCGCGGCGCGCACTGCCGGCTTCGCCCACGGGTCCGCCGAGGATTTCGCGCTGTGCTTTGGCGGTGGTCATCGCTGCTTCGGCGAGAGCGAGCGTGGTCTTCGCTTCATCCACGGAACGCACGCTGCCGGCCTCCGCATTCAGGACTCGTTGCGCGCGCTCGACGGCGATCTTCGCGGCGTCCATCTGCACCTGCGCCTGGAGGATGCGACCATCGGCGGCGTTCTGGAGTTCGGCGAGGCGCAGCACTTCGTCGAGCGTACCACCGAGCACCGGCGCAACCCGACTGCCCGCCGCGGCGAGCGGCAGCACTACTTCGCCGGCGAAGAGTCGCGTCGCCGGCACGGAGCGCCGCTCGACCAGCACGACTTTCAACCGGAGCCGCTGCTCCGCCTCGGGCTTGAGCACGACGGTCACGAGATCGGCTTCCTTGGTCACGGTCGCCGGCGCCGACGCCGCGGGTGCGGCGTGAAGAATAGCCGCAGAGAGCAGGGAAAAAACAAGGATGGCCGCGAGCAGGCAACGACTACCTGGAGGGACACGCTCCGTCGTGTCCCACACTTCCGCGCTCCGCGCCGCCTTCGCCCATTTGATCAGGGACACGACGGAGCGTGTCCCTCCAAGCATTGGCGATTTCATCGTCTCCATTTTCATCGCACCGAGCGCAGCGGCACTTGCAGCGCGGCTTCGAGAGCACCGATGGCTTGCTGGGCCTGCAGGCGGGCTTCGAGCCGGGAGAGCTTGGCGGCGCTGGCTTCGATGCCCCGGCGGGTGAGTTCCAGCGGCGCGATCTCGCCGGCGTCCACCATGCGCCGCGTGGTATCGCTGGCCTGCGCGGCTCCGTCGGCGAGCGTCGCGGCGGTGTCGGCCTTGGCGCGCGCGGCCTGGAAAGTGGCGAGCGCAATCTCGATCTCGCCGAAGACCGCAGCCTGCCGCGCTTCAAAGTTCACGGCGGCGGCTTTCCGTTTCGCCTCGGCCAGTGCGATGGGACCGCGGTTCTGATGCAGGATCGGCAGTTCGAGGGCGAAGCCGAGCGACCACTTATTCTCCGTCTGATCGAGTTGGTATCCCGGGCTGAGTTTCAGATCGGGATATTGCTTCGCGACTTGCAGGCGCACCTCCGCTTCCGCCGCCGCATAGTCGGCGAGCGCGGCGAGGAGATCGGCGCGGTGGGTGAGCGCACGACGGCGGGCGCTGGAGCCCGGCACGGCGGGCAGCCCGCGGAAGTCGGCAAAATCAAAGTACATGGCGCTGAACGCACGAGAGGGCACGCCAACCGCGGCGGCCAGTTGCGCGCGAGAGGTGGCGTTGATTTTCTCCGCGTCATGCTGCGCGAGCTTCGAGCGATTCAGCGCCAGGCGGGCCTGCGTGAGTTCAAAGGCCGGCGACTCGCCCGCTTTCACCTGCGCATCGAGACGCTTCAGCGCTTCCTCGTGCAAGGCGACTTCGGCGGAGAGCAGCGCACCATTTTCCTCCGCAGAATACAAGTCGAGCATCGCCGCGCGCACTTTCGTCCGCGCCGTCCAGGAGGCATCGGCCACGCGGAGCTGCGCCGCCTCCGCCAGCGCCCGCGCTCCGGCCAGCCGATGGCCACGCTTGCCGGCCGTCTCAATGGTCACATCGAGCGTTGGCGAGATGATCCACGGCGAGATGCCGCGCGTGGTCGCGTTGTAGCCGGGGGAAAAGGACAGCACCGGATTGGGCCGCTGCCCGGCCGTGCCGATTCCCGCCGCAGCTTCCTCCGCCGTAGCGCGGGCCACGGCCACATCGCCGTGGAAATATGCGGCCGCCAGCGCGATCCGTTCGACATTCCACGAGCCACTGCCCGCACCCTGTCCCGCGAGAAATTTCCGCAACCCCGCATCGTTCAGCGAGCGCCCGGAAAAAGCCGACGCGGAAGCGCCCGCGTCCAAAGGCCGCTCCGCGACTCGCACACAGGACGGCAGACCGGCGAGCACCATAATCAGGAGGAAGTGAAAGAAGGAGCGAGGAAAGACGGGCATGATCCGAAGGACGGGCCAGCAAGCACCCAATATCAAAATTGCTCCAGCCTCAATGTTCAGGCGGCCGGCGACTTGGGGCGCTGACTCCGCGGACTTACTGGGCCGCTTTGCGTTTCGCTTTTTTCTCCGCCTTGTCGCCCTCTTCGCCTCCGCCGCGACCGTGCGGCAAGTCCAGCGCGTCGGTTTTTGGTAGCCATTTCGCGAATTCCACTTTGCGCGCGGCTTGCTCGGTGTGGCCAGCGAGATTCGTGTATTCGAGCGGGTCGGCAGCCTCGTCATAAAGCTCCTCGCCGCCATCGGCGTAGCGGATGTAGCGCCAGCCTTCGGTGCGGATCGCGTGGTTCTTCCTTCCCCAGGTCGTGATGGCGGGAAACTCCCACGTCGCCTTCGGATCCTTCAGCAGCGGGGAAATGTCGTGACCCTCGACGTGCGCGGGCCGAGGCAGGCCCGCCAGCGCACACAACGTCGGATAGACGCTGGCGTAATCCACGGGCCGGCCACACACGCCGCCGGGCTCGGTCACGCCGGGCGCTTTCCAGATGAAGACGGTGCGCGTCGGCTCCTCCCATAACGCAAATTTCCGCCAGTGCGATTTCTCGCCGAGGCTCCAGCCGTGATCACTCCACAGGCAGATGATGGTGTTGTCGCGGGCGGGTGATTTTTCCAGTGCATCGAGGAGGCGTCCGACCTGCGAATCGCAAAAGGCAATCGTCGCGAGATACGCCTGCACCGCTTCCTTCCACCGCCCAGAGGCCACCATCTTCGCGTGATCGCCATCCGGCTTGGCCATCTTCACACCGGCGGGCGGCACGTCCTTCAAGTCATCCTCCCGATGCGGCGGAAGTTGGATCGACTCCAGCGGAAACATGTCGAACCACTTCTTTGGCACGGAGAAATCCATGTGCGGCTTCACCAGCCCCGCGGCGACGAAGAAAGGTTTGTCGCCCGGCTCATTCATCCGCTCGATGCAGTAACTCACGGTCGCGTAGTCCGGCATATCCTCGTCGGCATTGTCGAGCGGGCCGAAGCGGATGGAACCGGGCACGCCGCCGTCCTTGGCCGATGGATGCAACTTCAACGCCTTCTTCGCACCACCGCCCTTTCCACCCGTGGCGTAATCGGTCCAAGTGCCGCCGCGCTCGGAGCCGTGATAGATCTTCCCCGCGCCATACACGCGGTAACCGGCCTTCGCGAAGTGCGTATTGAGCAGCTTGTCGTCGCTAATCGCCGGATGCCACGGCTGACTGTTATTGTAACACCCAGTCGAGTTCGGACGCAGCCCCGACATCAGCGAAGCACGCGAAGGATTGCACGACGGCGCGGTGCAGTAGGCCTTGGTGAAAGTGACGCCCATCTTCGCCAGGCGATCGATATTCGGCGTCTTCGTCTGCGGATTGCGACCGAGATGTCCGACCCAGTGATTCAGGTCGTCGATGGCGATGAAGAGGACGTTCGGTTTCTCCGCAGCTTGCGCCAAGCTGGAGAGAACGAGGACGAGGAGGGCGAGAATGCGTTTCATAGTTTTGGGGAGGTCAAAGAGTAAGTGTGTGCAGGACCGAGTTTGCTTGTCACTTCGCGCGCCGGGGTTTTCCCAGCGGAATGCCAGCAGCATAGTCGCCCCCGGCCAGGCTCTTCTCGACGGAGGCTTTCCATTCCGTCAGCGCAGCGGTCATTTTCGCGACGCGCTCGGGCTCCTGCGCGGCGAGGTCGGTGGTTTCCTTGGGGTCTTTGGAGACGTCGTAGAGCAGCACGGGCGCGATCTTTGCAGCGTCGGCTTTGGCCCCTTTCTTTGCGCGACCGGCGACGGGATCGGTGTGCAACTTATAGGGCCACTCGAGAAGGGCCGCGTGGCCGGGTTGTTTGCCCGCGTGATTCCAGAAGGGGATCGCCCTGTCGCGTGTGGTGGTCTTGCGATCGAACAACGGCAGCAGATTGACGCCGTCGAGTGGGTGGATCTGACTCTGCGCGACGGCGCCAGTGGCGGCGAGGACGGTCGGGTAGATGTCGAGCGTCGAGCACGGGGTCTCGCTGGTGAAGGGTCTCGCGATGCGCGCAGGCCACTCGACGAGGCCGGGCACGCGCAGGCCGCCTTCCCACAGGGTGCCTTTTTCCCCGCGCAGGTTGCCCGTGGACTTCGGCCCCTCGTGACCGCCGTTGTCGCTGTTGTACCAGAGCAGGGTGTTATCCGCGACCTTCAACTCGCGGAGCGCGGCGCGCAGGCGGCCCACGCTGCGATCTACGGCAGTGATTTCGCCGAAGTAGTTTTGCTCCGTGTCGGAGAGCGAGGCGTAGAGTGCTTTGTCCGCGGGCAGCGCCTGATGCGGGACGTGCGGCGAGCCAAACCACACCACGGTGAGGAAGGGTTTCCCGGCGCTGGCTTGTTTCCTGATGAACTTCAGCGCCTCTTCGGTGGTAACGTCGGAGCTGTCGCCGTGGAATTTTTCCGGCACACCGTTGCGACCGAGCACGGGGTCGAGGTCGAAGAAGTTATCCGCGGAGACCCATTCGTCGAAACCCATCTTCCCCGGTGAGAGCGGATCGTCCGCAAGGATGGCGCGGCCCGGCATCGCCGTGGTGTTCTTGTCGCCGTTCTTCCCATTGAGATGCCACTTTCCAAAGTGCCCTGTGGCGTAGCCCGCGGACTGCAAAACCTTGGCGACGGTGAGTTCCTGCGCGCGGATGGGTGCGCCGGGATTGAAGGTACCCATGCGATCGGGGTGCCGTCCGGTCATCACGCTGGCGCGGGTCGGCGAGCAGTTGAAGTGCGCGGTGTAGAAGCGATTCAGCCGCACTCCGCTCGCGGCCAGCGCGTCGAGGTGCGGCGTCTTGAGTTCAGGGTGGCCATTGTAACTGGTGTCACCCCAGCCCTGATCGTCGGCCATGATCAGCACGACATTCGGCGGCGCGGCGAAGGCCGGATGCAGGAGGGCGAGGGACGCGAGGAGGAGAGCGAGCTTTTTCATGGGTGGGATGGTTACTGAATGTGGGGGCGCAGGAGCTTCGTGCGCAGCGCGTAACCCGCGGCGCTCGGGTGCAATTGATCGGCGATGTAAAGCTCCGGCTTCGGCAGCCCATCCGCGCCGAGCGAATCGGGCCACAGATCGACGTAGGCGAGATTCTTTTCGCCAGCGATGTAGTCGCGCACGAGGCGGTTGGTTTCGTGTTGTTGGTCACGCTGTTCCCAGCGCTTCGGACTTGGGCCGATATTGAGGAAGACGATCTTCACCTCCGGCAGCGCGGCGCGGGTTTTCTCGACGTAGGTTTTAAAATCCGCGAGCACTTGGGCGGGCGATTTGCCGGCGTTGAGATCGTTGCCTGCGGCCTGGATGACGATCGTCCGCGGGCGGTAGCGCAGCGTGATGCGGTCGAGGAAGTAGATGGAGTCCGAGAGCTGCGAGCCGCCGAAGCCGCGGTTGAGCACGGGCAGGCCGGGGAAATCCTGCGCGAGCGTCGTCCACATGCGAATGCCGGACGCGCCGGTGAAAAGGATGCCGCCAGGCGCGGGTGGATTCGCTTTGTCTGCCAGTTCGTAAGCGGCGATGTCTTTTTCAAAGCGGTTGACCAGCGGCGGTTCGGCGTGCGCAACGAGGACGAGGGCGAGGAGGGCGAGGAGCAGGGCGGAGTTTGTTTTCATTCGGTGGGTTAGTTTTGCTGTTTCTTCTTCCGCTTCTTGCCCGCCTTCGCGCCACCGGCTCCGTCGGTCTTGCCGCCGGCGGGATTGAGTTCCGCGAGCACCGCCGTCAGCCGCGCCCGCGCGGCCTTGCTAAAGTCGGTGTCGGCAGCGGGCGCGACCGGCTTCTCGACGAAGGGCGCATCGCTCATGTCGAAGAGTTCGCTGCTCTCATTCATCTTCCAGCCCTGCTCTCGCACAAACCACTTTGCACCGAGCTGCACGTAAGCCCACTCGCGCGGTGTGCCCTTTTCGCCGCGAAGCTGCGGCGCGAGGCTCACGCCATCGATCTTCACCCCGTCCGGCAGTTTCGCGCCGCCGAGCGCGGCGAAGGTCGGAAGCTGATCCGCAAAACTCACGAGATCCTTGCTCACCTTCCCCGCGGGCGTCGTGCCGGGCCAGCTCGCGATGTAGGGAACGCGCGATCCGCCTTCGAGCATCGAGGCCTTTTTCCCGTTGATCATCCGTCCGCCGATGGTGCTCGGGTTATTGAGTGCGGTGCCATTGTCGCCGGAGAAAATGATGAGCGTCTTCTCGCGCAGCCCAAGCTTCTCCACCTCCGCGACGATCGCGCCGACCTGCTTGTCCATGTAGGCGATGTTATCCTTGTAGAGGTCGCTGCCTTCCTTCGTGTCCGGCGTGCGGAGGATCGGGCCATGCACGAGGTGCATCGGGTAGTAGAGGAAGAACGGCTGGCTCTGGTGCCGCCGGATGAAGTCGAGGCTGAACGCCTGAATGATGTCCGGGTTGTAGGAGCCGGGCGCGCTGACCTGCTCGCCGTTCTTCTCGTAGCTATCCTTCCAAAACCAGCCGCCCGCCGTCGGGTCCGTGCAGTATTCATCGAAGCCCCAATCGCGCGGCGTCTCGCCGACCTGCCGCCATTTGCCCGACTCGCCCGTCACGTATCCGCTCTGCTTGAGTACCTTCGCGATCGACCACTCGTCCTTTGATTTCGCGCCCGGCCCATCCCCGCGCCACGAACCATTGGTGATGCCGCCGGTGCGGAAGGCGTAGCGACCCGTCATCAGCAGACAACGAGAAGGGCCGCAGAGCGGCGCCGCGTAACACGTTTCGAAGCGCGTGCCCGACGCCGCGAGCTTGTCGATGTTCGGCGTCTTGTGCTTGTCCGCGCCGTAGCAGCTCACGCCATCGATCCCGAGATCGTCGGCGAGTATGAAGATGATGTTCGGCTTGGCTACGGCGGCCTCGGCGGTGGTGAGGCTGCTCAGTACGGCCACGGCGAGGAGAGTGGTGAGGAGTGTTTTCATGGATGGGTTATTTCCTTTTAGCTTTCTTCGCGGTCTTGCGTTCCGGGTCGCCGTTCCAGCGCTGATCTTCCCAGCGCGGCGGTTGCATCGTGGCGTTCCATTGATCGAAGCGCGTTTGCAATGCCTGCGCTTTCTCCGGCTGCTGCGCAGTGAGATCGGTCTGCTCGCCGAGGTCGGCGGCGAGGTTCACGAGCATCGGGGTCATGTCCTTCGACGCCTTGACGAGTTTCCAGTCGCCCTCGCGCACGGCGTATTGCACGCCGAAGCGGAAGTAGAGCGCGCGCGGCGCGAGCTGGTCGGCCCGGCCTTCGAGCAGCGGGAGAAGATTCACGCCGTCGAGCTGCCACTCGGGTTTCACTGCACCGCCGGCCGCGGCGAGCGCGGAGGGCAGCACGTCGAGCTGGATGACCGGCTCGTGCGAGACGCGCCCGGCGGGGATGCGGCCTTTCCATGCGGCGATCCACGAGACGCGAATGCCGCCTTCCCAGACGAACCACTTCCGCCCGCGCAGCCCGCCCATCTCCGCGAGGGGCGACGCGCCGCCATTGTCGCTGAGGAAAAAGATGAGGGTGTTCTCCTCGATCTTCAGCTCGCGCAACTTTGCCATGACCGCGCCGATCGCCGCGTCCGCTTCCGCCGTGAGCGCGGCGTACGCTTGCTGGCGTTTGTCGAGGTGCTGAAACTTCTCCAGCCAATGCGGTGACGCGACGATCGGCGAATGCACCGCATTGAACGAGAGATGGAGAAACCACGGCTGGCCCTTGTGCGCCTCGATGAAGGCGAGCGACTCGCGTGCGTAGATCGGTGACGTGACCGGCGCGCCGGGCAGTTCCTGCAGCAGTTCCTTGCCGCGATAGAACGACGGGCCTTTGCCTTCACCCAGATTGCCGACCGTGCCCATGGAAAAATCGAACCCTCGCGCGGCAGGTAGAAACTCCGGCGAGGTGTTGCCGAGGTGCCACTTGCCGACGATGCCCGTCGCGTAGCCGAGCGCCTTCATCCGCTGCGCCATCGTCGTCTCGCTGAGCAGCAGTTCCTTGCCGGCGCGGTTCGGATTCGCGTCGTGCCCGGTGCGCGCCTGGTAGCGTCCGGTGAGCAAACCCACGCGGCCCGGCGAGCACACGCAACCGGATGAGTAACCATCGGTGAAGCGCACACCGCCCGCTGCCAGCGCGTCAATATTCGGCGTCGGCGCGAGTTTTCCTCCGAAGCAACCCGGCTGCGCCCAACCCATATCGTCCACATAGAAGAGGAGGACGTTTGGCTTTGCCGCCGCAAGGGCCGCAGCGGGGCTCATCGCGAGGAGCAGGAGGAAGTTGAGAATGCGCATGGGGGAATGCTTCCAGTAACGGCGCGAGTGGGTGGATTTTGGGACAAACCAAAATGGCGCGGACTTGCGGTCCGCAGCACCGTCACACTTTGATCCGCCGTTCAGCGTCCGCGGGTTCGAGGCCGGTGAGGGTCTGTCCATCGGGACGATCGCGGCCGATTTTCACGGTGTACTTTCCGGGCGCATAGACGCGCGGGTGGAAGCGGTCGTCCTGCACTCGGACGGTGTACAAAATCTCGCCGCTCTTTTCCTCGATCACTTGCACCACGGGACTCGCCGCTCCCTCGAAGATCAGCTCCGGCAGATGGCCCGCGACCTTGCGCCCGTCGTTCGCCTCCATCGCCACGGTGATGGGCCAGCCGGGGAATTGCTCCTTTTCCGAAAAGCGCGGCCAGCACTCGAAAGTGATCTTCCGCGTCTTCTTGTGGAAGCGCGCGAGGCCGTAGCCGTCGGCGCGCTGCTTCTCGTCCTTCACGTCGGCGGGATTCGCGTAAGCCAGCATCGAGATTTTGTTGCCGAGGCCGTCCTTGAAATCGCCGGTCCACGGCAGCGGGCTGCCGGGCACCGGATTCGGGCCGGGCTTTTCGTCGAGCGGATGCCACCAGCGTCCGTAGATCGTGTTCACGAGCGCGGGACTGGTGAAGCCGTAGGGGCCGTCGCCGAAATCGGTGATCCCATTTTTCACCACGACGGCGAGATGCTGATCGCCGCAGAGATGCACGGCCCAGGCGCGGCGAATGGATTCGAGCGCGCGGTTGCGCGGCATCTGCGGCCAGCCGTTGCAATCGAGATCGGCGAGCAGGCGCTGCTCGCGCCCGCCATGCATGTGCACGGCACCGCAGAAAGCAGTCGCCGAGAGCACCGCTTTCATCTCCGCGCCGGTCCAGTCCTGGCCCCACTCGTGCAGGAATTTCTCCTGTCGCGCGCCGAGCAATTGCAGGCCAGGCAGGTCGATGGTCTTCGGATCGTAGCTGGGATCATTGATGTGATCCGGGCGCGGTCCCATCTGTGGGATTTTGCCGGCAGGGCCGCTCTTGAACTTGCGATCTTCGAGGATCGCGAAGTCCACGCCACCGACGCGCAGCCGCGTAAAATAGACGCTGATCCCGCGCTCGACGGGCGCGGGATCCACGGGATCGGGCAGATTCCACGACTGCTGCCGCTGGACCTGATTCACATACTCGACCGGATAGCGGTAACCCCCGTCGGCATCTCCCTGGATCGTCGAACGCTTGCCATTTTCCCCCCACAGATTTCCGTGCCCGACATCGTGATCGTCCGGGATCGAGATCGTGGGTCGGTCGCGCATCACATCGCGGAATTGCAGCCCGAATTCGATCCACCCCGCGGTGTGCTCCGTGTGCCGATAGGTCTGATCGCCCGCAAAGAAAAGCAGGTCGGGATTCTGCGCCCGCAGATGCGCGATGATCTCGGGCCGCTCGCCCGTCGTGCGGCTGCTGTTGCACGACATGTTCGCGACGACGATCTCGTCCTTGTCGATCGGGTCGCGCCGGATGAGCCCCTCGAACGTGGCCTTCTCCCCATGCCGCACGCGATACGGCACGTCCTTGCTCGCATCCCATTTTTCCACGCGAAAATGCGCGCTCCAGCCCGGCAGCACCACGGGCGTCTTGGAAATCTCCTGCCACTGCCCGTCGCGCCGCACCTCCAGCCGCGCCGCGAGTTCCTCGCCCGGCTTCAGCGGATAGAGCTGGGCCGTCATTTTCAGCACGCCGCGATCCTGCGTGTAGAGGGCAAATGCGACGACGTCTTCGCGCGGCACATCGAGCGAAGGAGGCGGATTCTTCTCCCGCGACTTCTTGCTCCACCACTCGCCGACCGCGAGCGAATCGAGATTCGGAAACTCCGCACCGAAGGGCTGCGGATTCGCGGCTTCAGCAGCGTGGAGCCAGGTGGAAGGCCCGCGCCAGGTGAAGAGCGCGGCAAGTTTGAGGAGGAAGCGGCGGGAGAGATTCATGGGTGGAGGAAAAGGACGAATCGGGGCGGGCAAGGGACCGAAGCGAAACCTCGGACGCCTCTAACGGCACTGACCGTGGCGATTCGGACAAGGAAAAACACTTCGGAATGGGAGATCTCTCCGCGACTCCATGCAAAAGAACTCCTGCGCTCTCCGCGAACGTGCTACGACCAGCAAGTTCCATCGCTCCCATGAACCTGCTCAAGCTCAGCCTCCTCGTCCTCCTCGCGTGCTCCGCATCTCTGCGCGCCGCCGATTCCGCGAAGCCCGCCAAAAGCGCCCTTCCGGGCGATGCCCGCGATCTGGCCATCGGCGACGCCGCGCCGGATTTCTCGCTGCCGGGCATCGACGACAAAACGCACGCGCTCGCCGACTACCAAGACGCGAAGATCCTCGTCGTCGCCTTCCTATCGAATCACTGCCCCGACTCCCACGCCGCTGAAGAGCGGATCAAGAAGCTCCTCCAGGATACGAAGGACCAAGGCGTGGCGCTCATCGCCATCAATCCGAACAATCCCGACGGCCTGAGCATCGATGAGTTGGGTTACTCGAAGTACAACGACGGCTTTGACGACATGAAGAAGTATGCCGCGGAATCCGGCTTCACTTTTCCTTACCTTTACGATGGCGAGACGCAGTCTGTCTCCAAGGCCTATGGCTGCCTCGCGACACCGCACATCTTCATCTTCGATGCGGGGCGAAAGCTCCGTTACAAAGGTCAGTTCGATGATTCCAAGTATGCCGATCCCGCGACGGTCAAGACCCAGGACGCACGTGTGGCCGTCGAGGCTTTGCTCGCAGGCCAGCCAGTGCCCGTCGCGATCACGAAGCCACACGGCTGCTCGACAAAGTGGATGACCAAGAAATCCTCCGTCGCCGAGAAGACCGAAAAGTGGAACAGCACACCCGTGGACGTGGAGAAGATCGACCTCGCGGGCGTCACCGCGCTGCGGAAGAACGGGACTAAGAAAGTGCGCCTCTTTAACGTGTGGGCGACGTGGTGCGCGCCCTGTGTGGCCGAATTTCCGGAGTTGGTCACCACCTCGCGGAAGTTTGGCCTGCGCGACTTTGAACTCATCACCATCAGCACCGACGAGGCCTCGGACGCGGCAAAGGTGAAAGCGTTTCTCGAAAAACAAGGCGCAGGTTTGGTCGGGAAGTTAAAGGCCTCGCTCGCCGCCGAAGGGCGCACCACGAATAGTTACCTCTTCACCGGGACGGACACCAAGGAGCTGATGAACGCGCTCGATCCCGAGTGGCCCGGCGGCATCCCGCACAGCGTGCTCGTGGCGCCCGACGGCAGCATCATCTGGCGGCACACCGGCAGTGTGGACGGCGAAGCACTCCGCGCCCGCGTGCTCGAGCACCTAGGGCCTTACTACAAGCCCTGACGCAGTGCCGGGATCGGTTTAGCGGAGAGGAGGAAAGTTACCCGCGCCTCTTAGCCTTCGTCCATTGCTGCCCAGAGAGCCGCCGCAAGGGTGCTCGTTCGCGTCACTTGAACTGCCTTCACGCCCGAGTACTATTTCATTAATTACTCTCGCCGCTGGAAATTTCGCCGACCAAAGGCCCAACCCAAAGAAAACTACCCCACCCGCTATGAAACAGCGCTTTACCGCACTCCTCCTCGCGCGAATTCGGCAACTTTTTTGCGGGACTCCCATCCCGCCACTTCCAGCAAAAACCAGCTCCCCGGAGGATGCCTCCACCTTGGATTTCGAAGCGATGATGAAAGGCATAAAAGAGGAACCGGCATCCCTCGAAGTCCAGATGGAAGATGCCGAGAAAGCGATGGGGGACTTCGATGCTGTCATGCAGGAGATGTTAGATGAATGGCACAACCCCAACCTCTCCGACGAAGCCCGCTCCATCCTCAAGGGCTTGATCGAAGGCAGCATTCGGGAACTTTCCAACTTCCAGGCGAAGGCAAGCGAGGATATCGAGAGCTCGCGCCGGGAATTCCCAATCGCCGAGTCCCCACCTCCAGCCGAAATCCCGCAGCCAGATGCAGCCGGGCTGTTCCGTCCGATCAAGCGGCACTATTTCTCCACTCCGGACCATTCTTCCGCCAGCACCTCGCCCGCGGAACAGCGCGCGGATCGCAGGCCGGGTCGCTGAGCCTGACGCCGCCTCGATCCGCGAGGGGCGACACGCTGCTGCCGCGTGGACCCGCTACTCCACTAAGATCGCCGCGCTGAAACGGTGATTCGTGCCGACGGTCCTTGCTTCCGGACGATCACTTCCGACCACTCACTATTGTCGCTCGCCATGAACCCCCTCCTCGATTCCTTCACCCGTCGTCACTTCCTCGGCCAGATGACCACCGGCCTCACCGGCGTTGCGCTCTCGCGTCTGTTCACCGACGAACTCGCTGCCGCACCGCTGGGCCAGCCCCACTTTGCACCGAAGGCGAAGCAAGTGTTGCAGATTTTCTGCCCCGGTGCGGCGTCGCACATGGACCTGTGGGACCACAAGCCGATGCTGGAGAAGTTTCACGGCACGCCGATGCCGGGAGCGGACAAGGAGGTCACGTTTCAGGGCAAGAACGGCAACCTCATGATGTCGCCGTGGCCGTTTGCTCCGGCGGGGCAGAGCGGGAAGATGATTTCCACGATGCTGCCGCACATGGCGAAGCATGTGGACGACATGGCTATCATCCACAGCATGACTTCGCGCACGAACACCCACGGGCCGGGCTGCATCTACATGAACTCGTGCTTCACCCGCGAGGGCTTCCCCAGCGCGGGTTCGTGGGTCAGCTATGCGCTTGGTTCGACGAATGAGAACCTGCCGACTTACATCGCGATTCAGGACGTGCGCGGCGAACCGCCGAACGGCAAGGCGAACTGGAGCAACGGCTTTCTCTCCGCGCAGTATCAAGCGGTGTCGATGGCCGCGCAGCAGCCGCTGCGCAACCTCGCGCGACCCGCTTCCATCAAGGCCGACGATGAACAGGCGACGCGCGATTTCCTGAAGCTCATCAATGCCGAGCACGCCGCCGCGCATCCCGGCAATGACGAACTCCGCGCCCGCATGGCCGCGTATGAACTCGCCGCGAAGATGCAGCTCACCGCACCGGAAGTGAGCGACCTTTCCGCCGAACCCGGGCACGTTCACGAACTCTACGGCACCACCGACCGCAATAAGCTCAAGGCCGACTACGCGAAGAATTGCCTGCTCGCCCGCCGCTTCCTGGAGCAAGGCGTTCGCTACGTCTCGCTCTACTGCGCATCGCGTGCGAGCGCCGTGGACGGCCTTCTGAACTGGGACGCGCACAAGACGCTGAAGGCCGACTACGAGCGGCATTGTCCCATCTTCGATCAGCCGACGGCGGCGCTGTTAACCGACATGAAACAGCGCGGCATGTTGAACGACGTGCTCGTCGTGTGGTGCACCGAGTTTGGCCGCATGCCCACGCATCAGGAGGGCACCAGCGGGCGCGACCACAATCCCGATGCCTTCACCACCTGGATGATGGGCGCGGGCGTGAAAGGCGGCGTGAGCTACGGCGAGACCGACGACTTCGGCCGCCGCTCCGTCGTCGATGTGGCCACGGTCTATGACTTCTACGCCACCGTGCTGCACCTGCTCGGCCTCAATCACGAGAAGCTGACCTATTACCACAACGGCGCGAACCGCCGCCTCACCGACGTGCATGGGCATGTGCTCAAGAGCATTCTCGCCTGACATCTGCGCCATGAAATCGCTCGCGATCATCCTTCTCGCATCATCGTCTGCTCTCGCAGCCGATCCGGCGGGTGTCGCCTTCTTCGAGCAAAAGATTCGTCCGGTGCTCGTCGAGCATTGTTACTCCTGCCACAGCGCGGAGGCAAAGAAGCTGAAGGGCAACCTTTACCTCGACTCGAAGGCGGGTTGGGAAAAAGGCGGGGACAGCGGCGAGGGGGTCATCGTTCCCGGCAAGCCGGAGGCCAGTCTGCTCCTGCGCACGGTGCAGCATCTCGAAGAGGACATGGAGATGCCGCCGAAGAAACCGAAGCTGCCCGATGCGGTCATCGCGAACCTCGTGACCTGGGTGAAGATGGGCGCGCCCGATCCGCGCGATGGCGCGAAAATCGAGGCGAAGCGCGGGGACAAATCTTGGTGGTCGCTCCAACCGCTCGCGAAGCAGTTCGCGCATGACAGCATTGATGGCTTCATCACCGCGAAGCTCACGGAGAAGAAGCTCACGCTCAATCCACCTGCCGACCCGCGCGCGCTCATCCGACGCATGACTTACGACGTGACCGGCCTGCCGCCGACGTTGGAGGAAGTGGAGACGTTTGTTGCGGACTCAATCCGCAATCCACAATCCGCGATCCGCAATCTCGTGGATCGCCTGCTCGCCTCACCGAGCTACGGCGAGCGCTGGGGGCGGCATTGGCTGGACGTGATTCGTTTTGGCGAGAGCAATGGCTTTGAGCGCAATGTCGTCGTCGATGACCTCTGGCCGTTCCGCGACTACGTCATCCGCTCGATCAACGACGACAAGCCGTTCAACCAGTTCATCGCCGAGCACCTCGCGGGTGATGTCATCGGCAAGGACAACCCGCAGGTCGAAGTGGCCAGCGCCTTCCTCGTCGCGGGACCGTATGATGATGTCGGCAATCAGGACATCGTCGCGCAAAAGAACATCCGTGCGGCCACGCTCGACGACATGATCACTGCGACGAGCGGCGCGTTCCTCGGTCTCACGATCAACTGCGCCCGCTGCCACAATCACAAGTTCGATCCCATCCCGACCGAGGATTACTACCGGCTGCGCTCGGCGTTTGAAGGCATCACGCATGGCCGCCGCGTCATCGCCTCGAAGGAGGAACACGAGGCATTCACCGCCACCACGCGTCCGCTGAATCAACATAAGACCAAGCTTACCGCTGAGTTCGAAGCACTTGAAAGCGCCATCAATGCGCGGGCCAAGCAAACGGCGGCTATCAAGGCCACCCGGCCCAAGATTGATCCCCACGGCACCGAAGAGTCGTTTCCCGCGACCGAGGCGAAGTATCTCCGCTTTGTGATTCACGGATTCACCACTGCCCCGGCAGCGAAAAAACGCCCCAATGCGCCGGGCGGCAAACTCACCGAATTCCAAGTGTGGAGCACCGGAGGCAGTAACGTCGCCCTCGCCAGCCATGGCGCCAAGGCCGAGGGCGCGAAGTCCGCCACCGCCGAGGACTTTCCGGAAGCTTACGGCCCTCAATACTGCATTGATGGCATGACGGGCGAGGGTTGGTTCATCGGCGATCCGCCCGTGCTCACGCTCACCTTTGCCAAGCCCGAAAAAATCAATCGCATCACCTTCATCAACGCGCGTGGCGAGCGCGGCACCGATGAAAGTAAAGTCGCCGGTGCCACGCCCTGCGAATACGAGGTTCAAACATCCCTCGACGGCCAGACGTGGCAGACCGTGGCCACCGATGAAGGTCGCGAACCGTGGACACCCGCGCATCGCGTCGCCAAGGCCAGGCGCAGCGTCATCACCGAAGAGGAAAGCGCCCAACTCGAAGCCCTCGAAAAACAAATCACGCAGGTGCAGGCAAAGCTCAACAAGGTGCCCAAGCTCCCGCAAGTGTGGGCCGGCACTTACGCGCAGCCGAAGGAGCCCACCTTCGTCCACAAAGGCGGCGACCCGATGAAGCCCGGCGATGCCGTCGTGCCCGCGAGCCTCGCCGTGCTCGACCAAGTCACGAAGCCCTACGAACTGAAGCCCGACGCCGCCGAAGGCCAGCGCCGCCTCGCGCTTGCGAAGTGGATCACCAGCGACGACAACCCGCTCACGCCGCGGGTGCTCGCGAACCGCGTGTGGCAATCCCATTTCGGCACCGGCATCGTGGATACGCCGAGCGACTTTGGCTTCCTCGGCAGCAAGCCCACGCATCCCGAGTTACTCGATTACCTCGCCAACCGACTCGTCGCCAATGGCTGGAAGCTCAAGCCGCTGCATCGGGAGATCCTGCTCTCGCAAACTTATCTTCAGTCGAGTGCGATCGATGATGTTTTCCGCAGATTCGGGAATCCGCAGATCGCTTCAGCCAAAGAAAAAGATCTGCGGAACCCCAAATCTGCGGGAAACCCCGGCCTCGCCATTGACAAGGACGCGCGCCTGCTCTGGCGCTTTCCGCCGCGCCGCCTCAGTGCTGAGGAACTGCGCGACACCATGCTCAGCGCTGCGGGCAAGCTCCAGCTTGAGCCGATGGGTGGCCCTGGCTTCCGCCTCTACAAATTCACGCAGAACAACGTCTGCACCTACTTCCCGCTCGATACGCATGGCCCCGAGACCTATCGCCGCGCCGTCTATCATCAGAACGCCCGCGCCAGCGTCGTCGATGTCCTCAATGACTTCGATCTCCCCGACATCGCCTTCGCCGCGCCGAAGCGAGCCAACACCACCACGCCGCTACAAGCGCTCACCCTGCTCAATCACAGCTTCACCCTCGACATGGCCAAAGCCCTCGCCGCCCGCATTCAAACCGGCGACGCCGTGACCCAAGCCTATCGCTTCGCCTTCCAACGCGACCCGACCGCGAAGGAACGTGAGGCCGCCACCAAACTAATGACCACCCACGGCGCCGAAGCCTTCAGCCGCGCTCTGCTGAATGCCAATGAACTCCTCTACCTTGAATAGGCATCAATGAACCCAACTCACATTACTCTCGTTGCTGCCCTGCTGGTGGGTCCGCTGGCAACGCTCCGAGCCGCCCCATCTACTACCAAACCCAACTTCGTTTTTATCATGGCTGACGATCTCGGCTGGGCGGACGTGGCGTTTCACCGGGGTAATGTGCCCACGCCGCATCTCGACCGGCTCGCAGAAGAGGGGATGGAGTTGACGCAGCATTACGTCTATCCCGTTTGCAGTCCGACACGCTCGGCCTTGCTCAGTGGCCGCTATGCGACACGCTTCGGAGTCACGACTCCGCAGAACCACCGCGCGTATCGCTGGGACACCGTCACGCTCCCGCGGGCCCTCCAGTCCGTGGGTTACGATACTGCGCTCATGGGTAAGTGGCATCTCGGCTCAGTGCCGGAGCAGGGGCCAAATCACTTTGGCTTCGACCACAGCTACGGCTCGCTTGCAGGCGGCGTGAGCCCGTGGAATCACCGATATAAGGAGGGTGCATTCAGCCGCACCTGGCATCGCAATGAAAAGTTCGTCGAGGAGACGGGCCACGCGACCGACCTCATCGCTGCTGAGGCCATCCGCTGGATCGAGGCGCGCGGCGAGGCCCCGTTTTTCCTCTACCTGCCCTTTACCGCGGTGCATCTGCCGCTGAAGGAACCGGAGGAGTGGGTCGCGCGGGTGCCGTCCGCGGTCCAGGGCGAGGTGGCGCGGCACTACGGAGCATCCGTCATGCATCTCGACGATGCCGTCGGCCGCATCCTGGCCGCCGTGGAAAAGAAAGGCCGGCGTGGGGACACGATCGTGGTCTTCACCAGCGACAACGGCGGCAACACCTCCGAGAACAACGATCTGCACTATCCCGATGACCACTGCCCCACCGGCAAACTCGTGGGTAATAATCGTCCGCTGCGCGGACAGAAGGGGCAAGTGTATGAAGGCGGTATTCGCGGGCCGACGCTCGTTTCGTTTCCGGGCCAGTTGAAGCCCGGTAAGTTTGCAGGCGTCGCGCACATCAGCGACTGGATGCCGACCTTCTGCGCGCTCGCGGGCTATGTGCCGGAGCGGGATCTGAAGTGGGACGGCAAAAATATCTGGCCGCAACTCACGGGCGCGGAGCCGGTGCCGCCGCGTACGATTTACACCGTGGGCCCCAACTTCAACGCCCGCTCGGTGCGCGATGGCGACTGGAAGCTCATCGTCGCCCGCAAAGGTGGGGCGAAGCCAGGCGACGAGCCTCCCGCCGAATCCGCCGAGCTTTACAACCTCGCCACCGACGCTAACGAAACCGCCGACCTCGCCGCGAAGATGCCGGAGAATGTCGCGGCGTTGCGCGCGCAAATGAACCAGCTCTCCAAGGGCGACCGCGACGCGCTGCCGACGGACTGACCACTGAATGCAGTCCCGTCCAAAAATGCCGAGAACCTGCTGCCAGCCGACCTTTCTGCGCAGCGCGACGCTGGGGCGGACCCATGTCCGCAAAAACAACCGGTAATTCGTTGGCCTGGATTGGGAGACTTCTGCCTTAAAGAAGGGGTAACTCATGAAGACACACCGCATCCAAGACCTCGCCGCTGCCACTCACACTCCGTTCTATCCCGATGGCTCGCTCAATCTCACCATCGTCGAGCAACAGGCAACTCATCTGCAGAGCACCGGAGTTGGTCACGCTTTTATCGGCGGCACCACCGGTGAGAGCAGTTCGCTGACGCTGGAGGAACGTCGTGCATTGTGCGGGCGCTGGCTTGAGGTGACCCGCCGTTCTGCGCTCAAGGTGATCGTGCATGTGGGCTCAAATTGCCTCGCGGACTCGCGAGTTCTCGCAGCGCAGGCTCAGGAACTCGGGGCGGTGGCCGTGAGTGCGCTGGCCCCTTCGTATTTCAAGCCGGCCAATGTCGCGGCGCTGGTCGAGAGCATCGCGCAGATCGCAGCCGCGGCGCCGGAGTTGCCTTTCTACTACTACGAGATGCCGAGCATGACGGGCCTCAGTCTGTCACCCTCCGAATTCCTTGCGCAGGCCGCGGTGCGAATCCCAAATCTGGCGGGCATCAAATTCACGAGCAGCAATCTCATGGAGTATCAGCTCTGCCGGGCCGCGCAGGAGGGCGCTTTCGACATCCCATTTGGTTTTGATGAGGTGCTGCTCGGGGCGCTCGCGCTCGGGGCCAGCGGAGCAGTGGGCAGTTCCTTCAACTTTGCTGCGCCGATCTACAACCGCCTCATCGCCGCCTTTCAACGCGGCGATCTCATCGGCGCACGCGGAGAGCAGATGCGCTCCGTGCGCGTCATTCAAAAGCTCGCCGCTCACGGTTACATGGGCGCAGCAAAGGCGGTGATGAAAATGCTCGGCGTCGATGTCGGCCCGGCACGGTTGCCTTGTGCAAGTCTCGACCCTGAGCAAACCAGAGCCCTGCACTCGGAACTGGAGCAAATGGGATTTTTCGAGTGGGTCCGGGTCTGACCGAGGATCGCTTCCGACAACCGTTCGTCTCCCCTGCCCCAGTGAACCCATTCATCCTCTCGCTCCTCCTCATTTCGGCGCTGCAAATCAGCGCTGCTGAGCCGCTCTTTGAAAAGACCGTCGTCTTCCCGCCAGGCCTGAATGGCATCACCCGCTATCGCATCCCAGGCATCGTCGTGACGGCGAGGGGTACGGCGCTTGCCTATTGTGAGGCGCGGAAGAACAGCAGCGCCGACTGGGGCGAGATCGAGATTCATTTGCGACGCTCCATAGACGGAGGGAAGACGTGGCAGGACGCAAAACAGATCGCGCATCACGGCGCGCGGCTCGAAGGGAATCCGCGCAAGCACGACGAAGCCAGTGCCAGAGAGCAAACCGTAAACAACCCCGTTGCCATCGTCGATCGCGAGACGGGGGCCATCGAGTTCCTCTACTGCGTCAACTACGCCCGCTGCTACGCCATGCGGAGCACCGATGATGGCCTCACGTGGAGCGCGCCTCTGGACATCACGGCATCGTTCGAACCCTTCCGCACGAAGGTTGATTGGAAAGTCATCGCCACTGGCCCAGGGCACGGCGTTCAGCTTAAAAGCGGTCGCCTCGTCGTGCCCATCTGGCTCGCTTATGGCAAAACGGGCGATCATTCGCCCTCCGCCGCGGCCACAATCTTCAGCGATGATCACGGCCAGACCTGGCAGGCCGGCGACCTCTGCCTGCCGAACGAAGGCGACTGCGTCAACCCCAACGAAACGATGATCACCGAGTTATCCGACGGCCGCGTGCTGCTCGTCGCGCGCAGTGTGTCGAAAGCGAATCGCAAGCTCGTCACCACCAGCCCCGATGGTGCGCGCCACTGGACCAAACCTGTCTTCCACGAGCAACTCTGGGAACCCATCTGCATGGCCAGCATCGTTGCGCATCCTTCAAGGCCCGGCACGCTCATCTTCTCCAATCCGCATACGCTGAAGCTCGACGAGGAAGGCAAGGAAGCGCCTGCCGGTCGTGGCAAACGCCAAAACCTCTCCATCAAAATCAGCCACGACGACGGCCAGACCTGGCCCATCAATAGAACCCTCGACCCGGGCCCAAGCGCCTACTCCGATCTCGCCGTGCTGCCGGACGGCACCGTGCTTTGTCTTTATGAAGGTAAGGAGGACATCGCTGTCGCTCGCTTCAATCTTGAGTGGGTCACGCAGTAGCCACGGTCGGCACGCCGCACCGGCGGACGCATCGGGCGAGCAGACTTTTTTGGAAAAGCGGAGGGAGTGGAGGGCAGCGATTGGCGTTGGGCGTTTGAAGTTTTGTCCGCTCCGGGTGCGGTTACCTCCGATGACGCATGGCCGATCGGGCGGCCGCTGCACGGGGCGAAACTCCAAACTCCAAACTCCAAACGCCAAACGCCAAATGCCAAACGCCGAAGGAGGGCTCTGGCTTATTTTTCCAAAACTTGAGCGGCGGCGGTAGAAGAGCCTATCCGCCAAAGACCCGCGTGACCGTCCACCACAGGCCCATGACGGCGATGGCGGCGGAGCCGGGGATGACGATGGCGCGACGGTAGGTGACGGGGTTGCGCAGCCAGACGGTGGCGAGGGCGGCGAGGGTGACGACGGCGAGTTGGCCGCCTTCGACGCCCAAATTGAAGCCAAGCAGGCCGACGAGCACGGACTTCAGGGGAAGGTCCAGTTCCCGCATGGCGCTGGCGAAGCCGAGGCCGTGGACGAGGCCGAAGACAAAGACGACTACGAGCCGCCATGCCGAGTAGCGCGGACGCAAAATATTCTCCATGGCCACGAAGACGAGGCTGAAGGCGATGACCGGCTCGACGATGCGCGGGGAGACCTGCACCCAGCCAAAGGTGGCGAGCCCGAGCGTGATGGTGTGCGCGGCAGTGAAGGTGGTGACCTGCCAGAGCAGCGGACGCCAGGCGCGGGAGAGGAGGAAAAGGCCGAGCACGAAAAGGATGTGGTCGAGCCCCTTGGGCAGGACGTGCTGGAAGCCTTGCCAAAAGAAATCGAGGAAGGTCTCCCAGCGGCCTCCAGTGACGCCGACGGCGCCAGCGGCGGGACTGGTGAGCGCGGCGGAGCCGAGCCCGCTGAGATCCAGGAGGAAGCTGGTCTCGCCGGGAAAGAGGACGGCGGTGCGCTCGACGGCTTCCCCGCGTAGGTGATTGAGGAAGAGGACGCTCACTTTGCCCTCCGGAAGAGCGCGGAGGCGGTAGCCCTGCAGACCGGCGGGCACGGTAGTCTTCCAGATGCCAGTGAGCACGGAGACGTCTTCGTCGTCTTTCAGCGCCGCGGCGCCGCGGCCGGTCCAGGTGAATTGCCAGTCCGGCGAGATTTTCCCGAGCGGCTCAAAGAAAAGCTCCATAGTCCGCGCCACGTAGGTCCGCGCTTGCTCGCGCAGGGCGTCCTGCTCGGCCTGCGGTTTCGCCTTCAGGTCTTTGAAGAGGAGCGACGGGGCGTGATCGGGGTCATCGGTGAAGCAGCGCGGATCGACCTCGACGACGAAGCGGGTGGCGCCGCCGGCTTCAAAAAATGCACTGACGGGAACGTCGGGAATGGGATGGGCGCGGGCGATCGCCCCGATCGTGAGGGCGAGGGTGAAAAGGAGTCGGCGAAGGGAGAGCATGGGGCGACCACTGTTCGCGAGGAGGCGCGAAAGTAAAGCCGCGCCCCGCAGTTTTCGCTTGTGTCCCCGTCGCAGGGTGCTCTCCTTTTGGATCACGCCTCGCCCGGACATCAATCACGGTGTCCATCGCCGCGGCCCACCACAAAACAGAACATAAAATGAAGAAACTCCTCACCATCCTCACCCTCGTCGCCTTTTCCTCCGGAGCCGCTATCGCAGGCTGCGGCAAGACCGTGACCGACGAAGGCAAACTGAGCTCGATCAACGCGGAAAAGAAAGAGATCACGATCACGACCGCGGACGGCAAGTCCGTGACTCGCACCCTCACCCCCGGCACCACTGGGGCTGACGCCGCGCTGGTCGGCAAGGCTGTGAAGGTCGTCTCCGAGCACGGCAAAGTGCAGACCGTGACCGGCGCCTAAGCGTCCCGCACATCAAGTTATTCACGAAACCCGGGGTCCTCGGACTCCGGGTTTTGTTTTTCCAGATGGGTGAGCCAGGCGAGCGTGGAGAAGGTCCGGGGGCTCTCATCTTCTGAATCCTGATCCTCATCTTCATCCCTCAGCGCTCGTGGAAAAATGAGGATGAAAAGGACGCCGACCTCCTTTTAGGACGCCCTCTCCGACTCCACCCCGCTGCGCGCCACGGCGGCTTTGGCGATCTTCGTCACGTAGGTCAGGGCCGCAAAGAAGGCGACGAGCCCGATGACCGTGAAGATGATCTTCCCCGGCTGCGAGGCCTGCCCCACGCCGCTCACCGTCTGCAAAGCATCGTGGGAACTTGCGCCGAACCAGACGAAGAAGAAATTCCCTGGAGTGATCGCGCAGAACGTGGCGACGCAATACGGGACGAAGCGCACGGCGGTGAGGCCGTAGCAGTAGTTCGCGACTCCAAAGGGGATCGGGCAAAAGCGCAGCAGCGCGATGATCTTCCAGCCTTCACGACCGATCGCCGCGTCGATGAGCTTGAACTTCTGATGATGCGCCAGCCAGCGCTGGACGGTGGCGCGCGCCAGATGGCGGGAGATGAGAAAATTCACGATCGCCCCCAGTGCGGTGCCGAGCGCGACCGCCACAAAGCCGCGCCCGAGTCCGAAGATGAGCCCCGCCCCGATGGCCACCGGTGACAACGGCGCGCAGAACATCTGGATCACGACGATGGCCAGCGCGAAAAGGAGCACGCCAAGCCAGCCGAGCCCTTGGAAAAAATGCTCCAGCGCGAGGATTTTCTGAATGATGGCGTTCAAGATGGCAGGGGGTTTTGGCGGCAGGTGGACTACCCTTCGGGAGCGAGCGGACGCAAGACAAGGTTCGGTAGTGGGTGGTCCACGAGCGCCGGGCGTGCCGCGCGCAGCCGCAAATGCGGGGCTTGGCGAATCCTGGCCAAAGATAACGCTTGGCGGAGAATCATACGTATGCGTAAAGAATACCTCCCCAAGTCCGCCACTCTCACACCATGATCGCTCGCTCGTCCTTCGTTCTCGCACTCGCTGCACTTTCGCTCACCGCTCGCGCCGAAGATTGGCCGCAATGGGGCGGCAACGACCCGGGCCGCAATATGTACTCCGCGGCAAAAGGCCTGCCGGAGAAGTTTAATCCTGGGAAATTCAAGCCAAACTCCGAGGATGTCGATCTCGCCACCACGGAGAATGTAAAGTGGGTCGCCAAGCTCGGCTCCCAGACCTACGGCAACCCGGTGGTCGTGAACGGCAAGGTGCTCGTGGGCACGAACAACGCCACCCCGCGCGATCCGCGTTTTAAGGACGACAAGTCGATCCTCATGGCCTTGAACGAGTACAACGGCGACTTTCTCTGGCAACTCGTGGTGCCGAAGCTGGCCTCCGGGAAAGTGAACGACTGGGAGTATCTCGGGCTGCTCAGCTCGCCGCTCGTCGAAGGGGACAAGGTCTATGTGGTGACCAGCCGCTGCGAAGTCCTCTGCCTCGATCTCAATGGCATGGCCAATGGCAACGACGGCCCCTTCAAGGACGAAGCCCAGTATATGGTGGGCCCCGGAAAGCCGAAGGTGGAGCCCGGCGAGAAAGATGCCGATATCATTTGGCGTTACGACATGATGGATGAGCTCGGCGTCTTCCCGCACAACGCCGCGAACTGCTCCGTAATCGCCGTCGGAGATACTCTCTTCATCTGCACGTCCAATGGCCAGGACTGGACCCATGTCAACATTCCGTCACCGCTCTCGCCCTCCTTCATCGCCCTGAATAAAAAGACCGGCGAGTTTGTCGGCGAAGACGACGCCAAGATCGGCATGAACATCAAGCACGGTCAGTGGACCTCTCCTTCGACCGGCTTCGTGAACGGCAAAAGCCAGGTGTACTTCGGCGGCGGCGACGGCATCCTCTATGCCTTGGACACCACGCCCGTGACGGAAGGTGATTCCAGCTTCATCAAGAAGGTCTGGTGGTTCGATGCCGTGCCGGAGTCTTACAAGGTCGATAAGTCCGGCAAGCCGATCAAGTATCCCGCGGCTGAGGGTCCGAGCGAGATCAATTCCACCCCCGTCTTTTATAAGAACCGCATCTATGTCGCCATCGGCCAGGATCCCGAACATGGCGAAGGTGTCGGTCGCCTCGTCTGCATCGATGCCACCAAGACCGGCGACGTCACCAAGACTGGCCTGATCTGGGATTACATGGATGCCAAGCGCAGCATCAGCACCGTCTCGATCGATCCCGCCAATGGCTTGCTCTTTCTCGGCGACTTTTCGGGCTTCGTGCATTGCCTCGATGCCGAGACTGGGAAGTTGCATTGGGTCCACGACATGCAGGCGCACATGTGGGGCTCGACCTTTGTCGCCGACGGCAAGGTCTATGTCGGCGATGAAGACGGAGACTTAGTCATCCTCGCAAGCGCCAAGGAGAAGAAGATCCTCAGCGAAGTGAACATGAACGCCCCGGTCTATTCCACGCCCGTGGTGGCCAATGGCATCATGTACATCGGCACCCAGACGCATCTCTACGCCATCGGCGCTGGGGCCAAGCCGGTGACCGCCGCGGCCAAGTAACCTTCCTCCCGTCCCCCTCGCACATGTCTCAGGAAAAGGCCGGCGGGCTGACGCGCACCCAATGGCTGATCTGCGTCATCGCAGCGATCGGGTTTGCCTTCGATATCTATGAGTTGCTGATGCTGCCCCTCATCGTGAAGCCGGCGCTCGCGGCGCTCGGCGGTGTCGGACCGGATGGCCTGCCCTTGCTCATCCCGGGCTCGAAGGAATTCACCGAATGGGCGCGCCTGCTCTTTTTCGTGCCGGCGCTGGCCGGCGGGGTCTTCGGTTTGCTCGGTGGTTATCTCACGGATCGCCTCGGCCGGCGGCGGGTCCTGACCTTCAGCATTCTGCTTTATGCTTTCGCCGCGTGCGCCGCGGGATTCTCCACGAATCTCTGGCAGTTACTCTTCTTCCGTTGCCTCGTCTTCATCGGCGTCTGCGTGGAATTCGTCGCGGCGGTCGCGTGGCTTGCGGAGTTATTCAAAGAGCCGAAGCAGCGCGAGAAAGTGCTCGGCTACACCCAGGCGTTTTCGTCCGTCGGCGGGCTGCTCGTCGCGGCGGCGAATGTCCTCGCCGCCAAGTGGGCGCTGGATCTCCCGGCGATCCACGGCGGGCATGAAGCCTGGCGCTATACGCTGATCTCCGGCGTAATTCCCGCGCTCCCGCTGATCTTGATCCGCCCTTTCCTGCCCGAGTCTCCCGAGTGGGAAAAGAAGCGCCTGGCTGGCGTGCTCAAGCGGCCGAGCATCGCGGAGCTTTTCTCCCCCGGCCTCCGCGCGACCACCGTCCTCACCACCCTCGTCTTCGCCGCGAGTTACGGCATCGCCTTTGGCGCCATCCAGCAGCTCCCGCAGATCCTCGGCGCGCAGCGGATCGGCACCCCGGAGCAATCCGGTCACGCGGCGATCATCGAGACCGCGAAAGCCGCCGTGGGCAAAGCCGTGGGCGAAGCGAAAGCCGCGGGCAAACCCGAAGTTCCAGCGGGCAAGAAGCGGCAGATCGGCGGCAATGCCAGCGACGAAGCCGTCGCGAAAGTCACCTTCTGGCAGGAAATCGGCGGCATGGCCGGTCGGGTCGCGCTGGCGATGCTCGCCGTCGTCGTCGTCAGTCGCCGCACCCTCTTCCGGATCTTCCAGATCCCGGCGCTGATCATCGTCCCGCTGCTCTTCTGGTGGATGTCCGGGCAACTCGGGGATGCCGGCAGCATCACCGCGATCAAACTCGGCATCTTCGTCGCCGGCTTCCTCGTCGTGGCGCAGTTCAGCTTCTGGGGAAACTACATCCCTCTCGTCTTCCCGGTGCATCTGCGCGGCACCGGCGAGAGCTTCGCCGCGAATATCGGCGGGCGCGTGCTCGGCACCGCCGCCGCCTGGATCACCCTCACCCTCGCGGCATCCGACAAGCCCGACCCAGCGAAGATTGCCATTGTCGGGGCCTGCGTCGCCGGCGCCTACGCCCTGATCGGGGCGATCCTCACCCAATTCCTACCCGAACCCAAAGCCGAGCAAGAATGACCCGGCACCCGCAAATCTCCTCTTCCTGAAGCCATGATCTCACTCACACCCGAACAAGCCCAAGCCCAGCTCGAAGCGCATCTCCAGGAAATCATCGCCTGGCATTTTTCACCCGAAACCGGCTGTCCCTTCTGGCTCGAGTGGGCGGGGAAAAACTTCGACCCGCGCAAAGAGGTCAAGTGCTTCGAAGACCTGAAAAAGTTCCCGCATTTCCAAGACGAATGGCTGCGCGAACTGCAACCCGAAGTCTGGGTGCCCGCGGCTTACAAGGGCCAGCCGTATAACATCTTTGAAACCGGCGGCACCACCGGCATGCCGAAACAGCGCATCGGCTGGACCGATTACAAAACGGATTACTCCGAGTTCTCGGAGAAAATCTCCGACGAGCATTTCCCCCGCGGCGGCGCGTGGCTGATGATGGGGCCCACGGGACCGCGCCGGCTGCGGCTCGCTATCGAACATCTCGCCCACGTCCGCGGCTCGTCATGCTACTTCATCGACCTCGATCCGCGCTTCGTGAAAAAGCTCATCACGAACAAGCAGTTCGAGGTCGCCAAGCAATACATGGAGCACGTCGTCGATCAGGCCGCGATCATCCTCAAGCACCGCAAAGTGAGCGGCCTTTTCACCACCCCGAAGCTGCTCGAGGCGCTCTCCGAGAAGGTGAACATCTTCGACGCTGGCATCCGCGGCGTCTTCTGCGGCGGCACCACGATGCTCCCGCAATACGTGCGCTTCATCGTCGAGGAAGTGCTCGAAAATCGCATCGGCTTTTATCCCACCTACGGCAATACCCTCATGGGTCTCGCTGCGAGCGTGCCGCTCACTAAGGAAGACAACTTCTCCATCACCTACTACGCCCCGCAGCCGCGCGCGGTCCTGCGCGTGGTGGATCCCGACGACACCACCAAGACCGTCGAGTACGACACCTGGGGCCGCGTGGAACTCACGACGCTGACCAAGGAATTCTTCATGCCCCGCTTCCTCGAGCGCGACGAAGCCCTGCGCCGCAAGCCGCGCGCCCCGTACGCCTGGGACGGCGTGGCGGAGGTCCGCCCCTTTGGCGCGATGACGAAGACGATCGTGGAAGGCGTTTACTAACAGCCTGTTGAAAAACTTCTGGGGCCTCGGAGGATGGCGTCGCTCCGCGCGCCATGACTCGCTTCGCACGCAGCGCCACTCTGAAAGATCGGCCTGCGGGCAGAGTTTGGCATGGCGCGCGGAGCGACGCCATCCATTGAGGTTGCGTTTTTCAACAGGCCCTTAACCGAGCCGCTCCGCGACACTCTCGCAGAGACCGACGAACGTCTCCTCCGCGAGGGAGAGTCGGCGGGCGCGCCAGTGCAGGATCCCCCAGCGGCGTTTCAGCTTCCGCCGGCCTAGCGGGAGAGCCACGAGGGACTTTTCCTCGATCTCCGCGCGCGCGGTCCATGGCGCGGCGATGCTGATCCCGAGCCCGAGTTTCACGAGTTCCTTGATCGCTTCCATATTCCCGAGGTCGAGCAGGCTATGCAGGACGATCTCGTCCGCGCGGAAGTAGGCCTCGATCATCTTGAAGGTGTAGCTCCCCTTTCCGTAGAGGATGTAGTGTTCGCGAGCGATCTCAGCGCGCGCCACTTTGCCCGCCTTGGCCCACGGATGGAGCGGGCTCACGATGAACTGCAGCTCGTCGGTGAACATCGGGCGAAAATCGAGTTGTGCTTCGCGGTGCGGTTCGAGATTCACCGCGAGATCGATCTGATGCGCCCGCAGCGCCTCGATGTTTTCGGGCGTGTCTCCCGGCTGGATGGAGATCGCGCACTGCGGGAAGCTCTCCTTGAACTCCCGCAACACCCCCGGCAGCACATGCTGGCAGGCCGTGGTGCTCGCCCCGATCCGCAGCCGACTCGTCCCCCATTTCCCCAACCGCCCGAGTTCCGAGCGCGCACTGCTCATTTCTTCCAGGATGCGCTCGACCCGCACCAGCAGTTGTTCTCCGGCCTGCGTCAGCACCACGCTTTTGCCCAGCCTGTCCAAAAGGCGACAGCCCATGTCGCTTTCCAACCCCTTGATGGCATGGCTGATCGCGCTCTGCGTGAGATGCAGCTCCTGCGCGGTGCGGGTGAAACTCCCGGTGCGCGCGAGCACGGAGAAGGCGCGGAGCTGCCTGCTATCAAGAGGTTGCGACATGTATGAATCCCTTTCATCACATTCATAAAAACATCGCAATCTGTTTATACGCCCACTTCGCCGCTCATGGCATGGCAGAGGCTAAAGGGCTCGCATCGCAAATTTCGCCACATCGATGCGCAATAACATCCACCCGCTCCACCACCCGATTCGACTCGGCTTCGTGGCGCTCGTGGACAGCGCACCCTTGATCATGGCGCAGGAGCTTGGGCTCTTTGAAAAGTACGACGTCGAAGTCGAACTCCACCGGGAAGTGGGCTGGGCGACGATCCGAGACAAGGTCATCTACGGCGAACTCGACGCCGCCCATGCACCTGCCGGACTGGTCGTCTCCGCGAGCTGTGGCCTCGGCTCGATCCAGGCCGACTGCCTCACTGCGCTGGTGCTCAATCTTCAGGGCAATGCGATCACCCTTTCCGAAAGTCTGTGGCGCCGTGGGGTGCGCGACGGACGCACCCTACGCGAAGTGGTCTCCAGGAGTCGCGAACGGCTGACCCTCGGGGTGGTGCATCCCTATTCCGCGCACCATTGCCTGCTGCGCCTCTGGCTCCGCGAGCACGACCTCGCACCGGACCGCGACGTCCAGATCGTCGTCGTGCCGCCCGCGCAGGTCCACGCGAACCTGCAAGCGGGACACCTCGATGGCTACTGCGTTGGTGAACCTTGGAACTCGATGGCCGTGCTGTCCCGCACCGGTTGGTGCGTCGCCACCAGCCTCGATCTCGCGCCACGCCATCCGGAGAAAGTGCTGCTGGTCCGCAAGACCTTCGCCGAACGGATGGAGCGCGAGCACCTGGCGCTGGTCGCGGCGATCTTTGAGGCCTGCGCCTTCTGCGAGAAGCCCGCGAATCGCGAGCGCCTCATCGAGACCCTCGCCCAGCCCGAATACATCGGCGCCCCCATCCAGTCCCTGCGCATGGGCATGGGCGGCACATTCGACTACGGCCACGGCCGTGTCGAAAAGCACCGCGACTTTCACATCTTCGCCGGCGACGACGCGAATGAACCCACCACCGACAAAGCCGAGTGGGTCATCGAAAACCTCCTCTCCGCCGGCCTCGTTCCAGATCCCACCATCCTGCCGCGCCACGGCGCGCAGGCGTGGTTCCGCGCAGATATCCACCGCCAGGCACTCGCTCTCATCTCCACCACTGACCAATGAACCAACCCACCAACATCACCCAATCACGGCGCACCTTCCTTTCCAAAACCACCAAAGGCCTCGGACTCGCCACCCTCTTCGGTGGCCTCCCGAAAGGCTGGATGGGATCTGCCTACGCCAGCGATGCACCGGAAACTGCCGACATGAAATTTGGCATCATCGCGCTGACGGACTGTTCTTCCATCGTCATCGCGCACGAAAAGGGGCTCTTCAAAAAGTATGGCATCAACTCGATCGTTACGAAGGGCGCGAACTGGGCGGCGATTCGTGATTCATTGTCCAACGGTGACATTCAGGCCACCCACATGCTTCTCGGGATGCCGATCGCCTCGACCATGGGTCTGGGCGGCTCCCCAAAGAAGCCGATGATCGTGCCGTGGCTCATGAACCGCAACGGTCAGGCCATCACCCTGTCCAATAAGTTCAAAGGGAAGGTCACCGACGATCCAAAGGCGCTGAAGCCCTTTGCGGAGGAAGCCAGGAAAGCTGGCACTCCACTCTCCTTTGCCATGACCTTCCCGCCCGGGACGCACGCCATGTGGATGCGCTACTATCTCGCAGCCGGCGGCATCAATCCCGATACCGATGTCTCCCTCATCACCGTGCCCCCACCACAGATGGTCGCCAATATGAAAGCCGGTAAGATGGATGGTTATTGTGTCGGTGAACCATGGAACGCCCGTGCCATCGCCGACGACATCGGCTTCACCAGCGTCTCGACCCAGGCCATCTGGAAAGATCACCCCGAGAAGGTCTGTGCGTTCACTGAGGAATTTTCCGCCAAGAACCCGAAGACCGTGAAGGCCATTCTCAAAGCTCTGCACGAAGCCAGCGTCTGGCTGGACGTGATGGATAACCGCCCCGAGCAGGCCAGGATCGTGGCTTCACCGACCTATATCAATTGCCCTGAAGACGTGATCCTCGGTCGCTTGCAAGGCAAGTATCTCTACGGCGACGGACGCAAGCTGAGGGACCCGAACTACATGATCTTCAGCGATCGGAACTGTAACTATCCGCAGCCCAAGTATTGCCAGTGGTGGCTCACCCAGTTCCGGCGCTGGGGTCTGGTGGAAGGCGCGCCAGACTACGAGGGCGTCGCGAAACAGGTCATGCGTCCCGACATTTACGAAGAAGCCATGAAGGAGATCGGCTACACCAAGGGCGTCCTGGATAACAGCCCGGAGACGCTCTTCGACGGCGTGAAGTTTGATCCCAAGGGCGACCTGGAAGCCTACGCGAAAGGCTTCCCGATCCACAGTGTAAAGGGTTAGCCCGCAATGAACGCCTTCGACCTCGATCTTACTTTGAACGGCTCCGCTCCGGGAGCGCGCGCGCTCGATCACGACATCCCCGCCCATCGTGGAGAAGGTCTCGATCTTGCGACGCTCCTGCCGGGCGGCCGGGCGAATGGGGTTTCGGTCGAGGGCAGGCCAGAAGTGGCGCAACTTTCCTTCGGCATTCTGCCCCTGGTGGATTGCGCACCGATCGTGGTCGCGTTGGCCCATGGGCTCTTTGCAAAATATGGTCTGCAGGCCAGTATCACCAAGGTCGCCAGTTGGACCGCGCTGCGCGATGCCCTGAACTCCGGACAACTCCAAGCCGCCCAAATGCTCTTCGGCATGCCAATCGGCGCGGCCGTCGGTAAGCTGGGCACCGAACAGAAGCCCCTCATCATCCCCTGGATCCTGAGCCGCAATGGCCAAGCCATCACGCTGGGCCGCAAGTATCGCGGCAAGGTCGGCGCCGACCCAAAGTTGCTCCGTCCCATGGCCTTTGAGGCGCGGGACAAAGGCCGGCCTTTGGTCTTTGGGATCACGCTCGCCCCGGGCACCCACGCCATGTGGCTCCGCTACTGGCTGGCCGCGGGCGGCATTCATCCCGACAAGGATCTGGCCCTCATCACCGTGCCCCCGCCGCAGATGGTGGCCAATTTGCGCACCGGACGGATGGACGGCTTCTGTGTCGGTGAACCGTGGAACACCCGCGCCATTGCCGATGATCTGGGCTTTACGACGATCGCAACGGAGGACATCTGGCCCGACCATCCGGAGAAAGTCCTCGCCTTCACCGAGGAGTTTGCTGAGGCGCATCCAAAGACCGTCAAAGCCGTCCTGAAGGCCCTGCACGAAGCCAGCCTCTGGTGCGACGATCCGGCAAACCATGACGCCTTGGCAGCCCTCCTTGGCCAGCCCGAGTACATCGGCGCACCTCCCGAGTTAATTCGCGCCCGCCTCGGGAACCGCATGGATTACGGCGATGGCCGCCAACGCACGGACCTTCGCGGTCTAACCCTCAGCGCCCGCAACGCCAACTATCCCCAAGCCAAGTATGCCCTTTGGTGGCTTTCGCAGTTCCGCCGCTGGACGATGCTGCCCCTCGCGCCGGACTACCTCGGAGTAGCCGCGCGGGTCATGCGCCCAGACTTCTACGCAGCCGCCATGCAAGAGATCGGCGCGCTTCACGGCGGGCCCGACCTCGCTCCCGAGTCCTTGTTCGACGGCTCTACCTTCCAGCCCACCGCCCCGGAAGAATACGCCTCCGCCTTTTCCGTCAACAGCTTCCACAAATAGCCGCCATCACCTATGCACGAAAACTCGCTTAAGAAACTCGATTGGTTGGTCCTACCTGCCATCGGTGTCGTCGTCTGCTTGATCTTCTGGGCGTTCATCGCCGGCAAAGAGAAGAAGACGGAGTACATCGACGACTTCGGCGATAAGATCGTGAAGGTGCAGCGCAGTGGCTTATCGGCCGATCTCCCCTCCCCCATCGAAACTTGGGACAGGAGCAAGCTCTACATCACCGAGCCCTTTGCCAAGCGCGGCGAGCTGGACCAAGGCATCCTTCGATTCACCTGGCTTTCGCTGAAGCTCGTCGTCCAAGGCTACGCCATCGCCCTCATCGTGGGCACGCCGATCGGCTTCTTCCTAGGCCTCTCGAAGACCTTTTCGAAGATGTTCGACCCGATCTTTCAGGTCCTCCGCCCGGTCTCCCCGCTCGCCTGGCTGCCTTTGGGGATGGTGCTCTTCCTCGGGGCAAAAATCAGCATTCCCGGAACGACGCTGGACTACACAGCCTCCGACCTCGCCGCGATTTTCACCATCGCCATCTGCTCCATGTGGCCCACCGTCCTGAACACCGCGGTCGGAGTCCGCGCCATCCCGCAAGACTATTTGAACGTCGCCAAGGTGCTGAAACTCTCGCGGACGAAGACGCTCTTCAAAGTTCTCCTCCCCGCGACGCTCCCCTACATGTTCACCGGCTTCCGACTCTCGCTCGGCATCGCCTGGCTGGTCATCGTCGCCGCGGAAATGCTCACCGGAAAGCCCGGGATCGGCGGCTTCCTCTGGCAGCAATACAACGCGCTGAGCTACGCGCACATCATCCTTTCCATCCTCACCATCGGGATCGTCGGCTTCCTCCTTGATCGCATCATGAGCGTGATCGAGGGCCGGTTCAAAACCGCTTAAACCACCCATGGCTTATCTTGAAATCAAAGGAGTGAGCAAAGGCTTCGGCCCTGCGAAGGCTCGCACCGAAGTCCTGCACGATCTGCATCTCGAGGTCGAACAAGGCGAGTTTGTCGCCATCATTGGTTACTCCGGTGCAGGCAAAACCACGCTGATGTCCCTCATCCTCGGCTTGCAATTCCCCGATGAAGGCACGGTCACTCTCAAGGGCCAGCGAGTAACCGGCCCCGGTCCCGACCGCGGCATCGTCTTTCAGAACTACAGCCTGCTCCCGTGGCTCACCGTCTTCGAAAATGTCGCTCTGGCCGTGGATCAGATCTTCCCGGAGTGGACGGTAGAACAACGCCGCGTCCATACCGAAAAATACATCGCGATGGTAAATCTCACGCCAGCTTTGACGAAGATCCCGAGTGAACTCTCTGGCGGCATGCGCCAGCGGGTCGCGGTGGCCCGTGCCCTCGCCATGCAACCGGAGATTCTTTTACTCGACGAGCCCCTCAGCGCTCTCGACGCACTCACCCGCGCCAATCTGCAGGATGAAATCAACCGCATCTGCCAGGAAGAGAAGAAGACCGTCATCCTGATCACCAATGACCCGGACGAAGCCATCCTGCTCGCCGATCGTGTCGTCCCCCTGACCGCCGGCCCGCGGGCCACGCTCGGCCCCTCGATCCCGGTCACCATACCCCGCCCGCGTCTGCGCACCGAGATCGGCACCAACTACGACTTTAAGCAGACCCGCATCGAAGTCGTGCACTACCTGCTGAAAGCAACCGACCAACGGAAGACGGCGATGACCATGAAGTTAGTCCTGCCCGACCTCATCCCCGAAGATCTCGACGCTCCACGCCTACCCTTCGGCCAAAAACGCCGACCGCGTCGCCGCAGCGAGGAGAAGCGCGAATCCGTGGAGGTGATCGGATGAGCGACAAGGCGTACCTGGAACTTTCCAAGCTGACCAAGAGCTACCCGTCACCCAAGGGCGAAGCAGTCATCGTGAAAGACGTGGACTTTAAGTTTCGCAAGGGAGAGTTCGTCACCGTCATCGGCCACTCGGGTTGTGGAAAATCTACGATCCTGATGATGGCGGCAGGGCTCAGCACGATCACCTCCGGAGCCATCATCCTTGCCGGCAAAGAACTCACCGGGCCCGGACCCGATCGCGGCGTCGTCTTTCAATCCCCATCCTTACTCCCCTGGATGAGCGCGAAAGAAAACGTCATGCTCGGGGTGAATCAGGTCTTCTACACGGCGGCACCCATCGAGCGCGAACAGATCGCCGAATATTACCTGACTCTCGTCGGCCTCGGCGACGCCATGGAGAAGCGCCCAGCAGAACTTTCCCAAGGGATGCGGCAGCGCGTCGGCATCGCCAGAGCCTTTGCGCTCGCGCCTAAGATGCTGCTCCTAGATGAGCCTTTCGGGATGCTCGACTCGCTCACCCGCTACGAGCTTCAAGAGGTGCTCATCCAGCTTTGGCGCCGCGAAAAGATCACCGCCATGATGGTCACCCACGATGTCGATGAGGCTCTTTTTCTCAGCGATCGCATCATTTGTATGACGGACGGGCCCGAGGCTGGCATCGGTGAAGTGATCGAGGTCAACTTTCCTCGCCCGCGGGAGCGCAAGGCCGTCATGGAACACCCGGACTACTACACCCTCCGAGCGCAGCTCATCCACTTCCTGGAAGTAAAGGCGCACAAACAACCCGCCACGCCCCACTCATTCGCGACCGTCGCTGCCGATAAGTCAGTGGAGGTCGCTGCTGCATGAACCGGATGCTCCCGCTCATGCCTTCAGAAAACCTACCCCGCGGCGGAGCATCGTCGCACCCATCGATCCACACCATGACCCAACCAACCAAAAAAAGCGGAGCCCTGCTTGCGGCAGCGCTGCTCACCAGCAGCTTCATGTCCATCCAGGCAGGAGAGACGTATGCAAAGTCCACCGACGGCAAGCCCATGCTGGACAAGGCTCCGGAAAGCAACCCCCTGAGCTTCCTCGGCGGGGCCCTCGTCTTCGACTTCCAAGAGCGCGTCCGCTGGGAAATTCGGGATAACAACTTTGACTTCAACGATGCCGTCAACGTGCTCACCGACGACAACTGGTTCCTGCAGCGCGCCCGCATCGGGATGTTGGTCAAGCCCTGTGATTGGTTCAAGATCTACGTTCAGGGACAGGACTCACGGGAGGTTAACTCCGATCGGCCCGATTTTCCCGGCCTCCTTGGAGCCGAAGGTGACGACGCCTTTGATCTCCGGCAGGGCTGGTTTGAATTTGGCAATGCCAAGAACTTCCCGCTGACCCTCAAGGTGGGTCGGCAGATCCTCAGCTACGGCGACGAGCGGCTCATCGGTGCCTTCGACTGGAACAACATTGGCCGCACCTTTGATGCAGTGAAACTCCGTTGGGAGGAAAAGACGTGGTGGCTCGAT
Source organism: Chthoniobacteraceae bacterium (assembly GCA_031409655.1). Taxonomy (GTDB): domain Bacteria; phylum Verrucomicrobiota; class Verrucomicrobiia; order Chthoniobacterales; family Chthoniobacteraceae; genus JANNXQ01. The sequence continues at coordinate 34,541 of JANNXQ010000127.1, read as the reverse complement.
GCCTTCGCTTCGACCGTCGTGGTCCCGGAGCGCGGGAGCTACAACCAGTCTGACCTCTTCAACGGCAATGAAACCGACCGTGAACAAATCTTCAGCGGGCTCTACTTCAGCACGACAGGACTTGGGCCACAAACGATCGACCTCTACGCGCTGCACCTCCACGAGAATACCACCGCAAAGTTCTTTCCCGCCGCACGCGGCAATACGGACTTCGCCACTTTCGGGCTGCGCATCAAGTCAAAGCCGGGCGCCTTCGCGTCCTCGGCCCCGGCCCCAGCCACCGACGGCAAATCGGTCATGGATGGAAAATCCACGCCACCGCCCGCTGCACCGAAACCTGTGGGTCTCGACTACGAACTCGAAGCCGCCTTCCAGACTGGCGAAGTGCGCGGGCTCGATCTCACAGCCTTCGCAGTACACGGCGGCCTGGGTTACACCTTTGACACCGGTTGGATGCCCCGCCTCGGCGTGGCCTATAACTACGGCTCCGGCGACGATGATCCGGCTGACGGCCAGATCGAGACCTTCCAAAATCTCTTTCCGACGAATCACAAATTCTACGGCCAGATGGACGTCTTCTCCTGGCAGAACATGCATGAGATCGAAGTCAGCCTGAAGGCGCAGCCAGTAAAATCCGTGACGCTCAAGGCGGAATTCCGCGCCTTCTGGCTCGCGAGCACCGATGACGTCTGGTACCGCGCGAACGGCACCGCTGCCGTTCGTCCTTTGGGCGTCCTGGCCCGAAATGCCGATAGCTATGCGGGTTCCGAGGTGGACGTGCTTGCGCAATGGAACGTGAACAAGCACCTGGCGCTCGAAGTGGGCTTCAGCCATTTCTTCGCCGGCGACTATCTCAGCGACACCGGAGCGAGCGACGACGCCAACTTCGGCTACGTCCAAGCCACCATTACCTTCTAACTCCACGCATTCTTTGTTGGTTCGCCCGCCGCGTGGTCCATCCCGCGCGGCGGACGCCATCCGAAGGCCATTTTCCAACACAATGACGAATCAGATCCCATTCATTCCCGAGAATGCTCCGTTCACTGCCGAGCAGCGCCTGTGGCTGAATGGCTATCTAGCTGGCTTTTTCTCCGACGCCGGAGCCGGCTCCCGCGCTCTCGAAACAGTGCGTACCGCCCCCGCTGCGCCAACAAAGCCGTTGACGATTCTTTTTGGGAGCCAGACTGGAACGGCAGAAGGGCTCGCCAAAAAAACCGCCAAGGTTGCAGAGACGCGAGGGTTTGCGCCGAAGCTCGTTTGCATGGAAAAGCACGAGACCGTCGATCTTGCCTCATCCGAGCATCTCCTCGTCATCACCAGTACCTACGGTGAAGGTGAGCCCCCGGATAATGCGCAGACCTTCTGGAGTTACCTGAAAGGGGAGGGCGCGCCGCGTCTGGACCGCACCCATTTCTCCGTCCTCGCGTTAGGCGACACGAATTATCCGGACTTCTGCCAGTTCGGAAAACTCTGTGACGAACGCTTTGAAGAACTCGGCGCGCAACGGGTGCATCCGCGCGTGGACTGCGACGTGGACTACGACGCTCTGGCGAAAGCCTGGACAGAAGGTGTTTTCGCCGCCCTTTCATCCTCGAACGGCGCGGCCCTCCTAGCGCTCGAGGACCCCAGCGGAGTCTCCGCAACCCCGGGTGCGGAGGCTCCGCAAGGCTTCTCCCGGACAAACCCATTTTCCGCCCGTCTCGTCACCAATCGCGTGCTGACCGGTCAAGGGTCAGGCAAAGAGGTGCGCCACTTTGAAATCACTCTCGCCGGCTCCGGTATGACCTATGAAGTCGGCGACGCCCTCGGCTTGATGCCGACAAACTGTCCCGTTCTCGTCGCTGATTTGCTCAAGGTCCTCGGACGCGATGGCGAGGAAGCGGTCGCGAACCCCGATGGCGCGGAGACCTCGCTCCGCCACGCGCTCGCCCAGAGCTACGACATCACGCGCCCGTCGCCCGACTTTCTCAAAGCCGCCTCCGCCCGCCACGCCGAACTCGCCGCCCTGCTCGATCCGGCACGGAAGGACGAACTGAAGAAGTTCCTCTGGGGCCGCGAAGTGATCGACGTGCTGGCGGGCATGAAATCCCCCTTCACGTCGGGCGAATTCATTGCGCTGCTCAAGAAGTTACAACCACGACTTTACTCCATCTCCTCAAGTCCAAAGGCCCATCCCGACGAAGTCCATCTCACCGTGGGTGCCGTGCGCTACGAAAGCCACGGGCGGGCTCGCAAGGGTATCGCCTCGACCTTCCTCGCTGATCGCGTCAGCGCGGAAACCCCGGTACCGGTCTTCATCCAGGTCTCCCACGGCTTCCGCCTCCCGATGAATGGTGACGTGCCGGTGATCATGTGCGGCCCCGGGACTGGCATCGCACCCTTCCGCGCTTTCCTGGAAGAGCGCGCGGCCCTCGGAGACAAAGGGCGCAACTGGCTCCTCTTCGGCGATCAAAAGAGGGTCACTGACTTTCTTTACCAAGAGCAACTTGAAGGGTGGCTCGCGACTGGCCATCTCACGCGCCTCGACCTCGCCTTCTCAAGGGATCAGACGGAGAAGATCTACGTCCAGAATCGAATGCTCGAAAACGCTGCGGAGTTGTGGGCCTGGCTGCAAGACGGGGCGCACTTCTATGTCTGCGGCGATGCCAGTCGGATGGCGAAGGACGTGGACATGGCTCTGCACAGAATCGCGGAAACCAGCGGCGGCCTGAGCCCGGACGCCGCCGCCGAGTATGTCGCAAAGCTCAAGTCCGAGAAACGTTACCAACGGGACGTGTATTGACCCTATGACCACCGCCGCACTTCCCCTCCAGACGATCAATGGCTCGCCGCTCACCAGCGAACAGACGAATTACCTGACGGGCTTCTTCGCCGGCGCCGCTGCCCGGGGCTTGCGCTTCGATGATGTGGAGGCGACTCCCCAACTCGAGAAAACGGTCAATCTCGACGACCTGATTTTCGAAGAGCGCGTGAAACGCGAACTGCATCCACTCGACGCTTATCCCGTGCTTCTCGATCACGCCGTGGCGAATAAGACGCCAGAGAAGGAGGAAATCTTCCGCTTCAAATGGAACGGGCTCTTTTTCCTCACACCGAACAAAGAAGCCTTCATGGCGCGGCTGCGCATCCCCGGCGGTCACCTTCAGAGCTTTCAGCTCCGCGAGATCGCGAAAGTGGCCGGGGAACTGACCACGGGCTACGTGCAGATCACCACGCGAGCGAATCTGCAAATCCGCCTCATCCTGCCCAAGGATGCACCCGAGGTGCTCCGGCGCATCCAGTCGGTCGGCCTGCACACCCGCGGCGCGGGCGCGGATAACATTCGCAATCTCACGGCGAACCCCACCTCGGGCATCGACCCATGCGAACTCATCGACACGATGCCACTCTGCCAGGAGATGGCGCAGATCATTCTCAATGATCGCGCGTTTTACGACCTGCCACGCAAATTCAACATCGCCTACGACGGTGGCGGGTTGATTGGCACGGTTGAAGATACCAATGATATTGGCGCCAAAGCCGTAAAGGTCGGGGAGGAGGTCTTCTTCCGCATCGCACTCGGTGGAGCCACAGGGCACAAGGCTTTCGCCCGCGATCTCGGGGTGCTGGTGAAGCCGGCGGAACTGAACAAAGTCGTCGCGGCGCTCGTCCGCGTCTATATCGCCAATGGAAATCGCGGCGACCGGAAGAAAGCCCGGCTAAAACATCTGCTCGAAACGTGGACGCTAGAGCAGTATCTCGCTGAGACGGAGAAGTTGCTGGGTTACCAGCTTCAGCGGGTTCCCCTCGATCCGGAGACGATTAGATATCCCAGCCAGGATCTGCCGCACTCGCATGTGGGAGCGTTTCCGCAAAAGCAACGTGGACTCAACTACCTCGGAGCCATTCCCCCTGTGGGCCAGATTACGCCAAAGCAGATGCTCCGTCTCGCGGAGATCGCGGAACTCTATGGATCGGGCGAGATCCGACTCACGGTGTGGCAAAACTTCATCGTGCCGAATGTGCCGGATGGTTTCGTCGAGACGGCAAGGAAAGCCCTGCACCGGGCGGGCTTGAGCACGGAGCAGTCCCATCTCCGGAGCGGCCTCATTGCTTGCACGGGGAACAGTTACTGTAAGTTTGCGCAGTCGGACACCAAGGGCCATGCGAAGGCGCTTGCCGACTGCCTGGAGAAGCGCGTGGATTTGGATCAGCCGCTGAATATCCACCTGACGGGCTGTCCTAACTCTTGCGCTCAGCACTACATGGGTGACATCGGCTTACTCGGGACAAAGACCAAGGTGAGTGGCGAAAGTGTGGAGGGCTACCATGTTTTTATTGGCGGTGGCTTTGGCAAAAACCAAGCAGTGGGGCGCCAGGTATTTACCGGCGTCGCCTTCGATGATCTCAAGCTCACGATGGAAAGGATGCTCCTCGGGTATCAACGGCATCGCGAAGGGCGGGAGACTTTTCAGCAATTCACCCAGCGCCACGACCTGAATACGCTGCAGGCGATTTTCTCAAATGAGGAGTAACCGCACGCCCCTGATCGCAGGCGTCCCGCAGCCATGACTCCCACCGACGAGACTCCGCGTACGTTAATCGATGACCTGCTCGACGAGCAGCAGCAACTCACGGCGGTGGAGCGGTTTTCGTGGAAGCATGAGACGGGTGCTCTCCCCGCCCAGTCCCGTTACTACCGGGATCTTATCCCCCTGGAAAAGCCGCGCGCCGGACAACAGTACGCCTTCGCGGTGGATCTCGATGCCTGCACCGGATGCAAGGCCTGCGTGAGTGCCTGCCACTCGCTGAATGGGCTCGAAGAGGATGAAATCTGGCGCAATGTCGGCGTCTTGCACGGCGGTGATGCGGATGCGCCCTACCAGCAAACGGTCACAACCGCGTGTCATCACTGCGTCGAACCCGGATGCCTCGAAGGCTGTCCGGTGCTGGCCTACGAGAAGGACGCGGAAACCGGTATCGTGCGGCATCTCGATGACCAATGCATCGGCTGCCAATACTGCCTGCTCAAGTGTCCCTATGATGTGCCGAAGTATTCCAAGAAACGCGGCATCGTGCGGAAGTGCGACCTGTGTTCCAGCCGACTGGCGGTCGGGGAGGCCCCGGCTTGCGTCCAGGCGTGTCCGACCCACGCGATCCGCATCGACGTGATCGAGACGGAACGCTTCGAGCGCGATCTATCACCCGGCGAAGTACTCGTGCCCGGAGCCTTCCCTTCCCAGTACACCAAGCCCACGACCCGCTACCGCACGGATCGGCCGATGCCCGCGAATGCGCAACCCGGAGACCGGCATGCGCTCCGACTCGAGCACGCCCACTGGCCGCTCATCTTCATGCTCGTGCTGACGCAGATGAGCGTGGGCACGAGCCTCACTCTTGCCCTGCTCTCGAGCCATGCGTCGCAAGCTCTTGGGCTGACCCTGGGCGTCGGCAGCTTTGTCATCCTGCAGGCCGGCCTTGCCGTGAGTGTCTTGCATCTCGGGCGTCCGCTTGGTGCGTGGCGATTCTTCCTCGGGTTGCGCACCTCGTGGATGAGTTGGGAGATCCTGGCCTTTGGAATCCTGGCGGCGTCAGCCAGCGCCGGTGCCTTGGCCGGTGCCGCGGGTTGGCTTGGGACACGATGGGACTTACCGATCTTGCAAGGCAGCGGCGGCTTCCTGGCTCCCCTGGCCTCGATCACGGCACTCCTTGGTCTTGGTGCCGTCTATTGCTCGGCAATGATCTACATCGATACCAGACGCACTTTCTGGAGCGCTGAGATCACCATGCCAAAGTTCTTTGGCACGACGCTGCTTCTTGGGGCCACAGCATCCGCATGCCTGCTTAGCTGGGCGGCGGTCGCGATCGATGTCTCCCTGGCATCCGCTGCCTGGTCTTGTGGTGTGGGGGCGACGGTCATTCGGACCGCTCTCTTTGGTTGGGAAACGTCTCACTTTCTCGCGGCCCTGCGGAGCGTGGCGAATCCGAATCATCAGTCCGCACTGAAAATCTGGACCCTCGCCCGAACTGCGGCTGTCGCCCAAGTCGCCCTCTTCGTCGTGGCCACGTTCTTCGGCCTCTATGCCATCTCTCACGGCGGGTTCCCTGCGGCCATCGCCGCGACGCTCGCAGCCGCGACGACGACGCTTTCCCAAGTCATTGAACGCTACTTCTACTTCACCGCCGTCGTCGCACCGCGGATGCCCGGAGCTATTGCCGCATGAACATCACGACCGAAACACTCATCCCGCCGATCCGCGCTTGGGACGGTGCCCTCACGCAAGATCTGGTTCAGCATCCCGGAGACTTCGGTCTCGGAAAAGTCCCCGCACGTCTGTTGCCGGATAATACGACGACCCTCGTTTGCGGCTATTGCTCCACCGGTTGCGGATTGAATGTGCATCTCAAAGACGGACGCGCGATCAATCTCACCGCCGATACCCACTATCCCGTGAATCTCGGGATGGCCTGCCCGAAAGGCTGGGAGGCACTGACCCCGCTCAGCGCGCCAGATCGCGCCACGACGCCACTCTTCCGCAACGCGGCCACCGGCCAACTCGAGCCGATTGATTGGGAGCGCGCCATGGTGCTCTTTACGGAGCGCTTTAAGAACATCCAGCGCGAGCACGGCCCGGAGTCCTGCGCCTTTCTTTCCACCGGGCAAATCGTCACCGAGGAGATGGCCTTTCTCGGCGCGCTCTGGAAGTTCGGCATGGGCTTTGTGCATTGCGACTCGAACACCCGGCAGTGCATGGCGACCTCCGCCACGGCTTATAAGCAATCCTTCGGCTTCGACGCACCACCGTTCACATACGCAGACTTTGAGGAAAGTGACGTGATGATCTTCATCGGGGCAAACCCCTGCATCGCCCATCCGATCATGTGGCAGCGGGTGATGCGCAATCGACATTCGCCCGAAATCATCGTCGTCGATCCGCGGAAGACGGAAACGGCGATGGCGGCGACGCAACACTTTGCCATTCAGCCAAAGAGCGATCTCGTGCTGCTCTACGGACTCGCCAATATCTTGATCGCGAGTGGGTGGATCGATCGCGAATACATTACCGCACACACCAACGGCTTCACGGAGTTTGCCACGTTTGTGACCCGCTTTACGCCCGATGAGGTCAGCGCGGCGACCGGGATCTCCGTCGAGCGTCTATGGCGACTGGCGCAGACCATTGCCGATGGGAAGCGCGTGTCCTTTTGGTGGACCATGGGCGTGAACCAAGGCCACGAGAGCACCCGCACCGCCCAAGCGATCATCAATCTCGCACTGATCACGGGGAACATGGGAAAGCCTGGCACCGGCGCAAACTCCATCACCGGGCAGTGCAATGCGATGGGTTCGCGCCTCTTTGCGAACATCACTAATCTGCTCGGCGGGCATGACTTCGCCAAAGCGGCCGACCGAACGAAGATTGCCGAAATTCTCGAAATCTCCCCGGACGCGATGCCCGCCGCAAACTCTATCGCTTACGACCAAATCATCGAGGGCATCGCCGCCGGTAAGATCAAAGGGCTCTGGATCATTGCGACGAATTCAGCGCACTCATGGATTCATCAGCGCTCCTTTCGTGACGTCGTGAGTAAGTTGGATTTCCTCGTTGTGCAGGACATGTATGCGAGCACCGAGACGGCGCAACTTGCCGATCTCGTGCTCCCGGCGGCAGGCTGGGGCGAGAAGGAAGGCACCTTCATCAACTCCGAGCGCCGCATCGGACTGGTAAAAAAGATCGCGCGCGCCCCCGGCCAGGCGCTATCGGACTTTAATATCCTCAGACTCGTCGCACAGTATTGGGGCTGCGGAGAGATGTTCCGGCGGTGGACTTCGCCGGAGGCTGTCTTCCAAATCCTCAAGGACTGTTCCCGCGGCCAGCCCTGCGACATCACCGGTATCGAGGATTACCGGATGATCGACACGCTCGGCGGCGTGCAGTGGCCGTTTGATGAAAGGATGAAGAAGATGGTGGAGCAGGAGGATGGCGATTCATCCTTCATCCTTCATCCTTCATCCTTTACCGAGCGGCGGCTCTTTGAGGATGGACGTTACTTTCACGCCGACGGACGCGCGCAGTTACTCTTCGCTGAGCCGCGCCCAATGCCGGAGCCTGTCGATTCGGCCTTCCCCTTCCTCCTGCTCACCGGTCGCGGCACTTCCTCCCAGTGGCACACGAATACGCGGACCGGAAAGTCCGACGTGCTGCGGAAACTTTATCCTGCAAACGCTTACGTGGAGATCAATCCGCGCGACGCGGATCGGGCGGGCATTGCCCCGAATGCGGCGGTCAGAATCTCTTCGCGTCGCGGAACGATGACCGCCACGGCGTTCGTCACCGAGATGGTGCAAGCCGGGCAACTCTTCCTCCCAATGCACTATGCAGCCGTGAATCAACTCACCCACCCGGCCTTTGATCCGCACTCCAGGCAACCGAGTTATAAGGCCTGCGCGGTCGCGATCCGCCCGGAACGCAGTTAGGAAGTTTGCCGGCCACCAGCAGGACGATCGATAAGGGGTGAGGAACACGAGGCTGACTGCGGTTGCGGCGAGCGGAGGATTCGGCCAGTAGGACGGTACCCATCCCTTCCTCCGGACTATTCGTCGGAGATGAGCATTCTCGTTCCGAGGCTAACGTGGCAACTTCCCATCTCCCATGAGTCCCATCGTCCAAATCTCCCTCGACCTCACGAACATCGACGAAGCCCTGGAGACGGCCGCGCTCGCGATGCGGGCCGGCGTCGATTGGCTGGAGGCCGGCACCCCGCTCATTCTGGCGGAAGGATTGCACGGCGTGCGCGCCTTACGGAAAGCCTTCCCCGGAATCCCGATCGTCGCCGATCTCAAGACGATGGACGGCGGCTACCTCGAAGCCGAGATGATGGCCAATGCCGGCGCGACGCATGTGGTGGTGATGGCTCGAGCGCATGAGGAGACGGTGAAAGTGGTGGTGCAAGCCGGGCGCGACTGCGGCGTGAAAGTGATGGGCGACAATCTCGGCTGCCCCGACATGGTCGCAGGAGCCAGGGAACTCGAAGACTTCGGCTGCGACTTTGTCATCCATCATATTGGCTACGATGAAAGGCGTGGGATCGCCGCCGCTGGTCAGCGCATGCCGAGTCCGCTGGATCGGCTCCGCGAAGTCGTGCGGGCCGTCAGTGTTCCCGTGCAAGCCGTCGGCGGCCTTTCGCTCGAACAAGCCATCCAATGTCCTCAATTCGGCGCCCCACTCGTGGTCCTCGGCGCTCCTCTCACGATCGACGCGGATGCCTTCAAGACCGCCGATGGCGACCTCGAAGGTTCCCTCAGGCTGATCTGCAAAATGGTCCACGGCTACGGCGATGTCGTCGTTGGTGGCCATTCATAGTTCAGGATCCAACAAGCATCGTTTCCCAAGGCCATCCGCCCACGTTGCCTTGCACTCGTTCCCGCCACTGCTGTCCCCGAGAGGGATCTAGCTTGGTGGAAACACCCGGCATCCGGCGAGTTCTCCGTTGTGGGACTTGGTGCCGCCGGTTAGTCCATCAGTCTGCCATCCGTCATTCGCCATTTTCCCCACCCGTGTCCCGCCCTCAGCGTCTCGAACTCCTGATCTTCATCGCGACCTTCTTCGCCTTTGCGTATTTCCAGCAAGGTGGGGGGTGGAATCAGAACGCGCGGTTTGCGGAGGTGCGGGCGATGGCGGAGCAGGGGCGTTTTGCGATCGATGATTTCCTGATCTACGACCGCGATCCGGCGACGAATGATCTGCGGCGGGTGCCGATGAAAAATGCGGAGTACGAACTCGACGGGCGCCGCCATCGGCTCGCGTGGGTCGATATGGTCTGGACGCTTTTCCCCGTGAATGAAGCGCCTGCGGATGAAGGCGTGACGCTGGAGCCGATGATCTCGCTCTGCGCGTCTGGCGATCTCGGCTACGTGCCGCACACGGGGCACTTTCATCCGAATAAGCCGCCCGGCGCGTCCTTCATCTCGCTGCCTGGCTACTGGGTCATTCTGCAAATCGAGCGGCTGCTCGGGATCAATCCCGACCGCTGGTGGACGCTCACGATCAACTCCTGGCTCACCACCATCTGCTCGGTGGGCCTGCTCTCCGCGCTCGGCTGCGTGCTCTTCTTCCGGCTCGCGCGCGACTTCGCCGGCGCGCTCTGGCCCGCGGCGGCGGCGACGCTCGCGTTCGCATTCGGCACTACGTTCTTTCCCTTCGGCACGATTCTCTTCGATCACAATCTCACGGCGGTGCTGCTCCTCGCGGCCTTCTACTTTCTTCGCCGCGGCACAAACGCCACGGCCTGGCTGCTCGCCGGACTCTGCGCGGGCCTCGCGGCGATCACCAACTACGTCGCCGCAGTGCCCGGGGCTTTTCTCGGAGTCTATGCGCTTCTCGCGGTGAAAAATCCCCCGTCCACGCCTCCTGCGCGTCGGGCGCCGCCCCGCCGCTGGCATTTCAGTCGAGCGCTATTCTTTAGTCTCGGCGTGATCCCACCCTTTCTCCTCATCTGCTGGTATGGCTGGGTAAATTTCGGATCACCCTTCAAGCTCGCGAACGATTTCCAGAACCCGCTCTTTAAGGATCCGAGCGGCGCGCTCGGCATGTTCCGCCTCTTCCAGTCATCGGCGGATGTCGTGCAATTCGCCTACGTCTCGGCAGTCATCACGCTCTCGCCGTATCGCGGCGTCTTCTTCCTCGCGCCGGTGCTCATCCTGGGCGTGTGGGGACTCGTGGTCTGGCTGCGGGAGAAAACGTATGTCGCCGAAGCGCGACTCTGCATCGCGATCTTCGGTTTCTTCTTCCTCGTGAACGCCTCCTTCAATGGCTATCACGGCGGCTTCTCCGCAGGACCGCGCTATCTCGTGCCGGGACTTCCATTTCTCGCGTTGCCGCTGGTCGTCGCCTTCACCCGCCGGCGCAAGCTCACGTCCGTCCTCGCGATTCTCTCCATCGCCCAGCAGACGCTCCTCACGGCCACTGACGCGCAAAATCCGCTGGCTGTCGGCGGTCACGCGCGCGACGACCGGCGCCAGGATTTTTTCAATAGCATCGTTCTCGACTACGCTTGGCCGCTCTTCGTCCACGAGCGTGCCTGGCCGATGCTCGAGATCCTGCTCGGCCGTCATTTGGAAAAAGAACGCGCGCGGCTCGAGGCGGACTCTGTGAGCCCTGCGGAGATCGAGACCCAGCTCGCAGCCATGCAGCGGCTGCTGCGCGAAGGAATGGTGCGGGGTGACGCTAGCCCTTTCCTTCTCGCCGCGATCGAAGGTCCGGTGAGCGTAAATCCGATCTCCATTTTCGAGGGCCTGCTCGAATTCCGCCTCTACCCGCCGCACAGCGAACAGACGCGCTGGGCGTCGTTTAACGTGGGCGAATTTCTCTGGCCGCGCAGCCGCTGGAGCCTGCTGCCACTACTCCTCGTGAGCGGTGGGCTGGGCGTGTGGTTGCTAGCGGGCGCGAAACGTGAGGACGCGAGTACCGCTGCGGTGCAGGGATCTGCGGGCGCTACACGGTAGGACGCGGATGGCACGGATGGATCGACCACAGATGACACAGATTGCACAGATCATGGGATGAGGAGGCTTGGGCTTCCCCTTCCCTTTTCTCCATCTGCGTCATCTGCGTTATCTGTGGTGAATCCTAGGTGAAATCCCAGCCCGCTACCGCCGCGGGCGGGACGCGGAACTATCGCCCGGCGCGACGTATTGCTCCGCGCGCCGCGCGAGCCATCCCGCGATCCAAGGTTTCCCGAGATCAAAGGCGATCTTCAAGGCTCCCAGTGCGAGTCCGGCCGTCGCAGCTTTCGGCGTTTCGCGGATTCGCGCGCCCTTGCGATCCACGACCACCTTCTTCGTGCGCGCCGGGAGCTTCGAAAGGACTAGGCCGAAAAGGGTCGCGCCACCGAGCCAGGCGAGGCCGTGGTGCCGGAAGGAGCGCTTCACGCCGGAGAGCGGATCGAGGTCTGCGCGCAGCGCGTGCGCATTCACGGCCAGTCGCGACCGCGCCTGATCGAGGGCAGCAATCAGCTCCGCTTTGCGGGCGTCGTGAGCCATGCCTGATCCTTTCGAAATTCGTCGAGCGTCGCCGGGAAGACCGGCTGGGTGATTTTCATCCGGGCCACAAAGAACAGCCCGACCGCGCCGAGCAGATGCAGGAGCGACGCACCGAGCAGCACCCAGATCCAGGCATTGCCGCTGCCCAAGGCCCACGCGATGGCGAAGACCAGCGCGAGCACCAGGAAGACGTAAGCGAAGATCACCGCGACGAGGCCGCCGATCGCCAGGCCGAGCGCGATGCCGTATTGCACCGCCGCCTCGCGACCTTCGAGCCCAGCGAGTTCACCGCGGGCGCGGAGGTAGGCGAGCTTCGCGCCGAGCAGTGCGGAGAGGTGCCCCCACAGCCCTGCGGCTTCCGCGGCACGACGATCTTCGCTGGACGGCTCCGGCATCTCCGGGCCGTTACTTGCGGAAGGCGAGCCCGAGCAGGAAGCCGGCGCCGACGGCCACGAGCACGGCCTGGAGCGGATTCTTGCGGATGTATTCTTCGCCGTCGTCCTGCAGCGTGCGCACGCGCTCGCGGGCGTCGCCGTAGGCGTGTTCGGCCCGCTCGCGGTATTCGCTGGTGCGCGCCTGGGCGACGTCGCGGAATTCGCGCGCCTTGGCCTCGGCGGCCTCGCGCAATTCGCGGGCTTTCGTCTCGGCCGCAGCGCGCAAGTCTTCAGCGGCGGCTTTGGCGTGGGCCTTGGAACTTTCGAGGTTCGCCTTGGCGTTGCCTTCGTTCGATTTGGGATTTTCGTCAGACATAGGTTGGCTCCTGTTAGTGCGTGGTCAGTGGTCAGTGGTCGGAAAAAACGCGGCTCTTGGCTGAGCACACTCAATGAATACTGACCTCTGGTTGCTGACTACTGAATAGTTCCGCGCCGGCTACTGCTCGCGGAAAATGATGCGGGCCTTGGAAAGGTCGTAGGGCGATAGCTCGACCTCGACTTTGTCACCGGGAACGATGCGGATGAAGTGCTTCCGCATCTTGCCGGAAATGTGCGCGAGAACGATCCCTCCGTTGGGGAGACGGACGTGAAACATGGTGCCGGGGAGCACGTCTGTGACGATTCCCTCAACTCTGATGGCTTCTTCCTTTGCCATGCGCCGGAGATTGCTGGCCGCTCGGATGGAATGCAACCCCTCAGTGAAATCTTCCCCCTCATCGGGCGGAACCAATCACTTCCTGACCGGCAGCCTTCGGAAACACTCCAGAAAGCCCGGAGCGAAATCGCCCGGACGCGCGGCGGCCCACTCCCGGATTTGCTCCACCGAAAAGAAACCTCCGGACTCGATCTCCGCCGGCGCGAGACGGAATGGGCCTTCGTGCCGGGCGTGGTAGAGCCGCACAAACTCCCAACCCGTATTCGCACACGCATCGAGCGCGGCGATCTCCTCCAACGGCGCGGAAACCCCGATCTCCTCGACGATCTCGCGGGCGGCGGTCTCCGCATAATCGCGACCGGCGTTCACATGACCAGCGGCACTGGAATCCCAGAGCCCGGGATGCTTGTCTTTCCAGCGCGAGCGCTTTTGCAGAAAGAGATCGCCCTGCGTATTCGTGACGAAAATGTGGACCGCGCGGTGGCGCAGATTGCCAGCGTGGACTTCATGACGAGACGCCTGAGCGGTCACTCGATCCTGTTCATCGACCACGTCGAAAATTTCGCCATGCACATCCTGCGCGCCCGCGGCCCCCGCTTCTCCGGGAGTCCCGGCGACGAAGTTTGTGAGCGCGATCCACTGCTCCAGCGAAAGCTCTTCGGCGCGCGTCGTCTCGAGCACGCCGAGATGCGCCGTGAGCGCGGGCCAGTCGAGATCGAGCGCCCCCAGGTTGTTGTGGAGCTGCTTGCGGCGCTTGGCAAAGCCGAGCTTCACCAGCCGGTTAAACTGCACCCCGTCGCACGCCGGCATCTCGCCCGGATCGCGCGGGGTGAAACGCACCACCGCGGAATCCACCCCCGGCTGCGGCGCGAAAACCGTGGGCGGAATCGTGCGCAGATATTTCACCTTCCACCGCCGCCCAAGCAGGAGCGTGAGCGCGCCGTAGGCCTTTGTCCGCGGCTCGGCGGCGAGGCGTTCGGCGAGTTCCCGTTGCAGGGTGAAAACGAGCGTGCTCACCGGACTCGGCTCCGCCGTGTAGCCAATGAGGATCTGGCTGGAGATGTAGTACGGCAGATTGCCGATCACCTTCACCGGGCCGCGCGCGAAGAGCTCCCGGACATCAAACTCCGCGGCATCCCCGTGGCGCACTTCGAGAGCCGGATAACGCTCGTTCAGAAATGGAATCAATCGACCGTCCTTTTCGATCGCGAGCCCGTTCGTGGAGCGCTGCACGGCAAATTCCGTGATCGCTCCGAGCCCCGGGCCGAGCTCGAGCCACGCCTCGCCCGGCTGCAAGTCGAGCTGCGCGACGATCCACTCGGAGAGGTTGCGATCGTGGAGGAAATTTTGCCCGAGACTCTGCGTCGGGCGGCTGCCGAGACGGTCGAGCGTCTCGCGGATTTCGGAAGGTTTCATCAAGGAGTAGGGGCGCCCCCGCCCCGTGAATGATACTCGGGGCGAGGGCGCCCCTGCTCCTTGGTTGCGTTCGTTCGCATCATGGCTTCCGCTCCAGAAATCTCGGGCTCTTCTTCCGTCGGAAAATGGCGCGCGCATCGGCGATCGAAAGTCCGTCGATGAAGTAGGCCGCCGCCGCGCGCCCGATGGCGTAAGTGCCGGCGCCCGCGACCGCGCCGGAGACCGCATTGCCCCAGAGCGGCACGAACTTCGCCACCGCCCGCGCGCCTTCGCGGAGGACGAGCCCCGCGCCGATATTCGCGCCGAGCGCGGCGATGAATTCCGCCCCGAGCTTTGCGCTCATCTCGCGTCCGCTCACATGCATCACGCTGGCCACGAGCAGCGCCTGGAGCGAAGTGAGGATCGGGAAGTCCGCGAGCGGGATGGGCTGGGCGCCGATGGCTGCGCAGATCGCGGTCACGGACTTGATGACGACATTGGCAATCTGGCGCTGGAGTTCCTTGTTCCCCGAAAGGCGCGCCATCTCGAGCTGCGCCTCCCCGGGCAGTTCGACGGCGATGAGTTCCGCGAGCCGCGCGAGCGCTCCCTCGCCGCTGAGGGCCACCGTGCCGAGCATCCGCGCGCTCAGCGAATCGCGCGTGTGCAGGCAGGCATTCAGATCCTGCCGCGCCCGCTCGCGATCCTCCACCGGGCCGGCGTCGAGCAGGATGCCGAGGATTTTTCCGCGCGCCTGATGCCGACTCTCGGCGTGCGAGAGCAGCGCCTCGGCATGGTCCAGGTCCGCCGCCAGCGAGTCATCGATCTCACTCGCGCGGCGGACGAAAATGAAAAGATCGGGCGGCAATTCGGCGAGCGCCGCATTCACGAGCGCCTGCGAGACGGGTCGGCGCGCATCGAGGAGCTGCAGTGAGCCCTGGCCGCCGCGGGTGAATTTCACCCATGTGCCTTCGTTCAGATTTTCCTCCCCGGGCTTGAGCAGTTCGGCATTGAAGAGCGCCGTGAGCAGTTCTGCCTTGCCCGCGCCGCCCGGCCCCACGAGCACGAGCCGCGGCGGGCGCTGGAGCAGGAAGAGCGTCTTGATCGGTGTGATCTCGCGCAGGATCGGCTGCTGCAGACCTTCCGGCAGCCGCCGCACGAGCTTCTCAAGTTTTTCGTAGAGCGAGAGAAAAGTGGAGGGCGTCATACCGGGCGGGCGGGGAAGATGGTGGGGCAAAGGGCGCAGTGCAAGCGAGGGGACGATGCGTTCGAGGTTCGACGTGCGGAGTTCGATGTTCGATGCTGAGCTTCAGCCCCGGATCAAACATCGAGCATCGAACTTTGAACATCGAACATCGAACGCCGCACCCCGCCGACTCTGACCAGCAGTCGGCGCTCGATCGCGCCATCGCCCGCGCGCAGCAGAATCTCCTCCGCCTCCAGCACGCGGACGGCTACTGGTGCGGCGAGCTATTTGCCGATGTGACGCTCTGCTCGGACTACGTGCTCTACATGCATTGGGCGGACGAGGTGGACCGCGTGCTCCAGGAGAAATGCGTGGCGCACATCCGCCGCCGCCAACTCGGCGATGGCGGGTGGAGTCTGTATATCGGCGGACCGAGCGACTTGAATGCGAGCGTGAAAGCCTACTTCGCGCTGAAGCTCGGGGGCCACTCGCCCACCGATCCGTGGATGCGCGAGGCCCGCGCCTGTGTGCTGCGGCTCGGCGGCATCCCGCGGATGAATACTTACGCGAAGCTCTACCTCGCGCTGCTCGGCCAGTTCCCGTGGAAGTATCTGCCGACGGTGCCGGTCGAGATGATGTTTTTCCCGAGCTGGTGCGGCTTTCACCTCTACGAACTCTCCTCGTGGAGCCGCGCGATGCTCGTGCCTCTGGCGATCCTCAATCACTACAAACCGACCCGCCAACTCCCCGGAGCACTGCACCTCCACGAGCTCTATCCCATCGGCAGTGAGCAGGAAAATCTCGGTCTCGCGTGGCGTCATCCGCGGCTCTCGTGGCCAAATTTTTTCCTCGCCTGCGACCGCCTGCTGAAGCTGCTCCATCGCGTGCCCTGGAAGCCCTGGCGCCGCCGCGCACTCGATCTCGCGGAACGCTGGATGACGCAGCGCATGGGCGAAGGCAGCGATGGGCTCGCGGCGATTTTCCCGGCGATGCTGAACTCGCTCATCGCGCTGAAGACCCTGCGCTATCCAGCGGATCATCCGCTGCTCGTGAAGGCGAAGAAGGATTTCGCGGGGCTCTTTGTCGATGACCCGCAGGACTTCCGCATTCAACCGTGTCTCTCGCCGGTCTGGGATACGGCGATCAATCTGGTGGCGCTGATCGAAAGCGGAATCGATCCGCAGCGGGAGGAAATCCGCAGCGCCATGGTCTGGCTCGCAAAGAAGGAGGTCCGCAAAGGGGGCGACTGGCGGGTGCAGAATCCTGGCGTCGAACCGAGCGGCTGGGCCTTTGAGTTTAACAACGTCCACTATCCCGACACCGACGACACGATGATGGTGCTGATGGCGCTGGCGCTGGGGCGAAAGGATGAAGGCGGAAGGATGAAGGATGAAGTGGATGGGCCTTCGGCGGCGGGATCGGAAATGCCACGACCCGACACTTCATCCTTCATCCTTCATCCTTCATCCTTTCAGCGTGCCTTGCGCTGGTTGCTCAGCTTCCAGTGCAAGGACGGTGGCTGGGCGGCTTTCGATCGCGATGTGACGCAGCGCTGGCTGGAAGAGGTTCCCTTTGCCGATCACCACGCGATCATCGATCCGACGTGCAGCGATCTCACCGGACGCGTCCTCGAACTGCTCGGGCGCATCGGCCATCCGCGCGAGAGCGTTACCGTGCAGAATGCGCTCACTTTTCTCCACAAGACCCAGGATGCGGACGGCTCGTGGTATGGCCGCTGGGGCGTGAACTACATCTACGGCACCTGGCAGGTCCTGCGCGGCTTGCAGGCCATCGGCGAAGACATGCGCCAAGACTGGATCGTGCGGGCGCGCGAGTGGCTCGAGAGTTGCCAGAACGACGACGGTGGCTGGGGCGAGACGGCGGCGAGCTACGACGATCCGCACTTGAAGGGCAAAGGCCCGAGCACCCCGTCGCAAACCGCCTGGGCGCTGATGGGCCTGCTCGCGGCTTCGCCACCGGAGATGATCGAGCGCCGGGCGATTCGACGCGGCGTGGCTTTTCTCACCGAGCGGCAAAATCCCGACGGCTCCTGGCCCGAACCGGAGACCACGGGCACGGGCTTTCCGCGCGTCTTCTATCTGCGCTACGACATGTATCGGAATAACTGGCCGCTGCTCGCCCTGGCGACGCTCCGCAATCGGCAACGGTAGCGCCGTGGATACGACGTCCGCCATCCTGCTCCGCAAGACGAAGCTCACCGAGACGAGCCTCATCATCACGTGGTTCACGGCGGATCACGGAAAGCTCAAGACGGTCGCGAAGGGCGCGCGCCAGGCGAAGAGCAAGTTTGCCGGTGTGCTCGATCTTTTCTTCGACTGCGAAATTCAATTCGCGCGATCACGCCGGAGCGAACTGCACATCCTGCGCGAAGTGGCGCTCCGCAATCCGCACGCCGGTGTGCGACTCGACTACGGTCGAGTCGCGCTCGCCTCGTACTTTGTCGAACTCATCGAACTCGTGACGGAGACCGATCATCCCGCGCCCGAACTCTACGCACTGCTCCAGCGCGCCTTCGGATACCTGAATGCCCAGGAGCCGAACCTGCGCGCGCTGCTGCACTTCGAGTCCGAACTCGTGCGCCTGCTCGGCATCCAAGGCCAGCCCGGCGTGACCCCCGCCGTAGCGATGGGTCGCGTCTATCACCGTCTTCCGACCACTCGTCCCGCGCTGCTCAAGCAACTCAAGGCCCCGCGAGCGGATTGACGGGAGCGCCGCCGTCCCGTGCGGCAAACCAAATCATTCCGCGCGCAGCGCGCCATTCTCTAAAAGCGAAATGGCCGCTTCGCGGCGAGGACGATTGCCGCACGGGACGTCGGCGCTCCCACGCTCAGCGCTTCACGAGGTGCTTCGTGAAAAAGTCGCGGGCCAGAGTATTCATCAGCGCCGGATCAAAGCCCTGGCCGTGTCCCCCGCCCTGCACCACGTGCAAAGTCGTATCGACACCCACCAGCTTCAGCGCTTCGTGGAGTTCGCGACTCTGCGCCAGCGGCACGAGCGGATCTTTTGTACCATGCACGATGAAGAAGGGCGGATCGCCGGGGCTCACGTAGTTCACCGGGCTCGCCGCGCGCGCCTTGTCTTTGTGGTCCTGCACATTGCCGCCGATAAGCTGGCTCTCGGGCGACTCGGGAGAATCGGTGGCGGGAAGCGGACGATCGTTCGCGCCCTGCGCGCCCATGGTGAGAAGATCACTCGGACCGAACCAATCACACACCGCCTGCACGCGGCTTGATTGATCGAGATTCTGACCCTTGTCCCAATCTTTCATGTCTCCAGCGGTGCCGAGCATCGCCACGAGATGGCCGCCAGCAGAGGATCCCCAGACACCGATCGCTTTGGGATCGATGCGATACTTGGCCGCATTCGCGCGCAGGAAACGGATCGCCGCGCGGCAGTCTTCGATCTGCGCGGGGAAGACGGCCTCGCTCGAATAGCGGTAGTTGATCGCGGCGACCGCGAACCCAGCTCCGAGCAACGGCAGCGCACGCGGGTTGGCCTTGTTGCCTGCCTTCCACGCGCCACCGTGAATCCAGACGACCAACGGCAAGGGTGCTCCGGCTTTTTCCGGAACGTAAATATCCAGCGAATGACGTTCGCCGCCGCCGGGGACGTACTCGATGTCGCGCAGCACTTCGATGCCGGACGGGAGTGGCGCTGGTTTGGCCTGCTGCGCGGTTGCGACAGCGAAGTTGGCGAGGAGAAGCAGAGGGAGGAGGAGAATTTTCATGGGCACAAAGTGAAACCGTCGGGGCCATCAATGGTCGCGGAGCTTGACGCTGACAAGTCTCCGCCGGACGCTCGCGCGTCATGCTTCCACTCGCTGGGGAAAAATTTCCCGCCAATGCCGCCGCCCTCGTCGAATCGCTCCAGGCCGGCCTCGCCGCCCACGGCTTTGCGCCCGCGAAAGTGCGGGTGGAGGCTGCGGTATGGCCAGCGATCGATTGCCTCACCATCGACTTGAGCGGAGCGCGGGTGACGCAGCATGTGCGCCTCCCGGAAGCCGCGGTCGCCGGTGCCGAGACACTGCGCGTCGATCGATTCGAGATCGTCGGCGCGCCGATTCATTTTGAAGGGACCCCGCTGCGCCTGTGCCTGAACGCCAGCGACGTGGTCTTTGGCTTCACCCAAAGCGCGGAGGGCGAGGCGATGCTGGCGCTGACCGTGGCGGAGCAAGGCGACGTGGAGATCGAAGCTGGGAGGAGCGATCTCGAGGCGATGCTCCAGCGCGTCGCCATGAAGGCGGCCGGCGACCACGGCGTCGAGGTCAAGAAGACGACCCTCGAACTTACCGCCCGCGACACCCGGCACCTCTCGGTGCGCGCCGAGGTGACGGCGAAAATGTTCATCATGAGCGCCGCCGTGAAACTCGCGGGCGAAGTCTCCGTGGATGACACGCTCACGGCCCGCCTCGCGCAGCTCCGAGCCAGCGCCGATGGGATGATCGGCACGATGATCAACACCGTCGCGCATCCCCTGCTCGCAAAGTGGGAAAACCGCGAAATCCCGCTGCTCGCCTTCGGCCTCGGCGGGATGAAGCTGCGCGACATCGCGGTGCGCGGCGGCGACTCGCTGCACCTCGCGGCAAAGTTCGGCGTGGCGTAGCTCCGGGGAGCACCGCGCCTCGCACCGGC
This sequence comes from Chthoniobacteraceae bacterium, assembly GCA_031409655.1. Lineage (GTDB taxonomy): Bacteria > Verrucomicrobiota > Verrucomicrobiia > Chthoniobacterales > Chthoniobacteraceae > JANNXQ01. The sequence continues at coordinate 14,200 of JANNXQ010000127.1, read as the reverse complement.
ACCACACGGACGGGCACCCCACTCCCGTCCTCACGATCGGTCCTTCAATTTTCACTTCGGAGGGCCAGGTAAGTTCGTTCCGGCGAGACGCCGAAACCAACAGGAGAGACGCCTATGCTCCCCGAAATCGAAGTCCGTGCGGTTACTTCGCCGGCACCGTGCTTGCGGTTTCCTTTTTCGTCACCCCGCCCCGCTGAAGCTGGATGAGGTCGGTGAGGATGTTGAGCGTTTCGTTCTTCACCGGGTCGCGACCGATCTTCTTCGCATCCTGATCTTCTTCTTCCGCAGCAGCTTCGTCGTCAGCGGGAGTAAGAGCCGGTGTTGTCGCTTTAATTTTGGGAGTCGGAAACTCGGCTCCCGCTTTCGGTTCCTCCACTTTCTTCTCCACCTTCACGAGTTGCAGTTCGGGTTTGTTCACCACGTCGAGAGTCAGCGAGTAAGCCTTCTGGTCGGGCACCTGGAGCTTGGCGCGCTCGGCGTTCCGCTTCTCCTTGATCACTTTCTCTTCGTCGATCTCCTTCTGCCGCGTGGCCAAATTCAGGGACACTTGGTTCTCCGCGATGCGTCCCTTCGCCTTTTCCACGTCTTCCATGAGGTAGCGGAATTCCGGGTCGAGCGCGATTCGGGAGGCGGAGCGCTGCTTGAGTTCAGGCTTAAAGAGCGGGCGATCAATCTTCTCGAAATCCGCGGGCTCAACGGTGTCGTAGGGCAGCGGGCCCTTCAGCGCGCTTTCGCCGATGGTGCTGTGATCGTAGAGCGACGGGAGCTTCACATCGCTCTCCACCCCGCGGAGCTGGGTGCTGCCCCCGGCAATGCGGTAAAATTTCTGGATGGTCAGCTTGAGAGCGCCAGCCTCATTCGTGCCCCCGCCAAGGAAGGGCATGATCCGCCCGATCTCCAGCATCGTCTGCACGGTGCCTTTGCCGAAGGTGCTGCTGTCGCCCACGATCACCGCGCGGTTGTAGTCCTGCAAGGCCGCCGCAAAAATCTCGCTCGCCGAGGCGCTCAGCCGGTTCGTGCAAACGATGAGCGGGCCATCCCACGCCACCGACGCGTCGCGATCTTTCGAGACGTGGATGTTCCCGTTGCTGTCCTTCGCCTGCACCACGGGGCCTTTCTTAATAAAGAGCCCGGTCAGATTCACCGCTTCCTCCAGCGATCCGCCACCGTCGCGCCGCAAATCCATCACGATGCCTTCGACCTTCTCCTGCTTGAGGCGATTGACCAACGCCAGCACATCTTTCGTGGTGCTCTTCGCACCAGCGACTCCGCTGCGCTCCATGTCAGCGTAAAAGGAAGGGAGCACGATCCAGCCGAGGCGCTGGATGTGACCGTCGGGCGCCGGACGCTCGATGATCTCGGCCTTGGCCTCCTGGTCCTTGAGCTTGATCTCCTCGCGGGTGATCTCGATGACCTTGCGCACCGAAGGATCGGTCGCATTTGCCGGAAGCACCTGCAGCCGCACCGAGGTGCTCTTCTTTCCGCGGATCATCTCCACGACCTTGTCGAGTTTCATGTCCACGGCATCCACAAAGTCCTTCTCCCCCTGCGCGACAGCCGTGACGCGGTCGCCAACCTTCAGCCGGGCATCCTTCGAAGCCGGTCCGCCAGGGACGAGTTCCATGATCTTCGCGTAACCATCGTCGGACTGAAGCACCGCGCCGATGCCGACCAGCGAGAGACGCATATTGATACTGAAATTCTCCAGCTCCGAGCGACTCATATACTCGGAGTGCGGGTCGTAGGTCTGCGACAACACGGAGAGGAAAATCTTCACCACGTCGTCTTTCGTTTGCTCCTTCAGATTGCGGAGGAGTTGGTCGTAACGCCGGGTGAGCACTTTCACGGGCGTATCGACCGCGTGTTTGTTCATCGATTCCTGGAGGAGTTCGCCTTCCAGGCGATCCCTCCAGAGCCGCTCGGACTCCGCTTCGTCCTTCGGCCAGGGAGCCGCCTTGCGGTCGATCTCGATCGCCCGGTCGCTGTCAAACTTGTATTCCTTCTTGAGCAGTTCCTTCACCTTCGCCGCGCGCTCTTCCACCCGCTTCTTGTAGATGTTGTAGATGGCGAAGGCGGGATCGGGGTTGCCGAGGAGGATATCGTCATCCAGCGAGGTGGCGTACTTTACGTTCAACGCGTCGATGTCCTTCTGCGTGAAGTAGAGCCGGTAGTAGTCGAGCGCCTCGATGTAGTTCTTGAGGAAGCGCGCCGACATTTTGTCGTCCAGCTTTTGCCGACTGTAGTGCCCCTGCTCGAGGAGGCGCCCGACGGAGATCTGGATCTGACCGGGGTCTGGCTCGTCCGCCGCGATCCCGACCATCGAGAAGATAAAAAGGGAGGCGAGCGGGAGGCGGAGGAAGCGGAAGAATTTCATCGTGTAAAACTGCTTGGGGCCAAGGCCGAAGAAGGTGGCAGAATCCGGCGAAAGAGCAACCGGTGTGATTTGCGCAAATTCGCATTTCGGCGATTTGGCGGTTGTATTGTGGGCGTGGTGCCTCCAATCCATTCGCCCCATCGCCAAACCGCCGCTTTTTCTTCATGGAAATACAGACCTTCACCGGGGGAATCTTTGAGACAAACTGCTTCTTTCTCCCGGCCTCGGGCATCCTGATCGACGCCCCGCAGGACACCGCGCGCTGGCTGGAAGGTGCGGGGCACAAGGTGAAGACGCTCCTGCTCACGCACGGCCACATCGACCACGTCTGGGACGCCGCCCGCATCCAGCGCGCGCACGGCTGCCGCGTCGGCTACCATCGCGACGGCGTGGAAATGCTCACCGTGCCGGGCTTCTTCAAGAAATTCGGCTTTGGCTGGGATATCGACCCGGTGAATGCCGACTTTCTGATCGACGAGGGCGCGTCGGAGGTGATTGAGGGCGTGGATTTTCAGGTATTATTGGTGCCCGGACACTGCCCCGGAAGCTTGTGCTTCCTGGAGAAAGCAGACCGCGTGCTCTTTGGCGGAGATGTGCTTTTTGCTGGCGGCGTCGGACGCTGGGATCTGCCGGGCGGCGACCGCGATCTGCTCTTCAGCGGCATCCGGGAGAAAGTTTTCGCGCTCGAAGACGACGTCACCGTCCTCCCCGGCCACGGCCCCGCGACGAAGATCGGCATCGAGCGGCGGACGAACCCTTACGTCGGCGAGCAATAGGTTCCGAACTCGAACCGGGCTCACTTCGCGCCCACCTGCCGCCAGGCCCAGCGGAAAAGATTGCGCGTGTCGACGTAGCGCCCGGAATCGGTGGTCGAGCCGAGCACGGCAACGAGCGGATTAAGCCGTTTCATGCCAGCTGAGTTTGGGGGGAAGCGTGAACGCGGCATACTCGACGTGCAAGACGCGACGATGCCGGGTGCTGGTGGAACGACTGGAAGCATGGAGCAGCAGGGGACGCATGAGCAATGCGTCGCCTGCGCATCCGGCGCAGAGAAAGTCGGACCGTTCCCCGCGTAACTGTTGAATGCGGGCGGCTGAAAGCCGACCCAAGCGATGCGAACCAGGCAAGACACGTAAAGCTCCGTTGGACTCGTCGGCGTCGTCGAGAGCAAGCCGCACCGTGAGCATCTGCTCGAGAAGCTCAACCGGAAGCTGAACGTGAGGAATACCGTCCTTCGTGCTCCAAGGGCCAAAGCCCGGCACCTCGACCCTGGCGCGGAGCGCCAGTGTCAAATCCTGGTGCCACGGAACCAGCCAATTCGTATCCGAGGTCTTATCGAAGTAGAGGGCGCGAACTGGCAACGGCTCGGATGGCAGATGTGGACGAACGAGGGCTAAAAGCCTCGGCGAACGAGCTAGCTCGGCAACCGCGGGTAAAGCGAGAAGACCGCGACGCCCGGCGCCGGAAAGAGGACCAAGAGCAGAAAGCAACCCACGCTGCTCATCGGTTTCGATAACACGAGAGACGCCTGCAAATCCGTGTAGCTCGACGTCGTGGTTCATCGGGTGATGCACTTCATTCATTTGGAGTTTGCGTGACGAATAGAGCGACAAGAAAGATGATGGATTCAATGAGCTGGTCGAGCGGGATCAAAATGAACACCAGTTCCGCCAGGGGAGCTGGTGTCAACAAACGTGGGGTTGGCACAGATGAAGAGTGCGGAAAGAGGATCCAACGAGCGCGGGGAGGACATGGAAGGATTGGCCAGGCAACTCCGGCGAGTTCAGGAGCTTTGAGCGGATTGCGGAAGAGCCCGTTTGGTGTTTAGCGTTTGGCGTTTGAAGTTTGGCGTTTCTTCCTTCGCCGAGGACACAGCCGTTTCTCCGCACGTCACCGAATCGCCGAACGCCACTAAGTCCAAACTCCAAACTTCAAACGCTAAACATCAAACGCCAAACGATGAGCCCCGCCGCGTCCTCTGCTTGCGATGCCTCTTCGGGTGGCGTAGGCCTCCCTCCGTGACCGCCCTCGATACCTTCCACCGCCCGCTGTGCGATTTGCGCATCTCGGTCACGGATCGTTGCAATTTCCGCTGTGGCTATTGCATGCCCAAGGAGGTCTTCGGGCACGGGTATAACTTCCTGCCGAAGGGCGCCATCCTGACCTTTGAGGAGATCACGCGGCTGGCCAGCGCCTTCGTCAGCGCGGGTGTGGAAAAAGTGCGGCTCACTGGCGGCGAACCGCTCCTGCGCCGGAATCTCGACCGCCTCGTGACCATGCTCTCGGGCATCGAGGGCCTGCGCGATCTCACGCTCACTACCAATGGCTCCCGCCTCTGCGAAGAAGCCGCCAAGCTGCGCGCCGCTGGCCTGCGCCGGCTGACGGTGAGCGTCGATTCGCTCGAGGACGCCACCTTCCGCGCGATGAATGACGCGGACTTCCCGGTGCATCGCGTGCTCGCCGGGATCGACGCTGCCCGCGCCGCGGGCTTCGCGCCGATCAAGATCAACATGGTCGTGAAACGCGGCGTGAACGACGGCGACTTGGTGGCGATGGCACGGCACTTTCGCGGCCCCGGGTTTGTCCTGCGCTTCATCGAATACATGGACGTGGGAAACTCAAACGGCTGGCGGCTCGACGACGTCGTGCCCGCCGCGGAAATCATCGAGCGCCTTGCCGCCGAACTCCCGCTGGATCCCCTGCCCGCCCAGTATCGCGGCGAAGTCGCCCGGCGCTACCGGCATCGCGATGGCGGCGGCGAGGTCGGTGTCATCACGAGCGTCACGCAGCCTTTCTGCGGGGATTGTAGCCGCGCCCGCATTTCCGCCGAAGGCCGCCTCTACACCTGCCTATTCGCGAGTGAAGGTCACGACCTCCGCACGCCCCTGCGCAGCGGAGCTTCAGACGCCGATCTCGCCGCGCTCATCCGCGGCGTGTGGTCTGGGCGCGCCGATCGTTACTCCGAACTCCGCTCTGCCGCGACCGTGACGCAGCCGAAAGTCGAGATGGCCCACATCGGCGGCTAACATCGTCTGACGGACCCGTCCAATCTGCCGCTGTATCACTCGCCGTTGAGATGTCTGAGCGCCTCGCGGATCGCCGGGATGACCAGGGGGAGACATTCGCCGATGGCCTTCGGATTGCCGGGGAGATTGAGGATGAGGGTGCGGCCGCGGGTGCCGGCGGTGCTGCGGGAAAGGATGGCCGTGGGGACTTTGGCGAAGCTTTGCACGCGCATGATTTCGCCAAAGCCGGGGAGCTCGCGGTCGAGGATGGCGCGGGTGGCTTCCGGGGTGACATCCCGCGGGGCGGGTCCGGTGCCGCCGGTGGTGAGGATGAGGTCGCAATGCTCGGTGTCGCAGAGGGCGAGGAGGGTGGACTCGATGAGCGCGCGCTCATCAGGGATGACGATGCGCAGCCACTCGATAGCGGTGAAGCTGTGCTCGGTGAGGACGCGCTCGATCTCGGGGCCACTGCGGTCTTCGTAGAGGCCGCTGCTGGCGCGGTCGCTGAGGGTGACACGGGCGATTTTCATCAGCGGGTGAAGCAAACATCGAACATCGAATGTTGAACTTCGAACATCGAACAAGGAGGTCCGTCGGGCGCACGCTGCGTTCGAAGTTCAGTGTTCAATGTTCGATGTTCGATGTTCGATGTTGGCAGCCCCGCGCTCATTCCTTGCGCTTCTCGGTCACGCGGATGTCGCCAATGACCATCTGCTGATCCACAGCCTTGCACATGTCGTAGATCGTGAGTGCGGCGACGCTGACGGCGGTGAGAGCTTCCATTTCCACGCCGGTCTTCGCGCTGGTGCGAGCTTCGGCGCGGATGGTGATGGCGTCGTCGCCGATGGCGAAAGTCACGTCCACGGAATCGAGCGGCAGGGAGTGGCAGAGCGGGATGAGTGCGTCGGTGCGCTTGGCCGCCTGGATGCCGGCGATCTTGGCGACGGTGAGCACATCGCCTTTCGGGAGGGCCTTTTCGCGGAGCGCGATGATGGTCTCCCGCCGACAGCGGACCACACCTTCAGCGACGGCGATGCGGGCCTGCACGGGCTTGTGGCCGACGTCCACCATGCGGGCGGCGCCGGTGGCATCGAGGTGGGAGAAGGCTTGCGGGGCGGGTGTGTCCGACATCGGCGCGGACTGTGGCACGCTGGTGACGCGCGGGCGAGTGCTTCTGGAAGCATTGCTGCGGCACCGACTGCTCGCCAACCACGGCGGATGAGTGCCGCCCGCTCCTGGAAAGGGACAAACCGCCTTATCCCGGAGAACCGCGCAGACTTTTCTCTTCCCGCGAAATCCCCCGCCGCATACAGAACTGTGCATAGTGCATGCGCGATCGGAATGGCCGCCCAGATCCTCCTGAACCCAGCCGGATGAAATTACGAATCCCCCTCCTCGGGGTCGCCATCGCATGGCTCGTTGCCTGGCACCTCACGGCGTGCAAGAAAGTGGACACCTCGATGGACGACCGTCCGGGCGGGCGCGGACCGGAAGCGCTCGGCGATCTCGTGGATGATTTTTTCAAGCCCATGGATGGCTCGATCGAACTGACGGAGGAGGAAGTGCGCGGGCGAAACATGTGGAATCTGTGGACGGCTGGGAACGAGCAGTTCTGGGATCGGATGGCGCGCGAAAGTTACGGGCTCGTGGATTTGCTGAAGACGCTCGATTCGCGGAAGCGCGGCGCGCGTTTTAAGGAAATGGGGCTGATCAATGAACCGGGGCTGAAAGAGGCGACGCAGCCGGATGAGTTTGGCCTCTGGCTCGACGCCCGCGTCGCGCAGGAACCGGAGGGCATCGACCCGGAGATCTACGGGCGCTCGACGGGGGTCATGGGCTTCCGGATTTTTGCCAATCCGGATTTCAACGCGGCGGCGCGGAGAGCGTGGAATGCGGAGCGTTTCTACGCCGACGCGGAGTATGCCGCCGATCCGAAGCTCGTGCGCCCTTACCGGGTCGGCATCACCTGCGGCGCGTGTCACATCGGCTTTTACCCGCTGAACCCGCCCGAGGATCCGGAGAATCCGCGCTGGGAGAATCTCGCGTCGGCCGTGGGCAATCAGTATCTCCGCGAGGGGCCCGTCTTCGCGGTCAATGCGAAAACCGGCGGCTTTTTTGCGGAGCTGCTGAAAGCGCAACCGCCGGGAACTTCGGATAACTCCCGGATCGTCACGGACAACATCAACAACCCGACGGCCATCAATGCCGTTGGCCTCCTCAGCGCGCGGGAAGCGACGGCGCAGACGGAGTACATGCACCCGGACTTTATGCTCCTGCCCAATCAGCGCCGGGAGATGAAAGTGCTGCGGCTGTCCGCGGACACGGCGGATTCGGTGGGTCTGCCGGGCTTCATCCTGCGGAAATATGTCGGCATGGGGATGTTCAGTCAGCACTGGCTGCAACAGCATCATCCCCTGCTCGGTCTCACGCCGCAGAAGCCTTTTTCGATCAAGGCCGGGAGAAAGTATTCCTCCTACTGGAACGCCACCGAGGAGCGGCTGGCGAATATCCCGCGTTTCCTGAAACGGCTGCCACCGATGCGACTTGCGGAGGCGCCGGGAGGCAAGGGTTTCATCGCCACCGGAAAGGTTCCGCGTGGCCGGCAGGTCTTCGCGACGACGTGCGCGACCTGCCATTCGAGCAAACAGCCACCGCAGGACGTGGACGTGATCGATTGGTTCACTCGGGAGATCGAGCGCCCGGATTTTCTGGCGGACAATTTCCTGGCGAACGAAAAGCGGATCGCGAACACGGATTTCAAAACGAACGCTGCTGCTTCCTTCGGCAGCAATGCGAAGCGCGGCCACATCTGGGATGTCTTTTCATCCGAGACCTACAAGACCCTCGCCTCACCGGGCACCATGGAAGTGCCGAATCCCTTCACCGGGAAATTCGATCCCTTCCTGATCCCGCGCGGAGGTCCGGGTTATGGGCGTCCCACTTCGCTCGCCTCGCTCTGGAGTTCGGCCCCGTTTTTGCACAATAACGCGCTCGGAATATTCACCGGTGATCCCTCGGTGAAAGGCCGTCTCGACGCCTTCCACGACGCCGTCGAAAAGCTGCTCTGGCCCGAGAAACGGGCCGGTGTGGGGTCCATCTGGCGAACCAGCGAACCATGCACGCTGGAGATTCCCGGAGCGGCAATCCCCGAACCTTGGCGCACGCTGATCACGCCGCATCTCGACGCGGATGGCGTCTTCCGGGTGGGCCCATTTCCCAAAGGCACGCCGGTCAATCTCGTCGCGAGCGTGAATCCCGAGTTCCCGCCAGTCCCTTTCGTCGAGACCCTCCTCAGCCTGAAGAAAGTGCTGAGTGATGCGCAGCAAAAGCAGCTCGATGAAACGGCCACGGCGGAACTGATCGCGAAGCAGATCGCGCCGCTGCTTTTGAAGATCAGCAAGAGCCCGGATTTGATCGAGGACGAGGGCCATATTTTCGGCGCAGAGTTGCCGGAGGACGACAAGCGAGCGCTGATCGAATTCCTGAAAACGATCTAGCCGCGAGCTGCCCGCCCGGGCGATTGCGACCGGCTCAATTCCCGAGCAAATCGTCCAAGCGCAAGGCCAGGTGCGGGAAGACCGCAGACGCAAAGGTCTCGCTCGTGAGGTAGCGGTGGACATTGGTCCAGGCACCCCCGCGCGGGCCAGTGTGAACCTCCACCGCGCGCGCCTCGGGAAGCACGAGCCAGAATTCCTCCACGCCAGCCTCGGCGTAAAGCGCGCCCTTCTCCCGGTCGATGTCTTCGCTGCTGATGGCCACTTCGATGACGAGACGCGCGGTGGTCGGATGGGCGGCGTAGTCTTCGATGCTCCCGGGCACCACCGAGATGTCCGGCTCCGGCTCGGAATCTGCGAAAGTGAGGGGGTCTTCCTTGCGCACCCAGTGGTCGGGTAACGCGGTCGTGAGGAGGCGCAGGAGTTTGGCCGATATGGAGGAATGCAGATGCGATTTGCTCATTTTCTTGATGAGGGCGCCGCGGATGAGCTCGCACTTCGGATCGATCACGCCGCGCTCGATCATCCGGTGATAAAGCGCAACGGTGATGACCTCTGCCTGGCGGCGCACGGCCGGGTTTTCGAGAATCGCGGACATGCTCGGATGGTAACGGTCTCCCGGCGCGAAGCAAGCCTGCCTCGCCCGCACGGACCTTGCCACTGCGGCGCGCGGTCGGCATCGTCGCCTGTTCATGTTCACGCTCCTCGCTACTGATCCCGCTTCCAAGGCCCGGCGCGGGCGCCTGGTCACCCGGCACGGGACGATCGAGACGCCGATCTTCATGCCCGTGGGCACGCAGGGGACGGTGAAAGGAATCTCCCCGGACGAACTCCACGCACTGCGCGCGCAGATCATTCTCGGCAACACCTACCATCTCTTCGTGCGGCCCGGGATGGAGGTGATGCGGCACTTCGGCGGGCTCCACAATTTCATGGGTTGGGACGGCCCCATCCTCACGGACTCGGGAGGCTACCAGGTCTTCTCACTCTCGAAGCTGCGGAAGATCGTGGAGGAAGGTGTGCATTTTCAAAGTCACCTCGATGGTGCGCCGATGTTCCTCGGGCCGCGCGAGGCGATGGAGATCCAGGCCACGCTCGGGAGCGACATCGCGATGATTTTCGACGAGTGCCCGCCGTATCCGTGCGAGCACCCTTACGCCGCCGAGAGCCTCGCCCGCACGCTGCGCTGGGCGCGGAAGTGCGCGGAGATCCCGACGCCGGGGATGAAGTTTGGCATCGTGCAGGGCGCCACCTTCCCCGATCTGCGCCGGGAAAGTGCCGAGGCCCTGGTGCAGATCGGCTTTGATGGCTACGCGATTGGCGGCGTGAGCGTGGGCGAGCCCGAGACGGAAATGATGCTCGCCGTGGCGCACAGCGAACCTTTTCTCCCCGCCGACAAGCCGCGCTACGCCATGGGCCTCGGCACGCCGCCGCAGATGGTGGAGATGGTGGCGCGGGGCGTGGACATGTTTGACTGCGTGCTGCCGACTCGGCTGGCGCGCAATGGCACGGCCTTCACCGCCCACGGGACGCTGAGCCTGAAAAATGCGCCGTTCACTTTCGACAAAAGCCCGATCGAGGAAGGCTGCACGTGCCTGGCCTGTCGGAAGTTTTCCCGCGGCTACCTGCGGCATCTCGTGAAGTCCGAGGAGATCCTCGGGCTGCGCCTGATCACGCTGCACAATCTGCACTTCTATCTCGGCCTCATGGAAAAGGTGCGGGCGGCGATTGACGCCGGCACCTTCGCGGAATTCCGGCGGGACTTCGTCGCTGGCTACTCCGCCCGCGCCGCGGAGGCGGTGAGCTAGCGCGGTTGAGGAAAATGTCGTAGCCGCTGCGGGTGGCAGCGCGGGGCTTCTCAGCGGCGGGACGCCGCTGCTACGTAGCTGCGGCGTCCCGCCGCTGAGCATGTCGCGCGCACTGCGTACAAACTCCGTGAGCACCGGCACGAAAAAGTCCGTAGTTCCCCTCCGCAAATTGACAGCCGTCGCGCTGCGGACATTCTCCGGTCGCGGACGACAATCTCCCGCAAGCCAAAGCTGATGCGAGTGCCTCGGAACTGCTGCCGCAGGTCTATGACGATCTGCGGCGACTGGCCCGCGGCATGGTGGCGTAGAATGGTGTCCAGACGCTGACGGCGACTGCGCTGGTGCATGAGGCCTCGCTGCGAGTGTCCAAAGATGACGAACCGCGTTGGGAAAACCGGCGGCACTTTTTCGGGGCGGCGGCGCAGGCCATGCGGCGCATTCTGCTGAATCGCGCGCGTGACAAACACCGGCTCAAGCGCGGAGGAAATCACGAGCATGTGGCCTTGGATGACGTGGAGATCGCCGCGCCGGCGCCCGAGGCAGAGCTGCTGGCGCTGGATCAGGGCATTCACCACTGCCTCGCGAATCATCTCGAACGGCAGGTTCCCTTGCTCGCGGCGCTCCATCCTGCTCCGGTCGAGCGTGCTCGGCAGCTCGTCCTTTTCCGACAACGCCCAGGAACGCACCGTTACCGAACTCAACGCGAGCAGCGCGACGAAATTTTACCAAGTGGAGATAGTGAAGCCGTAGAGGGTGTGGCGACAGTCCACTCGCTACCTGCACGCTCGGAAGAAGCGAGTGGCCTGTCGGCACACTCGCTCTACGGGTCTAATTTCCACAATGCAGCCTTGCCCTCGCCGCGCGGTTCCGACACGCTCCGTTCGTTCCCTCCATTTCGGGTTCTCGGCCAGGGGCCTCCAAATCTGGGTTCTGCGCGTTCCGCAGTTCACGTCAGCCGGCCATCAGAAACATGAAAAAACTCCTCCGCGTTTGCACCGTGGCTGCGCTCTGCAGCCTTTCCTTCCTCACCCTTCCGGCCCTGCACGCGCAGGTGCCGCAGATCATCAACTACCAGGGCCGCGTCGCCGTCGGCACCACGAACTTCAACGGCTCCGGCGCGTTCAAGTTTGCCCTCGTGAATGCCGCCGGCACCACGACCTACTGGAGCAATGACGGCACCAGCATCGCCGGCTCGCAGCCCACGGCGGCGGTCTCGCTCACCGTCACGAAGGGGCTCTACTCCGTCCTCCTCGGCGACACCGCGCTGCCGGGCATGACGGCGATCCCGAACACCGTCTTCGCCAACGCCGACGTGCGCCTGCGTGTGTGGTTCAACGACGGCACCACCGGCTCCCAGCTCCTCACGCCCGACCAGCGCCTCGCCGCCGTCGGCTACGCGATGGTGGCCGGCAGCGTGCCGGACGGCAGCATCACCTCCGCGAAAATCGCCACCGGCGCGGTGACGAATACCCAGCTCGCCACGAACGCCGTGCAGGCGGCCAACATCGCCGCCGGGGCGGTGGGCAGCGCTCAAATCGGGACCGGCGCCGTCGGCAGCAGCCAGATCGCCGCCGGCGCGGTGACCAACACCCAGATGGCTGCGGGTGCCATCACTGGCGCGAATCTCGCCACCCAGGCCCGCAGCGGCACCCTGTTCGATGGCCTGCTGAATGCCACCACCCCCGGCAGCGTGAGCTTGCCCATCCTCTACAGCCCGGCGCTCAACGCGAACCCCACGCTCTCGCAGACGCCTGGCGGATGGACGTTCAGCGCGGCCAGCACCACCGGCTTCACGGCCACGGCACCGTTTGCCCCGCAGACCCTGGACTCCACCGGCAATGTGGGTGCCCTGACTTCCCTGAAGGTGACGGCAGCGGGCCGGCCTGCCATTGCGTATTTCGACACCACCAATTCGCAGCTCAAATATGCCGTGGCTCCGAATGCCGACGGCAGCGGCACCTGGACCGTGGTGACGATTGGTCCGGCGGTGAACAGCATCCAGCTATCCCTCGCCATCATCGCTGGGGTTCCGTGCATTGCTTACAGGAGTGGCTCCGCGCTTGCCTTTGCGCGCTCCTCGACTGCGGCAGGCGGCAGCGCCAGTGACTGGTCTGTGACGACGGCCGACAGCTCTGCCGGTTCAGGATATATCTCATTGGCCGAAGTGGCTGGTCGCCCTGCCATCGGTTGGAGGGGATCCGGTCTGAGATACACCATCGCTGCCAATGCGGACGGCAGCGGCGGCTGGACACCTGTCACCGTGCAGAGTGGCACCGTGGGAAATTGGACCTCTCTGGCCGTCGTGAATGGCAATCCAGCCATCAGCTACTGGGACAATACCAATAACGTGTTGAAATTTGCGCGGGCCAATGATGCCACGGGGTGCCACCTGGGGGACACCGCTCACGATCGATGGCACTACCGGCGCCGGAACCTACACCTCCCTCACAGTCGTGGATGGCAATCCGGCGGTCAGTTACAGCCAAGCCTCATCTCTGGGGCTGAGATACATCCGCGCCAGCGACGCGAGCGGCACGGCATGGGGCGCACCCGTGGTCGTTGATAGTAGCGCTAACGCCTCGTTCACTTCGATGACTATCGTTCACGGGCGGCCCGCCATCAGTTATTTCGGCGGCGGGGCCGACCTCAAGCTCGCCTACGCCTCCACAGCCGATGGCAGCGGAGCTTGGACGACGGTGGCGCTCGACACCGGTGGCAATGTCGGCCATTCCACTTCCCTCGCGGTGGTGAATGGCGGACCGGCGATCAGCTACTACCATGTGACCAATCAAGACCTGAAGTTTGCCGCCATCCCGGGCCTCAATTGGGCAGCCTCCGAGTTCGGGACCGCCGGCCCCATCGCCGCGACGAGCTTCAGTGGGAGCGGGGCTGCTCTCACCAACCTCAGCGGTGGAAACATCACCCCCGCGTCCATCGGCAGCGCGCAGCTTGGCACGAACGCTGTGCAGGTGGGCAATATCGCCGCCGGCACGCTCATCCCCTCGCAGACGGTCGCGGGCACCGCGCAGACGGCCACGGCCAATACCGCCTACGTGGCCACCGCCGCCAGCAACACGGCCTTCACCCTGCCAGCCACGGCCAATGTCGGCGATGTGGTGCAGATCACCGGCATCGGTGCGGGCGGGTGGTCGGCTGAGGCTCCTTGGATCCCCCGGGAGAGCGACCGCATCTGGTATTCCGTGGCCTCCTCGGCCGACGGCACCAAGCTGGTCGCGGTGGTTTTTGACGGCCGGATTTACACCTCGGCCGACTCCGGGGTGACCTGGACGCCGCGGGAGAGCTACCGCCTCTGGCACTCCGTGGCCTCCTCGGCCGACGGCACCAAGCTGGTCGCGGTGGAAAATGGCGGCCAGATTTACACCTCGGCCGACTCCGGGGTGAGCTGGACGCCGCGGGAGGCCAACCGTGCCTGGCGGACCGTGGCCTCCGCAGCCGACGGCACCAAGCTGGTCGCGGCAAATTATGGTGGCCAGATTTACACCTCGGCCGACTCCGGGG
>JANNXQ010000126.1:0-28175 GCA_031409655.1 Chthoniobacteraceae bacterium | reverse complement strand
GGGCCGGAGAGGCGGCGGGGTCGGGTGCCTTTCTAATTTACAGGCTCAGTGTGACCTCAGCCGGTGACGGGTTACCCGCCCCGCTGCCTCAAAACGGACGCTCTTGGTCTAACACGGCAATCAACACACAAGCCGGTGGTGAAGCGAGTCCGCGAGCGGAACCACCGGAACATTTCGAAAGGCGAATGCGCCCCGGAGGCGGCGCCAGAACCCTGCGCGCGTTGCTCGCGCCGCCTCCGGGGCGCGCTCCGTTCTTTGTTGGGTTCCGGTGGTTGCGCTCGTTCCTCGCTTCACCACCGGCTAATTTCTGTTGCGCCTCCGGCGCAATGAGGAACGTGGTCAAAAAATGGGATGCGCCCTTGCGCGCACTCCCTCCGCAACGGCTCTCGCCAAGACGCGGTGCGGCGCGCTAATCTCCACGCAATGCCAGGCGCGCACTGCGGGTTTGCTGGCCAGTTTCTCCACGGGCTCGGGGTGCGCGACGGCGATCGGCGTTTTCTTTCCACCCATCACCCCGCATGAAAACCAATCCGCCCACCATCGAACCGCTCGAAGCCCGCATCGCCCCCGCGGCGGTGCTCGTGAATGCGACCACCTTCACTTACACCGACGTCGATGGCGACGCGGTGACGGTGAAAACTTCCGGCGGCCCCTTCGTCTTCACCAATGGGCCGAATGGCGATTTCGGCGACAGCTTTGTCTTCAACGCGGCCAATGCCCTCGGCGGCCAGCAACTCGTCTTTGTCGATCTCACGCTGCCTGGGTTCGCCGGCGAGGACCTCACCTTCAGCGTGGTCAAGGCAGGCGCGGGCGATGGGCTCGCGGCGGTCGGCTACATCAATGCGCAGGGGGTGGATGTCGGCGCGATCACGGTGCGGGGCGATCTCAATGAGATCGACGCGGGCGACGCGAACACGGCCACGCGGGCGATCGAGTTGCTGAGCGTGCGTTCGATGGGGCGCTACGGCGACGCCACCGATTCGCTCGTCGCCGGACTGAAGAGCGACATCCGCGGCGCGCTCGGCGCACTGCGCGTGGCCGAGGATATCAAGGATGCGCAAATCGACGTCACCGCGGCTGTGGCCGCGGACGCGAAGATCGGCAGCATCACCATCGGCGGCTCGCTCATCGGGGGCGCGCTGGGCAACAGCGGATCGATCAGCACCGGGGGCGACATCGGCCCGGTGAAGATCGGCCGCGATCTGATCGGCGGCGACGGCGACGGCTCGGGGCGGATCGATGCGACCG
This sequence comes from Chthoniobacteraceae bacterium, assembly GCA_031409655.1. Lineage (GTDB taxonomy): Bacteria > Verrucomicrobiota > Verrucomicrobiia > Chthoniobacterales > Chthoniobacteraceae > JANNXQ01. Next base: position 26,927 of record JANNXQ010000126.1, on the reverse strand, counting down.
GCAACCTGGGCACGGTCAGTATCGGCGGCTCGATGGTCGGGGGTTCCGGTTCGCTCAGCGCGCGGGTGGTCAGCGACGGCAGCATGGGTGCGGTGAGCATCGCGGGAAATCTCCAGGGCGGCACCGCGGCGACTTCCGGCACCGTCCGCGCGGGCGGCAAGCTGGCGTCGATCAGCATCGGCGGTTCGCTGCTTGGTGGCGCTGGGGATTTCAGCGCGCGGATTCTCGGCTTCACCGACATCGGCCCAGTGAAGATCGCGCACGATGTGAAGGGCGGCGCGGGCGATGAGTCGGGCAAGATCGACGCGGGCGGAAAGATCACGAGCATCGCGATCGGCGGCTCGCTGCTCGGTGGCGACGGCGATTACCAGGCGGGCGGACATTTTCGCCAAATCTTCGCGGAGGGCGGCATCGGTTCGTTTCAGGTCGGGCACGATGTGCAGGGCGGGGCGGGCGATGGATCGGCGCGCGTCGGTGGCGTCGGGGCGCTCGGCGCGATCAGCATCGGCGGTTCGTTGCTCGGCGGAGCGGGACTGACGAGCGGGAGATTCGACAGCGAGACGAGCATCGGCGCGGTGACGATCGGCCACGACATGGCGGGCGGCAGCGGCGTCGGCTCGGGGTTGATCGAGAGCGATGGCGCGATCACGAGCGTGAGCATCGGCGGTTCGCTCGTCGGCGGGAGCGGAAATTTCAGCGGCTTCGTCAATGGCGTCGGCGGCGTGGGCGCGGTGAAGATCGGTCACGATCTGCTCGGCGGCAGCGGGGATGAATCGGGCGTCCTCCGCTCGGGCGCGCGGATCGCCAGCGTCTCGATCGGCGGTTCGCTCGTCGGCGGCTCGCTCGGCAGCGGCGCGGCGGATGTCACCGGCGCGATCATCGCCGCGGGCAGCCTGGGCCCGGTGCGCATCGGCCATGATCTCATCGGCGGCAGCGTCGGCGGAGCGGCGACGCTCGAGCGCTCCGGGTTCATCGAATCCGCCGGGCGCTTCGACAGCGTCACCATCGGCGGCTCGTTCATCGCCGGCACCGATGGCAGCACGGGAGATTTGTTGCGCAGCGGGACGATCCGCTCCGGCGCGGACATCGGTGCGATCTCGGTCCGGGGCGGGCTCATCGGCAATGTCGGTGCGCAGGGCGAATCGTTCGTCACGATCAGCGCGCAAGGCCAGGCCGGGCTCGCGGCCAGCGCGCGCGCCGATGTGGCGATCGGTCGCATCTCAATCGGCGGACGTGTCGAGTTCGCGCAAATTTTCGCCGGCTACGACCGCGGGCTGGGGGCGCGCAATGCCGACGCGCAGATCGGCGCGGTGAGTGTCGGCGGCGATTGGATCGCGAGCACGATCATCGCGGGCGCGATCAATCTCGGCGCGGACGACGCGCCCGGCGGCGCCGGCGCGGATGCCGACAACGTGCGCTTTGGCGACGAGCACGACGCGAAGATCGTCGAGGCCGGCGAGTCGGCGCTGATCGGGTCAAAGGTCGGCAGCATCACGATCGCGGGGCAGGTCTTCGGCACGCCGGCGTCCTTCTCCGACGTGGACCGCTTCGGCTTCGTCGCCGAGCAGATCGGCGCGCTCAAGATAGGCGCGCGCACCGTGGCGCTCACCGCCGGCGCCGGCAACGACGGCCTGCCGCTCGGCTTTTTCACCGAGAGCTTCGCTTTCACCTTCGCAGCGCACGAACTCGGCAAGACGATCGACTTTTCCCTGCCCGCGCAGATCCCGCCAGCCACGCTCGTGAATGCCAGCACCGTGGCCTACACCGACAGCGACGGCGACCGCGTGACGGTGCGACTTTCCAAGCCGCTGCTCACCGCCGGCAACGTCAATACCGTCTTCCAGTTCGACAACGGCACCGTCGATGGCGCGAACGCCTTTCCCCAGCAGCTCCAGCGCATCGACCTCACCGGGCTCGCCGCGGCGGGGGTGAATCTCACCGTCACCGTCCAGCGCGCCGCGGCTGGCGATGGCCTCGTGCAGATCGGCGCGATCCTCGCCGATGACGACCTCGGCACCATCACCGTCCCCGGCGATCTCGGGCAAATCGCCGCAGGCGACGCAGTCTCCACGACGCGCGGCCTCGCGGCGCTCCATGTCCGCACGTTCGGCCGGCTCGGCCTCGACACGCAGCCTCTGGCGGTCGCGGGCTTCGTGCCCTTCGTCGGCGGCGACATCCTCGGCAGTCTCGGCGCGCTCTCGGTGCGGCAGGACATCGCCGGCGCGAGTCTCGCCATCAGCGGCGCGCTCGGCTCGCTGAGCATCGGCGGGTCGCTCATCGGCGGGAGTGCGGCGGCGAGCGGCACCATCTCCACGGCGCAGGGCATCGGTGCGATCAGGATCGCCCACCACGTCCAGGCGGGCGTCGCCGGCACTGGCTTCATCGACACCGGCACGAGCATCGCCTCCGTGAGCATCGGCGGCTCGCTCATCGGGGGCATCGTCAATGCCGACGGCGCCGCGCTCGGCGCGGTCAAGATCGGTCACAACGTCATCGGGGGACTCGCGGATTTCACGGGCCGACTCTCGGGTAATACGAGCGTCGGCAACATCACCATCGGCGGCTCGCTCCTCGGCGGCGCCGGGATGAGGAGCGGCCAGATTTTCAGCGGCAGCACCGGCGGCATCGGCGCGGTGAAAGTCGGCCACGATCTCGCCGGCGGTGCCGGCGACGAGTCGGGGAAAATCGACAGCGCCGGCAAACTCGCGAGCCTCTCGATCGGCGGCTCGCTCCTCGGCGGCAGCGGCGACTACGACACGACGGCTCAGCGCGGCCAGATTGCCGCCCTCGGCAGCATCGGCCCGGTCACGATCGGCCACAACATGCATGGTGGGGCCGGCGATTCTTCGGCCGAAATCGAGACCGACGTTGCGGCGTCCAGCGTCACCATCGGCGGCTCGTTGATCGGCGGCTCCGGATCTTTCAGCGGCTCTGTTTTCGTCGGCGCCCTGGCCGCGGTGAAGATCGGCCACGATCTGATCGGCGGCAGCGGTGGGGGTGCGGGTTATCTCGACGGGAGCGACGGTATCGCGAGCGTGAACATCGGCGGTTCGCTCGTGGGCGGAGCCGGCTCCTTCGACGGCGCAATCATCAGCGACACTCGCATTGGCCCGGTGAAGATCGGACACGACATGCTCGGCGGCTCAGGAGGCGCTACCGCCTCGATGCGGGGCACGGTGGGGATTGCGAGCGTCAGCATCGGCGGCTCGCTCGTGGGTGGCTCGAGTATTTCTTCCGGGGAGATCACGGGCGGCGATTTCGGCGCCGTGAAGATCGGGCGCGATCTCATCGGCGGCAGCATCGCCGGCACGACGGCCACGCTCGACTCGACGGGTTACCTCCAGAGCTCGGGCCGCATCGCGAGCGTCAGCATCGGCGGCTCCGTCATCGCCGGCATCGACGACAGCACCGGCGGCGCTTTGACCAGAAACGCCTCGATCCGCGCCGGCAACGACATTGGCGCGCTGAGCGTCAAAGGCAGCCTCATCGGCAACGTGGGCGACGGGACCGCGGCGAATCTTTCGAAGGTCATCATCACGGCCAGCGGCCAGGCCACCGTCGCCGCGAATGCGACCATCGATCTCGCGATCAAGAGCATCAGCATCGGCGGCCGAGTCGAGCGCGCGTCGATTCTTGCCGGCTACACTCCGGCGCTGACCGTGCACGGTCCCGGCTCGATCGGCCCGGTCACGGTCGGCGGCGACTGGACCGCGAGCGATCTGGTGGCTGGTGTGATCGTCGATGACGACCCGAGCGCGCCGAATCTCTTCGGCGATTTTGACGACATCCCGAGCAGCTTCCCCGGCACCGCGGTCATCGCGCGCATCGCGTCGATCAGCATCAAGGGCGCCGTCGTCGGGACCGTGCAGGGCGCCGACCACTTCGGCTTCGTCGCGCACGTCATCGGTTCCTTCAAGTCGCTCGGCATCGCCGCCATCCTCGGCAATAGCCCCATCCGCGATGTCATCGAACTCTCGCTGCTCACCCGCGACGTGACCGTCCGCGAAGTCTGATTTCCCCTCGCACAAACTCACCCCACCTCCCATGAACATCGAACCGCTCGAATCCCGCATCGCACCCGCCGCCGTCTTCAAATTCACCGACGTGGACGGCGACGCCGTCACCATCGCCACCAGCAAAGGCACCAACGCCGACCTCGCCGCCATCGTCACCGTCGTGGACGAGGGACTCGGCAAGGAAGCGTGGCGCATCGACTTCAGCCTCAACGCAACCGTCTTCGCCGGCACAAACGTGACTGTGACTGCCAAGCGCACTGCCGCGGGCGGTGACGGGCTCGCCAACGTCGGCTACATCGACGCGAGCACGGACGGCGGCGGCACAGCGCTCGATCTCGGCACCATCACGATCCGCGGCGACCTCGGGCAGATCGACGCCGGCGACGCGAGCACCGGCACGCCGGCGGTGAAGGGCTTGAACGTGCAGTCGATGGGGGAGTTCGGCGTTTCGACTCAGCAGGCTGGCGGCTCGCTGAGCAGTAACCTAAACGGCGCACTCGGCAGCCTCAAAATGGTCGGCAGCATGCGGGAGTCTTATCTCGCGGTCGGGGGCGGGCTGGATGGAAAGATCGGTTCGATCACGATCGGCGGCTCACTCATAGGCGGTTCCGACGGCGACGGAGGGCGCATCTTCAGCACCGGGGCGATCGGGTCGGTGAAAGTCGGTGGCGACATCGCCGGCGGCTCTAGTGCGTCATCAGGGCAAATCGGGACTAATTCGAGCATCGCCAGCCTCACGGTCGGTGGCTCGCTCCTCGGGGGTACGGGGGGCAATAGCGGTGAAATCTCCGCAGTCGGCGCGATCGGTCCGGTGAAAATCGGCGGCGACATCAAGGGTGCCGATGCGGATGGAGGTTCGATTGCCTATTCGGGGCGGATTCTGGGCCAGCGCCTCGCAAGCCTGACCGTCGGCGGCTCGATCATCTCCGGCGGAGAAAGCGGAGGCTTCAGCGTATTTCAGAGCGGCGTCATCCAAGTCGCGGACGACATTGGCGCGATCATCGTCAAAGGCAGCATCATCGGGAACAGTGCGAATCCGGTGCTGATCACCGCGCGCGGCCAGGCCGTGCAAGGCACGACCAGCGACGTGGCCATCAAGAGCCTCACGGTGACCGGCCGCGTGGAGTTCGCCGACATCCTAGCTGGCTACGATTTCAATTTGCTGGCCGTGAATGCCGACGCGCAGACCGGCGCGGTCGTCGCGGGCGACTGGATCGCGAGCAATCTCATCGCTGGCGTGCAGGACGACGCCACTGCGGCGCGCAACGATTTCTTTGGCGAAGGCGACGACCAAAAGATCGCCGGCGGTTCGGCAACGATCGCCTCGAAGATCGCCAGCATCACGATCAAAGGCACCGCGCGCGGCACGGTCGGTGGTACCGATCACTTCGGCTTCGTCGCGCAGGAGATCGGTTCGTTCAAAGTCGGCGGCGCTGCTTTCCCGCTCACACCTCGCACGGCCAATGACCTCAACGGCCTACTTGTCGGCGCCACCGGCGACCTGCGCGTGCGCGAAGTAGCCCTCTGATTTCTCAACCTCCACTCCACACCACTGCATCCCGTGAAGGCCTACCCATTCATCGAACTCCTCGAATCCCGCATCGCCCCCGCCGCCGTCTCGTTCATCTACCAGGATCTCGACGGCGACCTGGTCAAAATCACCGCCAGCCGGGCCGGCGCGGCCGCCCCTCCTCTCGACGCCGCGGACCTCGCCTTGGTCGGCGGCGGCGCCACCGGCCAGCTCGCCACCCTCACGCTGACCGAAGCGGGCTTCGACGGGGCGAAGATCGTCTTCACCGTGACGAAGAAACCCGGCGGTGATGGCCTGGCGCACGTCGGCTTCATCAATGCCTTCGACCGCTCGCTCGATCAGGTGATCGTGAAAGGTGACCTCGGCCGCATCGTCGCCGGCGACACCATCACCGCCAACGACCCCGGGCTGAATCTGCTCCAGGTGCGCGCCATGGGCACGCTCGGCCTGGTGAGCCAGGGCGGCTCGGGCAATCTCGAGAGCACCATCACCAGCAAGCTCGGCGCGCTGAAGGTTGCCGGCGATTTCACCGATGCCCACATTTTCGTGACCACCCCTCCCGGCCCCGGCGCGGATGGACAGATCGGTTCGATCTTTATCGGCGGCGACCTCATCGGCGGCACTCTGCTAAACAGCGGCGGCATTTAGAGCCTCGGCGCCACGGGCAATGTGCGCATCGCCGGCGACGTCGTCGGCGGCCCGGGCAATATCAGCGGCCACATTTCCGGCAATGGCCTCGGGAATGTGCAGATCGGCGGCGATGTCGTCGGCGGCGCCGGCAACTCCACCGGCGCGGTGGATGCCAACCAAGGAATCGGCCACGTGCGGATCGGCAGCGACCTCATCGGCGGAAGCATCGCTGACTCGGACTCGCTGTCTAATTCGGGCATGGTCAGGAGCAGCTCCGGCCGGATCGCCAGCGTGACCATCGGCGGCTCGCTCATCGCCGGCACCGATGCCAGCACCGGCACGCTCGACCTCTGCGGCGCGATCGTCGCGGGAAGCGATCTCGGCCCGGTGAAGATCGGCGGCAGTATTTTCGGCAACCGCGAGAATCCCGTGCTCATCGCCGCGGACGGGCAGGCTGTGAAGCCGCCCACCGGTTTCGACATCGCCATCGCCAGCATCACGATCCGCGGCAACGTCACCGGCTCGCTCTCCGCGGGCGATCACTTCGGCTTCGTCGCGCAGCAGATCGGCAGCTTCAAGAGCTTCGGCTTCACCGCCCCGCTCCTGCTCGCCACCGCCGCGCAAAACATCGCCCTCCCCTTCACCGACGACGTGCGCATCCTGGAGGTTTAGCAGCGAGAGGTGCGGCGCTCCGGCTCTCCACCTTCGATGCCCATCGATCGGCGGGCGCACTCGATACTTTTCAGCCTGTGGAAAAAAGTGGCGACAGGGTCACGGAGCGCTCACGAAAAGACTGCGCCTTTCTACGCTCCCGGTCGCTCCGCACGTTCCCGCCGCGTTACGCGAGGATGCCTTTGACCACGGTGGCCTTCTCGACGCCCGTGAGCCGGAAGTCGAGGCCCTGCGTCTTGTAGCTGAAGCGTTCGTGGTCGAGGCCGAGCAGGTGCAGCACGGTGGCGTGGAAGTCGCGGATATGCACCGGGTCCTGGACGATGTTGTAGGAGAAGTCGTCGGTCTCGCCGTAGATGGTGCCGCCTTTCACGCCGCCGCCGGCCATCCACATGGTGAAGCAGCGCGGGTGATGATCGCGCCCGTAGTTCTCGCGCGTGAGGCCGCCTTGCGAGTAGATGGTGCGTCCGAATTCGCCGCCCCAGATGATGAGCGTCTCGTCGAAAAGGCCGCGCGCTTTCAGATCCTGGATGAGCCCGTAAGTCGGCTGATCCACGTCGCGGCACTGGTCGGGCATGCGTCCGCCGACGTTGCGGTGGTGGTCCCAGTTGTTGTGATAGATCTGCACGAAGCGCACGCCGCGCTCGACGAGCCGCCGCGCGAGCAGCGAGGTGTAGGCGAAGGAGCCGGGCTTTTTCGCGTCGTCGCCGTAGAGCTGGTAGGTCGAGGCGGGCTCGCTGGCCACGTCCATGAGATCGGGCACGCTGGCCTGCATGCGGAAGGCCATTTCGTATTGCTGGATGCGGACGTTGGTCTCCGGATCGCCCACGGCGCGCTGCGCCATTTCGTTGAGCTGCCGGAGCCCGTCGAGCTGGCGGCGGCGCATCGCCGGGGTGATGCCGGGGGAGTTGCCGATGAAGAGAATGGGATCGCCCTGGCTGCGGAAGCTGACTCCCGCATGTTCGCCGGGCAGGAAACCCGCGGACCAGAGGCGCGCGGAGATGGCCTGGTTCTGCTCATTGTTCGTGGGCGTGGCCACGAGCACGACGAAGGTCGGCAGGTTGGCATTGAGCGCGCCGAGTCCGTAGCTGACCCACGAGCCGATGCAGGGCCGCCCGCCGATCTGCGCGCCGGTCTGCATGGCGCAGATGGCCGGCTCGTGATTGATCGCCTCGGTGTGCATCGAGCGGATGAAGGTCATGTCATCGACGACCTTCGCGGTCTGCGGCAGCAGCTCCGTATTCATCCAGAGCCCGCACTGGCCCGCCTGGCTGAATTTGTACTTCGACGGCGCGATCGGGAAGCGCGCCTGCTTGCTGGTCATCGTGGTCAGCCGCTGCCCCTGGCGGATGCTCTCGGGCAGATCCTTGTCGTACATCTTCGCCATCTCCGGCTTGTAGTCGAAGAGGTCCATCTGGGATGGGCCGCCGACCATGTGGAGGTAGATGATGTTTTTGACCTTGGGCGGAAAATGCGGGAGCCCCGTCTGACCGGCGGCGGTGCTCGCGAGGGCGCGCGCGAGATCACTGCCGAGCAGCGAACCGAGCGCCGCCGTGCCGAGCACGTTGCGTCCGCGGGCGAAGAATTCGCGGCGGGTCAGGGCGAGGCGTGTTTCCTCGGGGAGATCGGTGAAGAGGTGGGAGTTGCAGTTCATGGACGTGGAATGGGGATTGGTAGCGGCTCCTGTTGAGGATTCACCCGCGAGTTGCAGCGCATAGGCGTTGCGGCTGTTGGAGAAATACCATTTAGTCGAGATACCATGCTGAGAAAGTTGTTGGGTCGAACGCGAGAACGGCAATGATGAGCAAATACCCGCCGACGAATGTCGCGAGTTGATATGCGATGATGCAAGGCGGACTAGGACGGAGCGGACGGATGAGCAAACACGCGAGCCACACCGGCCCGATGACGAACCAGGTAACGAAAAGGAAAAGACGGACGACCTCCATGTGCGCTTGGAACGACGGAGCCGTGTAGTTCTCGAACATTGGAGTCGGCCAATGGCCAAGACCCAATCGAATGTGGAGTCCGAGAAGCAAATAGAGGCCAAGCAAGATGAAGGACGAGTATGCGCAGAACCACGAAAGGCCGGTGAAGCGACGATCATCAGGAGGCGCGTGGTTAGGCCATTTGTGCCCGGAGTTGATTGTATTCATTGGTTGAGCGAATTCTGGAATGACTTCAACTCCGGTTTGTTCTCAATGCGCTTCTTGGCGGCTTCCTTGTTTGACTCAGAAGGGCGTCGCTGGAGGTTTGACCGCGCTCGACTCGAAGGCGCTCTTGATGGAACGCAGTTCGCGGTAGGACGAGATGATAAGATATCCTGCGAGCAGAGCACCCGGACTGAATGACCAGAAAGCCGTGCGAATTCCTTGCCATCCGTGCTTGTCGTTTGGCATGAGCACTACGAATGCAATGATCGACCCGAGGTAAATCACCAGACAGAGGCTCCAAAAGATGATCCACAACCGAAGGAATGCGACAAAGGCGCGGTTTGGCATATAGCTCTGGATATTCATATCAGGGTTGTTCTTGGCCTAACTACTTATTCAGCGCTTCGTCGAGGTTGAGGAGTTGGTTGGCTACCATCGTCAGGGCGGCGAGTTGGGGGGCGGGGAGGGTGGGATCGGGCTTGGCTTCGCCGACGGTGAGGAAGGCTTGGGCGCCGGCGGCGTTGGCGGCGAAGTCGCGTTCGAGGTCGCCGGCGGTGCGGGCGACGACTTCGCGCTCGGCGCCGGTGAGCGGACGGAGCAGCACGCGCGCGGCGATGAGGTCGATAGCCTTCGTCGGGTCGCCGCTTTCTTTCCACGCTGTCTCCGCGAGGCGGCGCGCGGCTTCGACGAATTGCGGGTCGTTCAACGTCACCAGCGCCTGGAGCGGTGTGTTGGTGCGTTCGCGGCGGACCACGCACGATTCGCGTGCCGGGGCGTTGAGAATCTCGAGACTAGCGGGCGGCGCCATGCGCTTCCAGAAGTTGTAAATGGACCGTCGATAGAGGCTCTCGCCCTTGTCCTGCACATACTTGTCGGTGTTCACGCCGACCACTTCCCACACGTTCTCGGGCTGGTAGGGCTTGGTGCCGGGGCCGCCCATCTTCGGCGACAGCGTGCTGCTCGCGCCGAGCGCGTAGTCGCGAAGCATCTCCGCATCCATGCGGAAGCGCGGGCCACGCGAGAGCAGCCGGTTGTGCGAATCTTTCGCCAGCTTCTCCGGCGTCACCGTCGCGGCTTGGCGATAGGTCGCGGAGGTCACGAGCAGGGTGAAGAGTTTCTTCACGTCCCAGCCCGATTCGCGGAACTCGACCGCGAGCCAGTCGAGCAATTCGGGATTCGTCGGCGGCTCGCCCTGCGATCCGAAATCCTCCGAAGTCCGCACCAGCCCCGTGCCGAAGAGCTCCTGCCAGAAACGATTCACCGTGACCCGCGCCGTGAGCGGATTCTCCGGCGCCACCAGCCATTGCGCGAGGCCGAGGCGATTCTTCGGAGCGCCCGGCGGCATGGGATGCAGCGCGCTGAAGCCCGCGGGGCCGACCTTCTCGCCCTCCTTGTCGTAGGCGCCGCGCATCAGCACGTGGGCCATTGGTTCGCCCGGCTTTTCCTCCTGGATGTGCGAGACGGTCGCGCGGTCGCGGATGTCGGCGTCCTCGTCTTCGAGTGCTTCGATGTGGAAGGCCATGCCGATCGATGGGGCGTCGAGATTATCGATGTAGAAGTTCAGCGGCGCGGCTTTCTGCGCGGGCGTGCGCTTTTCCGGCGGAGCCGCAAAGGCCGCGCGCAGGCTGCTCTCGGTGGGCAGGGAACGCGCTTCGCCCGTGGTGAGTGCGCGGGCATAGATGCGCACGTCCTGCGTCTGGCCACCGGTGAAAACGCCGCGCTTCTCGCGCTGCCCGAGGCGCAGCGGTACGGCCGCGCGGGTCGAGCCTTTGAGCTCCTTTCCTTGTGGCACGAGCACCTGCGGCCGGCCGTCGCTGAAAAGCCGGAAGCCATCCGCGGAGCCCGAGCCGTCGTAGGTCGCGAGCACATGCTGCCACTTGCCGGCGCGCACCGTGTTTGCCTTCGTCGCCGCGCGCAGCGTCCCGGCCGGCTCGCGCGCGGCGAGCTGCACGGCGAACTTCGCGCCCTCGACCGCCAGCTCCCAACCCTGCGTGCCCGTGCGATCGTCGAGCCGCGCGACGACCGTGCCGCCGCGCGCATTCTCCGGCACATTCACCCACGCGCCGACGGAGAAGGGCTGGTCGCGCTCGAAGTCCGCGAGATCGCCGAGGATGAAGTGGGAGCCATTCGTGAAAGCGGGCGCGCGTCCGAAGCGCCCGTCTTCGCGCCATTCGATCGGTCCCGTCGCGGCGAAAGTCGTCTCGCCCTTCGCCGTCTCCGCGCGCACCTCCACGGCGCCTTCATCGAGCGGCACCCGCACCACGAAGCTCTCGGGATTCACCGCCACGTCCTCCGGTTTCGCCACTTTCAGCCAGAGATCGAAATCCTTTGCCGCATCGGCCCGCCGCGCCGCCAGTTGCGCGCGCTCTCCGGCGATCACCTTGCCGAGTTCCGCGAAGCGCTTCTCGTCACCGGGCAGCGGCAGATAGATCACCGGCTTGGTGTCCTCGACGTTGCCATCCTTCGGCGGCTGCGTGGTATTCCGGAAAAAGGCGGCCATCGCATAGAAGTCCTTCGACGTGATCGGGTCGAACTTGTGGTCGTGGCACGACGCGCAATTCGCCGTGAGCCCGAGCCAGACCCACGACGTCGTGCTCACGCGATCGTGGGCGTAGTTGGCGACATTCTCCTCGTCGATGGTGCCGCCTTCATTGGTCGTGGCGTTGCAGCGGTGAAAGCCGGTCGCGATGAGCTGCGCGCGCGTCGGCTTCGGCAGGAGATCGCCGGCGAGCTGCTCGACGGTGAACTCGTCGAAGCGCTGGTTGCGATTGAAGGCCGCGATCACCCAGTCGCGATACGGCCAGATCTCGCGATACTTGTCGAAGTGCAGCCCGTGCGTGTCGGCGTAGCGCGCGGCATCGAGCCAGTAGCGCCCGCGATGCTCGCCCCACTGCGGCCGCGCCAGGAGCTTCGCGACCAGCCGCTCGTAAGCGTCCGGCGCCGGGTCTTTCACGAAGGCCTCCACTTCCTCCGGCATCGGCGGCAGCCCGATGAGGTCGAGCGACACCCGCCGCGCGAGCGTGCGCCGATCCGCCTCCGGTGCCGGCGCGAGTCCCACGCGTTCGAGCCCCGCATGCACAAAGGAGTCGATGGGGTTCCGCACCCACGCCTGGTCTTTCACCGTCGGTTGCGCCGCGCGCTGCGGCCGCTCAAAGGCCCAGTGATTCTGATAGCGCGCACCTTGCTCGATCCAGCGCTTGATCGTCTCCTTCTCCGCAGCCGTCAGCGTCTTGTGCGACTTCGGCGGCGGCATCACCTCGTCCTTGTCGTCGCTGATGATCCGCACCCACGATTCACTCTTCACGAGATCGCCGGGCACGATCGCGCGTACCCCGTCGAGGTCGGCATACGCGCCCTCCGCATTATCGAGCCGCCGGTCGGCCTCGCGCGTCTTCGGGTCGAAGCCGTGGCAGGCGAAACACTTGTCCGAGAGGATCGGGCGAATGTCGCGATTGAAGGTGAGGTCCGCGGCCAGTCCTTGGCCGACGAGCGCAACGGACAGAGTGACGATCGCCCACTTTCGAGTTTCGAGTTTTCGCTTCATGCAGGGATTCAGCAGTAAATCCGATTTGAGTCCGGGTCGCTGGACAAAAAAGTGCGCATGCATCATTCACGCGCCGACCGCCCTCGCGAGGCGATTCCCGACGCAATCTCCCCACACTTGGGTCCCCGCCGCGAGTCCCAGGCGCCACGTTTCAAATTCCAAGTGAGCTTCAAGCATCACGCCGCAAAGCTCTCGAGCGCATCCCTCGCCGTCCCCCAGTTAGTGTTGAAAAGGGGGCAACCTTCAAATCGCACGCATTTCACATGCTTCCTTCGGTTTATCTCATTCACCGGTTGGCCAGTGGGCAAGGTAGGGCGCTCCCGGAAACTCGACTCGGACTTTGCGCACCACTTGGCTCAATCGTACGAGCCTGGGGGTTCCATCACTTCATGCTCGCCCGCCGCCGGCGCGGGCCTTTAGTGTCTCCACGTCGATCGCGGCGCGTCGTGGATATTGCTCCTTCCCGAAGGCGCGAGTTTTCGCGAGCACTCGTGTGCTTCGTCGCGGCGACGGTCTTTCTTCCGGTCCTCCATCCCCGCGCCATGCGAATGCCCTGCCTCTCCGCAGACTTCGATGGCTCCGTACTTGTGGCAACCTTCGCGTTGCCGCGCATCCCATCGGCGACGCTGAATCCGCGCAATCCGCGCAATCCGCGCAATCTCACGCGTTCAACCGCTACCGGCCACTCGATGAAGATCTCTCCGCCTCCGCCCGGAACCACCGGCGGCGTCACGCTCCGTGAAATCTGATCCACAGCCATTCCCACACTCCAATCCCATGAAACCGCTCCCAATCCGCACCCAAGCCCGTCGTCCTGCCCAGGCCTTCATCGAGTTCCTCGAAGCCCGCATCGCCCCCGCCTCCATCGCCATCAACTACACGGACCTCGACGGCGATCTCGTCCGCATCACTGCGAGCAAAGCCGGCGCCGTCGCTCCGCCGCTCGACCTCACCGATCTCACGCTCACCGCCGGCGCGAGCGGGCATCTCACGCTGCTCAATCTCACCGAGGCCGGCTTCGACACCGCGAGCATCGTCTTCAGCGTCACCAAAGCCGCGACGGGTGACGGGCTCGCGGATGTGAGGCGGATCAACGCCGGCACGAACGACCTCGTCACCGTGCTCGTGAAAGGCGACCTCGCCGAGATCGACGCCGGCAGTGGCACCGACGGCACGCCGGCCATCGCGAGCTTGAGCGTGCGCTCGATGGGCCTCTCCGGAAATGGCAACGACTGCGACATCCAGGGCGCGCTCGGCTCGCTCAAAGTCACCCGCGACCTCAAGGATGCCTACATCCGCGTCTTCGGCGGCACCTTCGCCACGATCGGCCCGGTGACCATCGGCGGTTCGCTCGTCGGCGGCGTCTCGGACGATAGCGGGAAGATTCGCGCCGACGGCGCCATCGGCGCAGTGCGCATCGGCGGCGACGTGCAGGGCGGTGCGGGCCTGTTTTCCGGCAGTATCACGGCCATCGGCCACATTCCCAGCATCACTGTGGGCGGCTCGCTGATTGGCGGCTCCAACGTCTCTGCCGGCAGCATCTTCAGCTTTGGGAATATGGGTCCGGTGAAAATCACTGGCGACGTGGTCGGGGGCAGTGGCGGCGCGGCCGGCTTCATCAATAGCTCCGGCACGATGGCCTCGGTGATCATCGGCGGATCGCTCCTCGGCGGCGGCGGCAACAACGCCGGCCAGATCCTCAGCAGCGGCGACTTGGGCGCCGTCACGATCGGCGGCGACGTGCAGGGCGCCGCGGGCGTTTCTTCCGGCGCGATCACCGGGGGGGGCAAGATCGCGAGCGTCACCATCGGCGGCTCGCTCCTCGGCGGCGGCGGCAATGCCAGCGGGCTCATTGGCAACGACGGAGCACCGGGTGCGCCCCCGGCCGACATCGGCCCGGTGAAGATCGGCGGTGATGTGCAGGGTGGCTCGGGCAACCGATCCGGCCGCATCGGCAGCCACGGCAAATTGGTCAGCGTGACCCTCGGCGGCTCGCTCATCGGCGGTTCGAACATCGTCAGCAGCGGCGAGATCAAGAGCGCCGGCGACATCGGCCCGGTGACGATCGGCGGCGATGTGCAGGGCGGATCGGGGCCGAACTCCGGGCGGATCTTCACGGTCAGCGGCAACTTCGCCAAAATCGGCAACGTCACCGTGCTTGGCTCGATCCTCGGCGGTGCCGGGGCGGACAGCGGGCAGATCGCCAGCGGCTTCACCACGGGCGTGGTGAAGATCGGCGGGAGTATCGTCGGCGGTGCGGGCGCTGCTTCCGGCGTCATCGACTCCGCCTCATTCATGGTCAGCGTGAGCGTTGGCGGTTCGCTGGTCGGCGCGGGCGGGATCAGCAGCGGCAGCATTTCGAGTGGCGGCGATCTCCTGGCGGTGACGATCGGCCGCGAAGTGCTCGGGGGCCCGGCGCTGAATACCGGCCTGATCTACTGCGACGACGACATGGGCACCGTGACCATCGGCGGCTCCGTCGTCGGCAGCGCGGGCGTGGGCAGCGGCGCGATCGTCGCCGCGGAGAGGCTCGGTGCGGTGAAGATCGGGCGCGATCTCCGCGGAGGCACGGGTGCTGACTCAGGCCGCGTGGTCAGCGAAAGCGCCGACCTCGCGAGCGTGACCGTCGGCGGTTCACTCGTCGGCGGATCAGCCACGAGCAGCGGCGGCATCGGGAGCTTCGGCCCGCTGGGTCCAGTGAAGATCGGCCGCAGCGTCATCGGCGGCAGCGCGAACAGCGCCGGAGCGATCCTCACCTTCGACACCCTGGCGAGTCTCACCATCGGCGGATCGCTCGTGGGCGGCACCGCCATTCGCACCGGCTACGTCGGCAGCGTCGGCGACATGGGCGCGGTGAAGATCGGCGGCAACGTCGTCGGCGGCAGCATCGCGAGCGGCGCGCCCACGCTCGACCGCACCGGCTTCATCGAGGCCGACCGCATCGCCAGCGTCACCATCGGCGGCTCGATGATCGCCGGTATCAACGAGGATCTCTTCAACGACCTGACGAACAACGCCTCGATCCGCGTCGCCGACGACCTCGGCCCCGTGGTGGTGAAAGGCAGCCTCATCGGTCGCAAGACCCAGAGCAGCTTCACCCCCGTGATCATCTCCGCGCGCGGCCAGGAACTGCTCGCCCCCGGTGCGACGAGCGACATCGCCATTCGAAGCCTCAGCGTCGGCGGCCGCGTCGAATGGTCGCTCGTGCTCGCCGGTTTCGATCAGGATGACACGATCACCGCCGGCACCAATGGCAACGCCTCGATTGGCATCGTGACGGTGGGCGGCGATTGGCTCGCGAGCAGCATCTCCGCCGGCGTGCAGGATCCGAACAACAGCGGCTTCGGCAAAGCGACCGACCAGCTCATCCCCGGCGCCACGCTCATCTCGCGCATCGCCAGCATCACCATCGCCGGCACCGTGGCCGGCGACGTGCGGCCCGAGGACCACTTCGGTTTCGTGGCCAAACAGATCGGCTTCTTCCGCGCCGGCGCCTTCCTCCCCCCGCTCACCGCCGCCCAAGACGCCCCCATCCAGCTCTCGCTCTTCACTGGCGACGTGACCATCCGCGAAGTCTGAAACGCTCAACCCTCAACCCTCCACTCACTCCTTATGATCGAACCCCTCGAAACCCGCATCGCCCCCGCCTCGTTTGTCACTTACACCGACATCGACGGCGACCTCGTCAAAGTCACCACCTCCGCCGGACCGCTCGACCTTAACGATCTGACCATCGTGCCCATCGGCGTCGGTGGGCAGTTGCGCTCGCTCACTATCACGGACGCTGGTTTTGCCGGCGCGAACATCATTTTCACGGTCACCAAGGTCGCGACCGGCGATGGCCTCGCGCATGTCGGGAGCATCAACGCCACTGGCGTCGATCTCGGCAATGTCACGGTGAAAGGCGACCTCGGCGCGATCGACGTGGGCGATTTGAACTTCGCGACGCCGGCGCTGAAGACCTTGTGTGCCCGGTCGATGGGCAGCTTTGGCACCGCGACGCTCGGTGGCGATTTGCAGAGCGACATCCGCGGCTCCGTCGGCGCGCTCAAGATCACCGGCGATGTCGTCGGGGTGTATCTCAATGTGACCGATGGTGGCGGCATCGGCGCGATCAACATTGGCGGTTCGCTGGTCGGCGGCGCGGCGGATAATTCCGGCGCGATCATCGCCGTCGGGAATATCGGACCGGTGAAGATCGGCGGCGATGTCGTGGGCGGCGCGGGCAACTTTTCCGGCATCGTGCAATCGACCTCGGGCAAAGTCGGCGCGGTGAACATCGGCGGCTCGCTCCGCGGCGGGAGCAACACCTCGAGCGGGCTGATCTACAGCTTCACCACCATGGGCGCGGTGGTGATCGGCGACGACATCCTCGGCGGCTCGGGCCTGCAATCCGGCGCGATCATCGCCGTGGGGAATCTCCCGAGCGTGACCCTCGGCGGTTCGCTCCTCGCCCAGCCGGGCAAAGAAGGCGGCGCGAGCAGTGCGCAGATCTTCTCCGGCGGCACGCTCGGCCTCGTGAAAATCGCGCACGACGTGCGTGGCGGCGCGGGCGACGAATCCGGCCTCATCAAAGCGAACGGCACGCTGACGACGGTGCAGATCGGCGGCACCGTGCTGGGCGGCTCCGGCAAGCAGAGCGGCGCGATCCATTCCTTCACCAAGCTCGGCACCGTGACGATCGGTGGCGATCTGCGCGGCGGAACCGATCTTTACTCCGGCGCCATCTTCACCACCACCGGCGAGATCGGCAACGTCACCATCCGCGGCAATGTGCAGGCGAATCCGCTCATCGGGAAGGTGCCCGACCACTCCGCCGCGATCGTCAGCGGCACGAAGATCGGCACGGTGCGTATCGGCGGCGATTTCTACTTCGGCGAGATCGCCGCGGGCGGCACCTCGGACATCGCCAGCATCAGCATCGGTGGCTGGACTTTCTACGGAAACATCGAGACGCAGGGCGACATTGGGGCGCTGAAAATCGGGCGCGACCTGCGCGGTGGCGCCATCACCGTGGGTGGCGATCTCACCAGCCTGAGCATCGGGCGGTCGTTCGTTGGCGAGACGCTCGTCTTCGGGCGCGTCATCGGCACGCCCTTGCCGCGCGGCGTCATCGATGTGGGCGGCCGGCTCGGCACGGCGACCATCGGTGGCGACATCCGCGGCGGGGACTCGTCGGAGTCCGCCTATATCAAAGCCGATCGCATCGGCAGTGTGCTCATCGGCGGCTCGATCGTCTCCGGCATCGATCAGGACACGCTCTCCGACCTCGTCCACAATGCGTCGATTCGCGCCGGGCACGACATCGGCACCGTCACCGTGCGCGGCAGCATCCTCGGCCATGAAAGCGCGAATGGCATCGTGCGTCCCGTGATCTCCGCGCTCGGCCAACCGACCGGCAGCGCCCGCGCCAGCGACCTCGCCCTGACCAGCCTCGTCGTCGGCGGACGCGTCCTCTTCACCCAGGTGCTCGCCGGTTTCGCCCCCAACGATACGCCGGGCGGCGGCAGCAATGGCAACGCCTCGATCGGCACCGTGCGCGTGGGCGGCGACTGGATCGCGAGCAATATCTCCGCCGGAGTCAGCGATCCGGCGGGCGATGGCTTTGCCAATGGCGACGACTACGCGATTCCCGGATTCAACGGTGATCTCATCATCGCGCGGATCGCGAGCATCACCATCGGCGGCGCCGTCATCGGCACGAAGGCGAACCCGAACGACCACTCCGGCTTCACCGCGCAACAGATCGGCAGCTTCCGAGCCGGCCTCTACATCGCGCCACTCACCGCCGCCACCGATCCACTCATCCCGCTCGCGCTGCTCACCGGCGACGTGAGCCTTCGCGAAGTCTGATCCATCCCAACTCAAACACCCACTACCATGAACATCGAACCCCTCGAATCCCGCATCGCCCCCGCGGGCCTCATCGTCGCCACTCTCGCGAATGGCGCGCTCACCCTCACCGGCGGCGTGGACGCCACAAACTTCACCGTCGAGCAGATCGACGCGAAGACGTGGGCCATCACCGGGAGCGCCGGCACGCTCATTCAGATCGGCGCGGCCACGCCAGCCGCGCTCGGCTTTCTCACCGGCGTCACCGGCGACGTCACGGTGAACTTCGGCAACAACGCCGACACCGCCTTCTTCACCAACGTCAGCTTCAAAAAGAATCTCACGATCAACGCCGGCGCGGGCAACAATGGCGTCTTCCTCAGCAGCCCCAGCATCCGCGGGAATCTCAACTACACGGGTGGTGCCGGATTCGATACGTGCTTTCTCGAAGGCTACCGCGTGAGCGTCGGTGGGAATGTGAATTTGCAGACCGGCGATGGCGGCGGCGGCGGTTCGGTGAATGGGGAATTTGCGACCGTCGGCGGCAACGTCACGGTGCAGGGCGGCAATGGGATCGATACGCTCTTCATCCAGGGCGGCGCGATCAAGATTCGCGGCGGCGTGGATTATCACGGCGGCGCGGCGGGCGCGGCGCAGATCGTCATCAACCCGCGCTTGCTCGACATCGGCAAGGGCTTGCTCATCGAGGACAGCGATGCGGCGAGCACCATCGAGATCGCCCCGCAGTCGTCGCTGCGCGTGGGTGGCAAGCTCGACATCAGGGCGGGTGCCGGCGTGGATGTCATCAGCATCGGCAAAGGCACCGGTCGCGTGACGCTCGGCTCGCTCGCGGTGAATACCGCGGCGGATGCCGACCTCGACACGGTGAACATCACCCCCGGCACACTCCTCGATGTGAAGGGCGATCTCCTCATCGGGCACGCCTCGGGCGCGTTTAAGAATACGATCAGCGCCGACATCATCCGCATCGGCGGCGGGGTCTTGCTTTCGAGTGGCAGCGTGGGCAGTGGCAGCGCGCGCAATGACGTCTTCAGCTCGAGCGAACTGCGCGTGAAGCACGACTTCAGCACCACGACCGACGCCACCTTTGTCGCCAATACGATCTTCAACCGCGGCACGATGGACATCGGTGGCAGCATTCGCGCCTCGGCCACGGGCGGGGTGAGCATGGAGATCGGCGCCACCAGCGCGCGCATCGGCCGCGACATCGCGCTGGATGGCGACAGCGTCAGCCTCGACCTCGACATCGGCACCTACGCCGTGAAGGGCTCCGTGCTCGCGACCGGCACCACGGGCGCGCTGTTCGATGTGAACGTCGTCGCGCTCAGTGTCGGCAAGGACGTCACTATCAAGACGACCGGGGGCGCGCTCGGCACGGACGTCCTCACCAGCGGCGCGTTCAAAGTCGGCGGAACCCTGCGGCTCGAACACAACGGCACCACCTTCGACGCGGAGGTGACGGTCGCCTCTGGGAAGATCGCGGGCGACGCGCAATTCATCACCGGCGGCACCGCGGCGAACGTCGAGCTCACCGGACGTCTCGCGGCTTTGCAGATCGGCGGCACGCTCCTCTTTAGCAGCGGCGCGACGCTCGGCGGCACCTTCGCCATCAGCGGTCTCGAAGTGCGGGGTGCCGCGCGCTTCTTCGGCGCGGGTGGGCCCGACGAGATCCTCGTCAACGATGCCACCTTCCGCGGTCCCTTTGAGGCCGGACTCGCGGGCGGCAGCGACGCCCTCGACATCGAGAATGCCAGCACCCTGACGCGCGGCCGCACCCTCTTTGCCGGCACCGTCTCGGTGCTCTTCGGCGACGCCAACGACAGCCTCCGCGTGGCCTTCCCCGCCGGCCCCTTCCTCGGCGCGGTCTTCCAGAAATCGGTGAACTTCGACGGCGGCAACGGCCTCGCCGACGCCGGGGTCTTCGGCACCGCCGCCATCTTCCCGCCCGGCCAGCCCGGCTTCATCAACTTCGAACTCTGACCATTCCCCCAATAAAACGACCCGCATTCCCATGAAAACCACCACCTCCCTCGAACCCCTCGAAGCCCGCATCGCTCCCGCCGCCGTCTTCATCACCTACACCGACCTCGACGGCGACAGCGTGAAAATCACCGCCACCAAAGCCGGGGCCGCCGTCGCACCCCTGGTCGCCACCGATCTCACCTTCATCGGCGGCGGCCCGGCGGGGCAGCTCGCGAAGCTCGATCTCACTGCGCCGGCTTTCGACGGGGCAAAGATCGTCTTCACCGTGACGAAGAAACCCGGCGGCGATGGGCTCGCGCACGTCGGCTTCATCGATGCCGCGGGCGTCGATCTCGATCAGGTGGTGGTGAAGGGCGACCTCGGCAGGATCGATGTCGGCGATCTCGTCACGGGCGCGGATTCCGGGCTGAATCTGCTCTCGGTGCGCAGCATGGGCACGCTCGGCCTCCTCACCGGCGCGACGGATCTCGCCAGCACCATCGTGGGCAAACTCGGGGCATTGAAGGTGGCGGGCGATTTCACCGACGCCTCGCTCGCCACGAGCGGTGGCATCGGCTCCCTCTTCATCGGCGGCGATCTCACGGGCGGCACGGCGGCGAATAGCGGGCGCATCCTCGGCGGCGGAGCTATCGGTCCCGTGCGGATCGTCGGCGACGTGCGCGGCGGCTCTGGGGATGATAGCGGGCTCGTCTTTGCCGGGACCACGATGAGCGTCGTGAACCTCGGAGGCGACGTGATCGGTGGTGCCGGGCAGGGCAGCGGGCGAATCGAAAGCGCTACGGCGATGGGCGTAGTAATGGTGGGTGGCGACATCGTCGGCGGCGCGGGCGCGGATAGCGGCTGGGTCTTCAGCAGCGGCACCATGGGAAATGTGAAGGTCGCCGGGAGCATCACTGGCGGCGCGGGGGAGACGAGCGGCGTGAACGATGCGCTCGGCAATCGTGGCCATGTCTTCGTCGGCGGAAATCTCACCGGCGGCTCTGGAGACGAGAGCGGACGCATCCTCGGTACGCTCGGGATGGGCAATGTGAAGATCGGCGGCAGCGTCATTGGAAGTGCGGGCGGGGGGAGCGGGATCGTCTCCGCCGCCGCCGACCTGGGGCATGTGAGCATCGGCGGCGATTTGATCGGCGGGAGCGCCGCCGGGAGCGCCTTTGTCTTCATCTCCGGCGCCATCTTCGCCCGGCACATCGCGAGCGTCACCCTCGGCGGCTCGATCATCGCCGGCAGCAACGCCAGTTCGAGCTTCGTGGCGAACTCGGGAGCGATCATCGCCAGCGCGGATCTCGGCCCGGTGAAAATCGGCGGGAGCATCGTCGGCAATAGCGACAACCCCGTCTTAATCCTCGCCAAGGGCCAGGCTGTGAAACCCACGGTTGGCTTCGACACCGCCATCGCCAGCATCACGGTGAAAGGCGACGTGCGCTTTGCGCAAATCCTCGCCGGGTTCGAGTTCAAGTTGGATGGGGAAAACGCTGACGCCTCGATCGGCGCCGTGGCGGTGGGCGGCGACTGGGCCGCGAGCAGTCTCGTCGCTGGGGCGCAGGACAGCGGCGGTGCAGGCTTCGGCCTTGGCGACACGCTCCAGACCCTTGGCGACACGAGTCTCATCGCGCGCATCGCCAGCATCGCGATCAAAGGCGACGTCACCGGTTCGCTCGGCGCGGGGGATCACTACGGCTTCGTCGCGCAGCAGATCGGCAGCTTCAAGAGCTTCGGCTTCGTCGCCTCGCTCCTTGCCGCCACCGGGAATCAAAACATCGCCATCCCCTTCACCAACGACGTGCGCATCCTGGAGGTGAGCTGAGGTGCGCTCGGGCCTTCCTTGCGCCCGCGGGCAGGCGGTGGCAGCATCCCGGCCTATGTCCACCACTCGCTTCCCCCGCGGGCTCTACGCCCCTGAACTCCTCGAAGCCCGCATCGCTCCCGCCACCTTCACCGTGACCAGCTTGCTGGACGATGGCGGGGGCGCGGCCCGGACCCTGCGCGAAGCCATCGTCGAAGCGAACGCGCGGCCGGGCGCGGACACCATCACCTTTGCCGCCGCGCTCTTCCCTGACGGGCTCCCCGGCACCATCACCCTTGCCGGCGCGCATCTCGACATCCTGGACATCCTCACCATCAAGGGCCCCGGCATCGACCTCCTCACCATCTCCGGCAACAACCTCTCGCGCATCTTCGACATCGACGACGGCACCGCCGCGCTCCAGCCCGCCACCATCTCCGGCCTCACCCTCACGGACGGGAAGACGACCGGCAATGGCGGGGCCATCAGCAGCCGCGAGCCGCTCACTTTGAAAAGCGTGGTCATCCGCAGCAGCACCGCGGACATCACCGGCGGCGGGGTCTGGGCGAGCACGATCGGGAAGATCGCCATCCTCAGCAGCACCATCGTCCACAATTCCTCGGCCAACATCAGCGGCGGGCTCTACCTCGTGGGCGACGCGGGCGTCACCCTCGTGAAGACGACCATCGCCAATAACACCGCGGTCAGCAAAGGCGGCGGCGCCTACATCGGCACGGCGGGGGCGAAGTCCGTGATCCTCATCGACTCCAGCCTCATCGCGAATAATAGCACCACTGGCGGGAGCGGCGGCGGACTCGCCCTCCAGACGGCGGATACGGGGCGGGCGCTTTTGAAAAAGAGCGTCCTGACCGGCAATATCGCCGGCTTCAATGGGGGCGGCCTCTATCTCGACGACGGGCACCTCGCCATCTCGGGCACCACCTTTGCCGGGAATTCCGCCGGGCGCGGCGGCGCGCTGGCCAGCGACCTCGCCGATACCGTCTCCATCGCCAGCTCGCGCTTCCTCAGTAATCGCGCCGCCAGCAGCGGCGGCGCGCTCTACTTTGAGGGCCCCAGCGTCGTGCAGATCGCCAGCACCCTTTTCTCCGGCAATGCCTCTGCGGGCTTCGGCGGCGCCCTCGGCCATGGCGGCGTCCTGTCCCTCACCCTGAGCATCGCCAGCTCCAGCTTCCTGGGGAATAGCGCCGGGAACTCGGGCGGCGCCCTGGACCTGATCGCCCGCACCGTCTTCACCCTGAAAAGCTCGACCCTGAGCGGCAATACCGCCGGGGACAGCGGGGGGGCCATCACGGCCGGGGGCGGCAGCGTCCTCGATCTCAGCGGCAATAAATTCACCGACAACCGCGCCCTCGCCTCCGGCGGCGCGCTCCTCCTGCAGGGCGTGGGGGCCGGCGCCGTCACCGCCCGCCTGAGCGGGAATCTCTTCCAGGCCAATGTCGCGCAGAACAGCGGCGGCGGCATCCTTGCCAACGGCGACGGCGACTTCACCAGCAAGGGCGACCGCTTCCTCGGGAATGTGGCCCGCACCGGCCAAGGCGGCGGCGTCTATCTCGTCACAAATCTCGGCGACTTCACCCTCACCGGCACCCTCCTCCAGGGAAATGTGGCCGGGAGCAGCGGCGGCGGCGCGACCCTCGCCGGCGCGGGCACGCTGACGAGCGTGAAAGTGCTGGGCAATATCGCCGGGCCCGGCGGGCGCGGCGGCGGGCTGCGCATCTCGGACGGCCCCGTGGTCATCGCCAGGAGCACCGTCACCGGCAACTTCGCCAACGACGGCGGCGGAGTCTTTTTCAACGTGGGCACGACCACGCTCCCCGGCACCCTCGTCAAAGGCAACAGCGCCGCCGCCAGCCCGAACATCGGTAGCGCCTAAGCCCGCGCGGGCTTGCGCGCTACGGCGTGAAGAGGCCTCGGATTTGCGGCAGGGTCGGGGGGTGTTGAAGAGGGCTTTCGAGCCGTTGAGGAGGACCGGGGTGACCACGGTGTTGAAGATGCCGCCGCCGTTGCCATCGGTGCCCGTGCCGGAATCGCCCAGGGCGGTGAAGATGATGGTCGCCGGAGCGATGCGAGACTCAAGGGATTCCAGGGCGTAGAGGCCGCTCGGGAAGCGTTTCGATTTCATGGCGCCGGGAGGCGGGCAGCCGCGGCGTGAAAACACGAGGAGTGGCGGCCCTGCCGCTGCTCGATGATGCGCTGCGTTCCGCGCTCGCCATAGGTGGGCGGGGGCGATAGACTCGCAGCCTTCGTCAGTTGCGTATCGCGGGTTTGCTGGCTGGGTTCGTTCCGTGGGCTCGGGGTGCGCGCGGGCGGGGTCTGCATTTTTCCCAGCATCGGCACTCTCATGAAAAACAGCCTGCATCTGGCCGCAATCGACGTCTCGCTCCTCACTGGCGACGTGACTATCCGCAAAGTTTAACGGTAAATCCACCCACTCAAATCCACCCCTTGAAAACCCCAACACAATCCGCCATGAACATCACCCCATCCATCGAACCTCTCGAAGCCCGGATCGCTCCGGCCGTCCTCATCAGCGCGGTCGATCCCAAGACCGCCACCTATACCGACGTCGATGGCGACATCGTGACCATGAAAGTCTCCAAGGGCACCTTGACCGCCGGCCAATTCTTCACCGTCGCTGCTGGCTTGGGTGAGCAATTGCAACTGGTCGATTTCAGCGGCGGCGGCGGCATCTTCGACGGAGCGAACGTGGTCTTCACCGTGAAGAAGAGCGCCACTGGCGACGGCCTCGTGAACGTCGGCGGGATTCAGTCGATCAACCATGATCTCGGAAACGTCACCATCCCCGGTGATCTCGGGGCGATCAACGCGGGCGACAGTGATCCCGCGGTCCAGGCCTTGAAGACGCTGACGGTGCGCTCCATGGGGCGCTTTGGCGTCGCCACTCAGGGGCTGGGCGGCGGCCTGATCAGTAGTTTCAATGGCGCGGTCGGTGCGCTCGTGGTGAAGGCCGACGTCGTCGGCGCCCAATTCTTCGTCAATGACGGCGTGGACGGTAACATCGGGGCGGTGACCATTGGCGGCGATCTGCGCGGCGGCGCGACGACGAATAGCGGCCAGATTTTCGCCAGCGGAAATATCGGCGCGGTGAAAGTCGGTGGCCACATCCTCGGCGGACAGGGGCTGAGCTCCGGGAAAATCCAGAGCCTCGGCAAGATCGCGAGCGTCAGCGTGGGCGGCTCGATCGTCGGTGATGCCGGTGACGACAGCGGCCAGATCCTCAGCACCCTGGCTACGGGAGCGGTGAAAATCGGCGGCGATCTCCGCGGTGGGAGCGCGCCGCGCTCGGGCTTGGTCGAGAGCCTCACCACCCTGGCCAGCATCAGCATCGGCGGCTCCGTCCTGGGCGGGAAGAGCAACTTCGCCGGAGCCGTCTCGGCTAACGGTGGCCTCGGACCCGTGGTGGTCGGTGGGGATTTGAAAGGCGACGCCGGTGGCTCGAGCGGATCGATCATTGCCGCCGCCGGGAAGATCACCAGTGTGACCATCGGTGGGTCAGTGATTGGTGGGAGCGACTTTGAAACTGGCGAGATCAAGAGCGGCGGGGACATCGGGGCGGTGAAAATCGGCGGCGACCTGCGGGCCGGCACCTCCGGGATTTCAGGCATCATCGAAGCCCCCGCGGGAAATATCGCGAGCGTCACGATCGGCGGCTCCATCATCGGGGGCGCGGCGAGCAGCACGGGGAAGATCGTGGCGAATGATGGCACCATCGGCGCGGTGAAAATCGGCCGCGACCTCGTGGGCGGCAGCGTCACCGGCGCGGATACCGCGAATGGCACTGGCTACATCCAGGCTCAGCGCATTCTCAGCGTCACGGTGGGCGGCTCCATCATCGCCGGCACCGACACCAGCGTCGGCGCGCTCACCCAGAGCGGGTCGATCCGCGCCGAGGATGACCTTGGCTCGATCACCGTGAAAGGCAGCCTGATCGGCAATGCCGGCACCGCCGTGGTCATCAGCGCGCGGGGCAAGGCTGTGCAGACTTCGACGGACGTGGCCATCGCCAGCGTCACCGTCGGTGGTCGGGTCGAGAGCGCGCAGATCCTCGCGGGCTTCGATGTCGATCTCAACCCGCTCAATGGCGACGCGCAGATCGGCACGATCAAGGTCGGCGGCGACTGGATCGCGAGCAGCGTGAGCGCGGGTGCGGAGGACACGGGCGCCGACGGCTTTGGCGTCAATGATGCCCTCTTCGGCGCGGGCGGTGGCGCCATCGTCGCGCGGATCGCCGCCATCCAGATCGGCGGCATCGTCATCGGCAGTGGTGGCGCGGGCGATCACTTCGGCTTCGTCTCCGAGCGGATCGGCAGCTTCAAGTCCCTCGGCTTCACTGCCCCGCTGACCAACGCTCCGCTGGACGTGATCCAGCTCTCCCTGCTCACGGCCGATGTGACCATCCGCGAAGTTGCCTGATCCGACCCTCCAGGACATCGAGCCGCTCGGAGCCGGCCTCGCCCGCGCCTTGGTCATCAAGGCGCGGGGTGTGCGGCTCGACGAACCTCCAACTTTTGCCACGAAACACCTCATCCCGGCCGAGGCCAAATAGCACCCTGAAAACGCTCCTGCTTCTCCTCGCGCTTGCCGCGTCCTCATTGGCCGCAGGCGCTCCGCCGAATATCATCCTGATGATGGGTGACGATCACGGCTGGGAGGAGACCGGCTACCACGGGCATCCGCACGTCCAGACGCCGGTGCTCGATGAGATCGCGGCCACTGGGCT
>JANNXQ010000125.1:0-13268 GCA_031409655.1 Chthoniobacteraceae bacterium | reverse complement strand
GTTGTGGAGCGGGTATTTGCTGGAGAATGTCCACTTGGGGGCATGGGCGAAGAACCCCGTGGCATGCACTTCATTTACCAATGGCTTGCCGTGCTTGAAGACGAGCAGGTCGTTTTGCCGGAAGCTCTCGGCGATGATTTTGGGGAAGAGGTCGAAGTCGGTTTTGCCGATGACTTCCTGCTCCGGCGGAAGGTTGATGGCCTCCCTCAGCGCTCGGCTCATGTAGATGTAGCGGGAGTCGAGGTTCTTCATCATGAAAAGCGCGCCGGGCAGGTGCTCCAGCGCTTGCAGGAGTTGCGTGGGGTCGGCCACTTCTTGGAAAAAGGCAGTTTGAAGTCGGTTCGTCGTGATAAGAGGATGTTACCAATCTTTGGCGGTCGCGACATAGCTTTGTCGGGCGTGGCTGGCTAGATTTCCACCATGACCCAAGTGCGCTCATTTTCCCGAGTCATCCTGCTGGCCGCATCGCTGATGCTGGCCGGTCAGCTAGTGAGCGTGTCGGCTGCGGACGTGCTGGTGCTGATGAACGGCTCGGGGAAAGTGGAGCGCTACGATTCGGGAACCGGAGGGCATGTGGGGACGGTCATCAGCGGGCTGCCTTCATCGAACGTGATTCTTTTCGATGCCGAGGGGCGGCTGCTCATTTCCACGGGTGTGCCGGGTGGTGTGGGAAATGTGCTGCGCTATGACCCACGGGGCGGCGGGAAGATGGAGACGTGGCTGGATGTGCCGGAGGGTTATGGCGGGCGGCTGTTTCGCGCGACGGGGATGGCGTGGCTGGCGGGCGATTTGCTGGTGGCGAGTCAGGGCGATGGGAAGGTGAAGCGCTTCGATGGCAGGACGGGCGAATGGAAGGCGGATGTGGCGCTGGCGTCGCCCGGCGGCATGACGCAAATCGCCGTGCAGGGCGGGCGCTTGTTCGTCACCGACTTTGCCGCGCAGATGGTGCGTCGCGCATCGGAAAAGCTGGATAGCACGATGAGCGAGGTGTGGGCGCAGCAGGCAGCGCAGGCACCGTGGGGGCTGGTTTTCGATGCGGAAGGTCGGGCGTATTGGAGCACGTCGGCGCAGCGGATTCATCGCTTTGATGGGAAGACGAATGTCGAGTGGGCGGGGGCGGGCGGCGGGTTGAATATTCCCATCGGGCTGGCGCTGGGGCCGGATGGAAATCTCTACGCGGCGAGTCTGCGCGGGCAGGTCACGGTGTGGAAAACCGACGCGCCAAATCCAGGCGCACCGCTGCGGGTGATTGGCGGGCCGGAGATGAAGGAGCCCATTAGCATCGCCTTCACGACGCTGCCTCGCGGGCCGGAGTTTGTGATGGCCCCGCCCGCCGAAGTCGGTGCGGAGTCGGCGGAAAAGGTTGCGTTCTTTGAATCAAAAATCCGTCCGCTGCTCGTGGCGCGATGCATCGAATGCCATGGTGACAAAAAACAAAAAGGTGGACTGCGGCTCGATTCGCGAGCCGCGTGGCAAGCAGGCGGTGACACTGGCAAAGCCATCGTGCCGGGCAAGCCAGATGAGAGTCTGCTGATCAAGGCGGTGCGCTATGCCGACAAGGATTTGCACATGCCGCCGAAGAAGGCACTGCCGCCCGAGGAAGTGGCACTACTGGTCGAATGGATTCAGCAGGGCGCGGTGGATCCACGCAACGACGCGCCAGCAGCAGCGCAACCAATCTCAGCAGATTGGGCGGCGGAGTTTCAAAAGCGGCTCGATTGGTGGAGCCTGAAACCCATGCAAAAAGTGGAGCCGCCGATGGTAGCTGATGCGGTGTGGAGTCGCGAACCGGTGGACCGCTTCATTCGCGCCGGGCTGGATGCTGCTGGGTTGTCGCCCGCACCACGAGCGGACGCAGAGGTCTTGCTGCGTCGGCTTTCGTTTGTGCTCACAGGTCTGCCGCCCACGCCGGAGCAGCGCTCGCGTTTCCTTACTGCCAGCCAATCCGATGCGGAAGCGGCCTGCATGGCGCTGGTGGATGAGTTGCTCAGCTCAGCGCATTTTGGCGAGCAGTTTGCCCGTCACTGGATGGATGCAGTGCGCTACACGGACACTTACGGCTACGAATGGGACGTGCCCGCGAAAGGCTCGCATGAATACCGCGACTACCTCATTCGCGCGTTCAATGGCGATGTGGGCTACGACCAGTTCCTCCGCGAGCAACTCGCCGGGGACCTACTCGCGCCGCCGCGTGTGGATGCCGCGCTGCAAATCAACGAAAGCCTCATCGGCCCGATGTTCTACCATCTCGGCGAGCACCGCCACGGCAGCAGTCTCGATGCGAACGGCGTGCATCAGGAAATGGTGAACAACAAAATTGATGCGTTTTCCAAAGTCTTCCTCGCCACCACCGTCGCCTGCGCCCGCTGTCATAATCACAAGCTAGAGGCCGTTTCGCAGCGGGACTACTACGCGCTCGGAGCAGCCTTCATGACGCCACGCTGGACGGCCCGCTCCGTGGATGCTCCGGGGAAAAACGATGCGCCCATCGCGAAGCTCAAAGAGTTGCGCGCCTCCATTCGCAGCGAACTCGCGGCGCGCTGGAGGACCGCCAGCATTCAACCCGAAGGCTGGCGCAAGCCGCTGGAAGTGAAAGACGCACCCGCACCGAAACTCGAAGACATCGCCAATCCGCTGGCCAAGCTCACCAGGGCGGAAGGCGGCATCGAAGCAACATGGAACGCACTGGTGAAAGAATGGACCGACACCCGCGCCACCCGGACGACGGCCAACGCCGCCTTCAATGTGCTGGCCGATTTTTTGCAGCCGCAACTGCCCGCCGGCTGGACCGCTGAGGGCGATGGCATGGCGCACGGCTGGGTGCCGGAGGCCACGCCGCTTATTGCTCTCGATGGCGATGCGGTCCTCACCCGACTGCTGCCTCGCGGCTACCACACCCACGCGCTGTCATCAAAATTGCCCGGTGCGCTGCACATGCCGCCGCAGCATCTGGTGGCAGGAAACTTCGCCAGTCTGCGGCTGGCGGGCGGTGAGTTCGGCGGACATCTCATGATGGATGAAAACACGTTTCTCAATGAACGCGTCACCTTCCTCAATGAAGTGAATCCAACATGGAAGACTTTTGGCGACACGCCGCTAAAGAATGGCGTCACGCGGGTGACGCTGGATTTCACCACGGCCTCGTTGAATCCCAATTTCCCGCCGCGTCATGGCGTCGCGCCCGGCCTAGCGGCCACGGACACCGGCACCGACAAACGCAGTTGGCTGAGTATCACGGGCATCGTCACGCACGACGCAGGCGGCACACCGCAGGACACGCTGGATGCCTTCACCACGCTCTACGCCGGCCCCGCGCCGAAGACCGTCGAGGAAGCGAATGCCCGCCTCGCCGCGTGGCTCACGGGCGCGGTGCAGCGCTGGTGCGAAGACCACACGCAGCCCGGCGACGGCCCCGTGCTCGACTGGTTGCTCGCCCAGCAATTGCTGCCGAACAAAGCCGACCCCGGCAGCCCGCTCGCGGCGCTCGTGGCGGAATACCGGCGCGTCGAGCGGAGCATCGCCTTCCCCCGCACCGTCAACAGCATGGACGAACGCAACACCGCCAAGGCTGGTCTGCATTTCAATGTGCGCGGCAATGTGGACTCGCTCGGCGAAGTCGTGATGCCGGACTTTTTGCAAATGTTCGCTGGTCGGAATGACGTGGCGAAAAGCACCGGCAGCGGACGCCGGGAACTCGCCGAGTCGCTCCTGCATCCCGAACACCCACTGACCTCCCGCGTGTATGTGAACCGCATCTGGCAGTGGATTTTCGGCATCGGCCTCGTCGCCACGCCGGATGACTTTGGCCGGCTCGGCGACAAGCCCTCGCACCCGGAGTTGCTCGACTGGCTGGCCCGCGAGTTCATGCGCGAAGGCTGGTCCACGAAGAAGCTCGTGCGCCGCCTCGTGCTCAGCGAGACCTTCCGCCAATCCGGCACGGTCACCGCCGCTGCCCGCGAGCGCGACCCTATGAATCGCCTCCGCCATCATTACCCCACGCGACGACTGGAAGCCGAAGCCATCCGCGATGCCATGCTCGCCGTGTCCGGCAGGCTCGATGCCACGCTCTATGGCCTGCCCATCAATCCGCACCGCGCCACCGAGTTTCCCCCGCGCTACCTTTTCTCCGGTCCGCTCGATGGCGACGGACGCCGCTCGCTCTATCTCAAGATGTCCATCATGGCACCGCCGACATTCCTCGCCGCCTTCGACCTGCCCGACCTCAAGCTTCCCAGCGGCAAACGCAACGTCACCAACGTGCCCACGCAATCCCTGATGATGCTCAACGACCCACTCGTCAGCACGCTCGCCAAGCACTGGGCCGCGCAGCTCCTCAAAACACCGCACGCCACCGCCGAGGAACGCATCAGCACCATGTTCGTCCGCGCCTTCGCCCGCGCTCCGCAGCCCGGCGAGTTGCAGCAATGGACCGCCGCCGCCCGAGACTTCGCCACCACCGCCGACCTCCTGCACGACGAAGCCGCATGGACCCAACTCGCCCACGCGATCTTCAACACGCAGGAGTTCATCTACCACCGCTAGGCTCATGAAACATTCCACCTGTCCCGGCTCCATTCCGCCGTATCTTATCTGTAACCACGCTCTTAACGCCCACGATGCCTTCTCGGATGAAACTAACCCTTTTGTTACTTGCTCTCGCCGCTTTAGCAGTAGCGTCTTCAAACGCATTCGCGCATCCCGTCGATGACTCAAATGTGATCTGGAACTCGCCGAGCAAGGATGCGGCGGGATCGATGCCGATCGGCAATGGCGACACGGCTCTCAACGTGTGGGTCGAGGAGGATGGCCAACTGTGCTTTTACATTTCCAAAACGGATGCCTGGGATCAGAATGGCTCTTTGCTCAAGCTGGGAGCCGTCCGAGTCTCGTTGACGCCGAATCCCTTCACGCAAGGTGCGCCGTTCCGGCAGGAACTCCGCCTGCGAGAGGGCGAGATTCGCGTTCAGGCTGGCGAGGCGGGCCGCCGCGTGACGGTGCGCGTATGGGTGGACGCGCGGCATCCCGTCGTCCGGGTCGAGGTGGAAACCGAACAGCCCACGGAGTTGACGGCGCGTCTGGAGAATTGGCGCACGGAGAAGCGGCAGCAGAGCGGGGATGAGCTGTTTTACTATTCCTGGCACATGGGCGGCGCGGACGGTGCCGTCCTCCGGAAGCCGACACCGGTGCCGGTGTGGATGACGCCGGACACGGTGTTGGAAAATGTCGGACCACGAGTCGTCTGGCATCATCGCAACGAGGACTCGAATTATGCCTATGCCTTCCAACAGCAAGGAATGGCGGACGTGGCGGGTCAGTTTAAGGATCCGCTGGTCAAGCGGACGTTTGGCGCTGCCATGTCGGGTCATGACTTGCAGCGTATCGACAGACTCACACTCCGCAGTGTGGCACTGGCGAGGCGTCACCTCGTTTCTGTGCATTCGCTCACGGCCCAGACAGACACGCCGGAGGGCTGGCTGTCGAAGCTGGATGCGCAAGTGGCGCGGAGTGAAGCGATAGAACTCGAAACAGCCCGCGCGGCGCACCAGCGATGGTGGCAGGATTTCTGGGAACGCAGTTATATTCGCGTGACTCGTGCCCCGTTGGCGGAGACGACGAGCAACAAGACGCCCTTGCGGATCGGCGCTGACTCGAGCGGCGGCAGCCTTTTCAAAGGCTTCATGGAGCGCGTTCGCCTGTTCACACGCGACCTTTCTCCAGCGGAAATCACAAACCTCGCAGCCAAGCCGCAAGCCGCGACCCCAGAGGGCGCGCTGGCGGACTGGACGCTCGGTCAACTCGCCGATGGAGGCGTGCCTAATGCCATGGGCGCATCGCTGACAGCCAGGGTGAGTGGCAACCTGCGCGTGGATGAGTATGCGGGTCGCCGCGCTCTACGCTTCGACGGCGGCGGCTTCCTGGAGGTCGCGCAGGATGCCGCCCTGGACTTGACGCAGGCAGGCACGCTCGAAGCATGGATCGCCGTCGAGGCGTTGCCGCAAGAAGGGTCGCGCCTCATTGACAAGTGCGTCGCGGGTTCCGCCGATGGTTATCTCCTGGACACTTACCCTGGCAACTCACTGCGCCTGATCACCCAGAGTGGAACCCTCGGCCATGCGGACACGCTGCCTATCGGCCAGTGGACGCACGTTGCCGCGACTTTCGGCAAAGGTGGTCGGCGGCTCTATGTCAATGGCCGCGAGGTGGCGGCTGAAGTTAGCTCAATGGATGATGGCGAGACATTGGCGCGGAGGCTCACACAGACCTGGGCACTTCAGCGATGGCTGTTCGCCTGCTCCAGTCGTGGCGAGTTTCCGATCAAGTTCAATGGTTCGCTTTTCACCGTGGATACGAAGTTCGTGAACGGCACGGCTTACGGCCCCGACGGTCGCCTCTGGGGAGGCGACTACTGGTGGCAGAACACCCGGCTGCCTTACTGGACCATGCTCGCAAGCGGCGATTACGATATGATGCGGCCGCTTTTCGACATGTATTTCAATCGACTGCCAGTGGAGCAGGCCCGCACCAAGGCCTGGTTCGGCTGCGAAGGTGCGTTCCTGGCCGAATGCGCGAGCTTTTGGGGCATGATGTCCGTCGGAGACTATGGCTATGCGCGGCCCGCTTCTCTGGCCAAAGGCGAGACCGAAAACGGGGTGATGCGTTACTACTGGCAGCCGGGTCTCGAACTCATTCACATGATGCTCGACTACCATGAGCACACCGGTGATGCGCAGTTCGTGCGCGAGCGACTGGCCCCGATGGCGGAGCAGTATCTGCGCTTCTACCACACGCGCTTTGGACGCGATACCAGGGGCTTGCTCCGCATCACTCCGGCGCAGTCACTCGAAACCTGGGCCAACGTCGTGAATCCGACCCCGGACGTCGCCGCTCTGCGGCAAAACGTAAATCGCCTGCTGGCGCTACCCGGCGGACTACTGCCGGATTCACTCATCCACTTGTGCCGTGTCTTGCAGCCCGCGCTGCCCGAGATCCCGCTGAAGAAGGTGGAGAACGCCACGGTCATTGATTTCGCTGAGGAGATTCACTGCGCGCGGAGCAACTTCGAGAACCCGGAACTTTACCCCGTTTTCCCGTATCGGGTTTTCGGGCTGGACCGGCCCGGACTCGACATCGCGCGGGCCACCTTTGCACGGCGCTTGAACAAGGAAGGCTGGGGCTGGCATCAGAGCGGCATGCAGGCCGCCTGTCTCGGCCTCGCGGATGAAGCGGCGCAAATCCTGGCTACCAACGTGAAGATAAATCACGCGCGCTTCCGCTTCCCCATCATGTGGGGTCCCAATTACGACTGGGTTCCCGACCAGGACCACGGGGCCAATCTCATCAACACGTTGCAGCACATGCTGCTGCAGGCGGACGGACCAAAAATCCTCGTTCTGCCCGCGTGGCCAAAGCACTGGGATGTGGAGTTCAAGCTTCACGCGCCCGGTCAAACTTCCGTCGAAGGCACGGTGCGCAATGGAAAGATGCTCCAGTTGCAGATCTTGCCCGAGCAGCGACAGACGGATGCTGAAGTCTTTCTCAACCGCTGATGCATTCGTCAAATCAAAGCCTATGAAACCCCACCCATCATTTCTCATCTTGATCACCTCGTTAGGTGCCCTCGGCCTTTTCGTCCCAGATGCAGTCCACGCGCAGCGTCTCGTGCCTGCGCCCGTGGTGAGCAGCCATCAACTCGATCCCAACGACGGCACGCACCCGATCCACGAGCGCGTGGGCGGCACCCTCGTCGCGCGGCCAGGCGTTTACCCCTATGCCTATGGTCCGACGCTGCTATTCG
This sequence comes from Chthoniobacteraceae bacterium, assembly GCA_031409655.1. GTDB lineage: Bacteria > Verrucomicrobiota > Verrucomicrobiia > Chthoniobacterales > Chthoniobacteraceae > JANNXQ01. The sequence goes on along the minus strand of JANNXQ010000125.1, from coordinate 5,473 downwards.
ATCCGCGTGACCAGCTATTCAAAATGTGGGCAGGCGTGGGCTGGAACGGGGACACCATTTCCTACAAGCAGGCCAAGTCTTTGAGTGAACTCGATCAGCAACCGTGGGAGATCGCGCTGGAGCCGCGCCGCGCTGAACCCGTGGCGGACCAAGATCACTGCTGCGACCCCTGTGTCATCGCCGCCGAGGATGGCTACTACCTTTACTACACCGGTGCAGGTAAATCCGACCGCTGGCCCAACGGGCAGGGCTATGTGATGGTCGCCTTCAGCAAAGACGGGCGGAAGTTTGCGCTGCTGAACGATGGGCTGCCAATCGTGGATATGGGCAAGGCTTACAAGCCCGTCATTGGCTACGGTGTGGGGCAGCCAGCGGTCACACTCGGCCCCGACGGTTGGTATTACATGCTCTACACCTACAGCGCGGACAACCAATACGCCGATGACATGACCAACTATCTCGGCGTGATCCGCAGCCGGAAACCCGACTTCATCCAGCACGAGCAGGTGACCCGGCTCCCGCGCCGCCTTTACGGATGCAGCAACGATCTGGTCTATGACCCGCGCAGCAATCACATGGTCATGGTGCTCAACGAAAGCCACCCGGCGCGCGGAGTGCAGGTGCGCTTTGTGTCCTTCTCCACCGACTTTAAGTTCTTGGATGACTGCCATATCCTCACCACCGATCTGCCCGGCAAAATATTTGGCGAAGGCCTCGGCATCCTCACCGATCCCCAGCGCCGCTGGCTTCATGCCAAGGACGCCCCTGGCACCGTCGCCATCTCCGGCGCGACTTACCGCGAGCGCGACAACCAGCCAAGTCACATCGCCGGTCCGACCTGCGCCATCACTTGGAAGTTTGACCTTCCCATTAGTCCGAACCAAGGCACTACCAAATGAGCAACACCACCTGTCCCGGCTCCATTCCACCCGCCTTCACCCGGCGTGGCTTTCTTCAGCAGGCATCGGCCGGATTCGGCATGCTCGCGCTGAATGGATTGTTTTCCCGCGAGGCCAGCGCGGCCACCCACTTCGCGGCGAAGGCGAAGAACGTCATCTTTTGCTTCATGGATGGCGGGCCGAGCCATGTGGACACCTTTGATTACAAGCCCATGCTCAAGAAACATCAGGGCCAGCCCATCGGCACGAGCTGGACCTCGAAGCGCTCGGATTCCAATGCGGGCCGCGTGTGGCTGGGCAGTCCGTGGGAGTTCAAGCAGCGCGGGCAGAGCGGGCTGTGGGTGAGTGATTTGTTCCCGCATCTCGCAGGCGTGGCGGACCATCTCTGCGTGGTGCGCTCGATGGTGGGTGAAATCCCGCTGCATGGTCAGTCGAATCTTTTGCTGCACACCGGACGCATCGGCGGACAGGCCCCCAGCCTCGGCGCATGGCTGTCCTACGGTCTCGGCACCGAGAACAAAAACCTGCCCGGCTACGTGCTGCTGAACAACGACTGGGTGCCGAATGGCGGGCTGGAAAACTTCGGCAGCTCCTTCCTGCCCGCGAGTCATCAGGCCACCACGATGCGGGCGAAAGGCACGCCCGTGGACAACATCGCGCCGGGTGACGCCGCCGCGACCCAGCGGCGCAAACTCGCGCTGCTCGCCGGACAAAACACTGCCTTCGCCGCGCAAAGCTCCGACGCGCAAGGCATCGAAGCCGCCATCGCCAACTACGAGACCGCGTTCCTCATGCAGAGCACCGTGCCCGACATCGCCGACATCAGCCGCGAGCCGGAGCACATTCGCAAACTCTACGGCCTCAACTCCACGGATGAACACCAGCGCCTCTACGCCACGCAGGCGCTTCGGGCGCGGCGACTCGTCGAGGCCGGCGTGCGCTTTGTGGAAATCACCTGCCCGAGTTTCGACGGCAACAACTCGCCGTGGGACCAGCACGCCCAGCTCAAGACCAACCACGAAAAGAACGCCCGCATCACCGAGCAATCCGTGGCCGCGCTCATCACCGACCTCCATCAGCGCGGCCTGCTCGATGAAACCATCGTCCTCTGGGCCGGAGAAATGGGCCGCACCCCGCACACGCCCGCCGTCACCGCTGCCGCAGGTCGCGACCACCACGTCAGCGGCTACAGCCTCTTTATGGCCGGCGGCGGATTCAAAGGCGGCACCGCCTATGGCGAGACGGACGAGTTCGGCGCGAATGCCGTCCTCAATCCCGTCAGCGTCCACGACATCCACGCCACCATCCTGAATCAAATGGGCCTCGACCACACCCGCCTCACATTCCGCCACGGCGGCCGCGATATGCGCCTCACGGATGTGCATGGGCGCGTCATCAAGGAGGTCTTGTCGTGAATCGAACCCCTTCAGTGCCTTTGAGCGAACAACCCCTAAGGCCTACCACGATCACGCCATGACACCACCACCCACCACACGCCGCGAGGCCTTCACCACTGCCGGACTCGCCTTGCTCGCGGCTTCGATCCCTTCCTCCGGGCACGCCGCTGAAAGTGACGCGACTAGCACCGATCATTTCAACGTCCGCAGCTTCGGCGCGAAGGGCGATGGCACGAGCGATGACACAGCGGCTTTTCAAAAAGCACTGGATGCTGCACACGCAGCAGGAGGCGGTAGCGTGTGGGTGCCAGCGGGCAGCTATCTGCTCGAAGGCAGCCTGCTGGTTCCGCACGGCGTTTGTTTGCAAGGCACCTGGACCGCTCCCATCTCGCAGCCTTGGAAGGGGCCGCCCGGTGCGGCGGGCTCGGCGGCGGGATCGAATCTGCTCACCACCCATGGTCATGGCGATGCCAATGCACCAGCATTCATCCGGCTCACGGGGAACAGCGCGGTGCGTGGTCTTGCCATTCATCATCCGCGTCAAACACCCACGGACCCGCCCATCGCGTATCCTTGGACCATTGCCTCGGCGGCGGCAGGCGCGGACAACTGCGCGGTGGAGAACGTCTTTCTCGCCAACTGTTACCAGGGCATTGATTTCGGCCATCGCGTCACCGGCCGCCACTTCATCCGCAACGTGTATGGCGATGTGCTGCATCGTGGCATCTTCGTCAGCCAAAACCTCGACGTGGGCCGCATCGAGAACGTCCACTTCTGGCCTTTCTGGAACGCCGATCCGGCCTCCCCCATCCGGAAGTATGTGCAGCGCCAGGCCGTGGCCTTTGAGTTTGGCCGCAGCGACTGGCAGATGTGCACCAACACCTTCTGCTGGGGCTATAGCATCGGCTACCGCTTCATCACGCATGGAGAGGGACCGACCCGCGGACCCAGCCACGGCAGCTTTCTCGGCATCGCGGCGGATGCATGCTCCATCGCGGTGAAGATCGAGGAAACCGCGCCCTTCGGCTTGTTGATCACCAACGGGCAGTTCGTCGCCTTCCCCGGCGAGGCGATAATGATCGACGTGACCGAGACGCACACCGGCAGCGTGCGCTTCAACAACTGCGGCTTCTGGGGGCCGTGCAATCAGATCGCACGCATCAAAGGGACGGGAACCTTGGGCTTCAGCGACTGCACCTTCGTCCACTGGTCACGCCACAACGACCGCGCCGCCATTCACAGCCACAGCGGCAAGCTGCTGGTGAGAGGCTGCGAGTTCAAAGAGGACAAACCCCAAATCACCCTCGGTGAAGCCGTGCGCAGCGCCATCATCACCGAGAACCTCATCACCGGCACGCTGCGCGTCGAGCACGCGGAGAAAGCCAATGTCGTGGTGGCTAACAACCTCTCGGCAGTTTGAGTTCGCTCCGTTTTGAAATCTCGAACTTGTCCAGACTGCCACCCATGCGTTTCTCGATTCTCACTCTCTGCCTTCATCTGCTGACCTCACTCCACGCCGCCGAGCCGCGTGACACCATGCCGGACACTTGGGCCGCCTCGGATGCGCTGGGGCGTGTGCTGCCAATGAGCGCGGAAGTTGGCACACCGAAGCCGAACCGCACGGTGGGCATTTTTTACTTCAACTGGCATGCCGCGTTTGGAAATAAGGAGGTGCATGACATCGCGAAGATCCTCGCGGCCAATCCTGCGGCGCCGCCGTGGGGACCGGTGGGGGCGCCGCACTACTGGAGCGAGCCGCGCTTTGGCTACTATCGGCCCGATGATCCGTGGGTAATCCGCAAGCACGTGCAGATGCTCACGGATGCAGGCGTGGATGTGCTCATTCTCGATGCCACGAACGCCCTGACTTATGACGCTGAACGCGAGGCGCTGTGCGTGGTGCTGGCGCAAATGAAGTCGGAAGGGCATCGCGTGCCGCAGATCGCCATGTTCCTCTATGCGCAGCACAACCCGGTCGTGCAGCATTTGTGGGAGACCTTTTACAAGCCCGGCAAACATCGCGAACTGTGGTTTCAGTGGAAGGGCAGGCCGCTCCTCCTCACGCCGACAGAAGGACTCAGCGAGGAGGTGAAGGCCTTCTTCACCATCCGCACCTCCTGGGCTTGGACACGTGGTCAAGCGTGGTTCGGCGATGGCAAAGACAAGTGGCCGTGGCTAGACTCCGCGCCGCAAGTGCCCGGCTGGCATGACGCGCCCAATAAAGCCGAATGCGTGCCTGTCGGTGTGAGCCAGCACATCACCGGAAACATCGGACGCAGCTTTCATGGAAGCCGCCAGCCAGCGTCCGCCGACTGTCGCCCAAGTGAAGGTCTCTATTTTGACGAGCAATGGAAACACGCTCTGCCGCACGATCCCGAGTTCATCTTCATCACCGGCTGGAATGAATGGGTGGCTCAGCGCTTCCTCTCCGATGGCACCATGGGTTTCCAAGGTCGGGTGCTGCCTGCTGGCGAGACCTTCTTTGTCGATCTCTACGACCCCGAGTTCAGCCGCGACATCGAGCCCATGCGCGGCGGCTTCGGCGACAACTACTACTGGCAAATGATCGCCAATATCCGCCGCTACAAAGGCACACGTCCGCCGCCCACCGCCTCGCCTGCGAAGACCATCGCCATCCCCGGTGACTTCGCGCAGTGGGCCGACGTGAAGCCTGCCTATCTCGACGACGTTCACGACACCACGCATCGCGATCACGACGGCGTCCCCGGCGCAGGCCGCTACACGAACAAGACAGGCCGCAACGACCTCGACACCATGCACGTCGCCCATGATGCCACGCATCTTTTCTTCCACATCCGCACCCGCAGCCCGCTCACGCCCGTCACCGATGCCGACTGGATGGTCCTGCTGCTCGACACCGATCAAGACGCGAAGACCGGACACCTCGGCTACGACTACCGCCTCAATCACACCCGCGGCACTCCCGACACTGCCAGCATCGAGCGCTGGAATGGCAAAGCCTGGGAGCCCGCAGGCACGGCAAAGCTGCAAGTCGGCACGAACGAGCTTCATCTTGCCGTTGAGCGCTCAGCACTCGGCATGTCTGCCGACAAACCCCTGCGCTTCGATTTCAAATGGACGGACAACATCCCCGCCAATGCCGAAGGAATGGACTTCCTCGACCATTGCGACACCGCGCCCAACGCACGCTTCAAC
>JANNXQ010000124.1:0-54539 GCA_031409655.1 Chthoniobacteraceae bacterium | reverse complement strand
GGAACTGGCCGGCATCGTGTATCACGTCGGCGAAAACGACATGGCCTTTGGGCCTTACCGGAGCAACGCGGCCAAGTGGTTGCAATCCACGGTCGCCAAAAGCCGCGAAGACCTGAAGCTGCCCGCGCTGAAATGGTTCGTCAGCCAGCAACCGCCTACCGATGAGAAGGGGCTTAACCGTATTGATGTCACCGCGAATCTGGCCGCCCTCGCCGCCGCCGACCCAGCGTTCATTCACCTCAAGGCGTTCGATCTTCCTCAGCAGAAAGAGAAGCTGGTTATCAACACGGCGGGCATTGTCCGCTTGGGAGAATTGCTGGCCGAGGGCTACCTCGACAGCAAGTAGCTGACGCCATGAGGACAAAACTCCACCGCGCCATCACTGCGCTGCTTTTTGCGCTCTGCGCAATCCTCTCGGCCAGCGCGGCGGAGAAACCCAACGTCCTCATCATCCTCGCCGATGACCTCGGCTATGGCGATGTGCGCTGCTACAACCCGGAGCGCGGGAAAATTTCCACGCCGCATATCGACGCGCTCGCGAAAAGCGGGATGCGGTTCACGGACGCGCACACGTCGAGCGGCGTGTGCTCGCCCACGCGCTACGCGCTGCTGACGGGGCGGTATCATTGGCGCACGCGATTGCAGGCGGGCATCGTAGGCTATCTCGAAAAGCCGCTCATCGCGCCCGACCGGGCCACGCTCGCGAGCCTGCTCAAGCAGCACGGCTACCGCACGGGCATGGTGGGAAAGTGGCACCTCGGCTGGGATTGGAACGTGCCGCCGGAACAGCGGAAGTTCTTTGGCGATGGACGCGGGGTGACGGCGGCAATTGCGACGGACGAGCATCGCGCGGCGTGGCGCGAGTATTTTGCCAAGCCCATCGGCGGCGGGCCGACGACGCGCGGGTTCGATGAATACTTCGGCACCGATGTCCCGAACTGGCCGCCGTTTTGTTTCATCGAGAACGACCGCACCGTCGGCGTTCCGGGCGAGTTTCTGCCGGCAGCGGCGCTGGCGAAAAATCAGGCCAGCCTGCCCGGCCCGGCACTCGCGGGCTGGAAGCTCGAAGGCATCCTGCCCGCGCTTGGCGACCGTGCGTGCGCGTTCATCGAGAAGTCCGCGAAGCAGCCGGAGCCGTTCTTTCTCTATCTCCCGCTCACTGCGCCGCACACGCCCATCGCGACGACGGAGGATTGGCGCGGCAAGAGCGGGCTGAACGACTACGCGGATTTCGTGATGCAGACCGACGCCACCGTGGGCCGCGTGCTCGCTGCGTTGGAGCGCAGCGGCGCGGCGGAAAAGACGCTGGTCATTTTCACCAGCGACAACGGCTGTGCGCCCTACGTCGGCGCGAAGGAGCTGGAGGCGAAGGGCCATTTTCCCAGCGGCCCGCTGCGTGGCTACAAAGCCGATGCTTGGGAAGGCGGGCATCGCGTGCCGTTCATCGTGCGCTGGCCCGGCGTCGTGAAGGCTAACACGCGCTGCGACGCGCTCGTGCAGCAGACCGACCTCATGACCACGCTCGCCGAAACGCTCGGCGCGAAGCTGCCCGACAATGCCGGCGAAGACAGCGTGAGCCTCATGCCGTTGCTCAAAGGCGGCGACAAACCGGTGCGCGAATACGCCATCAGCCACGCCTCCAGTGGCCTGCCCGCGCTGCGAAAGGGCGCGTGGAAAATCATCTTCGGTCAAAAGGGCGGAGGCTTCGCGGGCGCGCCGGGCGTTGCTGAAACCGGCCAGCTCTACGACCTCGCCACTGACCTCGGCGAAACGAAAAACCTCTGGACCGAAAAGCCCGAACTCGTCGCTGAACTCACCGCCGAAATGGAACGCCTCGTGACCGCACATCCAAATGATGTTCCGGTGAAGTGGCGCAAGTTTCTCAAATAGCCGCCCGCCATGAAACCACTCGCCATCCTTCTCACACTCCTCACGCTTCTTTGCGGCAAGTCTGCAGCCGCCGACCGCAAGCCGAACTTTCTTTTTATCTACAGCGATGACCATCGCTGGGATGCGATGGGCGTGGTGCAGCGGGAGCACGGTGAGAGGGCGCGATTCCCGTGGTTCAAGTCTCCGGGCATGGACCGGCTCGCGGCGGAGGGCGTGCGATTTCGCAATGCGTTCGTCACGCTCTCGCTTTGCGCGCCGAGCCGCGCGGCGTTTCTCACCGGGCGCTACAATCACGTCAATGGCATCACCAATAACGGCACGCCTTTTCCCGTTGAGAGCATCACGCACGCGACGCTGCTGCGCGCCGCCGGATACAAGACCGCTTACATCGGCAAATGGCACATGGGCAATCAGCGCGGCCAGCGGCCTGGCTTCGATTACTCGGCGAGCTACGTCGGGCACGGGCGGTATCAGGATTGCCCGTTTGAAATCAACGGCACCTCCACGCCGACCAAAGGCTGGGTGGACGATGTGAGCGCGGACTTCGCCATCGAATACATGAAGCAGAACAAGGAGCGCCCGTTCTCGGTCGTCGTCGGTTTCAAAAGCCCGCACGGCCCGCGCGGTGGAAACAATCTCCCGGAGCGGCTGCGCGGCCTCCACGCTGGCGAGACCAGCCGACCCACGCCGAATTGCGGCGTGCCCGCGATTTTCCACAAGCCCGCCGCGAACGGCAAAGTTGCGACTGGCCTTTCGGACAACGCGGTTCACCTCGATTACCTCCGGCACATCAGTGGTGTGGATGAGAACATCAGCAAACTGCTCACCGCTCTCGACGCGCTCGGCCTCGCCGAAGACACGGTGGTCGTGTATTCGAGCGACAACGGCTATTACCTCGGCGAGCACAACTCGGGCGACAAGCGCTCGCTCTACGACGAGTCGCTGCGCATCCCGTTTCTCGTCCGCTACCCGCGCCTTTTTGGCAACGGAACCACCGTGGATGACATGGTGCTCAACGTGGACCTCGCGCCCACGTTCCTCGACCTCGCGGGTGTGCCCGCGCCGCCGGAGATGCAGGGCGCGAGTTGGAAGAACATCGCCGCAGGCCGCAAGCCCGCACAGTGGCGCACGTCGTTCTTCGCCGAATACTACAAGGAACTCGGCGACGTGCCGACGTGCTACGCGCTGCGCACGACGACGCATAAACTCGTGAAGTATCCGAACCTCCCCGCGTTCACCGAGGTTTTCGACCTCACCGCCGACCCTTACGAAATCAAGAACCTCGCCTCCGACACCGCTCTCGCCACGAAGCTGGATGCCGAGCTGGAGCAGATGATGAAAACGGTGAACTACACCGCGCCCGCAAACGCCAACAAGCCACGCCAGCCCACGCCCGCGAAGCCGACCGCGGAATGACCCGGCGGCGGGCGATTTTCAAAACACATCATGAAACAAAACATTCTGCTATCTAGCGCATCCATCCTGTTCGCCTGCGGAAACGCACTCGCTGCGAATTTGGCTCCGACGTCACCAACGCAGCCCGCGCTGGAGAAACCGGCAAATGCCGAGCGGGGATCGGCGGCCAAGCTCAAGGAACACTAGCGGGTGGCCGGTAAAGTGGGAGCCGTGTCCAGCCCGAAGGATCAAGGCCAGTCGGCCGGCAAAGCATTCATCGAAGTGAAATCCGTGAATTTCATCTCCGGGAAACGGAACACTCGAACGACTTACGTGAAGCTGGACGACCTCGATGCGGCCTTCCGCAACAGGTTGCCAAAGGCTGCGGACGCTGGCGACGTACAAAATGCCGCCGAACAAGAGAGCCAATGAAACGACTCCTTGTCCTCTTCGCGATGGGCTGCGCGGTGGCAGCGGAGGAATCTCATCCGGTTCCGCTTCGCTCCGAAATCAAGGGGACGCAGCCGATGACCGGGCTTGTTTTTTGGAGCACGTCGCAGCATCGAAAGTCGCCGGCGATCTCGATGGAGTTTTCCTACCTGCGTTACGATGAAGTCGCCACGGGGCGCGGCACTTACGATTGGAGCAAGGTCGAGCGATTGATGAGCGACGCGGCGGCGCGCGGGCACCAGCTCATCCTCCGCCTGCACGACACCTATCCGGGCCGCCCGAGTGGCGTGCCCGCGTGGATCAAAGCCTCGCCCGGCTATCGCGACAGCACGGAGAAGAGCGAGGGTAAGCCGACGGGCTTCCCCGACTGGACGAATGCGGAGTGGCGGCGCTTCGTCCTCGAGTTTGTGAGCGAGTTTGCCCGGAAGTATGACACCGATCCGCGCCTCGCCTTCCTCGAAGTCGGCTTCGGACTTTGGGCGGAATATCACATCTATGATCCGGGCGAAAAGGTGGGCGTGAACTTTCCCGACAAGTCTTTTCAGGCGGAGTTCATGCGGCACATGGCGAAGGAATTCAAAGTCACCCGATGGCTGATCTCGAAGGACGCGCACGTTTCCGAACGCACGCCCTTCAAAGCCATGCCCGACTTACTGGCGCTGCCATTCGGAATCTTCGACGATACGTTTCATCGTGCCTGGAAACCCGGCTACAACCGCACGGGCGGCGACTTCTTTGGCCGTCACCGATGGCAGCGCGCGCCCGAGGGCGGTGAGCAACTGATGGAATCCGCGGACTTCGCGCGGATGATCGGCGGGAAATGGCAGACTCAGGCCGGCGCCTTCCACATCAGCTTTATGATCGCCGATCAATGGCCCCGCTGGATGAAGGAGGACGAACTGGCGCGGCACAGCGCGGCGTGTGGATACCGGTTCAAGGTGGAGCGCTTCGAGGCCAGCGCCTCCGCCGCCCGCGTGACCATTGCCAACACCGGCGTCGCGCCCATTTACTACAATTCCTATCCCGCCGTGAACGGAATCCGCGCCGCCGAATCGCTCGCGGGTCTGCTGCCCGACGAGCGTCGCGATTTCACGATTGCATCGGGCGGCACCGCGCCGACGCTGACCATCGAGTCCGACCGGCTGATCCCCGGTCAGCGCATCGAGTTTGAATCCAAATTGAATCCATGAGCCTGAACAAAACGATCCCCATAATCTTGCTGGTCTTGCTCGGCGCATCCGTCGTCGCTCACGCGCAGGTGACAAAGCCGAACGTCGTCATCCTCCTCACCGACGACCAGGGAACACTCGATGCGGGCTGCTACGGTTCGACAGACTTAAAGACCCCGAGCATGGACAAGCTGGCGGCTTCGGGCATCCGCTTCACCCAGGCTTATGCGCACACCGTGTGTTGCCCATCGCGAGCGGCGCTCTTCACGGGGCGTCACCCGCAGCGCGCCGGCGTGCGGCATTGGACGCAGGGCGACCGGCATGGGAGCGACGATAGGAATCTCAACATGGCAGCCGAGGAAGTGACCCTCGCCGAAGTGCTGAAATCCGCTGGCTACCGCACCGCGCTGTTTGGTAAGTGGCATCTCGGGGCGAAGCTTGGTCACGGCCCGCTGGACCAGGGATTTGAAACCTACTTCGGACATCTCTCCGGCTTCATTGATAACTACCGGCACTTCTTCCTGCATGGGGGCGGCTATCACGATCTTTACGACGGCAATGAGGAGGTCTTCCGGCGCGAGGAATATTACCCGGACCTAATGACCGAACGTGCCGTCCAGTTTATCGAAGCTAACAAAGCTGCGCCTTTCTTCATGACAGTGGCTTTCAACCTGCCGCATTATCCCACCCAACCGAACGCCAAATTCAAAGACGCCTATGCGGATATGCCAATGCCGCGCCAGGCGTATGCACGAGTCATTTCATCGGTGGATGAGCAAATCGGCCGCGTGCTCAACAAGCTGGAGGCAACCGGCCTGCGGGACAACACCATCGTTATCCTGATGAGCGACAACGGCCATTCCACCGAGAACTCTGCGGGCATCACCGTCGAGAATCACAGCAGCGGCTATCCACGCGGGCATTACTACCTTGCCCACGGCGGTGGCGGGAACACCGGGAAATGGACCGGCCACAAAGGCACTTTCCTCGAAGGCGGCATCCGCGTGCCAGCGATCATCCGCTACCCGGCAACAATACCCCAAGGCCAGACACGTGATCAAATCGTGACGATCATGGATTGGTTCCCCACCGTGCTCGAACTCTGCGGCATCAAGCAAGAACCCGATGCCTCAAAACTCGATGGCCGCAGCATGGCCAGCGTCATCGCTGATCCGAAAGCGACGAGCGCCCATGAAGTGCTGCACTTCGCCTGGGCCAAGGACTGGGCCGTTCGCCGGGGCGACTGGAAATTGATCGGCACTTTCGACCGAAAGACCAACACCGTGCGCCCTTCGCTGCACAGCCTTGCCGAACCCCAGCCCGAGGTGAAAGACCACGCCAGCGAACAACCGGAAATCGTCGAGGAACTCACTGGCTTGCATGAGGCGTGGGAAAAACGTTTGGAGACGCTGGCCGACCAACCCAGATCCGTTCCTTGATTCCCTTGGCCACTTTCCGGCCAAGTGGTAGTTGGCGGATCTTTTGTCGACGGGTGGAATGAATGGGGAGTGACCTAGCGCAGTAGCGCCGCCCGCAGCGTCTCCGACCACGCCGCAAAGTCCTGCATCTCTGCCTGGGTGGGCGGATCGCTGAAAGTTCCCGGGGACGGTTCTACGCCGCTCGGGTTATTCGCCGTGCCGGAGATCGCCGCAACGAGCTGTGCCCCGGAGACCTCGCTCGGCGGACCTTGCGGCCCTTGTGGCCCTTCCTGTCCGGGCGGGTCGCCACACGGACCTTTGCGGACCCTCCGGGCCCGATTCCCCCTGCGGGCCCGGGTCTCCTGCACGCTCATTGCCGTCCACACCCGCGCCGTGCCTACATCGTCAGGAAGGCCCGCCGCGTAAGTGCGCTAACAGCCTGTTGAAAAACCTCTGGGACCTCGGTGGATGGCGTCGCTCCGCGCGCCACGACTCGCTTCGCGCGCCGCGCCACTCGGAAAGATGGGCCTGCGGCCAGAGTTTGGCATGGCGCGCGGAGCGCCGCCATCCACCGAGGATGCGTTTTTCAACAGACTGCTAAGCCCCTTTACGCCGGCCACCACCGGCAGGCCTACTCCGTGCTCGCCCCGCCGCGCGAGGGCGGTAAGCCCTTTTACGCGGCCCGGATCACATCTGTCCGCTTTTCAGGGGCTTGGGGAATCTTCATTGACTCCGGATAGCCAATTCTTTACCCGCATCAAATGCGCGACTGGACACCCTCCAAACAAACGACTGGCGCAGGCTCCAATATGCGACTGTCCTGGAAACACCAGTCGTATATTTACAAGCTAGGCATCATTCGCGCGCCATGAGTTTTGGAGTCCATCCATTCATCCTGATTGCCGCTGGCGGCGCGCTCGCAGCTTTGGTTGCCATTGTCATCGCCTGCCGCGCGTAGAGTGGACTTGTTACTGCGATGATGGTCGTGCTTGCGCTGGTTTTCATCGCGCCTGCGGGTTACGTGTTTCTGGCTTACCACCCAGAGTTGGTTGACGGGCGATTCCGCACCTACAAGAGCTTCTATAGCGACATTCAGGTCGGGATGACGCGCGAGGAGGTGCTCGCTGTGATGGAGCAGCGTTACCCCACAAACGGGCTACGCAAGCGCCCGAAGATTCTGAACGACACACCGGAGGGCTTGGGGTTCTTCATGAATCCCGAGACCTCACGCGAGCCAAACTGCGAGGGCATTTTCCTTACCCTCGAGGAAGGCCGCGTCACCAAGATAGTGTATTCAGCAGATTGACCATGATGCCTAACCCGGAAGGTTGCTTTGCCGCGGAGCCGGCAAGCAGCCCTTGTTGAACAAGCCAGGATGATGCAGAGGCGGGCGTTCGCCTCGGAGTCTTAACCACCCGGCTGGCGCGACGGATCCCTTGCGGATTCCACTTTTTGCGAAAGGGTCTTCGTAGAGTTGCTGCGGACGCCGACTGGCCATGGACTGGCCCCGCGGGGGCCGCGCCGTGACTGACTCATACCCATATCCCGAAAACAATCGGACTGTTCTCCTCCTCCTCGTCCTCCTACTCCTACTCTGAGCGTTTCGAGGAGGAGGAGGACGAGGAGGAGGATAACAGTCCGACGGTTTCCGAGAGATGGTATCACTCCATGGAGCACTATCTCCGTCAGGGTGTGTCCGAGGGATTGCTCATCCCGAAGCCGCTGAGCGCAGCCGAGCGCGCCTTTTTCCGCAACGCGAATAACCCCAGCGACCTCAAGTAAGTGAGGCGTCGGACTTCAGATTCCGTCCAATTCCAGCTCGTTGATGAAGAGATTGGTTTCGCCGATCGACTTGAAGTCGTTGAGGGGACCGGGGGTGAGCGGGACGTTGCTACCCTCGGCTTTTACTTGCACGACGTGCACCGCGACAATGCCGAAGGTGCCGTCAAAGCCACCATCACCGTCGTCGCCTAAGATCGAGCCGTTGAAGATGACGCTGGCGATCCGGGCAATCGCGGTCGATGGGCCGGAGACGGGTAAGTCGTCGCTGGTGCCGTATTCGCCATCGCTGCCGGGGAGCGCGCTGGCGACGATATTTGTCGCCCCCACGAAGCTGCCGTCGCCGCTGCTGCCGATGATCACGGAGCCGATTTCGGCGGCTGGCTCGGTGAAGTCCCCAGCGATGGTGATGCCGGCGAAGATGTCGGTAAAAGTGACGGAATCCCGGATGACGATGCTTTTGATTTCGTGCAGGGCGGAGATGCGGACGCGTTCCTCGGTGTCGCTGCCGATGGAGTTTGCCTTCAGCGAAATGAGGCGATCTGAAGAGGTGATGTAACCACTGAGCGTGGCGCTGCCAGCATCGATGGAGCCGCCGATGGTCACCGGGCCGATGTCGCCGACGGTGGAGACGAGGCCGCCGCTCTGGGCACCGCTGCCGCCGGCGAGGTAGCTGCCGATGGAGACGCTCTTGATCGAGGCGCCGCGGATTTCGCCGGAGTGATCGCCAGCGCCGCCAGCGAGGTGCTGGGCGATTTTCACCGCGCCGATGTCGCCTTCGGCAAAGACCTGGCCGAGCTGTTCGAGGGTGCCAGCGGTGGTGTCGAAGTCGCCGGTGCCGCCGCTGAGACTGCCGCCGATGGTGAGGCTGGCGATCTTGCCGCCGCTGTTGATCTTGCCGGATTCGTCGCCGGTGCCACCGACGATGGAGCCGGCGATGGTCACGGGGCCGAGATCGAGTTCGCTGCTGATGCTGCCGCTGCCGACGCCATTGATGCGGTCGCCGGCCGAGCTGTAACCATTGAGCGAGGCGGCTTTGACGCTCGCGAGTTTGCCGGAGCTGTGGATGGAGCCGGAGTTGAAACCGCCACCGCCGGTGATGGAACCGCCGATCTCGACGGCACCGATGGCGGAATCTTCCGCCTCGCCTTGAGTCTCGATGGTCCCGCTGGATTCGCCCGCGCCGCCTCGGAGGAAGCCTTTGATCTTCACCGCGCCCAAGGCGCCGCCACTCAAGATGGAACCTGAACGCTCGCCGCTGGCGCCGTTGACATTGCCACCGATGGTCACGGGACCGAGATCGAGCAGGCCGGAGATCGTCCCGCTGTCCCTGCCGATGCCGCCGAGCAATGAACCGGTGACCGCCACGCTTTTGATTTCTTCGCCGGAGACCGTGCCGGAATTTGCCCCGCTGCCTCCGGTGACCTGGCCACCGACATTCACCGGCCCGAGGCGACCGTCCGAGACGACGGCGCCGGAGTATTCGCCGCCGCCCCCGCTGACGTTGCCGCCGACCTTCACTAAGCCGATGCCGAGAAAGCTGCCGATGGCGCCAGCCTCCAGGGCGGAGCCGCCGATGACGGAGCCATCCACGGTGGCGCTTTTGATCATGCCGGTGCTGACGATCTGGCCGGAGCGGATGCCTGCGCCGCCGATGATGTCGCCAGTGACATGGACCGTGCCAAGGGATTCGATGCTGCCGATGGCGCCGCTCTGCTGGCCGAGGCCGCCGACCACGGAGCCGTTGATCGTGAGATTCACGATCGTGTCGGTGGAGCCGATAATCCCGGAGCGGTTGCCATTGCCGCCCGTCACATTGCCAGTGACCTCGACGGTCTGCATCGCGCCGGTGCTGCGGATCGCGCCGCTCTCGACACCGACGCCGCCGAGCACGCCGCCGGCTTCGACGGTCACACTTTTGATCGTCGCGGCGCTCGCGAGCGTGCCGGAGCCAAAACCCGCGCCACCTTCCACCCCGAGGCCGATGCTGACGCTGCCGAGGCCGCGGCCGTTACTGATCAAGCCGGAGTTCGCGCCATCGCCGCCCCGGAGTTTTCCGTTCACGTCGATCTTCGTGGATTTGCCGCCGGCAAAAAGTTGTCCGCTCTCGGTGGAGCCGGCGCCGGTGCCGCCGACGATGGAGCCTTCGATGGTCGCCTTGCCGAGACCGCCCTCGGTGGCAATGCGTCCGGACTGCGTGCCCGCGCCGCCGAGGATGCCGCCGCCGACGGTTAGCTTGTCGATCCGGCCCTTGGCGAAGAGTTGTCCGCTCCCCGCAACCGCCCCGCCGATCACGGAACCGCCAATACTCACGGCCCCGATTTTCGCGGCCGCATCGGTGCTGGAATGCACGAGCGGATCCGGATCGATCGCCGAGGCGAGCACATTGAAAGTCGCGTCTTTCAGATCCCCCGTGATCACGAGCGCGCCGACGCCGCCAAAGATGGTGCTCCCGAGACTCGCGCCGCCCGCTGCTTGCGTGGCCAGTCCGCGAACGCCGAGCGAGGCCAGGCTCAGGGACTTCAGCGCCGGCGTCTTCACATTCGCATCTCCCGCGTCGATCTGCCCGAGGTCGCCGTCGATGGTCACGCTGCCGAGATCGAGCCCGGTCGCGTCGATATAGCCGACGTCCACAAAGCCATTGCCGCCATTCGCCGCGGCGGAGGAGACGACGATGGTGGCGCCTTGAAAAATCGCCGGTGCCGTGCCGAGCGAGATCTTCTGAAGCTGGAAGCGACCCGCCGCGGTCTCGCTGCGCTGGATCACGGCTTGCAGTTCCGCGGAGGTGCCCTTGTTTGAGGAGACCGTGACGTTGTCGCCATCGGTGTCGGTGAAAATGAAGATGCCTGCCGGGGCGATGCGCGCTTCGAGGATTTCCGGGGAGGGGTGGAGAGAGTGGAGTTTTTCCAGCGTCATGGTGCGCGGGAGAATGCGCGCCGGGCTGCGTGATAGCAATCCGCAATGCTCCTACAAGCGCCCGGGAAGGACGGTCGTGGGCATTTTTCGGCGATGAGCTTTGACACGGTGAATCCGGCCCCGTTACTTACCCAGCGCGATCGTGTTGGCTCCCTCATGGCGGTATGCAGACTGCCGGGACTGGTGCGATGCGAACCGCGCGCGAATAAACCCCAGCTCCCTCTTCTCCCTTGGCTCAGAACGACGATTACATCCTTGATATCCTGGTCGAGACCGGACTCATCACGAAGTCCCAGGTCGAGCGGGCTCAGAACGAAAAGCGTGGCAATGAGACGCCGATCGATGCGCT
The DNA here is from genome assembly GCA_031409655.1 of Chthoniobacteraceae bacterium. Classification (GTDB taxonomy): domain Bacteria; phylum Verrucomicrobiota; class Verrucomicrobiia; order Chthoniobacterales; family Chthoniobacteraceae; genus JANNXQ01. Next base: position 43,173 of record JANNXQ010000124.1, on the reverse strand, counting down.
GGTCCAGCAAGGTGCCGTCTCCCACGAAGACGTGTCGCGCGCGCTGGCTTCCCATGCGGCCATGGACTTTGTGGACCTCGCGCAGATGGCGATCAGCGAAGAGGCCATCTGCATGATGCCCGCGGATGTCGCGAAGCGTTTCAAGGCCGTGCCCATCGCCCAGGGCGAAACTGGCCTCATCGTCGCGATCGCCGATCCGCTGAATTTCGACACGCTCGACTCCCTGCATCATCTCCTCCAGCGCGATCTCGAATTCGTCTGTGCCACGCCCGATTCCATCAAGGAAGCGCTGCGAAAATATTACGGCACCGCCGAAGACGCCGCCGACGAACTCGCCGCGAGCCTTGGGGGCGACATCCAGATCGGTGGGGAAGCCGGCGACGCGCTGGGCGATGGCGAAGTGGGCGACGCGCCGATCATCAAGATGGTGACGATGATGCTCCTCGAAGCGTACAACATGCGCTGCTCGGACATTCACCTTGAGCCCCTCGAAAAGCGCTTCCGCGTCCGCTTCCGGATCGACGGCGTGCTGCACGAGATGAATAACCCGCCGAAGAAGCTCCAGACCGCGATCATCTCGCGTCTGAAGATCATGACCGGCGCCATGTCCATCGCCGAAAAGCGGCTCCCGCAGGACGGCCGCATCCAGGTGAAGATGGGCAAGAATAAGCAGATCGATCTGCGCGTCTCCACGATCCCCACGAACCACGGCGAATCCGTCGTCATGCGTATTTTGGACAAATCCTCGCTGTCTCTCGGTCTGCCGCAGCTCGGCTTTTTGTCCGACGATCAGGAGATCGTCGAGCGGCTCATCACGCTGCCGGATGGCATCCTGCTCGTCACCGGCCCCACCGGTTCGGGGAAAACGACCACGCTTTACTCCTGCCTCAACTACATCAACAAGCCGGACAAAAAGCTCATCACCGTCGAAGACCCGGTGGAGTACCAGATGGCCGGCATCAATCAGGTGCAGGTGAATACCGACATCGGCATGACCTTCCCCGCCGCGCTGCGCTCCATCCTGCGGCAGGCGCCGAATATCATCATGATCGGGGAGATTCGGGACGCCGAGACCGCAAACATCGCGATCAATGCCTCGCTCACCGGTCACCTCGTCTTTTCCACCCTGCACACAAATGACGCCCCCGGCGCTGTTGCCCGTCTCGTGGACATCGGCGTCCAACCTTTCCTCGTCAGCTCTGCCGTGCGGGCGATCGTCGCCCAGCGACTCGTCCGCAAACTCTGCACGAGCTGCCGCCAGCCCTACGAATTGACCGAAGCCGAGATCAGCTCCCTCGGCCTCGACTACTCGCAGCTCGGCGAAGCCAGCGTGATGATGGGCGTCGGCTGCGATGCCTGCAAACACCGCGGCTACAAGGGCCGCGCCGGCCTCTTCGAGATCTTCATGATCGACGACGAAGTGCGGCACATGATCAACAACAAGGCTTCCACCATCGAGCTCCGCAAACGCGCCCGCGAAATGGGCATGCGCACCCTGCGCGAAGACGGCATCCGCAAAGTCCTCTCTGGCATGACCTCCGCCGAGGAAGTCATCAGCGTCTCCGCGTCCGACTCGAACTAGTTTGTAAAGTCGGTGTTCGCTTCCTGGAGATCGAGTTCCTTGATCCAGGCATTGCGGAAGCGCACGTCGTGGCCCTCGCACTGAAGCTTGAGGCCTTGGGGAGTGTCGGTGATGCCGGAGCCCTTGTCGTTCCCGCCATCCACGCCGGAGTTTGCGCCGCCCCAGACTTTGTTGATCGCTTGGTTGGTGTGAACTTTCTGGCCGTTGAAATACATCGAGACCATGGCCTTTTCGGTCAGCTTCCCAGCGGTGAAGCGGGCCGCGCGGAACTGGATATCGTAGGCGTTCCATTTTCCGAGGCCGGCAAAGGCATGGTAGGGCGACTCGGTTTCATTGATCACGGCACCCATGCCGTGCTTGGTTTTGTCGCCTTCCTGAATCTGGATTTCGTAGCGGTTTTGCAGATACACGCCGCTGTTTCCGCGCGGGTTCATGACGCAAAATTCGATATGCAGGCGGAAGTCGCGATAGGGCTTCTTGGTCACGATATCCGCGGCGCCGTATTTCCCGCCATCCGCGGCGCGATCGTCGGTCATGAGCACGGTGCCTTGGTCCACCGGATCCTCCACGATCTTCCACTTGATGGGCATCGCCGAGGCAAAGCGCGGCCCTTCCCAGTAGATCCACTTTTCATCCAGCGTCCGGCGGGAGCCGTCGATGATGACTTCGGCATCGGCGGGCGGCTTGACCCCGAGGCCGACATCGGCGCGGGCGGGGAGGAGGCTGAGGGCGAGAAGGCTGACGGTGAGGAGGGAGCGAAGGGGAGTGGGCATGGGAATAAAGGGAGGATGCCACGGATTTTGGCGCGGCGTAAATCACGAGTCGCGGGATTTCACTGCGCCGTCCAGCCGCCGTCGATGACGATGTCCGTGCCCGTGATGAAGCCCGCGTCTTCCGAGCACAGATAGACGGCGAGTTTGCCGATCTCGGAGGGCTGGCCGAAACGGCCGAGCGGGATTTTTCCGAGAAATTGCGCGCGCAGTTCCGGGTTCTGCATCAGCGGGGTATTGATCTCGGTGTCATAGACGCCGGGGCTGATGCCATTCACGGTGATCTGCTCGGGTGCGAGTTCGAGCGCGAGGGCGCGATTAAAGCCGAGCAGTGCCGTCTTGCTGGCCGAGTACGCAGTGCGGCCGGGCAGGGAAATGTGGGACATCATCGAGGTCAGATTGATGATGCGCCCGTAACCCTGAGCCTTCAGCAGCGGGACAAAGGCGCGGCAGAGCAGGAAAACGCTCGTCAGATTCGTGTCCAGCACGGAGTGCCATTCGGCGAGGGTGAAGTCGGTGATCGGTTTGCGGATGTTGATGCCGGCGTTGTTGATCAGGATTTGGAGGCTGCCGCCGAAGTGCGCGGCGACCTCGGTGTGGACGCGGGCGACTTGCGCCTCGTCGCTGACGTCCGCCGCGAAGACTTCGGCGCGACCTCCACTCGCCCGAATCTCCCCCGCGACAGCGTGCAATTTCGCCTCGTCCCGCGAGACGAGGGCGATGGCGGCCCCGGCTTCGGCAAGAGCGAGCGCCATGGCTTTTCCGAGACCCTTGCTCGCGCCAGTGATGAGGGCGGTCTTTCCCTGGAGTAGTGGTGGCATGGCCGGAGGCTAAGAAGCGGGAGTGCTGGCCACAATCGGTTTCGACCAAAGGCTCGGGAGTAGGGGAAAATTCGCCTTCGCCGAGCCTTTGGGGATTGCCTTGTTTTACCGGACCTTTTGGCGCAAATTCTGTTCCCCTCAAACCTGCGACGTTTTTCGTCGCAAATCACGGGAGTGAATCATATGCAGAAACAGGCAGAAATCATTGTCAGGGAGGGGCCTAAGGCCATCGCCCGCTACCTGGTCGGGCCCGGTGACTACGTCATCGGGCGCGATCTTTCGTGTGACATCCTCTTTGATGGCACCGGCATCTCGCGCAAACATGCGAAGCTTACGGTCGAGCAAGACCGGTTCACGGTTCAGGATTTGGAGAGCACGAATGGCACCTATTTGGGCGATGACCTGGTCCAGGGCGAGCAGGCAGTCCTTCCCGGAAAACCCATCCGGATCGGCACCGAAGGCACCGTCGAAGTGCGTTTGATCGAGGCAACGAAAGTGCGCGCCGGCCAGAACGGCAATGGCAATGGCAACGGAAACGGGAACGGTCACGCCGGGAGTGGCAACGGCGCGGACGCGGCGAAACAGCGGCTCGAGGAATTGCAAAAGGCGCTCGCGGAGGCCCAGCAGGGCCGCGATGCGGCGGTCGTGGAAAAGGATCTCCTGCGCGCCCAGATGCAGGCGGCGGATCGCGAGATGGCCGGTTTGAAAGCAGAGTTCGAGAAGAGTCGGGAAAAGCTCGAGAAGCTGCCGAGCGACACGGAGGCGTGGAAGACGGAGATCGAGACGCTGAAGGCGGCACAACTCTCCATCGTCCAAGCACACGATCAGGCTCTGGCTGAAGTTTACTTCTTGAACAACGAGCTCAAGAAGTATTCCGCGATGGAAGATTCGGCGGTGACGCGGGAGGCCGAGAGTCTGGTCTCCAAGGCGGATCTCGAGCGCGTCCACGCCAGCCAGGAAAATCAGCGGCGCGAGTTGGAAGAGCAGTGTGAGACTTTGACCGCGCTGCTGCAGAAGTCCGATGCCGAGTGCCACGAGCAGGCGGTCGCCCGGCAGAGGCAGCAAGCGGCGCTGGATGCGGAGAAAGAGCGCGCCCGGGCGGAAGTCGTCCAAGTGCGCGAGACTTTGAACAAGGAAGTGGCAACCCTGCGACTGGAAAACGCGGCCGTGATGCAGGCCCGGGACGCGGCCATCGCCGAGGCGGCGCAGGAACGCGAAGTGCAGCAGGCACTGCGGGAGCAACACGCGGCGGAGATCGAAAGACTGACCGAGGTCGGACGTCGGCAGATCGAGACGCTCACGGCAGAGCGGGACGCCGCGCGGCAGCAATCGGAGTCCAGCGGGAGCGAAGTGGAAACGCGGCTCGCGAATTTGCTCCGCGATCGCGATGAGACGGCAAACCTCTCCCGGGAACGCGAACAGAAACTAAATGCCGCAGCGCGGGTGATCGAGGCGAACAAGCGTGAAATCGCCGCCCTCACCCAACAGCGCGACGCCACCGTCAGGGCGAACGCTGCGCTCACCGAGGAACTGACGAAACTCGGGGGCGCTCGGAGCGAGGAACTCGAGAAAGTGAACAGCGAGAACCAGGCGGCCATGGCCGAGCGGGATGCAGCGCGGCAGAGGCTCCTGGAACACGAGGCGGCGAGCAAACAGCAGTTTGTTACCCTGCAGACGGAACATGAGGAAGCTCTGCAGATGGCCACCGAGCGGCACACCGAACTGGACCGCCAGCGCCAGGAAGCGGCGATGGCGAAGGCCGCGCTGACGGGCGCGCTGACGAAGCTCGATGCCTCGCGGAGTTCGGAAGTCGAGCGCCTGGCCGGCGAGAAACAGGCGGTGCTGATCGAGCGCGACGAAGTACGGCAGAAGCTCGCGGACCTCGAAGCCACCAGCGGTCAGCAACTCGCGGCCTTGCAGCAGGCGCATGATGAAATTGCCGCGCGAGCTGAGGAACGGCAGGCGGCGCTGGATCGACTGCACGACGAAGCGGCGAGCGCGAAAACGGCGCTGGCTGGTGAGTTGACGAAGCTGGGTGAATCGCGCGGCGCGGAGGTCGCCCGGCTGACTGGGGAAAAACTGGCGGCGCAAAATGAGCGTGACGAAGCGCGTCGCAAGCTGGAGGAAAACGAGGCCGGGACGGAACGGCAACTCGCGGCGCTGCGGGCCGAGCGGGATGAACTCGCGAAACATGCGGCGGAGTGGCAGGCCGAACTGGACCGCCAGCGCCAGGAATCGGCGAAGGCGAAGGCCGCGCTCACTGGCCAACTGGCAAAAGTAGAGGAGGCCCGCGGGACCGAAATCGAGCGTCTTACCAGCGAGCGGCAGGCGGCGTACGATGAAGGGGAAGCGGTCCGGCAGAAGCTCGCGACCATCGAAGAGCAACACGAGGCTCTCGCCAAACAAGCCGAAGCCCTGCATGAGGAACTGGATCGTCGGCAGAGCGCCGCGGCCGCTGAGCAGGCGGCCCTCGCGGCGAATCTCACGAAGCTCGAAGAAGCCCTGGACCGCCAGCAGCAGGAGGCCGAGAGCGCAAAGGCGGCGCTCGCTGGGGAATTGGCGAAGCTCGGCGAATCGCGCGGGGCGGAAGTCGCGCGACTGACTGAAGAAAAACGAACGGCGCTCAATGAGTGCGAGGCGGCGCGGCGCGAACTCAGCGAGCACAAAACGGCGACCGAGAAACGTTTTTCCGCCCTGCGCGCGGAGCGGGATGAATCTTCAAAACAAGCAACCGAGCGGCAGGCTGAACTCGATCGCCAGCGCGCCGAAACCGAAGCCACGAAGGCGGCGTTGACCGGACAGATTTCAAAACTCGATGGAACGCGCGCGGCCGAAAACAAGCGCCTGAGCAGCGAGCGCCAGGCCGCCCGCGATGAGTGTGCAGCGGTGCGGCAAAAGCTCGCGGAGACGGAAGCTGCGAGTCAGCAACGGCTCGCGGAACTCGGGCAGAAACACGACGCCCTGGCCGGGCAAGCCACGGCGTTGCAGGCCGAACTCGAGCAACACCGCAGCGAAGCGCTCGCGGCGAAAGAAGCGCTCGCGGCGGAACTGGCCAGACTGGCTGCGACGGCCGCGGCAGAGGCGGAGCGGCTCGCTGGAGAAAAACAGGCGGCGCTGAACGAGCGCGATGAAGTGCAGCGGCAACTTGCGGCGCTCGAAGCCGCGAGCCAGCAGCAGATCGCCACCTTGCGCCAGGAGCGTGAAAACCTCGCGAAGCATGCCTCCGACCGGCAGGCGCAACTCGACCGCCAGCGGAGCGAGGCAGCCACGGCGAAAGCGGCGTTCACCGATCAGCTCGTTAAGCTCGACGAATCCCGCGGGTTGGAATTCGCGCGGCTCGGTGGCGAAAAACAGGCGGCGCTGCAGGAAAGGGACGAGGCCCGCTGGCAACTCGCGAAGCTGCAAGACGCGAGTCAGGAGCAGCAGGCAGCGCTGCGCTCGGAGCGCGACCAACTGGCCAGGGAAGCCGCGGAACGACAGCCGCAGCTCGAAGAGGCTCTGCGCGCCGCCGAGGCTGGCCGGCACGAGATCGAGGCGCTGAAACGGCAGCGCGAGGAAGTGCTCGGCGAGCGGACTTCCGTGGTCGATCACTTGACCCGACTCACCGAGGGCCAGAAGGCGCAGCTCGAAAGCGTGAGTGCGCAGCGCGCGGCTCTGGTCGCCGAACGCGACAAGGCGCTCGGGCATTTTGCCAGCGTCTCCGATGCGAACAAACGGCACCTCGAAGATCTCCGCATCGGACAACTAGCCATGGTGGCAGAACGGGATCGGGCATTTGCCCAATTTGCGGAACTCCGCGCGGGATTTGCGGCCGAGATCGATGGCTTGAAGGAAGAGCGCGCGGCGGCGATCCGCGAGCGCGAGCAGACCATCGCCCAGCTCACCGAGTTAAATGTCGCGCAGCGCGCGCAGATCGAAGGGCTGACGGCCGAGTGTGACAAGATCCTCTCCGCGGGCACGGACGAGATCGCGGCGGCCACGAAGATCAACGAAGCGCGCCTCAAAGAACTCGCGGTGCTGAGCGAGCAGCGCGCCGTGATCGCGCGGGAAAAAGAGGAGGCCGCGCGGGTCCATGCGCAACTGGTCGAGGCGATGAAAGCGCAGGCAAAGCTGGCGGCCGAGGAAACGGCGAAGCGGGGCGCCGCCTTCGAAAGCGAAATCGCGGAGCTGCGCGAGTCGGCCCGTGGGCTGGCTGCGGAGCTCGACGTGGAGAAGCGCGAAAAGGCGGAGGCTCGCGGAGCATTGAATGCCGCGGCCGAGGAAAGCGCCCAGGCAGCGCAGGCGGGCGAAGAATTGCGGCAGCAAATCGCCGCGCTGAACGAGCAGCGGGCGGCGGTCACGCGGGAGCGGGACGCGGCTCTGGCGCGGTTGAATGAGAGCACTGGTTCCCAAGGGGCTCGGATCGCGGCGCTGGAAGCGGAGCGGCTCGAAGCCCGCCAGGAGCGGGATCGGGCCGCGGCGCAATTTGCGGAACTCGCGGTGGAACAACGCCGGCAGATCGAAGCGCTCACTGATCAGCGAGAACGCCTGATCGGCGAGCGGGATCGCGCCCTCGCCCATTTTGCGGAAATCGCCGAGACCCACCGCCACCAGCTTGCCGCCGGTGCGGCGGAGCGACTGAGTGTCATCGCCTTGCGCGACCAGACGGTGGCGCAGCTCGAGCAGATCAAAGGCGGCCATGAGCAGCACCTCACGCGGCTCGAGGAGGATCGGCTCGTCGTGGTGCGCGAACGCGATGCGGTGCTGGCGCGCTTTTCCGAGCAGGGCGTGGTGCAGCAACGGCAGATCGAAGCGCTGATCGGCGAACGCGACCTGCTCGCCAACCGGCTCCATGAAACGGAGCGCCGTTCCGCGGCGGAGATCGAAGCGCTGCGCCAGAGCTTGCAGGTGCTCGGCGCCGACCGCGGCCGGGTGCTCGAGGAAAAAGGGGCGACCGCCAAGGAACTCAGCGGAACGATCAGCGTGCAAAAAGCGCAGCTCGAATCGCTCACGCAGCAGCGGGACTTTCTGATCAAGGAGCGCGACGACGTGGTGGCCCGGCTCGCGGCCGAAACGGCGGAGCATCGGCGCGAGCACGAGGAAATCGCGGCGCAACGCGCGGCGGTGCTCCAGGAACGCGATGAGACCCTCGCGCGTTTTGCCAAGGTGTGCGACGAGCACGCGGCGGCGGCGGCGACGCTGGCGCAGCAGCGCGAGGCGGTCGCGGCGGAGCGGGATCGGGCCCTGGCGGAGGTGGTCGAAGAGCGCCAGGACGGGCTGCGGGAAGTCGAAGCGCTGCGGGCCGAACATCGGTCGGTGCTGGCGCAGCGGGGGGAAGCGGCGGCAGAGTTGGAGAAGATCATCGAGACGCAGAAGCGCCAGATGGAGGCGCTCACCGCGGACTGCACCACGATTCGCGCGGACAAGGATTCGCAGCTCACGAGCCTGCGCGCCGAGCATGCTGCGGCTTTGCAGGAGCGTGACCGCATTCACATTGAACTGCTCCGCGCGAACGAAGCGCAGACGCAGCGGATCACTTTGCTCAATGCGCAAATCACCGCGCTGCATGCCGCCAAGGACGAGGCGGCAACCGGGCTCGTGCAGCTCAAGGAAGCGCACCACCAGCAGTCGGCATTTTTCGAAGACGAGCGGGCTGGCCTGCTCAAGGCCCGGGGCGAAGCGATCGCGCAACTCACGGCCGTGGTCACGGCCCAGCAGGAGCAACTGACCTCGGCGCAAGCGCAGCGGGAGGCATTGATCGGCGAGCGCGATGAAATCCGGGCGCGGTTCGCGGAGATCGCGGCGACGCAAAAAGAGCAGATCGAGGCGCTCGCCCAGCAGCGGGATGCCCTCATCGCGGAGAAAGATCGACCGCAGGCGTTCTTCGCCGAGATCAGCGGCTCGCAAAAGAAGCAGATCGAGGGGTTCGCGCTCAGCTCGGAGGCGCTCCGCAAAGAGCGGGACGAAGCACTCGGGCAATTTGCGGGGATCAATGCGGCGCAGAAGGCGCAGATCGAGGCGCTCGTCCGGCAGCGCGATCACGCCATCGCCGAAGGTGAGCAGTCGCGGCAGGAACTCGCGGAACTCAACGCCGCGCAGACGAAGCAGATCAAGACGCTGGAACGCGAACGCAAGTCGATGATCCGCGCGAAAGACGAAGCGCTGGAGCGGCTCGGCCAGGTGAACAAGGCGCAAAGCGAACAGCTTGAATCGCTGCACAAACAGCGCGGCGAATTCTTGAAATAAAAGGAAGCGGCGGTGGCGCGCTTGAATGAAACCGCGGAGGCGCAGAAGCGGCAGATCGAGGCCCTCGAGCAAGCGCACACGGCAGCCGCGAGGGAAGGGGAGCAATCCGCGGAACGGCTGACGAAACTGAATACTGCTCAGACTTTGCAAATCAAGGCCATCGAGACGGAGCGCGAGGCGGCGCTCAAGGCGCGGGACGCGGCAGCGGCGGAACTGGCGCGCGTGAATGAAACGCAGCGTCGGCAGCTCGAAACGCTCAACAAACAGTGCGGACGGCTGACGGCGGAGCGCGATGGATTGGTGGCAAAGCTCGCGAAGAATCAGAAAGCGCGGGAAGCGACCGTCGCCGGGCTCGTCGGGGAGAAGACCGCGCTGACCACGGATCGCGACGTGACCCTCCTGAAGTTCACGGAGGCGAATGCGGCGCAGGTGAAGTTGCACGAGTCGCTGACGGTCGAGCGCGATGCGGCGATCAAAGAGCGCGAACAACTCCGCGAGGATCTCCGGCAGATGACCGAAGCGCATAAGGCGCAACTCGCGGCGCTCGCCGTGCAGCGTGATTCCGTGAGCAAGGAGCGCGCTGCGGTGCTGGCGCGCTTCACCGAGATGACGGAAGCGCAGGCGAAGCAGATCGAGTCGCTCAACTTGCACCGCGTTTCCGTCGGGAAGGAAAAGGGCGACGACGTGACGCGGCTCGAAGCGATCAGCAAAGCCCAGCGTGAGCAGATCGAATCTCTCTGCAAGGAACGCGATGCCGTGGTGCGGGAGAAGGAGGCGGCGATCGAGAAGTTGAGCGCCGTGAATGCCGCGCAACAGCAGCAACTCAGCGCCCTCGCCGAAGACCGCGTCGCGCTCATCGCGAAGCGCGACGAAACCTTCGGGCATCTGGAGACCGTGACCAGGACGCAAGCGGGGCGGATCACCTCGCTCGATGAGCAGCGGGCCGCAGCCGTGAGCGAGCGCGACCAGGCTCTCGCGCAACTCGGTGAGGTCAACGCGGTGCAGCAAAAGCGGATCGAGGCGCTGACCGCGGAGTGCGCCACGCTCGCCGAAGCGCAGCAGGCGGTGAAGGTGAAGTGGGAGCGGACTTGCGAGGTGCATCGCGCTGAGATCGAAGCGCTCAATGCGGAGCACGCCGGAAAATCCAAAGCTCTGGTCGCGCTCCAGGCGGACCGCGAACAGGCGCTGCGGGAGCGCGACGAGGCGATCGCCTTGAACACCCGGGCTCGGGAAAATCACAAACGGCAACTGGACGCGCTGACCGAAGAGCGCGACACCACCATCGAAGAGCGTGATCGCGCGCTGGTCCGACTCGAGCGCAGCGCGGACTCGCACAAGGGCGATGTGGGATCGCTGGCGTTGCGCTCGGATTCGTTGCGCTCCGAGATCGCGGCGATGGGTGAAAAGTTGAAGCGTGCAGCGGCGGAGCAGGAGGAACTGCTCGCGCGTCTCGAACGGCTGAAAGACAGCAACAAAAAGCAGGTCGGAGAGCTGGCAAACGAGCGATTCACCATCGTGGAGGAACGCGATAAGGCACTCATCCGCCTCGAGAAATCCGAGCAGGAAGTCGCGGAAATCAAGGTGACGATCGAAAAGGAGCGCGACTACTACCTCAAGGAACGCGAGAAAACCTTTGCCGTGCTCGACGAAACGCGCAACGCGCGAAGGGAAATGGAGAGCTTGCTCGATGAAGGTTCACCGCTCGCCCAGGAACTCGCCGATGCGGAAAAGATGCTCCGCGGAATCGCGGGCAGCGGTGCGAAATCCGAAACCGTGGTCCGGCTCGGCGAACTGCTCGCTGGCTTGCGATCAAAGCTGCTCCAGGCCCGACAATCCACGGGTGGAGTCGCGCAGCTTTCCTCCTTGCAACTCACGCCCGCCGAGAAGCTCCTCTCGCGCCACAAATACGAGGTCTCCGGGGAGACACCGGTCGATTCCGCCACCGCCGTGCTCCGGGTGCGCGACGTGAATATCGATCGCGTGGTCGCGATGAAAGTCGCGGGTGACAATCCCGACTCGCGAGTTGCCGCGATCGCCCAACTGATTGCCGAAGCCCAGATGATCGGCCGTCTCGAACACCCGAACATCCAGTCCATCCATGAACTGAGCGTGGACCCGAAAGGCCGCGCCTTTTACACGGCGAAACTGATGAAGGGCTCGAGCCTGACGAAGGTCCTCGAAGACCTCAAAGCGAAGAAGAACAGCGCCATCGTCCGCTTCGATCTCAAGCGTTTGCTCACCGTCTTCCACAGCGTCTGCGACGCGGTCGCATTCGCGCATTCGGAAGGGATCGCGCACGGCAATCTCAGCGCGCAATCCGTCCACGTCGGCGAGTTCGGCGAAGTGCTGGTCACCGGTTGGGATCAGGCAAAAACCATTCGCCATGAAAACCTCGGCACCTACGAAGCCGACGTCCGCGTGGATCTTGCCGGACTCGGCGAACTCCTCTTCCACATCCTGACCCTGACGCCGCCGGTGGCTGGTGAGACCAAGCCGCAAGCCAAGCCCGCTCCCGGCTGGAAGGTGCCGAAGGGTCTGTGGGCGCTGATGCTGCGGGTCCTCCGCGACCGCGCCGCCAGCGCCTATCCGCGAGTCGCGCAGATGCAGACGGAAGTGGAAGATTTCCGCGACGAACTCGGGTCCAGGGGCGGCCGCGCTTCCGCGTTCGACCTCGTCAAGCAGAGCGTCGAAAAGTGGCGCTAGTGAGGATCTGGAGCGACCGCTGCGAGTTGAGCTAGCCCACACTCTGAGTGGAACTGGAGAGTGGGGTGGTGCGCAGACGGAGCTTTTGCAGCGGTCTTTCCAAAACGAAATAGGACACTGAGGCGACGGCGATGACGACGATCAGGAAGACCAGCAGGCGAACCGGCGATGATGCGGGAAAGTCGTCGATGTCGTTGATGAATTTCCGGTGCCACAGATAGGCGCTAAAGCTGATCATGCCGAGATAACGCAATGGGCGCCATTGCATGACGGCGGAGAGAAGGCCGGTAGGCTGGATGGCTCCGAGGAGGAAGATGGACCAGAGGAGGCCGCAGACGGTGGGATCGAGATCCTTGGAGAAGATGGCCAAAGGCGCAAAGAGCGCTTCATTCACCAAGGGAAGGCGCAGGAGAATGGCCAATGCGGCGATGACCGAGGCGAGTTTCAACCAGGGTGCCGATGCCTGGTGGCCCCGCGGATGGCGCTGGAGTGCGGTGTAGCCAACGGCCAGTGCCGAGCCAAAGAGGAAGGGCGGGAGATTTTTCAAAAGGCGGACTTCGCCGCGCACTGACCAGAGTGCATCGAGCGCATTCAATCCGACGGCCAGCGCGCCGACGGCGAGGAGGGCAGCGAGCCCGAGTCGCCAGCTTTTTCGCCCAGCCCAAAAAAGCGCGCAGGCAATAAAGGGCAGCAGGAGGTAAAATTTGCACTCCACAGGGATGGTCCAGAATTGATGAACACCTTCGCGGAGCAGGAGGTGCGGCGGGAGGTCGTGGAGGTCCAACTTTCCCATGAGCACGTAAGCGATGAGGACGCTGACATAGACGGGGAAGATCCGGATGAAGCGGCGAAAAGCGTAGTTCAGCCAGCGGCGGGGCTGCGCAAAGTGCGCGGGCTGCCAGGCCGCAAACTGGCAGGTGAGCAGGAAGGCACTGAGGACGAAAAAGAGATACACTCCGTACTTCCCGGCGCGGTTCACATCCGCACCGGCAAAGACCCGCATCTCCGCATCCGAGCCGTGATCGAGGAGCACGAGCAGGACGGCGATCCCCCGAGCCCCGTCCAACGCCGGAAGACGAGTGATCATAGGGGCCATCGTTTGCGGCATTAACGATGGAAGAGTATTCTTTTCCGGCACTTTCCCAACGGTAGATGGCGAGCGACCGAACATACGAGAGGTATTCCTCTTTCCGCCGAAGTCGGTCGCGCGAAGGGGGGTGCGAATCTCCGCTCCGCGGCGAGTTGGTGCATTCCGGGGATCGTGCCTTTCCAGCGGCCACGGAGGATCTCCGCGCGCAGATGCCTGGGGACCTGGTCGGTGCTGGAGAGAAAGTGCCCACCGCTCCCGATGCCGCAACCTGGCCCACTGATGGTCAGGTGGAATTCCTCGAAACCCTTGTTGGAAGGAGAACGTGTGTGAAATGGAGGGTTGTCTTTGCCGGGAGTACCCCTCCCGACCCCGCACCGCAACCCTGATCATCGTGACGAGCCGCCTTCCACCCCTGCCTTTTTCCCACCAAATTCCCCCAAGCATGGAAACCAAAACCATCCGCACCACGCTGTTCGCCGCTTTCTCGTTCGCCAGTTCGCTCCATGCCGGCACCTTTTCGAGCAGCACAACCGCGCCGGTCGTCCAAGCGACGGATATCGCGAACTTCAGCGCGCAGACCGGAACCGACAAATGGTTCTTTCAAACCTCGAATGAATCCGGCGTAGCGGACGCGGCGAAGGGTCAGACGTTCACGACCGGGCCTTCGCCGGTTCTGCTCAAGGCAGTCACTTACAAAATCAGTACGGGGAATATGAAAGCTGCACCGACGACTTACACCGTTCGTGTGGGCACAGTGTCGGGCACGAGTTTTACTCTGATCCCCGGTGCCAGTGAGACCTACTCCCAGACGGTGGACACGGCCACGGGTGCTTACATGACTTGGACGCTGGCCACCCCCGTCACGCTGGCACCCAATACGACCTATGGCATCGACGTGGCCATGCGATCCGGCGTGGGCTACCAAACGGGAATTCCCTATCTTTCCTACACCGCCAACGTCAGCAACGCCCGCATCGGCTCCTATTACGATTCGGGGGATATCGGTGTGGGCAGCGCGACCCTCGTCCTCACCACCGCCAGAGACCGGGCCTTTCATCTGGATTTGGAAGATCCGATGCGCCCCTCCCCGTTGGACGGGGCGACAGTTCCGGCCGGGAATGTGGTGCTGAGTTGGACGAACTTGCCCGCCACCACCGGGACCAACGTCTGGGTGGATGTGTGGTTCGGCACCAATGCGGCAGCGCTGACCAAGGTCGTGAGCGTCGGGCTCAACACGACGAGCCATACGGTGAGCGCTCCCACGGGTGCCACCTACTACTGGCGGGTGGATTCTTACCGCAACGGCGTCGCTTCCGGCACCCCGGCCACCGGGACTCGATTCAGTTTTCTCATCACCGACACGGATGCCGACGGGCTTCCCGATGCCTTCGAACTGCTGCACACGACACCCGCCTCGACCACCGCTCTCGTTCCGAGCGCTGATCTGGACAGTGACGGTCTGACCAACATCCAGGAATACCAACGTGGCACCTTGCCGCGCGACGCAGATACCGACAATGACACGCTCAACGATGGCCCCGAGCTGACCGGCGTGGGCAGCCGTCCGGCGACCGATCCGCTCAAGGCCGATACCGACGGCGACGGCCGCAGCGACGGCGCCGAATCGAACGCCGGCACCTGGGTCAGCACCAGTAACACCGGGACTAATCCAAAGAAGGTGGACACCGATGGCGACGGGCTGAGCGATGGCGTCGAGACGAACACCGGCGCCTATGTGAGCGAGACCAACACCGGCACGCATCCGCTCCTGCGCGACAGCGACGGCGACAACGTGGAGGATTGGTACGAAGTCGCCGCTTCCTACACCGACCCCACCAACTCCGCGAACAAGCCAAACATTCCCTATCCGCTGCCCGACCCCGATGCCTCCTCCGGCACCGGCACCAAGCCGGTCAAAGTCTTTATCCTCTCCGGCCAGTCCAACATGGTCGGCTTCGGTCGCGTAGCCGGCACGGAAGCGGACACCCTCCAGACGCTCACCGGCACCGAGCTCAAGTTCCCCAATCTCGTCACCAGCACCGGTGCCTGGACGGTCCGCAACGACGTAAGGTACCGCGGCGTCATTTCCGCACTGGGCGATGCTCCGCTGGCTCCGGGATTCGGCGCGGACAGCGACTCCTTCGGCCCCGAGCTCGGCTTCGGCCACGTCGTCGGCTGGAAGCATGACGAGCCGGTCCTCATCATCAAGACTTCCATCGGCAATCGCGCCCTCGGCTGGGATTTCCTGCCGCCCGGCAGCGTGCCCTACACTTACAGCGGCACCGTCTATCCCGGCTACGGCGATTACGACGACTACCCCGTGGGCGGCACGCCTCCGGTGACGGGAGCCTGGTATGCCGGTAAACAGTATGACGATTCATTCCTGGACGAAGACGACATGGGTCCAAAAGCCTGGGCCTCCGGCATCGCCTATATCAGCGGCTGCTATGTGAAGAACGCTGGAAAGGTGTATGTGAGCAAGTCGACCCACACTTCCGCCGCTTCGACTGCACCCGGAGTCGGAGCGAATTGGTCCACCTACTGGACGCTCTACAACGTCACCAACGTCACCGACATCCTCGATAACTTCGCCACCCAGTATCCGCAATGGGCGACCCGGGGATTTGAGATCGGCGGCTTTGGCTGGTTCCAAGGCTGGAACGACGGCCAGAGCACGACCACCGCCTGGGCCATTCGCTACGAGCAGAACATGGCGCGCCTCATCCGCCAACTGCGCCTCTATTATAGCGGCCGTTATCCGGGTAAAATCAAAGCCAAGGCTCCCTTCGTCATCGTCACCTGCGGCTTCGACGGCTGGGCCGCCGCCGGCAACCGCCTAACCGTAGTCAACGCCCAACTCGCTGTGGGCAACCCGACGATGTATCCCGAATTTGCCGGGAACGTCAGGAGCATGGAAGGCCGCGGCTACTGGCGCACTTCCGGCCCAAACAACGCGCAGAACTACCACTACTATCACAACGCCGAAACCTACATGCTCGTTGGCGACGCCATGGGACGGGGGATGACGGATCTCCTTTACGCTGGGGGCGACTTTACGACATGGGCCGCGCAGTGGCCCAGTTACAATCTAAGCGACCCAGACGGCGACTTCGACCTCGACGGTACGAGTAATGACGATGAACGCGTCTGGGGCCTCAATCCCACCAGTGGCGTGTCCGTGAGTCCCATCAAATCCACGGCCAGCCTGAAGTCCGGCACCTTCACTTACACCCGGCGTTCGCCGTCGCTCTCGGGCCGGACTCACACCGTGTGGACATCGCCCAATCTCACGACCTGGACGCAGGATCTCGGCGCGATCCAGACACCATCCGCCCCAGTCGGAGGCGTGGAAACCGTCACCGTCAATCTCAGCCCCGCGCTGCTCAGCAACCCGAGGCTCTTCATCCGGGTGCAAGCCGCGCCGTGAAGCGCGCTCTCTTGCTCTCCACTCGGCACGAAGCACGGCTTCTCCGCCAGGGATTCCGTTCACGACGTCACTGTCAAGGAGCGGCGATTTCCAATCGCCGAACGAGCCCCTGCGCGGTGCGCACCCTCTCGTGGGCAGGCGGAGGAGCGTGCTCGCTGGCTCGGGGCGTTTTGGTTGGGCGATTGCCGTTTCGATAAGCTCAAGGCCCCGAGCCGGTCGAGGGGCAAATCGCCCCTCCTTGTTCGGGGCGCTCACCGGGCTCCGCTCCCGGCCCACAAAGCGCAGCTTCAGCCGGGCTTCCGTTCCCTTTCTCGCCCGATGCTGACTGCCGCTCTCCCTCCGCTACCTATGTCCTCAAATTGGGAACAAGGTGGGAAAACCGGAACTTCTACTTCACCGGCGGTTCTTCCCGGAGCACGCAGGAAGACTCCACGTCCTCCCGCGCTTTCGGTTCCGGCGCAGCCACTCGCCAGCCCTCGGCCTCCAGCTTCGCCGTCACGTTGCGGAAATGCGCGAAAAGCTTCGCCACATCGTAGTCGTTCTCCCGCGCGATCGTTTCACGGGTGCGATGAATTTCGGCGAGGATTTCGTTCTCGGGCATAGTTCAGGGAATCATCAACTCGGCGGGCGTGCAAATGATTGGACAGGCGAGCCCCGCGGCTGCGCAGGCGCGTTCGATCCGCCGGAGTAGATGCGGGTTATTGATGTGCTTGCAGTTCCAAGTGAGCAGAAAATCCATCGCGTGAGCCGCAGCCACACCGAGGTGCGCGGCATCGTCGGCAGCTCCGGCGGGGATGACGCCGTCCCGCAGGAGCCGCACGGTGAGTTCCTGCGCCGCGTCCGTCACTGGCAACACCGTCAATCCCGCAAGCCCTGCCATTCGCGCGGCTGCAAACGCGGCATCGCCCCGCGACACTTCGTCAGCCACCACGGGCGACACAAAGCACTCGTAGTGCTGCCGGTGATCGTTCCACCAGTCCTCCGTCGCCTGCTGATCTGCTGCGAGTTGCAAGTCCCGGCTCCGACGCGCCGTGAGGTAGCTCGGGATGGTTGTTTCGATGTAAATGCGCGGCAAGCTCACAGCGAAGACGGTAACGGCCCTTCAGCGAATGCAGCAAGGATGCGAGGAGCGGCGATTTCCAATCGCCGAACGAGCCCCTGCGCGGAGCACACTCTCTCGCGGCCAGGCGGAGGAGAGTGCTCGCTCGCGCTCGAGGCGTTTTGGTTGGGGGTAGTGCAAATCGTGCAGATCGGCGTGCAGATCAGGACAGGTCTTCTATCACGCATTGTTGCGTCAATCGGAGGACCATCGTCGGAAGATCAGCCGTCACGCCAACGCCCCATGAAAAGTGCCAGTGTGGGATCTTTATGCCCCACCCGGATTCGCTCGTTTTCTGTGAAACCGGCGCGAAGCGGGACGGAGCGTCAGGACAAGGCGGCGGGATCCGCTGTGCGAGCAGTGAGGCTGCGCCTACAGAATCTCGCCTCCTATGCAAGTCCTCGTGCCAGCGTGGCCGCCCACTCAAAATAGAGCGCGATTCCGAAGCTGACCCCATCTGCTCATTTTTGGAACCCGCGATAGCTGACCGGTTCTTTTGTCGTCGTTGACTACGGCAGCACGATTTCGACGACGTAAAACTTCGGTGACGGGTTTGCGGAGAGATCCACGACTTTGCGTTCGTTGCCGTTGTCCGGCGGGGTGCTGGAACTCGCCAACGGCAGCCAGGTCGGGTCCGCAAGGCTGGCTTTGCTCTTCACGGTGTAGGTCCGCCCCGGGACCAGCGGACTGAAAACGATGCCCTTTTGGGTCGGTTGACCGGGCACCCTTTCGATTCGCAGCGCAAAGCGCGAGGTGGGATCGACCGGAGAAAGGCCGGCCACATACTCGAAAAGGTTGCTTTCACCGTCCCCATCCGGGTCCGCATCGTCTGCGGCGCTTCCGCTGTTTGTGGTGATCCCAAAGAACTGCATCCGCCATGCCTCCTCCAGCGTCAGCGTCGTGAAGGTGGCGTCATCCCCGGTCCCCGCTCCGATGCTGCCATTCGCCCTCACCCGGTAGTGGTAAAGCGTCCCAGGCAAAAGTCCGGAGAGCGTCGCACTCACGGCCATGGGTGATGCGCCGGTCACTGGCGACTGGGTCGCTGTCGCTATGCTGCTGTAGGCCGTGCTGACGCCGTAGTCGAAAAACACGAAGGTGGAGCCGGGGTTGTTGGCGGTGACGGTGCCTTGTACCGAAGCGCCAGATGAAGTGACGCCAGACGCAGTTCCGGTGGTGGCATCCGGGAGCGGTGCGGTGATGACGAGTTCCGGTGGGGCGGTTCCTTCGCGGGAAGAGATGAACACCTGCGGATTCGTCGCGACACCATTGTGCAAGCCAAGGGTAACGATATTCCGGCCCGCAGCTTTCTCAGCCTGAAGATACGCCGTCACGTCGAGCTCTACCCAGCCCGGTGCGGGACTCGGCATCGTGCCCAGCACATTCACATTGCTGAGCACAGCTCCGAGATCAGGCTTGTTATCCCAAGTCATCGTCATCTCGTCCCAAGAAGTATCTGCGACCGCGTGTACGGTGAGGCCGACCGGATAGGTCGCAGTCGAGCCAGACACGCCGTTCAAGCGCGCAGAAAGCCGTAACTTCGCCGAGAGGATCGTCGGCACACTGTTCAGGGCGAATTTCAGGTAAGCGTCGCGATTGAACGTGCCCGCGGCACTGTTTTGTTTGGTGACCAATTCCGTCGCAGTTCCGAAGTTCGACGTGGCGAGGTTATCCTGCACATGGGTATCGGCGGTGGGATTGAGCGTCACTGTGGTCGCCTTGCGCGGCACGAGCGCCACGGTCGCTCCGGTCGATGGTAGACTCGCTGCGATGGTGAGCGCCCGCGTGCCGGCAGTGGCGGTGATCTCGTAGTCCCCGAGGAAGCCGCGCACGGTCGCGTTGCCGTTCGCGTCGGCGGTGACGGTGGAGTCCGTCCACCACGCGCCATGCACGAGGTCTCTCCACATTTGGCCGTTTGGTTTGATCGTCCAATTCGTGCGATACAGCGCGCGATCGGCCTGGAAGGAAGCCCCTTCCCAGAACGCCCAGACCAGAAATGACTTCACCGCCGGATGCGAGAAGATGAGCGTGAGGTAGTCGCGCAGGTAATCGGCTTGCAACTGCTCGTCCCCGTCAGTGCCGACATC
Organism: Chthoniobacteraceae bacterium; assembly: GCA_031409655.1. Taxonomy (GTDB): domain Bacteria; phylum Verrucomicrobiota; class Verrucomicrobiia; order Chthoniobacterales; family Chthoniobacteraceae; genus JANNXQ01. Next base: position 23,372 of record JANNXQ010000124.1, on the reverse strand, counting down.
GAACTCAGTGATCTCGATCTGCTTACCCAGCGCCGCGTAGCGATTCAGCACCGTCAACACCCGTTCCATGCTGGGCAATTGCCGGACATCCAAGTGGGTCTGAATGCCCACCCCGTCGATAATCGTCTCGGGCTGCCCGAGCTGCGCTTCCTGGAGAGTGCGCAAGTTGAAATTGATGCGCGGAAGGTCGTCGCCCTCGTTATCATAATCGTTGAGCACCAGCGGCGTGCCGGGCGGGACGACCTGACGAGCACGCTGGAACCAAGGCACGACTTCCGTGCGGCCGAGGATGTCCTGCAAATCGTGGTTGTCGAAGGGCTCGTTGAGCACATCCCAGCGCGTGGCGAGCGACCCGACCACCCCTGCTTGTTGGGAGATGTGGTCCAGCACGCGCGCGCGCAAAAAGGCCTCTGCCGCGGGCGCGCCGTTGTTTGTGACGAGGTTGTCGTATTCCGTACGCAGCCACCCTGGCAGCTTGCTCCAACCCGGCCAGACGAAGACATGGCCCCGAAACCCCTTCACACCATGGTCGCGCAACCACTGCGCGGTTTTGGTCGCAGCGCTGGTGCTGAAAGTGCCGCTCGTCGGCTCCCAACTCGTCCACTTCATATTGTTCTCGGGTACCGCCCAATTAAAGTTCTCCAAGAATGTGTCCCGGAGTTTCTGGCTCGCGATGTAAGAACGTTCATTGCTGGTGTCGTTGCCGGTGAACCGGCTCTGCGTCACCCCACCAAACCCGAAGGCGTGCCGTTTCATCCTCACGCGAACGCTGGCTCCCGAGACCGGACTCCCGGCGGCGTCCCGGATCTGTACGGTGAAGTCGGCCTTGCGATGCAGCTCGATCCGTTGCGCCGCCGCGGTGCGCCAGGCCGCGCCCAGTTCGCGTCCGTCGTAGAGCGGAATGCCCAGCGCGTCATAGTTCACATCCCCGTGATTGACCACCCGCACCGCGCCGATCTCAATCGTCTGCGGACCGTAACCGGCAAAGACATTCAGGCGTGCGCCGCCTGCGACATAGGATGCCGCCATCTTGTAAGGGATCTGAATTAACCGCCACGCCGAGGTCAGGGTGATGGGCGCACTGCCGGAAGACACAGCGCCGCCGCTGTTATCGGAGACCTTCAGCTTCATGTAGCCCTCGCCATTGGCAGTATCGCCGCTGGTCGCTCGCGCATAGAGCGAGACCACGATCTTGTCGGCCAGGTTCACAGGCTGATCGAAGACAAACCGTGCGTGTGAGCCAAAGCCAGCTTCGTAGATACTTGCGGAGGTGTCTGGCGTGACGATGCGCAAGGCCTGGCTAAAGGTCTGGCCCGTCACTGCCACCACGCTGCGCGTCGCGGAGCCAAAGCCGTTCGTCACCGCCAGCGGGAGCGCGTTTTTCGGCAACACCGAATACGGCATGGCCGTTGTGGTCGTGTCGGTGATCGTCATCGTAGCCATGGCACCCGGCGTGTAACCGGTGCCCGCTGTCACCGTGGCGATCACGGTGTCGTTCGGGTCAATGAATGCGTCTGCGACGGGCGAGATCGTCACCGTCTGAGTTGCCACGGTGTCGGGAAAGGTGACCGAACCACTCGGGGCCGGGTAATCGAGGCCGCTGATGGCCGTGCCCGAGAGACTGTAAGAAACCGTCAACGGCGCGCTGGCCGAAGAACGGGTGAAGGTGAATGTTCCCGAGCCACCCTCAGAGGCACCGGTGGCCGTGACGCTCACTGCGGGCAATCCCATAAGCCCGATGATCTCCGTTTGCGTAAGCGCCCGATTGTGGAACTGCACTTCGTCGATCTTCCCGACCCATCGACTACCTTCGATGAAGTTCCTCCCAATCTGGAGCGATGGGTTGGCCACCAAGGCCATAGTGAAGGACGGATCGCTGATCGAATCTACTAGGTTGCCGTTACGATAAATCTCCAGCTTCCCGGAGGGCGCGTTGAAAGTCGCGGCAATGTAGTAAGCAATATTCAGGAGCCATCCGTCCGAATTGACCCGGTGACCGCTCACATCGAGATGAAACCGGCCCGGCACGCCAGCGTCCTGTTCGAGCGTAAAGCCACTGTTATTGGCTGCGTCGCGGAAATTGAACAGCGAGGCATTGTCACTGTAACTGGTCATCACAAACCAACCGGCCACCGTGAATCCCGTGGAATAGGCGTTCAACGTCGGGCTGGGGATGTCGATGTGGCCATTCCCAGCCAGGGAGAAGGCTTGCCCAACCGCGCCGGGAGCATAGGCCACGGTCCCGACGGGCAACCCATTGTTCACTCCGTCGAAATCCTGCGTGCTACTCTCGGCTTTGTACCAGGAGATGCGAGTGACCGTGTTCACGTTGATGAATTCCACCAGCACGGTATCGACGAGCAGCGGGGCTTGGTTCCCCGTGCCCGAGAGGCCGATCGCAATCTCATCGAAGGCATAGGCGGTGACCGATGCAATCGACTCAATGCCTGTGGCCGGTGCCAGATTATCAATTTGCGCGGAAAGCTGAAGATCCCCGTTGGCGAGCCGCGTGATCTCGAACCTCGCATGGTGGCTCGCCGTCCCACTCGCGACGGTGCCGCCCGTGGAATTCAAGACGACGACGTTGCCCGGAGCGCTGCCGCCCAGGATATCGTCTCCCGCAGCCTCCCGATTCACAGCCGTTGGAAGGGTGGGCGCCACTCCGGCATTGGCCGAGGCCAGGTATCCTTTATCGTCGTTGCGCGTCGTCGCCGGAGGCGTCGTCGTCCCAAAGCCGTCGCTCGATTGTTTCGTGGCGTTGGAATTATAGAAGCCAAAGCGCAACCCGGCCGACGCTGTGGTCGGCGCCGTCGCGAACCGGTAATTGAAATTTAACCGCAAGGTATCGCCGGTCGCGGCGAGTGTCTGCGTATTGAAGAAGCCGAGGAACTTCCGGAAATTCCCGCTGTCCGGCGTTAGCTTGACCGCATTGCCGGACCCGATCCCCGCGGAGTCATCGACCACCGTGAGCGTCGCGGGGCTGGGCTGACCTTGAAACCAAACCAACCCGGCGGTGTCGCCCCCGGTTGTGTTCGAGCGATTTCCGTCGGTGAACGGATCATTGACCACGACCACACCCCACGCCACGACCGCGGATGCGAACAACCCGAGGCAGAATACTGAAAATTCAATCCCGCGGCGGCGAGGGGCGGCCGCCTGAAAGCGGAGATCGATTTGGGGTTCGAGGTCAGTAGTCGCCTTGCTCGGGTGTTTCATAGCCAGGAGAATTCGTTCTGAGGTTGAGGAGGCGAGCCGCCGCGAGGATGTGGGCCGTGCGGATTCAGTCAAGGAGAGAATCCGCACTTTCCGGCGTGGACTCAGAGCTTCGGTTGTCAGATTGCAAGGGTATTTTATAGAGCGGCGTTCGCGGAAACGGCGGATGGGGAACCTGCGGGAGTGCCCGATCACATTGCCGCCACCAAATTCTTCGGGGAGCGCCTCCGTGAATTGCGGCAGCGCCATGCTTTGACGCAGGAGCAGGCGGCAGCCCTTTGCGGGATGGATTACAAGTACTACCAAATGGTGGAATGGGGCCGGAAAAACCTGCGTTTGGACACGATGGCCCGCATGGCGAACGCCTATCATCTGGAGATTTGGGATTTGGTGCAGCATGGGGGCTTGCCGCCCTCACGCGTGAAGCGGATTCCAGAAGTTGTTTCCACTCCGCATCGGCAAGCCCGGCCCCGTGGTCGCCCGCGCAAAAGCGAGCCCTGACCCAGCCCTGACCCGAAGACTGCTGAGAAGGGATCGGGAAGGGGCGAGGTGACGTAGCTGCGGCGCATCCCGATATCGGCGGGAGGCTCGATGATGTTCGCCGGGCGTTTCGTGGTATCTGGGAGCGATTTCCCAATATCACGGAGCGGCTTTCGTATATCGGGGATGGTCTGGCTGATGTCTGGAAAGGAAAGCCGAGTATTTCCAGGCGGCTTTCCAATGACACGGAACGGTTTCCTGATATCGGGAAAAGGCTTCCTGATATTGGGAAGGGGCTTCCTGATATTCGGAGACGGTTTCCTGATACTGGGAAACCGTTTCCTGATATTGGAAAATGGCTGCTTGATATTGGGAAACGGCTTCCAGGGTTTGGGAAACCGTTTTCTGATATTGGAAAATCTTGCTCCGGTCCCAGAGAACTGGGTGCCCGGAGATCGACGATCACCGCCACGGGAACGGCTTGGCCGGCTGAAGCCGTGAAGTACTTTGTGCGCCTCCGGCGCGTACTGGGGTTCGGCCCTTCGACTGCGCTCAGGACACCCGCCGGCGGGTGTCACGTCCCGGGACAGGTCTTCTGTCACGTTCCATCGACCAAGTCGCGTCACTCCCAATGGCGGCTCGACCTTCGGCTCGGGCCTGATGGCGTAACTGCGCGTGGTCGCCAGGATCATCGAAGTGGGCTACCGGCAGAACGGCGTGAGCAATGGCCTCGGGATGAAGCGGCAGATCTTCTTCGCCCAGATGGGCGGCTTCGATACCCACACCAATCAAAGCACCGCCTCCAAAGCGGACGCCGTCGCCGGCCGACGTGATCCTCGGCGCGCAGGCCAATCTGCTCGCCGAAGTCAGCCAGTGCATTCACTCCTTCCAGCGCGCGGTGGTTGCCATCGGCACGCAGTACGGCGACGCGAGTTTCCTCAACCGCGTCACGGCCTTCACTGTCAGCGATTGCGGCCGCACCTTCCCGTGCAATGGCCAGGGCAGCGATCGCGGCCGAGGCCCCCACTCATTGAGGCGCGCAGAGGGACAGGTCAGTGGTTTCCCGGTCAGTAGTTTCCCTCGCGGCATGGGTTTCACACTGACCATTGGACTTCCCGAATGAGCGCCGTTTCGTCGATCCGCATTCTTTTGTCCGATGACCAGGCGCTCTTTTGCGAGGGCGTGCGCAGGCTGCTTTCCCTGGAGCGTGATTTCGAGATCTCGGCGAAGCGGCCAATGGTGCCGAGGCCGTGGAAGCGGCGCGGACGCTGCAACCGGACCTCGTGCTCATGGATCTGCGCATGCCGATCATGGGCGGGGTGGAGGCCACCCGGCGCGTGCGCGAAGCCGGCCCGGCTTCGCGCGTCCTGGTGTTGACGATCTTTCACGAGGACGAGGAAATCTTCGATGCCCTGCGGGCGGGTGCCTGCGGCTATCTGCTCAAGGACGCGCCGTCCGGCAAACTCGCCGAGGCGATCCGCGCGGCGGTGCGAGGGGAAAGCGTCCTGGAGCCGAGCGTCGCAACGAAGGTGGTGGCGGAGTTCAATCGGCTCTCCTCGCTTCGGGGCACGGAGGCCGCGGCGGCGTCCACGCTGCTCTCGGGGCGCGAGCTCGACGTCTTGCGTCAGGTCGCGCGCGGCCGGACGAACAAGGAGATCGCCAGCGCTTTGCACGTCACCGAAGGGACGGTTAAAAATCACCTGACGAGCGGCTTCTTGCGGCTCGGCGTGCTGGATCGGACGCAGGCCGCGCTCAAGGCCCGCGATTTGGGACTCGCCTGAAAACTCCACGGGTCATGGGCCGGCATGACCCCGCCATGACCTCCGGCGCCTGACCTCCGGCGCCTTGACACGGGAAAAGCTTCCGGCAGCCTTGCGGGGTCATTCGCCCCCTATGAAATCCCTCCTCCTTATGGTCCCGGTACTGGCCCTCGCCGGCACCATGTCTGTCCAGGCATTCACGGGCAATGGAACGCTCACGCTTGTGACTCCTGCCACTGGCGTCAACAAACTCAACGTTACCGTCACCGCTACCGCAAGCGGCCAGACCACCAGCGACACGGAAACCAGCAACGTCACCGGCACCATCGACGGCTCAATCAATGCGGACCCCACCACTGGAGCCACCACGGAATTGACCATCACCAGTGGGAACATCTCGCTGAGCAACATGAACTTTGTGCTCAGGGTGTTCGTCATCGTCACCGTGGCCGACGTCACCACCTCGGGCTTGGGCGGCACCGCCTTTACTCCGGCGCCTCCGGCACCGGTTACACCCAATGCCAGCGGCGGCACCTTCAATGCATCCCTCCACCGCATTCTAATCAACCGCGGCACGGTCAGCGGGACCGCCCTGGGCAACCCGGTCAGTTCGGATTTCTCCACCGCTCCCTTTGGGGGAACCGGCTCCGGCACCGGCACGGTCGTCATGGTCGCCGGCGCCGCCGACTCCACCCATCGCACCTTCCAATCTACCGTCACCGTTCCCGTCGATTTCACCGATACGATCGACCTCGGCGGCACCCCGGTCACCATCCGGGCCGTAGGCTCGATCCGAGCCGCGGGCCCTGTCCGCATCCCCCTCAACGGTTGGATCGATTGGACCTCGGCCAATGGCCTGGCCGGTGCCTCCTTCACCGCCCCGATCTCGCCGGGCGCAGCCCCCTTGGGCCTCGCCTGGGCTTGCGGCCACGCTGCCAACGTGCCTGCCACCACCCTCACGCCCGCCCTTCAGTCCGCCAGTCCAGCCCCGCGGAGCATCCTCACACTGCCGCCTTCCGGCACCCGCGGCCCGGTCTGGGTCGAGTTCTCCAATAGTCTCGCCGCCGCCTCGTGGTCCGTGGCTCCGGCATCCTCCGTCTCCAGCGGCACCAACCCACTGCCGACCGGCACTCAGGGAACCATCACGGTCCAGTTGCCCGCGGGCGTGCGCGCTTTCACGCGCCTTCGTGCCCGACAACCGTGACGGCGACCTTGGCCTGGTTGAACGCACGACAGGTAAATTGTCGCTTACTCCGGGGCGCGGCGGCGTCCACGCAGCTCTCGGGGCGCGAGCTCGGCTTCTTGCGTCCAGGAGTCATAGGCCACCATGACCACGACATGACTTCCGGCGGCTTGTGATGCACCAAGCCTCTGGCAGAATCGGGAAATGATTCGACCCTCGTGCCTCGCCATCTCCGCGCTGATCTGGGCCACCGCTCTCCGCGCGGACGCCGCGGACGCCACGCCCACCTTTACCGAGCACATCGCGCCGCTCATCCACGCGAAATGCTCGGGGTGCCATCGGGACGGCCAGGGTGCTCCCTTTACCCTGCTGACTTATGCGCAGGTGAAAAAGCGCGCCGAGCAGATTGCCGACATCACCACCGACCGCGTCATGCCGCCCTGGCACGCAGATCCCGGGGTCGTCGATTACGCGAACGATCGCTCGCTGAGCGCCGACCAAATCGCGCTCATTCAGCGCTGGTTCGAGGCTGGGATGCCCGAGGGCGATCCGGCCAAACTGCCCGCGCCGCCGAGGTTCCCGGAAGGCTGGAAACTGGGGACACCCGATTTTGTCGCCGAGGCTTCCGAGGCTTATCCGGTGCCGGTCGAGGGACCGGACGTCTATCGCAACTTTGTCATCCCGCTGAATCTCTCTGAGGACACGTGGGTCAACGCCCTCGAGTTCAAGCCCGGGGCGCCGAGCGTGGTGCATCACGTTCTTTATTTCATCGATACCAGCGGCAAAGCCCGCGGTTACGACGCCGCCGATCCCGCCCCCGGTTATGACGGTATGGGCCGGGCGAATGGGAGGTTTCGCTACCTCGGCGGCTGGGATCTGGGCACGGACCCGGCGGTGTTAAGTCACGGTCTGGCCTGGCTCCTGCCGAAAGGCTCGGACTTAGTCCTGCAGGTCCACTATCACCCGAACGGCAAGACGGCGCAGCAGGATCGCCCGTCGCTGGGGTTCCATCGCGCGGACCAGCCGACCGCCCGGCCTTGGACGATCGTGCCGGTGCCACCGTTCTTCGGGATTCTGGCGGGGATCGACATCCCGGCGGGGGAAAAGGAATATATCAAGGAAAGCAGCATGGTCCTGCCGGTCGATGTCGAAGCGATCGCGGTCAACGCGCACGCGCATTACCTCGGCAAACGCATGGAGATGACGGCGACGCTGCCCAATGGGAACAAGCAGTGGCTCCTGAAAATGTCCGGCTGGAACTTTGCCTGGCAGGAAGACTACGCCTTCAAACAGCCGGTGAAACTGCCCGCCGGCACGCGGCTCGACGTGCTGATTTCCTGGGACAACAGCGCGGGCAATCCGCATCAGGTCCATCAACCGCCGCGCCCGGTGCGCTGGGGGCCGACTTCGAGCGACGAGATGGGCACGATCACGTTGACCACTATGCTGGACACGCCGGAAGATAAGAAGACCCTGCACACGGCACTGAAGCGCACGCTCACCGGACAGTTGATCCAGCGGGTTTTTGAAAACGATACCGCCGGCCTGCGCACGGTGCGCAGCCAGATTGGCAGCGAGGTGAAGTTGCCCGAAGCCGAGCGTCTGGTCATGCTGCGGGGCCTGACGCTGACTCTGGATAAAAATGGCGACGGCAAACTGGAAGGCAATGAGTTAAAGCCCGGCATCGACCTGCTCCTTCCAATGATGAAAGGTTTTGGCGAAATCGGGATCGACTAACGGATACCCATGCTCCGCGAGATCACGCTCCTCATCCTCCTGCCAGCCGCCCTGGCCTTGGGAGGGATGCCCGGATCCCCCGAGGACGCCGCGGCGAATTTCGCGCTTGTAGCCCAAAACGCCCTGCCCGCGTCCGATGGATCGACGCGCACTCCTCTCGCGGACCATGGCCAGAAAGCGACCGTGCTGATCTTCCTTGCGCACGACTGCCCGTTGACCAACGCCACCGCGCCGGCATTAACCCGTCTCGCCAGCGAGTTCACCCCGCGCGGGGTCCACTTTTTCGGCATCTACACCACCGAGACCGCGGTCGAGATCAACACCCACCGCCGGGACTACGGCCTGAATTTCCCGGGATTGCTCGATCCCAAACTCCACCTCGCCCGCCTCGCCGGCGCCACCCGCATGCCCGAGGCTGCGGTCTTTTCCCCCGCCGGAAAGCTGCTCTACCGCGGCCGCATCGACGACCGGGCGATTCAAGTGGGCCGCACCCGCCCCACGCCGAGTCGTCACGATCTGCGCCTGGCACTGGAATCGATCCTGGCCGGCCGGCCGCCCAATCCACGCCTCACGCCTGCGATCGGTTGCTATCTGCCGCTGGGCTGAACGCTCCAAGGACAACGGGGTCAGGCAACAACTCCCGACTCCTCGATCAGGCGCTTGAGTCCTGCCGGCAGTTTCACCGGCGAGGCCCCATCGCGGCCCCGGCGCAATTGCTGGCTCGCATTCGCCGCGCTCCCGTTCAGCAAATGTTCCGCCATCCAACCCTTCAACGGGGAACAGGCAGCGGCTCTTTGGCAATTCACCCACCGAGGCAACCGAGGACTGGCGCGGATCGTTGTGCGGCGCTGTTTTTTCAAACTTTGCGAACAAATATGTGACCAGGGCCGCCTGTTCTGGAATGAACCCCTTGAAGTGCCATCTCTTCCCCCAGACCCTGCAAAATTCATCGCCGCGCTGACCCGGCATCAGCCGGCGCTGGAGGCGTTCTGTCATGCGCAGTTGGCGCACCGGCAGGATGCCCAGGAGGCGTTGCAGGCGACGTGTGTGAAGCTCTGGGAGAAGTCCGCGGAGTGGAATGCGGACACGGAGTTTCTACCCTGGGCCTTTGCGGTGGCGCGGTTCACCGTGCTCTCCCATCTCCGGGACAAAATGCGGGACCGGCTGGTCTTTGATGAGGACGTGGTGCTGGCGATGGCGGACGACACCGAGGCGGTGGCGGCCCAGTTTGAAGACCGCCGAGAGGCGCTGGGCACCTGCCTTGAGAAAGTGCAGCCGGAGCAGCGTGATTTGCTCCGGGAGCACTACATCGCCGGGCGAGGTGTGCGGGAACTTTCCAGCGCCGTCGGTCGCAGCGAGAGCGCGGTGAAAATGATCCTGCTGCGACTGCGGGAGCAGCTCAGCGCCTGCATCGAACGTCAACTCCGCCTTGCCCCATGAACAGCGAACCCTCTTCCCTCGAACAGCAGTTGCTCGCCTTGCTTCACGCCGCGCGTGATGCGCAGGACGACACGGCTCGGGCCACGCTCAACGAGCTGCTGCGCAACGATCCCGGCGCCCGCGCCGCGATGGCGCGCCTGATGGTGGATGAGCAGGCGCTGATCCACCGGTTGCGTGACGACAGCATCGTTTCGCTGCTGGACCCTGCGCCGTCGGACGCACAGTCAAAGGTGGTCCGCACTCCGCGCTGGTATGCCTGGCGTCCGCTCATGGCGGCGGCGGCGGGGATTGTGGCTGGCATGTTTTGCACGTCGCTGGTGCTTGGTTTCGTGGCGCAGCAGGCCAACGCGGTGAAAAAGACGCCGCTGGCGGTTTTCGATCCGGGACTGGAGAGCACTGCGCCGATCACGGCGCGTGACGTGCCGAGTCGAGTGGGAGCGTGGGGGGCTAAATCGGGACGGGTGGTCACGGCGGAGAACGGCGTGGAGCCGCGGGAAGGGCAGCGGATGCTGCGACTGGAGCCGCTTCCGCGGAACAAGCAGGGCAAAACCAACTTGTCCTCGGCTTATCAGATGCTCGATCTGCGCTCGCGGGCGAAGGCCAGCCGGGGTGGCGATGCGGAGGTGCAAGTGACGGCTTCGTTCTGCGCGGCGAACAGCGAGGTCAGCTCGCTCTACAGCATCCGCATCTTTGCGATCAATCAACCGCCGGACAAGGCCCGGAGTCGCTTCTGGCAGAAGACGGAGGATAGTGGCGTGGCGATCGTGCAAGAGACGTTTGGCACCGAGCCGGGGGAGCGTGGCTGGCACACCTTCTCGCTGAAAATGCCCCTGCCGCGTGGCGCGCGCACGCTGGTGTTCATCCTCGCCGCCGGGGTGCCCAAGGATGCCACCGAGGCAGCTTCCGCGTATTACTTGGACGATGTGCAGGTCTCCGTGCTCACCCCGCAACCACTGCCCTGAATCGCCGTGACCTACACCCCCGAGTGGACCGGCACCTTCACCGGCCTTGCTAACAACAGCACCTTCACCACGCCCGAAGGCTACACCTTCCGCATCCTCTACAACGCAGGCACCGGCAACGACGTCACCCTCACCCTCATCACCAGCCCCATCGAGCAATGGCGCTACACCAACTTCGGCAGCCAACTCAACACCGGCCCCGGCCTCGACACGCTCGATGGCGACAACGACGGCAGCACCAACCTCCTCGAATACGCGACGAAAATGAACCCCGCCGCCAACGACCCCGTGCCGCAATCCGTGACGAAGAACGGCAGCGTCCTCGACTTCATCTACACCAAAAACAAATCCGCCACCGATGTGACCTTCAGCGTCGAATGGAGCGATACGCTGGGTAATGACTGGAGCACGAGTGGCGTCACTGCCCCGACCATCCTGAGCGACACCGGCACCACTCAGCAAATCAAAGCGCTCGTGCCTGCGACTGTAGGCAGGCGCTTTGTGCATCTCAAAGTAACAAGGCCATGATTATACCGACCCACTTAAACCGAGGTATTTAGGTCTATGCGCCGCCACATTTTCATTCTCACTGCTTTGCTTTCGAGCGCGTTCGGCCCATTCCGCGTGGCGGCACAGGCGCCGAATGGCGCGTGGGTTTATCCATCGCCTACCGGGAATCTGCTCTACCAGCTCGATGAGCGCGGGCAGCGCATCGCGGACTTTTCCCACTGCGGCTATCGCGGCGGCACCGAGCCGCTGCCGAATGTCACGGCGCTGATTCCGCCGGCGCGCTGGGTGAATGTGAGTCCAGGCGCGGGCGATGACACGACACTGATCCAGACAGCGATTGACTCCGTGGAGGCGATGACGCCCGATGCGAATGGTTGGCGCGGCGTGGTCTTTCTCAATGCCGGCGAATACCAGCTCGCGAACACGGTCACGATCGAGGCGGGCGGCGTCGTTTTGAAAGGCGCGGGGGATTCTCCGACCACCGGCACGCGGCTGCGGGCGACCGATGCGCGGGATTACAACGTCATCAGCATCAATGGCCCCGGCAGCCGCACGACGGTGAGCGGCACGACGCACATTCTGACGCAGAAGCTGGTGCCCGCCGGGGCGCGCACCTTTGAAGTCGATAGCACGGCAGGGCTCGCCGTGGGCCATACCGTGATCGTAAAGCGGCCCAGCACCGCGAACTGGATTGCGGACATGGACATGGATCTACTCGGCCCCGATCCCGTCGTGCCATGGACTGCCGGATCGAAGGATTTGAGCTTCGACCGCGTCATCACCCGCATCGACGGAAACTGGATCACCGTGGATGTGCCGCTACCCTCGACCTTCGAGGCCATCTACGGCGGCGGACAAATCTGGCGCTACACCTGGAGCAACCGCATCGAGCAGGTCGGCATCGAGGATCTCTACGGCTTCTCGGACTACGTGAGCAGCACGGATGAACTTCACTCGTGGAAATTCATCCAGATCAATGATGTCCAGCATTGCTGGGTGCGAGAGATCACGGCGCAGTATTTTGCCTACTCGGCGGTCAGCGCGGGGAGCGGCACGAAGTGGCTGACGGTGGCCGACTCGCAGTGCCTCGACCCGATCTCGTTGATCGAAGGTGGGCGACGTTACTCCTTCAACAACGAGGGAGCGCAGGGCGCGCTCTTTGTAAACTGTTATGCGCGCAAGGGACGGCACGACTTCGTTTTCGGCGGCACGGTGCCGGGACCAAACGCGTTTGTTCACTGCACCGCGGACACCGCGTATAGCGACACCGGACCGCACCACCGCTGGTCGGTCGGCGGGTTGTTCGATGGCGTCACTATCAATGGCAATGAGATCAACGTGCGAAACCGCGGCAATTCCGGCACCGGCCACGGCTGGGCGGGCGCCTACATGGCGGTCTGGAATTGCAAAGCGGCTAGCTTCAGCGTGCGCAATCCGCCCACCGCGCGCAACTGGCTCGTTGGCTCCATCGGCACCATCGCCAGCTCCAGTGGCTTTTCCGTCGGTGCCGATCCGGCAGGCACCTACGACAGCAGCGGCCCCTCGGGCACCGGCAAGGCGGTAAGTCCGCGCAGCCTTTACTACGGCCAGCTCCAGCAACGGATGAAATGGCCGGACTCAGAGTTTCGCGAAGTGTGGCTCGGCGATGTGGACCAGCACTCCAGCACCGGCGGAACCGGGGAAACGGTGACTTGCGATGCCACCTGGCTCACCCAAGTGGAGGCGCTCAGTGCGCTGCCCGCGGATGCGAAGTTCGATTACCTGGCGGGCAATCGCTATACCGCATGCACCCTCGATTTTTCCCTCGACCCCGGCGACACCATCGTCGCGGCCTCACTGACCGTGAGCCTGCGCGGCATCACCAATGCCGACGCGGATAGCATCTGGCTGGACAGCACCACGAACCCGCAGAGCTATACCAGCCTCGGCTGGACACCCATCTCCACCACCGCGCCGACCGTGCGCACCGTGGAAGTGACACCTGCCATGCTGGCCGATGGCCGGCTGAACCTCGCCTTCGGCACGAACACCGCGGTGGACTTCGCCGTGCTGCATTTGCAGGTGCAAAAGGCGCAGCCCTCCACGCACACCATCACGCTCACCCCGGTCGCCGATGCCTATGTCCAGGGCGGGGCCAATGCCGGCACCACCTACGGAACAGCACCGACTTTGCTAACGAAGGAGGACTCGAACCTCGACCTGGATCGCGAGTCGTTTCTTCGTTGGGATCTCAACGGTATCGGCGGGAAAATTCTGCAGGCCAGAGTGAGACTCGCCGGAACCTCAGCCGCCCAAACCGGCAACGAAAGTTGCGCGACCTTCGTCAGCACCGGCACCTGGGGCGAGACCACGATCACTTTCGCCAATAAGCCCGCCTCGGGCAAACTCTTCGCCCAGTGGCTGCCGGTCACTGGGCAACCCGTGGAGTTCACCGTCACCCCGCAGGTTGAGGAAACCTTGCTCGACAGCGCCAAGCTGCTTTCGCTCCGCATCGTCTCCACGGACAACTACGGTGCCGCTGGCAACGTCTCCTATGCTTCGCGCGAAAACTCCAACGCCGCCAATCGTCCGCGACTCATCCTGACCTTGGAGAATACCGCCCCGACGATCAGCAACGTCGCAAACCAATCCGTGAACGAAGACACCGCCACCGCGGCGCTGCCGGTGGTCCTCGGCGACGACTTCACCGCTGCGGCGACGCTGACCGTCACCGGCACTTCGAGCAACCTCGTGCTCGTGCCGAATGCCAACATCGTCTTTGTCGGCAGCGGCGCGAACCGCACGGTGAACATCACGCCCGCCGCAAACCAAAGCGGCACCGCCACCATCACGCTCACCGCCAGCGACGGTGCGCTCACCGCGACTGACACATTTGTGCTCACCGTCACCGCCGTGAACGACTCACCCACGATCAGCAACATCACCGACCGGAGCATCGCGGTGAATACCAATACCGGAGCCCTCGGCGTCACCATCGGTGATATCGAAACCGCGGCGACCTCGCTCACGCTGACGAGGGCTTCGTCGAACCCGACGCTCGTTCCACTTTCAGGCCTCGTCCTCGGCGGCAGCGGCGCGAGCCGCACGGTCACGGTCACCCCGGCCGCGAATCAACTCGGCAGTTCCACCATCACCGTCACCGTGAGCGACGGCACGCTTGCCGCCAGCGACGCGTTCGTCCTCACCGTCACCGGCACCGCCTTGGAAACGTGGCGCTTCGCCAACTTCGGCACCACGGCGAATACCGGCAACTCTGCCGACCTCGCCGACGCCAATAACGACGGTGAGGCGAATCTCCTCGAATACGCCACGGCACAGAATCCCAACGCCGCCAGCCGCGTCGCTCTCGCAGCCGCGCGCACCGCCGGCGCCGTGGAAATCACCTACACCAAGAACAAATCCGCCACCGACGTGACCTTCATCGTCGAGTGGAGCGACACGCTCGGCAGCGACTGGAGCACCTCCGGCGTCAGCGCCCCGACCATCCTCAGCGACAATGGCACCACCCAGCAAATCAAGGTCACCGTGCCTGCGGGCAGCGGCGTGACGCGGCGCTTCGTGCATCTGAAGGTGACGCGGTCGTGAATTCCAACCCTTTCTGTCCAATCATGAATTACTACTCTCTGTGTTCCCTCCGTGATCGGGCAGGCTGCATCCCCTTGGCGCTCCTCGCCCTGGCCGCGTTGATCCTTCCTCATTCCCTCCAGGCAGCCATCGACTACGGCCTGAACGGTGAAATCTGGCGGATGAGCTACGGCGTCACGCCTTCGCAACTTGGCAACCCTGCCTGGCTTGCTGCGGATGATGATCGGGATGGCTTGTCCAATGGCAATGAACTGGCGGCGGGCACCAATCCGTTTGCGGCGGGTTCGACCATCCGCATCTCGGCGGTGATTCCGAATGGCTTGAACATCGACCTGAGCTTCCCGACTGTGCCCGGCAAGCAGTATGTGGCGCAGCGATCAGCGAACCTGACCTCCCCGGTGTGGACGGCGACAGGCGCGCCGCTCACGGGCGATGGCACGACGCGGACGATCCCCGCGCCCAAGGCGGCGGGTAACTTCTACCGCGTGCTGGTGCAAGACATCGACACGGACAACGATCAGGTAAGTGACTGGGCCGAGCGCGTGGCGGGATATAATCCGACGACGGCGAATACCGCGGGCAGCCCCACGGATGATCACACCAGCCTCGTCGTGGGGGTGGCGGGTTCGAATGTGGTGACGGTGGTGGCCACGGAAGTCACGGCCACCCAGCCGCCGGATGCGGCGACGCCGCCAGTGGACACGGGCCGGATCGTGGTGCGCCGCGCGGGACCGCTGCTTTTCAACTCGATCATCGTGCCGCTGCAAAAGGCGGGCACGGCGACCGAAGGCACGGATTACGATGCGCTGCCATCCTCGGTCACCTTTCCCGTGGGCGCGACGGAGGTCTTCCTCGATGTGAATCCAAAGGCGAACCTCTCGCGCCGGACGAACGTGACCGCGATCGTGAAGGCGCTCGCGGGGCTTGGTTACACGCTGGGCGGCACGACCAGCGGCAGCGTCGTCATCTTTCCCGCCGGGAGGACCAACGGCACGGGCCTGACCGCGAGCTATCACAACACCTCCAACTCGGACTACACCGCCCAGACGACCATCTTTGCTGGAGCGGCGGAATTGTCGCGCACCGATGGACCGGTCAACTTCTCCAGCGGCGTCAATGGCTGGGGCTCGACCGGCGGACCCACGGGCCTGTCGCCCGCTTCGACGAACAGGGCCTTCTCGGTGCGGTGGACCGGCCAGATTCTCCCGCAGTATTCCGAGACTTACACCATCGACTTCCGCAGCGACGATAGCGCCAAGGTGTGGGTCAATGGGCGGCTGCTCATTGACCGGTGGACGACGCAGGTAGCCACTGACTACATCAATACCATCGATCTGGAAGCCGGGGTGCTCTACGACATCCAGATCGACTACTGGAATGCAGCGGCCAGCACCACGGCCGAGGCCAAGCTGTATTGGTGGAGTGCGAGCCTGGTAAAGGAGATCATCCCGCGGAACCGGCTATTTCCCGCGCCCACGCTGGCCAATAAGTTCACCGCGATCACTTCGGCGATCGATATCATCGGTTACGCGGGCACGCCGCTGACTTACTCGCTCACCAGTCCGGATATCGGCGGCACGGTGACTTATGCGCTGGATGCCAATAGCGCCGCGCTGCCGCCTGGATTGAGTTTGAATGGAACGACGGGCATCATCTCCGGCACGCCGACATTGGCGGGGAGTTTCAACTGCGCGATCAATGCGACCAATACGGCCGCAAGCGCGGTCAGGGGCAGCTCGGTCGTGCAGTTCACCATCTATCCAGTGGGCGGGCTCTCCCGCGAGGTGCTCACGGCCACGGGCAGCAGCGTCGCCAGCATCGTGCTGCCGAATGGCGACCCCGGCCACACCACCATCGCGACCGCGGATGACGATGGCGACCATGCCAACAACACCGGCAAGCGGTTGCGCGGTTACTTCGTCCCGCCCAAGACGGGCAACTATTACTTCTGGCTCGCAGCCAACAACGCGGCCGAACTCTATATCTCCAACGATGCCGAGGCAGTGAACAAGATCCGGCGCGCGGTGGTCACGCCCACGGGCACCGGCAAGAAGGTCTGGAATGCTCAGCCGGGCCAGATCAGCTCCTGGCTGGCCTTTGTGGCTGGCGAGAAGTATTACTTTGAGGTGCTGCATAATACCGGTGCCGATGCTGACGATCATGTGTCGGTAGGTTGGTGCCAGGATGATATCGGTGCGGCCATCGCCATCTCAAGTTCGCCCAATCCCGACGGCACTCCCGCGCAGATTGCCAATGGCGGCGCGGCGCTCCGCGGCTTCCCGCTCAGCGGCACCATGCCGGGCTACGTCTTCCAGCCCTACGACTATCCGATCTCCGTCGCCCCGACCGGCACGCTCTACGCCTGCAATCTCGGGCCGCAAGCCGGCGCGGCGACGACGGCGAGCGGCTCGGCCAGCCTCCGCGTCAATGCCGCGGGCACCCAGGCGATCTTGAAGTTCGAGTATCGCGGCCTCGGCTCGCCCAGAACGTCCTATCATCTCCATGTCGATGGCTTTGATTCCCATCCGCAAGGGGAAATCATCTTCGACATCGACGACATCGATGCATTCCACCCCGGGCTGCGCCCGAGCACCGGTGAATACATCTGGAACATTGTTCCCGGCGGCACCTTCCCGAGCGCAGTCTCGATCGTGGACGCCATCGAGCGCGGCAAGGTTTACCTCAATATTCACTCCGCCCTTTATCCGGCGGGAGAGATTCGCGGCACCTTCGGGCTCCTCAATGGGTCGCAGACGCCGCCGGACGCGGCGGCCTATGTTGATCCCGGTTATCCCGACGATCACACCACCGATGCGGGCGCCGCACGCTTCCTCAACCAAGCCAGCTTTGGAGCGAGTCCGAGCGACATCGCCTATGTGAAGGCGAACGGTTTCGCGGCGTGGATCGCCGACCAGTTGACCAAGCCGAACAGCAACACCTCCGACGATGTCGCTGCGCTGATCTCCGACGATGTCACGAATCCCGATCCGTCGTCCGAGTTCGTGAACACCTGGTGGAAGCTGGCGATCGATGGCGAGGACCAGTTGCGCCAGCGGCTCGCCTTTGCCTTCAGCCAGATCATGGTCGTCTCCTATCAGAGCGACCTCGGTGGCCCGCTTTCTCAAAACGGCCCCGTGCTCGCCGACTACTACGACACGCTCATCGACTACTGCCTGCCCACGCCGGGCATCGACGGCAGCGGCACCTTCCACGGCCTGCTGGAGGCGGTCACGCTCACGCCGGCGATGGGTCGCTTCCTCGACATGCGTGCGAATCAACTCCCAGATATATCCATCGGGCGGCTGCCGAATGAGAACTATGCGCGAGAGATTCTGCAGCTCTTCTCCTGCGGCCTCTACGCGCGCTGGGACGATGGCCGGCTCAAGCTCGACTCGAAGGCCAATCTCGTTCCGACTTACCGCCAGCCCGAGGTGATTGGCTTTGCCAACACCTTTACGGGATGGAACTACTCACAAGCACTTCAGAGCAATGGCCGTCTGCCCACCAGCTTCAGTCCCAGCGCCAACTATCAGAACCCGATGGTGCTGGTGCCCGCGCGGCACGAGCGCGGCAGCAAGCTCCTGCTCGACCGCGCCGTCCTCCCGCCAGCCACCGGGCAGACGCCGCGGGTCAATATCACGGGCGTCACCGTGGGTTCGCCCGCCGATATCCTGACCAGCACCCAGCATGGATTGAAACTGGGCGACACTGTGCGCATCGCCGGCGTCACTGGCGGCACTTACAGCAACCCGACCTCGATTAATAGCTACCACCTCGTCACGGAAGTGACCGGTCCCACGGCTTTCCGCATCGGCATCAACTGCACCGCCGCACCCACCGCCAACACCGGCTTTGTCTATGGCGCCACCGTCATCGCCGCCGATGGCCCCGGCAGCGGTGGCTACGACACGGGCGGCATCAATCCGGTCGGCGGCTCGCAGTCCAACAGCAGCGGGACTACGCTGCCGCATCCATACGACGAATACGGCCTGACCGATCTCGACCGTGCGCTTCAGAATATCGTCGATAACGACAGCGTCGCGCCTTACATCTGCCGCCAGCTCATCCAGCGCCTGGTGAAGAGCCAGCCCAGCCCCGGCTACCTCTATCGCGTGGTGCAAAAGTTCCGCGACAATGGTTCCGGCGTGCGCGGCGACCTCGCCGCCGTGGTCACGCAGATCCTTCTCGATAGTGAGGCGCGCAATTCCGCCGCAGCCTTCGCCTCGGATTCGCACGGCAAGCAGCGCGAGCCTCTCCTGCGCGTCACTGGGCCTGCGCGATCCTTCCCCAGCCTGCCGATCACCGGCACCTACACGCAGCTCACCGGCTCGAAGTCCGACCGGCTCCGCATCGTCACGCCGACTCCGACGGACTTCAGCGCCGGCTTCGAAGTGAGCCTCGATTTCACGGGCAACTACTCGCCTCCTGGGCAGGTGTTGACGCCTTGGGACAATCCCACCAGCACGTCCTACAATGTGGCCTCCACCCAGGCCATCGCCAGCGTCGCCGTTGGCAATCCCGCGACCGTCACCACGCAGACCGATCATGGATTGACCACGGGTGACGCGGTGACGATCACCGGCGTCACGGGCGGCACCACCTCGCC
This sequence comes from Chthoniobacteraceae bacterium, assembly GCA_031409655.1. Classification (GTDB taxonomy): domain Bacteria; phylum Verrucomicrobiota; class Verrucomicrobiia; order Chthoniobacterales; family Chthoniobacteraceae; genus JANNXQ01. Next base: position 3,896 of record JANNXQ010000124.1, on the reverse strand, counting down.
GAGCATCAATGGCTCCTTCACCGTCACCGTCACCGGCGCGACCACCTTCACCGTGCCGGTCAATTGCACTGCGGCCACCACGAGCAACACCGGCAGCATCGTCGGCGCCACCACCCTCGAGGTGGGCACCACCGGCGTGCTCGGTCAAAGCTGGAATCAGGCGGCAGGGAGCAAGGTGCTGACCGTCTTCTCGCTCGGCCCGCAAACGAACATCGACGTGCGCGGCGATGCCACCGTCTCAAGCTTCACCGCCCCGGCGACAGTCGGCAATCCTACCATCCTCACCTCAACCGGCCACGGTCTGAGCACAGGCTCCGTGGTGCTGGTCAAAAACATCACCACCGGCACCTTCAGCCCCGCTATCAACGCTCACTACACGGTGACCGTCATCGACGCGAACACCTTCTCCATCCCCGTAAACTGCACCGTGGCGAATACCAACCTCGGCAGCTTCCAGCGCTGCGCCAAGAGCCGCGTGCATCTCAGCTTCCTCTCCGGCTCGCCCCGCCCGGCGGACGGCGTGTATGACGTGCAGACCCTCGGCCCTGGGAATGTCTTCACCGTTTTCACCGCCGACACACCGGTGGCCGCTCGCAGTGGCAAGCTACTGCTGCCGAAGATGAACGCTGGTCACCGGGCCTTGAGCAGCACCGTCGTGCGGTTTAGGACGACCGTGAATCACAACCTGCAAGTCGGCGATCATGTCTGGATCGATTCCGGCGTGGCCACGGGTGGGCCGTATGACGGCGAGTTCGACGTAATCGGCCTCATCGACAACAAGACCTTCACCGTCACCTACCCCATGGTCTATCCCCCGCCGCTCGGCGACTACCCCGGCGCCAGCGGAGCCAGAAACAACGTCGAAGTTTTTCCGCTGCGACCTGCGCCCACCGGCCGCTCCGGCGTCGTCGTCCTTCAGTCGAGCACCTTCTCCGTGGGCGACACCAACACCCGGCTTTCGCAGACGCCGCTGAACGCGCCCTCGGTGTTCAACTTCTTCTATCCCGACTACAAGTACCCCGGCACTCTGGCCAATAACAACCTCGACTCGCCGGAGTTCCAGCTCAGCAACGACACCGACATCGCCGTTCTCACCAACAGCCTGACCAAAATGTTCATCGGCACTGGCGGCAGCAATGACAACCTGAATGGCTTGAGCAGCTTCAACGACGGCGGCGGCTCCGTGGTCTTCGACATCGGCGAATTCATGACTCCGGCGCAAACGAGCAACGCCGGCATCTTCGCGCTCATCGACAAGATCTCGGATCGCCTCGTCGGCGGCCCGCTCACGCCGGGCGTCAGGACCGCCATCCGCAACACCGTCGCGAATAACACCAACTTCCCTTACTCCACGCCGACCAATCAACAGATGCGTGACCGGGTGCGGGCGATTATTCACCAGATCCTCATCACCGGCGAATACGCCATCCAGAGATAACTCAACCTATGAAACCCGACTCTTACCCCCTGTCCGCGACTCGTCGCTCGTTCATCCGCCAGGCGGCGTGTGCCGCCCTCGGCGCGGCGGCCATGAAAAACTGTCTGCGGGACCTGCACTTCATGAGTGCCGCGCTCGCCCAGGGCCCCTTCACCGACTACCGGGCACTCGTCTGCATCTTCCTCAACGGAGGCAACGACGCGAATAACATGATCATCCCGATCATCCCGGCGGAATACACCAACTACGACAACTACCGCACCGTGCTGGCCATTCCCAACACGGATGGCGGTCCCGCGACGGCCCAGGCGCTCAGTCCACTGACGAGCGACGGCCACGATTACGGGCTGCACCCGGCGATGCCCGAGCTGGCGAAGATGTTCAACCAATCCGCCGGTTTTACCGGACTCGGCAAGGTCGCCCTTCAATTCAACATGGGCACCCTGGTTTATCCCATGACCAAGGCGGAATTCTCGTCCGGCTCCGTGCCGCGGCCACCGCAGCTCTTCTCGCACAGCGACCAGGTCACCCAATGGCAGACCTCCATCCCCGATCTCCTGCCGACCAGCGGCTGGGGCGGGCGCATGGCCGACATCCTGCACAGCTACAATCCGCAGGACGCCGGCCTCGACGTGCTGCCGACGTGTGTCACCCTGGTCGGTGCCAATACCTTCCAGGTCGGCGCCAGCGTGCAGGAGTATTCGGTCGGCACCGGCGGTATCGTCGGGCTGACCAATCCGAGTAACCCGGCATCTGCGGTGGCCGCGCGAAAGGCGTTGCAGAATTCCATCCTCGGCCTCGAGAAGAGCCAGTCGAATCACTACCTCACGAACTACGCCAAGGCGCTCGAACATTCCGTCGATACCGGCAGCGCGTTGAGCGCCGGATTATCCAGCACGCAGATGCCGTCCTACTGGACCACGGCGGCAAACTGGAGCAAGACCGCCACCATCGACCAGGTCGTCACTCCTAATGGCGGTTCGACTTTCAACTCGGGCCTGATGGCACAACTGCGCATGGTCGCGAAGATCATCGAAGCGGGCTACCGGCAGAGCGGAGTAAGTAATGGCCTCGGGATGAAGCGGCAGATCTTCTTCGTCCAGGTGGGCGGCTACGACACGCACACGAACCAAACCGACGGAGCCAATCCCATCCTCGGTTCGCACGCCAATCTGCTCGCCGAAGTCAGCCAGTGCATCCACTCCTTCCAGCGCGCGATGGTGGCGATCGGCACGCAATACGCCGATGCGAACTTCGTCAATCGCGTGACCTCCTTCACCGCCAGCGATTTTGGCCGCACCTTCCCGAGCAACGGCGGCGGCAGCGATCACGGCTGGGGCACCCACTCGATCGTCGTCGGCGGCGCCGTCGATGGGCAAAAGACCTACGGCAACTTCCCGACCCTCACCGTCGGCGGACCGGACGACACCAGCACCGGACGCTGGATTCCGACCACGGCGGTGGACCAGTACGCTGCGACCCTGGCGAAATGGATCGGCATCACCCCGGCCAACATGGCAACCGTCTTCCCAAATCTCTCGCGTTTCGCGACCGCCGACCTCGGCTTCATGCTGTAGAAGCGCGCGCGGCGAGATGGAAAGTGGCAGGACGCGGGTAGATTCCATCGGCCAATTCCCCGCTCGTCTCGTTTAAGACGCTCTCGCCGCCCGTTTCCTTCCGCTCCACAGGCGCGACCAGTCTGCCCGCAAACTTCCCGCTGCAGCTTCAGTTTTGGGTGAACGCGAATCCCGCGGCCACCTTCTCCATCGTCTCAGGTCCCGCGAGCCTCACCGTCGATCCAGAGACGGGCGTGGCGAGCTGGATGCCATCGCCCGCTGATGTCGGAACGCACACGCTGGTGATGCGCGCGATCAATACCGGCGGCATCGCCGATCTTTCCGTGGTCCTCACCGTGCGCCCCGACGTGCCGGTGCTCTCCGTGCAGTTTGCGCCAGGCGCGGGCGGGCTTCGCGATGCCGTCGCCGGCTCGCCGTGGACGGACCAGGTGCTCGATGCCAGTCACACGACTTCGACTTATGAAATCGTCTCGGCTCCCGCAGGCATGACGATAAACGCGGGCACCGGCCAGCTTTCCTGGGTGCCCACGCCAGAATTCGCCGGCCTGCGTCCCGTGATGGTCCGCGCCACCAATGCCGCCGCCAGCACGGAGATTACCTTTGAGTTCTACGTGCATTTCACCGGGCCGGTTTTGAATCTTCAAGTCACCGGCCTGACCGATCTCTCTCCTACGGCCACATGGTCTGCGCCAGTCGGAATCGGAGCCGACCGCACCGCCGGCTACACTATCGTCGCCACGGCGCGCTATCGTTACGGTCGCTCCTACCGCACGCATCGGGTCGCCTATGAAGCGGACGGAGAAACCCCGACCGTCACCCTGACCGGCCTGGTCTCCGGGCGGACCTACACGCTTTATGTCAACGCGATCGACGAAGCCGAC
>JANNXQ010000123.1:0-4096 GCA_031409655.1 Chthoniobacteraceae bacterium | reverse complement strand
AGCGCCAGGGCGAGCGGGGAAAAGCGGGCGCATGGCGAGCAGGAAGCGCGACGGCTCGCCGCGGAAGGCAGTGGCCGCGGCTGGCTTGACCGCAGGGGAACTCCAGCGGTTGCCCGGCAGCGAGGCTCGAAAAGTGGCGATTGCCCGGATCATCTGGGAGCAGACGACCGTGAATCTGCAATGGATCGCCGAGCATCTGCACTTGCGCAGCGCCGCCAATGCCAGCCAGCAAATTCGCCGCCACCGTCTGCAACCGACCGAACTCCCCAAAACCCTGAAGAAATGGACCATCCGGTCAAGTAATGCTGCCTGACCCCTATTTTCTGACCCCTATTTCCCCACTCGCTCCCCCCATACCCCCTCACTCCCCGACGCCGGTCCCCGTTCTGACCGTTTCCGGTGCGGCGGACGCGAAAGCAAATTCCTAGCAGAAACGGCGTGGAGAAATGCCGTGTGCTGGTGACCTTCGCGACCGGGATTCCCGAGGATGTCTGCAAGGCGATCAACGTCGGCTACCGCGACCTGCGCAGCATCCGCCCCGAGGACTACGCGAACCGCGAGGAAGAGGGCATCCTCTACGTGCCGAAAGCGGGTGAGATGCTCTACCACCTGAAGCAGCGGCCCGCGTGGGCGGGGGAGATGTAGCGCGTTTCCGACATCACGCCTGTGCGCCGAAAAGGAATGTGAGTGGTGTTCCGAGGCGGGCGCGGCATGGAGGCGTTAGGCTTATAGAATTGCGAGAATGCGCCTCGACTTCGCCGCTTACGGGATCAAGATTCTCCGTGCATCGTCTCACGGACGCTGTGTTTTCCTTTCCGCGCGACACCGCGAGTGCCCTGCCGGGCTGGACCGAAGACAGCGAGCTTCAGCCCTTAGTCATAGGAAAACATCATGAAGAATCTCGTCACACGGGTATCCCTCTGCACGCGGCTCTGGCTGGCGTGTCTTCTCGCCATCTTCCTCGGATCGCACGCGCAGGGGCAGAATACTTTCACGAACACCGGCTCCCTCGCGACCGGGCGCTACCTGCACAGTGCCGCGCTGCTGCACAGCGGGAAGGTGTTGGTCACCGGTGGCTATGGCAGCAGCGACTACTCCGCCACTGCGGAACTTTACGACCCGGCCACCGGGCGATGGACTGCCGCCGGCGCTCTCGCCACCAGTCGCGCCGGGCACACCATGACGGTTTTGCCAAACGGCAAGGTCCTTGTCGTAGGGGGAACGAATAGCGTCTTTCTCACCAGCGTGGAACTCTACGACCCGGCCGCCGGTACGTGGACCGCCACCGGGCCCATCGCCACGGCCCGCGGGTATCATACGGCCACGCTGTTGCCGAACGGCAAGGTGCTCGTCGCAGGGGGAGTGACCACTGGCGGCCTCGCGTCTTTGGCCAGCACAGAACTCTACGATCCAGCCACCGGGATTTGGACCGCCACCGGCACTCTCGCGGAAGCGCGCTCCGGACACACCGCCACGCTGTTGCCCAATGGCAAGGTCCTTGTCGCCGGAGGGCGGGCAGTCTTCACGATTCGCGCCAGCGCGGAACTCTACGACCTGGCCACCGGAACATGGACCGCCACCACACCGATGACCGTCCCAAGGGAAGGCCACACCGCCACACTGCTGCCCAACGGCAAAGTTCTGGTCGCGGGCGGCAGTCTCGACACGGGCGCGACCGCCAGTGCGGAACTCTACGACCCGGCCACATCCACTTGGACTGCCACGGGTGTCTCCATAAAGCGCCAAGGCCACAGCGCCACGCTGCTGTCCAACGGCAAAGTCCTCGTCTGCGGGGGCACCAGGCCCGATATTGGAGTGCTGGCCAGCGCGGAACTCTACAACGCGGGCGGCACATGGAGTCCCGCGAGTGCTCTCATCAGTGGACGCTCCAGTCACACCGCCACGCTCCTCCACGGCGGTCAGGTGCTGATTGCCGCGGGCCGGAACACCAGCGGCGTGCCGCACGCCAGCGCGGAACTCTTCAATCCTGCCACCGGCGCGTGGAGCGCCGCAACGCCCATGCTTACCGCGCGCGCCTATCACACGGCGACGCTGTTGCCTGATGGCAAGATCCTCGTCGCGGGAGGAATCACCGCCGGCAATGTGTATCTCGCCAGCGCGGAACTCTACGACCCGGCCACGGGCCTGTGGAGCGCCGCAACCCCCATGCTCGCCGCGCGCGCCTCTCACACGGCCACGCTGCTGCCGAATGGCAAGGTGCTCGTCGCGGGAGGCCTCACCCCCAATGGGGCACTCATCGTGGCTTCCGCCAGCGCGGAACTTTACGATCCGGCGACCGGCACATGGAGTGGCAATGGCGGCCTCCTCATGGCGCGCGTTTATCTTACGGCGACGCTTCTGCCCACTGGCAAGGTGCTCGTCGTGGGGGGGCAACGCAGCGCATCTACCCCCACCAGCGGCGACCTTTTCGCCATGGCGGAACTTTACGATCCAGCGAGCGGCAGTTGGACAGCTACCGGCAGTCTCGGCTACAGGCGCTCCTTGCACACGGCGACGCTGCTGACCGGCGGCAGTGTGCTCGTCGTGGGCGGGCGGGGCGCACCCTTTGACTCCAATGTAGAGGACCTCAACTCTGCGGAAATCTACCATCTGCCCAGCGGCACATGGAGCAGCGCCGGCCTTTCCGGCACCGCGCGTTCCTCTCACACAGCGACGCTGCTGCCCTCTGGGAAGGTGTTGGTCACGAATGGCACGGCCGGCAGCTCCGTGATCTACGATCCGGCCACCGGCTGGAGTGCCGCAGGCACGGTAGAGTCCGGTAGCTCCACTTTGCTGCCCAATGGCAAAGTCCTCCTGGCTGGGCAGGGAATCTACGACCCCGCCACCGGCCTCTCGACCTCCACCGGGGCCCTCGGCACCGCGCGCACGCGTCATACTGCGACGCTTCTCCCTAGCGGCAAGGTGCTCCTTGCCGGGGGTCTGACAAGCGGTCCAACGTATCTCGCCAGTGCGGAACTCTACGATGCCGGCCTGGGCTTCTCCGCAGCCTGGCAGCCGCAGATTGCTTCGGCGTCTTTTGATGCCAGCGCCAGGCTGGTGCTGATCGGCACCGGCTTTCGCGGGATTTCCAGCGCCTCCGGCGGCAACGGAGCGCAGGATTCGCCGACGAATTACCCTTTGGTCCAATTGCGCCGTCTCGGCAATGAGCAGAGCGTCTTCCTCTCACCCGACCCGGCCACCGCAGTCTCCGCCACCGGATTCACCTCGGCACCGCTCGCGCCCTTTGCCGGCCATTCGGTGGTGACGGTGTTTGCCAACGGGATACCCAGCGCCGCCCGCTTCGCCACAGGCCAGACAATCCTCACCACTCGGGACACCGATGGCGACGGTCTGAACGACGCTGCCGAGTTTCAACTCGCCTCGCTGGGCTTCGACATGAATCTCAGCCAGCCCGCGCAGGTGAACGCGATGTTCTCCAACCTCAACGTCGCGCTGCCGAACCTGAACGCGGCGGGCTTCTACACGACCGCCCAGGTGCAGGCGCTGAACGTGGGCGTGCCGTTGATCCAGCGGAACGCGACGACCGGGCAGTTCAAGCTGACGATCGGCCTGGAGAAATCCACGAACCTCAGCGTGCCGAACAGCTTCGTGCCTTTCCCATTCCTCGGGCCGGGGACCGTGATCAATGGGCAGGGCAAGATCGAGTTCCTCTTCACTGCGCCGGATAACGCCGCCTTTTTCCGGCTGCAGTCGCAGTAGCGGGCCTCGCCTACTTCCCGCCGAAAAGAAAGGTGCGTGGCGCTCCGAGCCGCGCCCGCCATGCGGTGATCGAATGCTCGGCGCCGGTGGCCACATTCACTAGTCAATCGTGTCCAAATTTCCGGGAAAAAAGACAGGCTGGTTAGGTGGGTGCGGAGGCTGTGGCGACTGAGGTGAGGCTCATCATGGCCGGGGTCGCGCGGCCATCAAATGTCCGCGAAGCAAGGAAAGAGAAGGGTTTGCCCGCAATAGCGCTTGACCTGGAGGGGGAAACATCGGCGAAAATTTTCATGCCTAATCGTCCTCCTTCTTCTCCCGTTGTCCCCGGCCCGAGCTTCGCCGAAAGCTTCTTCGCCCCGGCGCGAACCCTTCTCGA
>JANNXQ010000122.1:0-3058 GCA_031409655.1 Chthoniobacteraceae bacterium | reverse complement strand
GGCCCGATGGCACCAAGGGCGCGGGGCTCTTCGCCTATCTGCGCGGTCTTCAGTCCGAGTCCGGCACAGCCCGGCAGGATGTCATCGCCAACGTGTTCTAGGGCGTCACCAATCGCATGGAGTCCGGCTACCAGCTGCGCGATGTCATCAACAAAGTCTCCGGCATCCACTTCACCGCCAGCGAGGAGATGCACACCCTCAGCCGCCTTTACGAAAACATGCTGCGCGAAATGCGCGATGCCGCCGGAGACAGCGGCGAGTTCTATACCCCGCGCCCGGTGGTGAAGTTCATGGTGGATGTCACCGACCCGCAACTTGGCGAGACCGTGCTCGACCCGGCCTGCGGTACCGGCGGCTTTCTTGTCGAGGCTTACGACCACCTCGCCGCCGGGTGCAAATCCGTCGCCGACCGCCGCAAGGTCCAGCAGGAGTCGCTCTTCGGGCAGGAGGCCAAGCCGCTGCCCTACATGCTCGTTCAGATGAATCTCCTCCTGCACGGGCTGGAATACCCGAACATCAAATACGGCAACACCCTCGCCGTGAAGGTCACCGAGATTGGCCACAACGAGCGCGTGGATGTCATCCTCACCAACCCACCCTTCGGCGGCGAGGAGGAAAAAGGCATCCTCAACAACTTTCCCGCCGACAAGCAGACCGCCGAGACCGCGCTCCTCTTCCTCCAACTCATCATGCGCAAGCTCAAGCGCCCCGCTCGCGGCACGCCGGGCCGCGCCGCCATCGTTGTGCCCAATGGCACACTGTCCGGTGGTGGGGTCTGCGCGCGCATCAAGGAGGAGCTGCTCAAGGAATACAACCTCCACACCATCGTCCGCCTGCCGGAGGGCACTTTTGCGCCATACACGGACATCCCGGCCAATCTCCTCTTCTTCGACCGCTCTGACCCAACGAAGACTATCTGGTTTTATCAAGTTCCGCTTCCTGAAGGCCGGAAGAAATACACCAAGACCATGTCCATGCAGGTGGAAGACATGGCCACGTGCAAGGCATGGTTCACCGCCAAGAAGCGCGTCGAGAACGAGCAAGCGTGGAAGATTGATTTCAAGACCCTGCTCGACAAAGCCGTCGCCGAGGCCACTCCGCATTGGGACGCAGCCCGGGAGGCCAACACCCGCGCTCACAAGCTGGAGCGGCAGGCGAAGGAGACGAAGGACGAACTCCGCGGCAACGGAAAAGACGCGGCGCACAAGGCCAAGCTCCAAACCCAACTAGAGGAACTCGAAGCCGCGGCCGCCACCGAGCGGAAGATTCAGGCCACGGAGCAAAGTGCCGGGGACGCCATCTACTGGCCGCTCTTTAATCTCGACCATAAGAATCCTCACAGCGCCGATGCCCTTGCACATCTTCCCCCCGGTGAACTCGTCGCAAGTATCCTGAGCAAAGAGCGCGAGATACTTCGCCTCATGGAAGAAATCCAAACCGAAGTGGAGGCACTCGCATGAAAAAGGGATGGAGTGAGGTTCCGCTTGGCGAGATTCTGGACCTAGAAATTGACGCCGTTCCGGTTGACCCGACCGAAACCTATCCGTTTGCCGGCGTATATGGATTCGGACGCGGCTTATTTTTCCGCGATTCGCTCAAAGGGAGTGACACCACCTATTCGCACTTTCATCGGCTCCATGTGGGGCAGTTGGTGATGAGCCAGCCCAAGGGTTGGGAGGGTGCGATAACTGTAGTGCCGGAAGAATTCGAAGGACGGTTCTTGTCGGCTGTCTTTCCGACCTTCCGGGCACAGCCGTCGAGACTCTCACCTAAGTTCCTCCGAGTTTTGACGAAGTGTAAGTGGCTCTGGGACGCGCTGTTTGTTAAATCAAGCGGCATCGGTGCGCGGCGCAATTCAGTTTACCCGGAGCACCTGCTTGCAGTTGCAATCCCACTGCCACCAATCGCGGAGCAGGAAAGAATCGCCGCCCATTTTGACGCCATCGAAGTCCGTCTCGCCCGCGCCAAAAAGCTCCGGGAGGAACAGGAAAATGAGCTTAAAGCCGCCCTCAGCTCCGCATTTCACAAACTCCAATCCGACGTCACATGGAAACGGCTGGCGGAAGTGGCACCTCTTGCGTGGCGCCAAATCACGATCGACTCCGATGAAACCTACATGGAGTTTGGAGTGCGGAGCTTTTACAAGGGCATCTTCCTCCGTCGAAAGGTGGCTGGCTCCACATTCAGTTGGCAAGAACTGTATCGGTTGAAGGCCGGGGACCTTGTCTTCAGCAACATCATGGCGTGGGAGAAGGCCATCGCCATTGCTCACCCCGAGCATGATGGCTGGGTGGGCAATCACAGAATGCTCGTCTGCGAACCTCGGCCCGATGTGGTTCTTCCCAGCTACTTGCTGCACTATTTCATGACTTCGGATGGCGTCGCCAAGATTCTCCAAGCGTCGCCCGGAACAGCGGCAAGGAACAAGACATTGAAGGCCGACAACCTGATGGCGATTGAAGTGCCAGTTCCTTCACTTTCTCACCAGCGCACGTTCGAGTCACTGTGCGAGCACGTCGCCCGCGTTCGAGCGGCCCAGAAGCCCCAAGTGATGGATGCCGCCAAACTGCTCCCCTCGCTCCTCGACCGCATCTTCAACGCGTAGCCGACCATGAAAGCGCCAGCCTTAGCTTTGGACACGATTGAAGTGGAGGTCTGCTTCTACAATGCCGCCGAGTTGCCGAAGCTCGACGCGGAGTTTGAGGAAATCACCGAAGGTGAGGAGCTGACCAAGAAGGAGAAGCTCAAGACGAAGTGGGCCGCCCGGGAGGCGCTGGTGGGCGATCCGAAATGCATCGCGCTCGTAGCCGCCGATCTGGTGGCGCATTTGCCTCCTTCGCCCCCGGCTCAGTCGGGCTTCGCCCACCCCATCATGAAACCCCTGCTCCTCCTCGCCCTCGCTCTTTGCCCGCTGCTTGCCGACGCTGCCGCGCCGAACTTCGTTTGGATCATCGCCGACGATATGTCGCCGGACACGGCGGCTTATGGCTTAAAGCAGGTGAGCACGCCGCATCTGGATCGGCTGGCGGATGAAGGCTGTCGCTACACCCGCGCTTAT
>JANNXQ010000121.1:0-1713 GCA_031409655.1 Chthoniobacteraceae bacterium | reverse complement strand
AGTGGCAATGCCCTCCTCCGCGAAGTGCATGTTTATCGCGAGTACTCCACGAGACTCGACGTTGCCTGGGAGGTCGTGGAGCGGCTCACCGATGCGAGTGTGGCGCTCGCCGTGCGGCAGGAAAATGGCCGCTGGGTTGCCTCATTCGGCCCGCATCCAGCCGCAGCGGCGGTGACGGCGCCGCTGGCGATTTGTCTCTCTGGGCTGCGGGTCTGTGGCGTGGACGTCGAACTGAGCGCGACGCCGGGACTGGGCTGAGCGTTCCGTGCGCCGGAGTTACTCCCGGGAGCCGAGGATCCGGCGGTGCTCGCTCAGCACCACACCTTGGAAACGCATCTTCAGGGCCTCGGGATTGGGGGCGTGGAGCAGGGCGTCGGCATTCGTGATGCGCCCCGCTTTCACGAGATCGTAGAGCGCCATCTCGAAGGTCTGCATCCCGTCGCCGCCGCCCATTTCGATCACGCCGGGGAGTTTGTCGAGCTGATCGCCGTGAATGAGTTTGGTCACCGTGCTGTTGTTGATCAGCACTTCCACGGCCGGCACGAGCACGTGGGATTGCGAGGGCACGAGCTTTTGGCAAATGACGGCATGCAGCGTGGAAGCGAGCTGACGCCGCGCCTGATCGCGATCCGCTGCGGGAAAGAAATCCAGGATGCGCTGCACGGATTTCGCGGCGTCTGAAGTATGGAGCGTGGAGATGACCAGGTGGCCGATATTCGCCGCGCTGATCGCCGCCGAGATGCTCGACGCATCGCGCATTTCGCCGATCACGAGGACATCGGGGTCTTGTCGGAGGACGTTGCGCAGCCCGGAGGCGAAGGACGCGGTGTCGAGCCCCACTTCGCGTTGTTCGATCACGCTTTCCTTGTCGGTGAAGAGATATTCGATCGGATCTTCGAGAGTGATGATGTGCCGGCGCGAGGTGGTATTGATGTGCTCGACCATCGCCGCCAGCGTCGTCGATTTTCCCGAACCCGTGGCCCCGGTGATCAGGACGATGCCCCGCGGGACTTCACTGGCGCGCTTGATTGCGACCGGAAGGTTGAGCTGGGTAAAATCGCGGATCGTCGCCTTCACCAAGCGCATCGAGACGACGTGCGAACCGCGCTGCTGGAAAACATTCACGCGGAACCGGCCGATGTCCGGCGTCGCGTAGGCAAAGTCCACCTCATGTTCCTCCGCGAGGCGCGACTGCAGGTGCGGCGGCACGATGCGATTGAGCACGGAGGTGAGCCACTCTTCCGTGGGCGTGGGCGCATCCACCGGCACGAGGTCGCGCGAGATGCGGAGAATGACGGGCGCATCCGGCTTCAGATGGATATCGGAAGCGCCGGAATCAACGGCCGCGCGGAGGATTCGGAGGAAGACTTGCATGGAAGATTAAGCTTTGGAGGTGAGTAGTTGATCGAGGTGGTCGAAACAAATCTGCGACCAGGTCTCCATCGCCTCCCGCCGCTCAGCGAGCTGTGCGCGATCGAGGAATTGCAGGTCGGTGATCATCGCCTCGCCCTTTTGCACGTCGTCGGATTCCAGCTCGAAAATATGCACCACCCCGAGATGCACCTTGCCGACTTCATTCGAGTCGTCATTGAGCAGCGCGACGGCGCGACTCGCATACTTCGCGCTCAGCCGCAGCTCCTCGCCCACCTCCCGCTGCACGCCCGCATCATAGGCCGCGCGATCCAGCGCGAAGAGTCCCTCGTCGTGATCATT
>JANNXQ010000120.1:0-2644 GCA_031409655.1 Chthoniobacteraceae bacterium | reverse complement strand
GAGTGATAGTCGGCGATGAGCGCGAGTGCTGCGGGAATGTAAAACGCCTCGCTGATCCCCATCAGTGAGCGGGTCCACAGCAGTGCCTCGTAGCTCTGCACATGGCCGGTGATCCAAGTAATCAACGACCATGCAAAGAGGCTCCCGCAGATAGTGATGCGCCTGCTGAAACGGTCCGCGATGTATCCACCGATAGGACTGCAAAAAGCATAGACCCATTTGAACTGGCCGAGCATACGCCCCCAATTGGCATCGGTTCCGATGTCCGTGATGTCACCCATCACGGAAAATTTCATGACGGCGAGCAACTGCCGGTCCATGTAGTTGAGCAAGGCGACCGGGAAGAGCAGGGCGACAACCAACCAAGCGGTTCGTGTGAGGGAGTGGGATGCAGTAGTCACAGCGCAGGTGGTGGTGGTTTTCGGTGTTTTAACGGTCGTCAGTTTTCAGCGAGCGGGATGCGACTCACGGCGAACAGAAAGCCTGCTGCTTCAAGCTTGCACCCATTCAAAGAAGCCCATCTGCTCCAGCTCGGCGCGAAGCGCGCTGGTTTGTTCAGCGTCGAGACTCGCACAAGGAAGACGCGCGGGTCCGACATCGACACCGAGCATCTTCATCACCGCTTTTGCCGCGCCCATGTAACCACGGGCGGCGAGCTTTTGGATTGTGCGGACAGAGCGCATCTGCTCCTCCCGCGCAGCGTTGAGGTCGCCGCGTTGAAAGGCGGCGATCAAGCGGTTGTAGATCGGCGCGGCGAAATTGAAGGAGCTTCCTACCGCCCCAGCGGCCCCGAGTGCGAGCGCCCCGAGCAACATCTCATCAAACCCGAACGGGATGTCGAAGGCTCCATCGTGTGAGGCGCGGCAGAGCTGATACTCCATTAGATTGCTGCTCGTGAATTTGATTCCAGCCAGATTCGGGATGCGGTCCGCTGCTTGGGCCAGGAACTCCGAGGGCGACAGAGTGATGCCCGTCATCGTCGGAATCTCATAGTAATAGAAAGGCAACTCCGGCGCGGCGGACGCGATCTGTGCCATGCTATCGACCAGTGTGGCGACACTGCCCGGCTTGAAATAACAAGGAGCGAGCGCACTCATAGCCACGGCACCGAGTTCCTGTGCTTGCGCGGCGAGGTTGCGTGAGTCTGCGATGCAATTGGATCCGACATGCACGATGACCTTCAGCGCGGAGCCGCGTGTCACCTCAAACCAGCGCACTGCCAAAGCGCGACGTTCCTCCAGTGTCAGCGAGCTACTCTCACCCGTGGTGCCACCGATGAATGCGTGACTCACGACCGTGTTTTGCAAATGAGCCGCCTGCTTTTCGACGAGGGCGAGACTAAGCGATCCGTCGGGGTGAAACGACGTGTGTGTGGCGGCGACGAGGCCTTTGATGCGGTGTGTCTTCATGCGATGCACAACCTTAACGCCGAACCTGACCAAACCATGCCAATGAACTACCTGTCCTTTGTGGGAACAGGTGCCCGTCCCTGGGTCTCGCCTCGCGCAAAGGCCGGCATCAGGAGATGCTGCGATTTCTTCGGCGGCACACCATCACCAAGCGCGGTGATGAGGTGCGCCAGCTTCTTCGCGAATACCTCCGGCTGGCGCTCGTATCGTGCCGGCTCGGGAACGAGGTGCGTCAGGAAAGGCTCGTGGTCGCGCGACAAAAGCGACATCTGCGCTGGCACCATCACGCCCTGTTGAGCCAGATACGTCAGCGCCGTGGCTGCATGGCCTGCTTGGAAGACAAAGAGCGCTGTGGGTCGCTGTGCACCGGTCAGTATGGTTCTCACTGCCTTGATCACACTCGCCTTCGAATCGTTGCAGAGATACAGCTTCAAGTCTGCATCGCCTGCACCCTCCCGAAAACCAGCAAGACTCTCGTCATCACCCGCAAAAGAGACCACTGGAGCCAGGACTGCCAAGTGTCGATGCCCCAAACCCACGAGCCGCGCCGCTGCATGACGCGAAGTGGCGCGGAAGTCCGTATCCACCTGCGGCAGACTCACCCCCGCGTGACACGAGCCTGCAACCACCGTGCATACCTCCCGCCTTTCAAACCAACGCTGCATCGCCGCCGAGGACCGAAACAGAATCCACACTGCCGATGGATGCCGAGTCACCAATGACTCCAGCGCAGCCGTCGGAGCCCGACGAAACGCAGCCGCATCCACAATCATCAGTAATTGCCAGCCAGCACCCTGCAGCCGCGACCGCAGTGCATCCATCCAAAGCAGCGTGGACGGGGCCAGCGTGTGCCATGCCGACGGCATCAGCATCACCGCCACCTTCTCCAACTTCGGCCGCACCCGTTTTACTGGCACCATCAACTCCCGCCGCCGACCCGAGCTCGTGCGCAGCAGTCCTTCCTTTTCCAAAATCCCCAACGCCGCCCGAATCGTATTTCGCCCCACCTGAAGCTCCCGCGCCAGTTCCAGTTCTCCCGGCAAATGCAGCGCCCTATCCCCCCGCTGCAAACGCTTCCGCAAATACGCCGCCACCTCCAGCGGTAGGGATGTGCGACGAGGAACATGCGCAGACGGAGGATTCATCGTTTCATCGGGAGTGGCGTTCAGCTTTACCGTTCCAGCCGTTGCTTCAGCTCAACGAGCTTCTCTTTGAACTTCGGATACGCCACCTGC
>JANNXQ010000119.1:0-3009 GCA_031409655.1 Chthoniobacteraceae bacterium | reverse complement strand
GCCCACGCGCAACTCGTGATCATTCGGCAGAACCGCGAGCTTTTCGAGCGCGTGCTCGAATTGGGCAAGGCGAAGCTTTCCGTCGGCAAGAGCGCGCAGGCGGATGTGCTCGCGACGGAGACCGACATTCAGCGGCTCGACATCGAGCGCGAGAGCCTGGCGCAGGCGCTCTCGGACCAGCAGACCGCGCTCAATGTCCTGATGAACCGCGCGCCGGGCATGTCCCTCCGGGCACCGGTGCCGCTGGCCTTTCGGTCGATGCACGCCGATCCCGCTCAACTCGAAGCCAGGTTGCTCGCGCAGAGGCCGGAGATCGCCGCCGCGGAACAGCGGCTCAAGGCCGAGGAGGCGCGGCTCCAGCTCGCACGCCGCGAGTGGATTCCCGATCCGCAGGTGCGCGTGGAGGCGCGGCATTTTCGCGGGAGCGGCGACACCTTCACCGAATACGACACCGGCATTTTCTTCAGCGTCCCGTGGGTGAATCCGAGAAAATATTCCGCGGGTGTGCGGGAAGCGCAGCAGATGGTGGAGGCAATGCGGAGCGAGATCGAAGGCGAGCGCGTCTCGGCGCTCGGCATGTTGCGCGATCAGCTCCGCAAGATCGGCACGTTTCGCCGCCAGTATGAACTTTCTCGCGACAAGCTCCTGCCCCTCGCGCGCAAGACGACCGAGACACTGCGCATCAATTACGGAGCGGACACCGCGACGTTCATCGAGGTGCTGACCATTCAGCGGATGCTCCGCGACGCCGAGGCTGCGGCGTCGACGCAGCTCACCGATTACCTCGCGGCGCTCGCGGAGTTGGAGGCAATCGTCGGCACTGATCCGACGGAGACAGCATCGCCCAAGACCATCACCAATCCCTCAAAGCGGAGGAAGCCATGACCACCGAACCACCGCGCCGCAGACCGTTCATCCGCATCGCCATCGTCATCGCTGTCATCGCGGTGCTGGCCGTGATCTTGGCGCAATTTTTCTCCGGCTCGTCATCCCGCGATACCGTCGCCCCGGCAGCCGGTTCCGAAGTTTGGACCTGCTCGATGCACCCGCAAGTGCGTCTGCCGAAGCCGGGCAAATGCCCAATTTGTTCGATGCCGCTCGTGCCCGCGGCGATGCCCAAGAAGAGCGTGGGAACTGAAGCCGGCGGCGAGTCGATGCTCGAACTTTCGGAGCACGCCCGCGCGATGGCCAGCGTCGAGACGGTGCCAGTCGAGCGCCGAAAGCTCAGCCGCGAAATCCGCGCGGTCGGCAAGGTGCAATACAACGAGTCGGCGCTCTCGACGATCACAGCGCGCGTGGATGGTTACATTGAGCGGCTGTTCATTGATTACACCGGCGTCGAGGTGAAGGCCGGCGATCATCTCGTGGAGATCTACAGTCCCGATCTCGTCGTCGCGCAGCAGGAGCTGCTCATCAATGCTCCGCAGAGCAACATCATCGAAGCGGTGAAAATGAAGCTCCGCCGTTGGGAACTGACGGATGCGCAAATCGAAGAAGTTGTCCGCACGCGAAAGCCGCAGGAGCGCGTGACGCTTTCCTCGCCGATCAACGGGACAGTCACCGAAAAGATGGTCGTGCAGAAGAGCGCGGTGAAAGCGGGCGATGTCCTCTACAAGCTCGCGAACCTCGATTCCGTCTGGGTCTATCTCGACATCTACGAGTATGAGTTGTCGTCGGTTCGCTACGGGCAGACGGCAGAGATCGCGACCGAGGCATATCCCGGCGAAACCTTCACGGGCCGCGTCTGGTTCATCAATGCCGTGCTCACCGACGAATCGCGCACGGTGAAGGTGCTCGTCAACATCGCGAACAAGGACAAGCGGCTGAAGCCGGGGATGTTTGTCAGCGCCACGATCCGCGCCGGGTTGCTCGCCAGCGGCGAACTCGCGCCGACTGGCGTCGAGGGCAAGTGGACATGCCTCATGCATCCGCAGGTGCTGGAGGCGAAAGACGGACCGTGCCCGGTTTGCAAAATGGCGCTGACACAGATTCCCGCCGCCGCTGCCGCACCGATGCCCGAAGACGAACTCATCGTCGCCGTGCCCGTGACCGCCGTGCTCGACAGCGGTTTGCGCAAGATCGCCTACATCGAACGCGCGCCGGGCCAATACGTTCCCGCCGCTCTCAAGCTCGGCTCACGCGCCGGTGATTTCTATCCAGTGCTCGATGGCTTGAAGGAAGGCGACCGCGTCGCCGTGCGCGGCAATTTCCTCCTCGATTCGCAGTTCCAAATTAGCGGCCTGCCGAGCCTCTTCTACGAGCACGGCCAGGCACCCGCCGCCGGACATCAGCACGGCGCTGCCGCTGACAAACAAGCGCCCGCGCCGACACCGACCGGCCACGAAGGCCACGCCACGCCGAAGCCAGCGGAACCCAAGCCCTAGCCATGATCGACGGGCTGATCCGCTGGTGCCTCCGGAACACCTTCCTCGTCGTCATCGCGGTCGCGGGCATCGTGTTCGGCGGTTACTACGCGCTGAAGAACACGCCGGTCGATGCCATCCCCGACATTGGCGAGAAGCAGGTCATTGTCTTCGCCGACTGGCCCGGCCGCTCGCCGCAGGACGTGGATAATCAGGTCACCTACCCGCTGACCACGGCGCTCACCGGCACGCCCGGCGTGAAGACCATCCGCAGCATGTCGGGCTTCGGCTTCGCGATGGTCTTCGTCATTTTCAAAGACGAGGTGGACTACTACTGGGCGCGGTCGCGCGTGCTGGAACGGATCAACGTCGCGCAGCAGCGTCTGCCCGCGGGCGTCACCCCGGTGCTCGGTCCCGACGCCACCGCGCTCGGGCAGGTCTATTGGTATACGGTCGAGGGCGAAGGCTTCGACCTCGCGGAGCTGCGCAGCATCCAGGACTGGTATCTGCGTTATCAGATCAACGCCGTCGAAGGCGTGAGCGAAGTCGCGAGCATCGGCGGCTTCGTGAAGCAGTATCAGATCGACGTTCACCCGGACAAACTGCGCGCGCACCGGGTCTCGCTCTTCGATGTCTATGAGGCGGT
>JANNXQ010000118.1:0-2333 GCA_031409655.1 Chthoniobacteraceae bacterium | reverse complement strand
GAATGCCCGCGCCACGGTGGCACGGGCATTCTGCCCGCAGCCTTTGACGCAAATCCTCACTATTTTAAGACAGCCTCTGAAGGCTTTGCGGACTTCCGGTTTGGCCACACCGACTTCCAGATGCAGGATTTTCGAGCCCTTGACTGGATCGCCTAACACTTGAAAATCCTCGGAACCCATTTGCATCGGTCTACAAAGTGAGTCGCGCCATTCCTTATTCCACGGATTACGCCTTTGAGTCGAAGCGATCGAGGTTCATCACCTTGTTCCAAGCGGCTACGAAGTCATGGACGAACTTGGTCTGCGAGTCCGCAGTGCCGTAAACTTCTGCCAGGGCCCGAAGCTGGGAGTTGGAGCCGAAGAGCAGATCGACACGCGTGCCGGTCCACTTGGCTTCGCCCGTTTTGCGGTCGCTACCTTGGAAGACGTCGTCGTCCTTGGAGAGCGCTTTCCACTCGGTTCCCATATCTAGCAGGTTGAGGAAGAAGTCGTTGGTGAGCGCCCCGGGCTGTTTGGTGAAGACGCCGTGCGGGGACTCTCCGACGTTGGCTCCCAGGACGCGCAGGCCGCCGACGAGGACTGTCATTTCCGGTGCGGTGAGCGTGAGCAGTTGTGCCTTGTCGACCAGCAACTCCTCGGCGGAGACGGAGAACGTGGTCTTGAGGTAGTTGCGGAAGCCGTCGGCGACCGGTTCAAGGAAGGCGAACGAGTCCACATCGGTTTGCTCCTGCGAGGCGTCCATGCGTCCCGGGGTGAAGGGGACGCTGACGGCGTGACCGGCATTCTTCGCGGCTTGCTCGACGCCGGCGCAACCGGCTAGAACGATGAGGTCGGCCAGGGAGACTTTTTTTCCGCTAGACTGGGCGTTGTTGAACGAGGTCTGGATGGCTTCGAAGGTTTCGATGACATTTCCGAGTTGGGCTGGCTGGTTGACGGCCCAATACTTCTGCGGCGAGAGTCGGATGCGTGCGCCATTCGCCCCGCCGCGCTTGTCGGAGCCACGAAAGGTGGAGGCCGACGCCCAGGCGGTCGTCACCAGGTCGGAGACGCTCAGGCCGGAAGTTAGAATTGTAGCTTTCAGTGAGGAAATGTCCTGCGCATCAATCAGCGGGTGATCGAGCGAAGGGATGGGATCCTGCCAGATGAGCACTTCCGCTGGAACTTCCGACCCGAGGTAGCGCGGGCGCGGACCCATATCGCGGTGTGTTAGTTTGAACCAGGCGCGGGCAAAAGCGTCGGCGAATTGGTCGGGATTTTCATGAAAGCGACGGGAGATTTTCTCATACGCCGGGTCGGCCCGCAGGGCGATGTCGGTGGTGAGCATGGATGGGGCGATGCGCTTTGAGGCGTCGTGCGCGTGGGGCACGCTGCCTTCGCCGCCGCCGTTTTTCGGTCGCCACTGTTGGGCACCGGCCGGGCTTTTGGTGAGTTCCCATTCGTAGCCGAAGAGGTTTTCAAAATAATTGTTGCTCCACTGGGTGGGGGTGGTGGTCCAGGTGACTTCGAGGCCGGAGCTGATGGTGTCGCCGCCTTTGCCGGTGCCGAAGCTGCTCTTCCAGCCAAGACCTTGTTGCTCGAGGCCGGCGGCTTCCGGGTCAGGGCCGACCAGTGCCGCGTCGCCCGCGCCGTGGGTTTTGCCGAACGAGTGGCCACCCGCGATGAGCGCGACGGTTTCCTCGTCGTTCATCGCCATGCGGGCGAAGGTCTCGCGGATATCGCGGGCGGACGCCACCGGGTCGGGGTTGCCGTTAGGGCCCTCGGGGTTGACGTAAATCAGCCCCATTTGCACGGCAGCGAGCGGATTTTCGAGATCCCGGTCGCCGGAGTAGCGTTTGTCATCCAGCCAGGTCTTCTCGGCGCCCCAATAAACGTCCTGATCCGGCTCCCAGACGTCCTCCCGACCGCCACCAAAACCAAAGGTCTTGAATCCCATTGTTTCAAGGGCGACGTTGCCAGCCAGGACCATCAGGTCGGCCCATGAAATCTTGCTGCCATACTTCTGCTTAATTGGCCAAAGGAGCCTGCGCGCCTTGTCCAGGCTGACGTTGTCCGGCCAACTGTTGAGCGGCGCGAAGCGCTGCTGGCCCCTGCCCGCGCCGCCGCGGCCGTCCCCTGTGCGGTAGGTGCCGGCGCTGTGCCACGCCATGCGAACGAACAAAGGTCCGTAGTGGCCGAAGTCCGCCGGCCACCACTCCTGCGAGTTGGTCATCAGCGCCGCGAGATCTTTTTTCACCGCCGCCAGGTCGAGGCTCTTAAAGTCTTCCGCGTAGTTGAAGTCCTCGCCCATTGGATCGGACTTGGAAGAATGCTGGTGCAGGAGGTCGAGCTTCAAG
>JANNXQ010000117.1:0-9278 GCA_031409655.1 Chthoniobacteraceae bacterium | reverse complement strand
GGGATCGGGCGACTTGCGATCACGCTCGATCGCCGGCGGATCAATGAGGATCTGGCCGCGACGATCCTCTTCGACGCCGACGACTCCGCCGATCTTGCCGTGCAACTCTTCGATGCTCAGGGGCGCGTAGTGGAGATCGATCTCTTCGGCAACCTCGTCGAAGTCGGCCGCGAGGCCATCACCGACACCTTCATCGTCCCGCTGCGCAAGTATCCCACCGCCGACAAGATCGTGCTCCGCCGCATCCGCGGAAACATCAAGGTGTACGGCATCGTGCTCTTTCCCGCCGTGACCGACGGCACGCCGAACCACGAAGCGCTCAAGAAACTCGCTGCCGTGCTGGGCGATCCGCTCAGTCCCGAGAATCCGCTGCTCAAGGGTCTGCAGAAAATCGCGCGCTCGGGAAAGATCGCGCTCCAGCCAGTGCCCGATCTTGCGCCGCCCCCACCGGCTGCCGCCACGCCGCCGCCGCGCGGAAAGTATCCGGGTGCCACCGCTCCCGCCGCCGGGACGAAAGCTCCGCCGGCTCCGGTCGATGGCCTTCTGGGATACTGGAGCTTCGATCGCGGCGACGCCGCCGATGCGAGCGGGCGGCAGCATCACGGCCAGCTCCGCGGCGGTGCGCGCTTCGCCGCCAGCCCGCACGGCCAGGCTCTGCGGTTGCGGAAAAATCCCTCCACCGCGCGGGAAGTCCGCTGGGATTCCGTAACCGTGCCGGTGCAACCCGACCTCGCTTTGCACGACACCATGACCCTCGCCGCATGGGTGAACTATGCCTCGATCGCGCCCGTCTGGGGCTCGCAGATCGTGTGGTTTGGCGACGCGCAGTATGGCCGCGATCCTTGGGAGCTGCATGTCTTGCGCGACGGCACACTCGAGTTCCGCTCCGACCGCTCCGTCACCGGCGCGCCCATCTTCACGGTCTTCGAGAACGAGATTCATCTCTCCCCCGAGGGCAAGCCGATGCTCAGCCAGCACGTCGCTGTCACCTCGCCCCAGACGCTCGTGCCCGACACCTGGTATTTCGTCGCCGCCACGATGGAGAAAGTGACGCCGCGGCTCCGCGCCCTCCGGCTCTATGTGAATGCGGAGCTCGTCGGCGAAGTGCGCACCGCCGAGACGGTGAACTATCCCACGGAAGGAGTGGGGATGACCATCGGTGCCGTGGATGAAGGCACCTGGCAGAACTTCGACGGCTCGATCGACGAAGTGCGCGTCTATGATCGCGCTCTCACCCTCGCGGAACTCGTGGCACTCTACCGCCAGCCCTGGCAGTAACGCGACTGGCGCCGGGGCAAGTGCGCTCGATCGCGAGGGGCGAAGTTCCGCTCGTTGCAGTTGCCGACTTGACCGCCAGCCAATAGTTGGCCACCGTCCGCACATGGCTTTTGCGCTCGCCAAGAAACAAATCCAATTCATCAACCGGATGATTCGCGCCGGTCGCTACAATAACCAAAGCGAAGTGGTCCGCGCCGCCTTGCGCCGGCTGGAAGCGGAGGAGTCCGACTACCTCACGCCACCGGTGCTGACCCCGGCACAGACGGAACGCATCTTCGGACCAGATCGGGAGGAGGACGCTCGCGAGCGTCGGTTCGGCCAGGGTGCCTTTGCTGCCGTGCGTCGCGCCGCCCGCAAAGGTCGCCGGGCATGACAGCGTGGGAAGTATGGACTTGCGACCTCGGCTGGGGACCGCATCCGGTCGTCCTCGTTTCCCATCCAGGTCGTGCGGCGCGGAAGGAATTCGTCGAGGTGCTCGATTGCAGTTCGCAACGCGCCAGCCGTGCGCCGGCAGAGAATGAGGTTTTGCTCGATCAGGCAGATGGACTGGACTGGCCGACCTTCTGCAAATGCGACTGCATCTTTGCCGTGCCGCGTGCGGAGTTGAAGCAGCAGAAAGGTGCGGTCACCACTGAGCGTCGGAGGCAAATCGTACGGGCCATCATCCAATCGCACGGGTGGAACGCGCTCTGACGAAGGCGGTATCACTTCTCCGTCAGCGGCGGTTCTTTCTTCCGTTTCGCGACGGCCTGACGCAGGAGGAATTCGATCTGCCCATTCACGCTGCGCAGGTCGGCAGCGGCCCATTTTTCCACCTCGCGCCAGAGGTCGGGCGGGATGCGGAGGAGGAAGGGTTTGCGCTCGGGCGCGGGCATCCGGGATTAGTTGTAGAGCGTGCCGGCGTTGATCACCGGGCTCGCCTGGCTCTCGCTGCACAGGACCACGAGGAGGTTGCTGACCATGGCGGCTTTACGCTCTTCATCAAGGTGGACCACGGATTTCTCCGCGAGTTCGTGCAGCGCCATCTCGACCATGCTCACGGCGCCGTGGACGATCTTTTTCCGCGCGGCGATCACGGCTTCGGCTTGCTGCACGCGGAGCATGGCTTGGGCGATCTCAGGCGCGTAGGCGAGATGGGTGAGGCGCGCTTCATCCACGGCGAGGCCGGCGCGTTCGAGGCGCACGCGGAGTTCGCGCTGGAGGGCTTCGGCCACTTCATCGGCGCTGTCGCGGAGGGTGTGGGTGTCTTCTTCGGTGCGATCGTAGCTGTAGAGGCTGGCTATGTGGCGGATGGCGCTCTCGCTCTGGATCTGCACGTAGCTCTCGAAGTCATCGACATCGAAGGCGGCACGTGCGGTGTCGGCGACGCGCCAGACGACCACGGCGGCGATCTCGATCGGGTTGCCGCGCTTGTCGTTCACCTTGAGTTTTTCGCTGATGAAGTTGCGGGCGCGCAGCGAGATTTTCGCGCCGAGGGTGCGGGGTGGCGTAGCCGCCGGTGCGGCACCGTGGCTATGCGAAGTGGATGAGCCACCGTGCATCGGGATGCGGGCGCGGATGCGGGAGTAGAAGGGATTCGCCCAAAAGAATCCGCTCTCCCGCGCGGTGCCGCGGTAGGCGCCGAAGAGGATAAGCACGCGGGCTTCATTCGGCTGGAGGGTGAAGTGGCCCCAGAGCGCGATGAAGCCAGTGAGCCCGAGGGCCGGGCCGAGCGCGATGAGCCAGGAGAACTCCCCGTGCCGATCGGCCTGGATGCAGCCGAGGATGAAGACAGCGATGCCACCGAAGATGAGGGCGAGATTGAGGAGCAGCATCGGGCCACCGCCGAGCGCGCGGTGGGGAATTTCCTGGGTGGGGGTGGAGTGAGGGGTGGGGTTGGGCATAGGGTGAGTGACATCTTCGTGATATCATCGCGATATTTCGGGTCAAGCGCTCGTTTCGCTCGCCGGAGCGAAGGCGCGTGACATCTCTTTGACAGACTTCTCACCGCGCTTTGGCACATCGCGTCGCGGGTGCGGGTAGGTGTTTGCGTGCAGTCAAAACAAACACATGAAAACAAAACCTCACTCTTCACGACTCCTCGTCCTCACTGGTTCCGTCTGCGGCTTGCTCGCCTTCGCGACCTTCACCGCGCCGCTCTTCACGATGCGTTCGTATGCGGAAAGTCCGCGCAAATATCTCGAGGCCGCCCGCGGTCGCGGTCGCGCGCCGATCACCGAACCGGAGCGCAAGCCAGCGCTGCGTTCGCCCGATGAAGCTCTGGCCAAGGGGCTCGACTATCTGCTCGCGCAGCAACACCAAGACGGTGGCTGGGGACAGGGCGGCGGATGGCGGCAAGGCGCGCAAGGTGGTGGGCGCGTGGAGGGCGGGCAGGTCGAGGATCCCTCGGACCTCGGGAATACCTGCGTGAGTCTCATGGCCGTGGTGCGCGGGACTCCGGCGACGGAGCAGACGGTGCGGCGCGAGGCGGTGATGAAGGCGTTCGACTTCATCTGCCGGCAGGTGGAGGGCGCGGATGGGCAGTCGCTCTACGTGACGCCAGTGCGCGACACGCAGCTCCAGGTGAAGATCGGCAGCTATGTGGATACCTTCCTCACTGGCTGGGTACTCTCGGAGCTGAAGGGCCGGCTCGCGGATGAAGCGGCGGAGCAACGACGCGCCGCGGCGCTCGACAAGGTGGTGGCCAAGATCGAGCGCAATCAAAAGGCGGACGGTTCCTTTGCCGACAACAAAGGCTGGGCCGCCGTGCTCTCGCAAGGGCTCGCAAGCAAGGCGCTGAACCGCGCGGCGCAGAGCGGGGCCAAGGTGAGCAAGGACGCGTTGGATCGCGATCAGCAGCAGAACACCGAGGGGCTCGATGTCGCGAAGAAGGAATTCCGCCCGGCAGCGGCAGCGGAGCCCTCGAGCGCGGGCGTGCAACTCTATCGCGAATCGGCGAAGCTCGGCGGGCTGCGCGAGAAGCTGAAGTCGAACGTGCCGCGCAAGGCCGCCGCGACCAGGAAACTCGCGGACCCCAGCGCGCCCGCGCCGGAGCAGCAGCGTGCGGAACAGGAACTCCGCGAGATCGCCGCGGATGAAGTGGCCGCGCTCTCCGCGACGGATGCCGTCGCGAGCAAACTGCGCGACGCGCGCTTCGTCGCGGGCTTCGGCAACAACGGCGGCGAGGAATTCCTGAGCTACCTGAACCTCACCGAGAGCATGTACGAAAAGGGCGGGACGGATTGGAACGACTGGGGCGCGAAGATGACGGAGACCGTCTGCGGCGCGCAGAACGCGGACGGGAGTTGGGCCGGGCATCACTGCATCACGGGGCGGAACTTCTGCACCGGAGCAGCGCTGCTCACGCTCTCCGTCGAGCGTGCGGCAGCGGCGGAGGTGCGGACGACGAGTGTGGAGATCACGGACTGATTCCGATGAGCGTGACCCGCCGCGAATTCATCCAGTGCGCCGCCGGGCTCGGCGGCGCACTGTGGCTAGGGCTGGGAAAACGCGGGCCGTCGCGCGCGGAAGAAGCGTTGCGCCCGGCGGTCCGCTTTCTCGCGGCGCGGCAATCGCCGGATGGCGCGTGGCGCTCGGAGCACTACGCGGCCTTCCGCGACGGCGATGCGCTCACGCCGCTCGTGCTCTGGGCGTTGCCGTCCGAAGGCGCAGTCTTTGCGCGCGGTCTGGCTTGGCTCGAACGGCTCACCGCTGCGCGGAGCGAACTGAGCTACCCGCTTTTCACCGCCAGCTACGCAGCGCAAGTTTTCACCTTCGTCGGTGATCCGCAGCGGGCGGCAGTGTGGGGGGAGGTCGTTGCGAGCTTGCAGACGAGCACCGCACTCGGCTGGCCCGCGGAGGCGTGTGGCGCGTGGAGCGATTCATCCACGCCGCCGCGCTATTCCGATCCCGTGTCGGACATGATCGCGCCGAACATCTCCGCCACGGTGCTCGGGGTGCAGGCGCTCGTCGCCGCCGGTCGCGCGGATCGCGCGCAGGCCGCGCTCCCTTTCCTCGAGCGCTGCCAAAACTTCGCCGCCGATCACGCGACCGGATTCGACGACGGCGGGTTTTTCTTCGCGACCGACGATCCGATCCGCAACAAAGCCGGCGTCGCCGGACGCGATGTGCAGGGCCGCACACGCCTCCGCTCCTACGGCAGCGCGACGTGCGACGGGCTCCTAGCCTTGCGCGGATGCGGCCTCGCGGAAGATCACCCGCGGGTGCGTGCAGCACTCGCGTGGATCAAGAGAAACGCCCGCGGTCTCAAGCACTCCGGTGCGTGGCCGGCGGCGCGCGTGGCCGCGCGCGACTCGCTCGTCTTTTACCACGCACAAGCACTGGCCGATGTGCTCGGCCGATCGCGCGGGGGCGAAACGTTGCGCCGTGGACTCGTGGACGACCTCCTCACGCAACAATCCTCCGATGGTTCCTGGCGCGGCATCTCGCCCGCGAGTTGCGAAGACGACCCACTCGTCGCCACGACCTTTGCCCTCCGCGTGCTAGCGGCCGGCGCTTGAGGAAAAGCAGGTGCTCCGGTAGTCGGGAGCCATGCGTTACCTCCTCTCGCTGCTCCTGCTCGCCCTCTCATCGCTCCGCGCGGAGCAGCACGATGTGCTCGTCTATGGCGGCACGCCGGCGGGGATCGCGGCGGCGCTGGCGGCGGCGGAAAGCGGCGAGCGCGTGCTGCTCGTCGAGCCGTATTCGTGGGTCGGCGGGTTGGTCACGAATGGGCTCACGCACACGGATTTTCGGACCTTCGAGGGGCTCACCGGCGCGTTCCTGAAATTCGCACAGCGCGTCGAGGCGTACTACCGCGAGACCTACGGCGCGGACTCCGCACAGGTGAAGGAATCGCTGCGCGGCACGCAGTTCGAACCAAAGGTCGCACGCCTCGTTTTCGAGAAGATGCTCGCGGAGCAAGCACGCATCACGGTGCGCACGGGTTGGGCGCTGGATGCGGTGAAGTGCAGCACGGATGAAAGGACGCGCGCGGTGGAGATCGCGGTCTTCGTCGATGCGGCAGGGGAACCTCACGCGGAGACGGCGCGCACTTTCATCGACGCCACCTACGAGGGCGACCTCATGGCCGCCGCGGGTGTGCCGTATCGGGTGGGACGCGAGGCGGGCGAGGAGTACGGCGAATCGCTCGCGCCAGACGACGCGGACGCGCAGCTCCAAGCGTACAATTTCCGCTTCACCATGACGCGCGATCCGGCGAACCGCGTGCCGGTGCAGCAGCCGAAGGGCTACGATCGCGCGCTCTTCGAGGGCGCGCTGCCGCTCCTCGCGGACGGGAGTATCGAGCGTGCTTTTGGCTATCCGTCGAAGTGCCTCGTGAAGGCGCACCTCCCTCCCCTGCCCAACCAGAAGCACGACATCAACGATGTCTCGCGCGGCCTCGTGCGCCTCTCGCTCCCTGGCGAAAATGACGCGTGGCCCTACGGTGCATCGGGCCTCGCGGCGCGCGAGATCACGGGCACCACCGCGCCCTACTCCCGCACCGGTCTGCGCCAGACGCGGCAGCGCATCTTCGACGAGCACCTGCTCTGGAACGCGGGCCTGATCTACTTTGCGCAAAACGATGAAGCCGTGCCGGCGAAGTTCCGCGAGGAGGCGCGCGAGTGGGGCTGGTGCCGCGATGAGTTCGCCGAGAACGCGCACCTTCCCGAGCAGCTCTACATCCGCGAAGCGCGGCGCATGGTCGGCGTGCATGTCTATTGCGAGAAGGACACCGACCACGCGCCGAATGATGCTCGCGCCGTGCTGCACCGCGACGCCATCGCGATGGGCGACTACGGCCCGAATTGCCACGGCACCGCGCATGAAGGTTCGCGCTTCGGCGGACAACACAGCGGCGAATTCTACAAGGCCGTGTCGCCTTACCAAATCCCCTACGGCGTGCTGCTGCCGAAGGACGTGGAGAACCTGCTCGTCCCCGGCGCGATGAGCGCGACGCACGTCGGCTTCTGCGCGCTGCGCCTCGAACCGATCTGGATGTCGCTCGGCGAAGCCGCCGGTCACGCCGCGCATCTCTCGCGTGCGGAGAAAGTGCCGCTCGCCCGTGTCTCCGTGCCGAAGCTCCAGGCGCGTCTCCACGCCACTGGCGCGGCGACGATCTACGTGAGCGACGTGCCGCCGGCCCATCCTGACTTCCCCGCCGTGCAGTGGTGGGCGAGCGCCGGCGGTCTGCACGGTCTCGCGCCGATGCCGAAGAAGCCCGGTCAGCGCGGCGAGAATCTCGTCGGGCAGTACTATCACACGTTTCCCAACCACGCCGCCGAGCTCGACCGCCCGCTCGACGCAGCCCTCTCCGAACGCTGGCGCATGCTGGCCGGGACTCTCGGCATCGACTCCTCCAAGCTCCCGGCACCGGATGGAAAATTGAGCCGCGGCGCGTGGCTGCGCGCGGCGTGGATGGCGCGGTGACGCCGCTTCAGCGCGGGCGGAAACGGTACCCGGCGCCGCGCACCGTCTCGACGATCTCCGGATTCGCCGGATCGCGCTCGATGCGTTTGCGCAGCTTGGCGATGTGCTGATCGAGGGTGCGCGACTCCGGGAAATACTCCGCGCCCCAGCAACGATTGAGGAGCGTGTCGCGATCGACGAATTGCCCGGCACGTTCGTGCAGCAACTCAAGGATCGCGGCTTCGCGCGGGGAGAGTTCGATCTCGGCACCAGCGCGCGTCGCGCGGAGTTCGCGCGGATAGACGACGAGATCGTGCATGGTGAAGCTGCGCGCAGTTTTGGCGGGCGATTGCGCGCGACGCAGGGCGGTGCGGATGCGGGCGAGTAGTTCGTGTCTGCCAAAGGGCTTGCGGATGAAATCGTCCGCGCCGAGTTGGAGGCCCACCACCACGTCGATCTCCTCGCTTTTCGCGGAGAGAAAGAGCACGGGCGTCTGCAAATCGGTGGCGCGCACGCGGCGGCACACTTCGTAGCCGTCGATGTCGGGCATCATGATGTCGAGGCAGAGCAGATCGGGGCGGTGTTTTTCCCAGAGCGCGAGCGCCTGGCGTCCGTCGCTCGCGAGCAGCGGGGTGAAGCCCTCGGGCACCACGCAGGCGCGGAGCGCCTCGAGCGTGATCGGATCGTCGTCGGCGAGGAGGATTTTCATGCGACGGCGGAAAGCGCGAGGGCAGCCGGCGCGGGGACGCGCAGTTCGAAGGCCGCTCCCCGCGCGCTTGGCAAAAGGCGCAGCGAGCCGCCCATGCGCGCGGCGAGATCGCGGGCGATGGCCAGGCCGAGGCCGGTGCCGGTCGCGCCTTCATTGATGCGGCTGTCGAGCCGCTCGAAGGGTCGGAAGATGCGCTCGGCGGCAGCGGCGGGAATGCCGGGGCCGTCATCGCTCACGCGGATGCTGAACACGCCATCCGCGAGCGCGCTGGCGATTTCGACCGGACCACCGGGCACGTATTTCTCCACGTTCGAGAGCAGGTTGCCGAGAATTTGCGCGAGTGCGTCGGCATCGAGCGCGCACGCCGTTTTCACCTCGCCACTGGGCCGCACCACGATGGCGCGGCGCGCGAAGCCCGGCTCGAATTGCGCGACGACCGCCGCGATTACGCTCGCCGGAATGCACGCACGCGCTTCGAGCCGCGGCGCGTCCTGCTCGCCGCGGGAAAAGGTGAGCACGTTCTCGATCAAGCGCCCGAGCCGCCGCGCCTCCTCCTGCACCAGTGCGAGCCGCCGGCCCGCGTCGCGTGGCGTGTCTTCGAGCGCCTCGGCGGCGAGATCGACATTGAGCAGGATGTTCGTGAGCGGCGCGCGCAGTTCGTGGGAGACGCGATTGACGAACGACACCCGCTGCGCCGCGAGGGCCAGTGCCCGCCTTTGT
The DNA here is from genome assembly GCA_031409655.1 of Chthoniobacteraceae bacterium. Lineage (GTDB taxonomy): Bacteria > Verrucomicrobiota > Verrucomicrobiia > Chthoniobacterales > Chthoniobacteraceae > JANNXQ01. The sequence goes on along the minus strand of JANNXQ010000117.1, from coordinate 184 downwards.
TGCGCCGCTGTGAAAACGCCGAGCATCGCCACCAAGACTGCGAGCGCGCATGCCGCGGCGAGCGTCGGCGCGTGGTAGCGCTCGCGAGTCTCGAAGCGATCCCACGACGCAAGCTGCCACGAGCCAAAACGGCTCCGCAGCGGCAGCAGGAAATCCGGCTGCTCCGGCGCGGCGGGCGCGGTCC
>JANNXQ010000116.1:0-20615 GCA_031409655.1 Chthoniobacteraceae bacterium | reverse complement strand
CGACCCGATTGATCCCGACGTGATGAAACAACCGCCCCGCGCGCGACACGAGCGCATCACCGATGGCGGCTTCCTTCGCACCATGTTCCTCACCGGCGCTTTGACCGCAGGCGTCTCATTTGCGGTGTATCTCTACGCGCTCAAATTCGAGACGCCGGAGATGGCTCGCACCCACGCCTTTGCCGCGCTGGTTTTCGCCGAGTTGCTGCGCTCCTTTGGCGCCCGTAGCGAGACGCGCCCGCTTTGGCGGATGAACCATTTCTCAAATCTCAACCTGCTCGCCGTCGTCACGATCTCGTTCAGCATCCAGGTCTGGAGCCATCACAACGCAATCCTGGCGAAGTTCCTCAAGACCTCGCTGATCTCATTCAGCGATTGCCTGATGTTGCTGGCCGTTTCCACGATCCCTCTCCTCATTCTCGAAGCGCGAAAGACGCTCCGAAGGAAGCGCACCATCGCCTGATCGCTGAGGTGTTCACTTTTCCTAGCTTCATCGGCGGGCTGCTGCACCACGAAGTACAAAACTGCTTCTGGCTCCGCGATCAAAGGACTTGCCGTTCGATAGAGTCCCGCCGATAAGCCACAACTCGTGAAACTAACTCGCCAACTCATCGCGGCGCTCATGCTGCTCGCCTGGCTCTGTGCCGGCGCGCACGTTGCGCTGGAGCATGGCGGGGAGGTTTTCGGTGCGCATTTCGAGGAGGCGGAGCACGGTGATCATCATCACGATGACACACCTTCGCCCAGCGAGGACGAGCATCATCACGACCTCGGGGTGACGACGACGGCGCAGTTCGCCAAGGCAGCCGAGCAGCAGCTTCTCGCGCCGCAGTGGGTGCCGATCTACGACCGATTGCTGGCTGAACTCGTGGCTTTGCTGCGTGGGGCTGAGGTGCCGCACGAGCATTCAGTGGTCGGAGATTCGCCGCCGGATACACGAATGTCCGGCTGGCTTTTTGTGGTTCAAACCGCGCTTCAGGTGCGCGGTCCTTCGCTCGCAGCGTAACGTCCGACCCATTCGGGTCTGACGTTTTTTCGTGTCCACACGGCGCATCTTCGCGCCCGCGTGGCTCCGCGGCACTCCTCACGGGTGCTCTACTCCAAAACCTTTCCGCTGCGACCCATCATGCTCCGACTTTTCATTTTCATCCTATCACTCATCACCGCCACCGCCGGCGCGGTGACGCTCACGCTCGACCGCGCGCCAGACTATGCGCTCGCGCACAATCAGACGCTCGCAGCGGCGAAGCTCCGCATCGACGAGGCCCGCGGGCGGGTGCTCGGTTCGGGTCGGCTCAAGAATCCCGAGCTGGAAGTCGAGTTTGGGCAAAATGTCCGCGCACCCGAGCGCGGACTGCGGCTGGAGTTCATGCAGCGGTTTCCGCTGACCTCGCGACTGCGGCTGGAGAAGGCCGTGTCCCAGGCGCAGCTCGCCGCCGCCGAGGCCGAGGTGCGCGATGCGGGGCGCAAGCTGGCTGCCGAGGTGAGGGTAGCGGCGGTGGAACTCGTGGCTGTGCGCTCGCAGCGTGAACTCCGCCAGCAGCAGCTCACCAATAGCCGAGAGCAATCCGAGTTCATCGGCAAGCGGGTCGCGGCGGGTGAAGCCTCCGCGGTCGATGCCGCGATGATTGAATTGGAGACGCGGCAGCTCACCGTCGAATTGCTCCAGCTCGAAACCCAGCGCGCCTCGCTGCTCGGGGAGCTGCGGCCCCTGCTCGGTGTGGACGCGGGCGCGGCGGTGGAAATTACCGGGACACTCTCCGCGCCGGCCGCGCTCCCCTCCAAGGGCGCGGGCGCTGAGAATCGGGCCGATCTCGAGGCCGCGCGCCACAGCACGGAAGCGGCTCGGCAGGCGGTCGGACTGGCAAAGGCGCAGAAGTGGGAGGACATCGGCGTTGGTCTCACGGCCAGCGGCGAGCGCACGGAAGACGCGCCGGAGGGTTTCTCGAACGACTACTTTCTCGGCTTCCGCTTCAGTCTGCCTCTCCCGTTGTGGAACCGGAACGAAGGTCGCGTCGCGGAGGCAACGGCGGCAGCGACCCGCGCCGCATTAGAAACCGATGCCCTCGCGCTGACCATTCGCAGCGAGGCCGAAGCCGCGCGCGGTGAAATGGTCGCACTCGCCAAGCTCGTCGCCGAAATGGACGGCGGACTGCTGCCGATAGCCGCGCAGGTCGAGGAGCAGCTCCGCAATTCCTACGGCACCGGCCAAACGCCGCTCACCGAAGTGCTGCGCGCCCGCGCGCGCCGGCTCGAGCTCGCGCAGCGCCGCGTGGATGCGCTGCGCGACTATCACCTCGCCCGCGTCCGCTACGACGCGGCGGTCGGCCGCAATACCCCAAGCGGAGGCAAGGCCGGAAAATGAGCGCGCTCCTCATCGTCCGCGCGCTGCTCAGCGGCGCCGTCATCGTCACCGTCAGCGAACTGGCGAAGCGGAATAACTTCGCCGCGGCCATCGTTCACTCGCTGCCGCTCATCACGCTCACCGCGCTCGTCTGGCTCTACAACGACACGCGCGATACCGCGCTCATCGCCCGGCATTGCGAGAGCACCTTCTGGTTCGTGCTGCCCACGCTGCCGCTCTTCCTGCTGCTGCCGTGGCTGCTGCGGCACGGCTTCGCTTTCTGGACCGCCCTCGGCATCGGGGCGGCCACGACCATCGCCCTCTACCTCATCACCATCCGTCTCCTCGCGTTCGCGGGCTTCAAATTCTGAAACACTCCATGCACCTCAAAACCTTCTTTCTCACCCTCGGCTTCGCTGCGACCGCCTTCGCCGCTGCCGACCCGAATCGCTCAGCCAACCTCGTCATCCTCGACGAGACAGCGGTGAAAAACCTCAACCTTGCTACCGTCGAAGCGGAGGAAACCGACTTCGAGGAAACCATCTTCGCGCTCGGCCGCATCCGCGTCGCGCCGGGACATCGAGCAGTGGTCAGCAGCCGCGTTCCGGGCCGCGCGCTCACGGTCTCCGCGCACATCGACACGAAGATCGAGAAAGGTGCGGAGGTGGTTGTCCTAGAGAGCCGACAGCCGGGTGACCCTCCGCCGAGTGTGCGCCTAGTTGCACCGATTTCCGGCCACGTCTCGTCAGTGAAGATCGCGCCGGGCCAGCCGGTGAGCGTGGACGACTCGCTCATCGAGATTCTGGATCTGAGCGACGTTCACGCGGTCGCGGCGCTGCCCGAGCATCTCGCGAGTCGGGTGCAAGTCGGCCAGAAAGGGCGCATCCGCGCGACGGGTTATCCCGACAAGGAATTCGTCGCGGAGATCGAGCACCTTGGCACCGAGGCCGATGCGGCGACGGGCACCATCGAGGTCGCATTTCACGTCGCGAATCCGGAGGCGATTCTGCGCCCGGAGATGCGCGCGGAGTTTTCCATCGTCACCGGCAAACGCGAAGGCGTGATGAGCATTCCCGCCGAGGCGGTGCAGGGCGATGGCGCGCAGCGTTTCGTCTATATCGCCGACTACGAACTGAAGAATGCCTACGCGAAAACGCCCGTCGTGCTTGGCGCGCAGAATGACCGCATGGTCGAAGTGAAGAGCGGCGTGCTGCCCGGCGATCAAGTGGTGACGCGGGGCGCGTATGCGCTCGTCTTTGCGGGCAAGGGCAACACCTCGCTCAAAGAGGCGCTGGATGCCGCGCACGGTCATCCGCACGGCGACGACGGTTCGGAACTTACGGAGGAACAGGCCAAAGCCGCCGCCAGCAAGAAAAGCGGTTCCGGCGCTGGCGGTCGCGCAGGTGGTCCGACCCCGCTCGCCATGTTCTTCGCCGGCACGACGGGACTGCTCTTCGTGCTGCTCCTCGCGCTGGGATCGAAGCTCCGCAAACGCACCGCCGCCTAAACGCGCCATGCTCACGAAACTCATTCAGCTCTCGCTGCGAAACCGGCCCATCGTGCTCGCGCTGGCGATCCTGCTGCTCGTGCTCGGCGTGCAGACCACGCGCGACCTGCCGGTGGAAGTGCTGCCGGACATGACGAAGCCGACCGTCACCATCCTCACCGAATCGCCGGGCCTCGCGCCCGAGGAAGTCGAGACGCTCGTCACGCAGCCCATCGAGGCGGCCGTGCAAGGCGTTGGCGGACTCGACCGCTTGCGCTCGAATTCCGACGTGAGCCTCTCGCTCGTCTTCGCGGAATTCGCCTGGGGCACTGACATCTATCGCGCACGGCAACTCGTGCAGGAGCGGCTGCAAGCGGCCAGCGGGAACTTGCCCGAAGGCATCAAGCCCGGCCTCACGCCGGTGTCATCGCTGATGGGCGAAATTCTCCTCGTCGGCCTGCGGAGCAAGGACATGCCCGTGCGCGACCTGCGCACGCTCGCGGATTGGACGGTCGCGCGCCGACTGCAAAGTATCGCGGGCGTCGCCGAAGTGCTGACCATCGGCGGTGGCGTAAAGCAGGTCCACATCATGCCCGACCCGCACCGGCTCACCGCACTCGGCGTCACCTTCGCCGAACTCGAAGCCGCCGTCGCGAAAGCCGCGAACAACTCGACCAGCGGCTACCTCACCACGAACACGCAGGAAATCATGGTGCGCAATCTGGGCATGAGCACCGACCTCGACGAACTCGGCAGCACCGTCATCAAGACGCTCGGCGACCGCCCCGTGCTCATCAGCGACGTTGCGCGCGTGGAGTATGGCGTGCAGCCGATGCGCGGCGACGCGAGCGTGAACGGCGAGGCCGGCGTCATGCTGAGCATCGACAAGTCGCCCGGCTTCGACACGCTCAAGCTCACTGCGGCGATTGAAAATGCACTCGCCGAGCTGAAACCTTCGCTGCCCGCGGGCGTCGAGGTGGAGCTGCTTTTCCGGCAGGGCGATTTCATTTCGCACGCCATCGGCAACCTCAAGGAAGCCATCCGCGACGGTGCGATCATGGTGACCATCGTGCTGTTCCTGTTCCTGCTGAACTTCCGCACCACGTTCATCACGCTCACCGCCATGCCGCTGTCCTTCGTCACGGCGATGCTGGTCTTCAAATGGTTCGCTGTGTCGGTGAATTCGATGACTCTTGGCGGTCTCGCCGTCGCCATCGGCATGGTCGTGGATGATGCCATCGTGGATGTGGAGAACGTCTTCCGCCGCCTGCGCGAAAACGCCGCGCTGGCCGTGCCGAAACCGAAGCTCGACGTGATCGCGTCCGCCTCCGGCGAAGTGCGCAACAGCATCCTCTACGCGACGGTGCTGATCATCCTCGTCTTCCTGCCTCTGCTGAGCCTGGAAGGCTTGGAGGGCCGCCTGTTCACGCCCATCGCCATCGCCACCATCGTCAGCATGGCCGCGTCGTTCGTCGTGTCGCTCACGGTCATCCCGGTGCTCTGCTCGTTGCTGCTCAATCCCAAAAGCAAAGCGATCCGCCCGCAGCCCGATGCCGGTGCGCCCACGCACGTCCACACCCACGACGACGGCTTCGTGGTCCGCGCGATGAAGTGGTTTGTGGAGCGCACATTCCTGCGCGCGGCGTTCGACGCACCATTCGCCGTGCTCGCCATCACCGGCGTCCTGCTTGTCGGCGCGCTGATGCTGTATCCGATGATGGGCAAGGACTTCCTGCCCGCGTTCAACGAAGGCAGCGCCACGATTTCCTTCGCGAGCGCGCCGGGCACTTCGCTGGTGCAGAGCAACGCCATCGGCGATGCCGGGGTGAAGCTGTTGCTTGAAATTCCCGAGGTCAAAAGTGTGGGCCGCCGCGCAGGCCGCGCCGAGCGCGACGACCATGTGATGCCCGTGTCGGTGAATGAATTCGATGTGGAGTTCAAGGAAGGCGGGCGGCCGCGCCAGGAGGTTTTCGCCGAGATCCGTAAGAAACTTGGCGGCGTGCCCGGCACGTTCACGAACGTCGGCCAGCCCATCGGTCACCGGCTTGCGCACATGCTCAGCGGCGTCTCCGCGAAGATCGCCGTGAAAGTCTTCGGACCAGACCTCGACGTGCTCCGCACGAAAGGCGCGGAGATCGAGCGCCTGGCGAAAGGCATCCCCGGCCTCACCGACATCTTTCTCGAAAAGCAGGTGCCGATTCCGCAGCTCCGGATCGAGATCAACCGCGCGCGCGCGAAAGCCTACGGCGTCCAGCCCGGTGCGGTGAATGAACAACTCTCCACGCTGCTCGGCGGCAAGGTGCTCGCCGAACTCCGCGAGGGTCAGCGCACGATGGACTTGCTCCTGCGCCTCCCGCCCGAGTGGCGCGATGCGCCGCAAAAGCTCGGCGACTTGCTCATCGAAACCGGCAACGGCCAGCGCGTGCCCTTGCGCCTGGTCGCGAATGTCCGTGAGAGCAAAGGCCCAAATGTGATCAATCGCGAGTACACGCAGCGCCGCATCGTCATTGGCGCGAACACCAGCGAGCGGGATCTCCAGTCGCTCGTCACGCGGCTGCAAAACGAAGTGCGCGAAAAGGTGACGCTGCCGCAGGGCTACTACGTGAGCTTCGAGGGTGAATTCAAAGCGCAGCAGGAAGCCTCACGCCGCATCGCGATTTTCTCCGCGCTCGTCTTCGTCGTCATCGCCTTCCTGCTCTTCGGCTACTTCCGCAGCGCCTCGCTCGCCGCGCAAGTGCTGCTCAACATCCCGCTCGCGCTCATGGGCGGCCTCGCGCTGACCTGGCTGCTCATCAACAACATCTCCATCGCCACCCTCGTCGGCTTCATCGCGGTCGCCGGTGTCGCCGCGCGGAACAGCATCATGATGCTCTCGCACTACCTTCACTTGATGAAGCACGAGGGCGAAGGATTCACCCGCGAGATGGTCACGCGCGGCACGCTCGAACGACTTGTGCCCGTGCTGATGACCGCCCTCGCCGCCGGCATCGCGCTCATCCCGCTGCTCCTCGCCGCGCATGAGCCGGGCAAGGAAATCCTTCATCCCGTTGCCGTCGTCATCGTCGGCGGACTCGTCAGCAGCACACTCCTCGACCTAGCCGTCACGCCCGCCGTGTTCTGGCTCTTTGGCCGGCGTGCCGCCGAAAAAGCTCTCCGGCTGGACGCCCCAGCCGCGCAGTAAAACCCACAACAAACCCACATATGAAAACAACCGCACTAGCCACCATCGCCGCCGCCATCCTTTGCGCGTCGGCCTTCGCCCACGAACGCATCACCATCGGCCCGAAAGGCGGTCGAGTGATCTACGTGGACTCCACCACCACGCCAAACGTCGAGTTCCTCGTGAACAAAGACGGTCGCGCCGAAATCACGCTGCTCGACAAAGAGCGCAAACCCATCGCACTCGCCGCGCAGAGCCTGTCCATCACCGCCGGTCCGCGCTCCGAGGCGAAGAAACTCTCCATCGAAAAGCAGGGCGACACTTTCCTCACCGAGAAAGTGCCCGCCGGTGCGCCCTACGCCGTCATCATGCAGCTCAAGGAAAAGCCCGACGCCAAAGCGATGACCCTGCGCTTGAACTACAACCCCGCCCCCGCGAAATCCGGCAAGCCCGACTACCTCGATGACAGCGTGAACGATGGCAGCGGCCCAAGCATCAAGCCGCCCGAAGCGCTCGACGGCCTCTTCGCCGAAATCAACCAGCACCACGGCGAGCTGAAAGAGAACTTCGCGGAAAAGAAATACGAAGCCATCGACGAAGTGACTCAAGCCTTCACCGTCCTGCTCAAAGCCCTGCCCGCAAAGTCCGGCGACAAAACCGCCGCCGTGCAGCCGCAAGTGGACGCCCTGATCGCCGACCTCGCCGCCATCGCCGACGCCAACGCCGCCCGCACCTTGAGCGCCGCCGCGAAGAACCTGGCATCCTTCAACACCGGCCTCGCCGCGTTGAAGAGGAACTACCCGGAGAAAACTGCAAACTCGAAGTTGTAGGCGAAGAGCCAACATAAAGTGTAACCGCGGTCGCAGTGCTGCGTTGGCATGGGTAGAATGAACTTACTCATGCCCGCTCCCGAACCCGAACTTAACGATGCTCTCGCGACGACCTTGCTCGCCAATCTGGGCGCTTTCCAAGGCTTCGCCCGACGACGACTCGGCGACGATCAACTCGCCGCCGATGCCGTGCAGGAGAGCCTGCTACGCGCGCTCAAAAGCGAACACTCGCTCTCCCATGACGAGAACCTGCTCGCGTGGTTCTACCGAATTCTCCGCAATGTGCTCACCGACCTGCATCGGCGGCGCGCCGTGCAGACCAAGGGCCTGGAGCGTTTGGCGGAGGAACTGGCGATCAGTGCGGAAGATGAGGCCGATGTCGAGCAGACCGCCTGCGGCTGTTTCCGCGAGCTGCTGCCGACCCTCCGGCCCGAATATGGGCAAGTGCTCCAGCTCTCCGATCTCGAGGGCCGGCCGGCGGAAGCTGTCGCCAAGGAAGTCGGGATCACGCGGGGTAATCTGAAGGTCCGGCTGCATCGCGCGCGGCGCCAGTTGCGCGAGCGGTTGGAGCAAACTTGCAAAATGTGCGCCAAACACGGCTGCCTCGACTGCCACTGCGATTCCTAAACGCCATGAAACCGATCAATCCCACCAAAGAAAGCGGGCACTCCTGCTGCGCGGGTGGCCAGGACAACGCCCAACCGGTCGCCGAGGTGCCATCGTGTTGCGGGGGCAAGAGTGCAAAACCCGAACCGATTGCCGAAGCGCCTGCCTGCTGCGGCGGCAAGCGTGAGGCCGACGGCGATTCACACCACGACGATCACGCCCACCATCATCACGGCGCCGTGAAGCCTTCCGCGGCGGCGAAGTATTTCTGCCCGATGTGTCCCGGCGTGGAATCGGATCAGCCCGGCGATTGCCTCAAGTGCGGCATGGCGCTGGAGCGCAATCCTTCGTGGAAACCGAAGACGATCTACACCTGCCCGATACATCCGGAGATCGAGCAAGATCATCCGGGCGATTGCCCGATCTGCGGGATGGCGCTCGAACCGAAGACGGTCAGCGCCGAGGTGGAGGAGGAAGACAGCGAGTTGCGCGACATGACACAGCGGTTCTGGATCGGCGCGGTCCTCTCGCTGCCGGTCTTCCTGCTCGCGATGGCGCACCTGCTGCCGAACGCCCCGCATTGGGTCATGGGCGAAGTCTCGCGCTGGACGCAATTCATCCTTTCGACGCCGGTTGTGCTGTGGGCCGGCTGGCCGTTCTTCGTCCGCGGCGCGCGGTCGCTGCGCACCTTGCACTTCAATATGTTCACGCTCATCGCACTGGGCGTCGGCGCGGCGTTTGGATTCAGCACGGTGGCGATCCTCGCGCCGGGCCTCTTCCCCGCGTCCATGCACGCGATGGGCGGCGTCGCCATTTACTTCGAGGCGGCGGCAGTGATCGTCGTCCTCGTCCTGCTCGGCCAGGTGCTCGAACTCCGCGCCCGCAGCCGCACCGGCACGGCCATCCGCGCGCTGCTCAATCTCGCGCCCGCCACGGCGCGGCTCGTCGAAAACGGCGACGAGCGCGAAGTGGCGCTCGATCAAGTCGCGGTCGGCGCGACGCTCCGCGTGCGGCCCGGCGAGAAGGTGCCCGTCGATGGCGTGCTCCTCGAAGGCCACTCGACGGTCGATGAATCCATGCTCACCGGCGAGCCGCTGCCCGTGGACAAGCGCGAAGGCGACCCCGTGACCGGCGGCACGATCAATGGCACCGGCAGCTTCCTTTTCCGCGCCGAGCGTGTCGGCAGCGAAACGGTGCTCGCCCGCATCGTTCACATGGTTGCCGAAGCGCAGCGCAGCCGCGCGCCCATTCAGGCGCTCGCCGACAAGGTGGCGGGATATTTTGTCCCCGCCGTGCTCGGCATCGCCGCGCTGACGTTCGTCGTGTGGTTCTTCGTCGGCCCAGAACCCCGGCTCGCGCACGCCATCGTGAATGCCGTCGCCGTGCTCATCATCGCGTGCCCGTGCGCGCTTGGACTCGCCACGCCGATGTCCATCATGGTCGGCGTCGGCCGCGGCGCGCAGGCTGGCGTGCTGGTGAAAAGCGCCGAGGCCATCGAGCGCCTGGAGAAAGTGACGACCATCGTGGTCGATAAGACCGGCACGCTCACCGAGGGCAAACCGCGTCTCATCGAGGTGCGACCGGTTGCTGGTGTGGACACCAACGAATTACTGGCCCGCACCGCCGCTGTCGAGCAAGCCAGCGAACACCCGCTCGGCGCGGCCATCGTCTCGGGCGCGAAAGAGCGCGGCCTCACGCTGCCCACCGCGCAAGATTTTCGATCCACGACCGGTGGCGGCGTGAGCGCGAACGTGGACGGTCATATCGTCCACATCGGCAAGCTGGAGTTTTTGAAAGGCTTGTCCGTGGAAGGTGCAGACGCTCTCGCCGCCGACGCCGCGCCCCTTCAAGAACTCGGGCAGACCGCCATCTTCGTCGGCATCGACGGCCGCGCCGCTGGTTTCCTCACCGTCGCCGATCCGATCAAAGCCTCCACGCCCGAAGCCATCCGCTCCTTGCACGCCCTCGGTCTGAGCATCCGCATGTTGACCGGCGACAACGCGCGCACGGCCACTGCCGTCGCCCGCCAGCTCGGCCTCGATCACGTCGAAGCCGGTGTCGCACCCGAAGACAAACACGCGCACGTCGAAGCTCTCCGCCGCAGCGGAACGGTCGTCGCGATGGCCGGCGACGGCATCAATGACGCGCCCGCACTCGCCGCCGCCGATGTCGGCATTGCGATGGGCACCGGCACCGATGTCGCGATGGAAAGCGCCGGCATCACACTCTTGAAAGGCGACCTGCGCGGCATCGCCCGCGCCATTACGCTCAGCCGCGCGCTGATGAGCAATATCCGGCAGAACCTCTTTTTCGCCTTCCTCTACAACGCCCTCGGCATCCCCATCGCCGCTGGCCTGCTCTATCCATTCTTCGGCCTGCTGCTCAGCCCGATCATCGCCGGCGCCGCCATGAGTCTCAGCTCCGTCTCGGTCATCGCGAACGCGCTCCGACTGCGCACCGTGAACCTCGACGACCGCCCGTCCACGCAGCAGTTGCGTGAGTGGTTTTGGCAACTCGTTGGACATCCTTTCATGCTGCTCATCTCCCTGGCATCGTTTTCCATGGCCGTTCTAAATGCCGCTGAAGCGCCCGTTAAGTGTGGATAAAGTCATGCCCTCGAATGACAACCATGAAGCCCACGACTACGCCGAGCGCATCCGTGAGAGGCTGCCGCGCCGTTCGCAGGAGCTGCGGGAACGCTGCGGCCTGAGCAAGTATGGGCTTACTCTTGAGAGCGGGCTGAGCGGGGAATACATCGGCAAGCTTGGGCTTGGCGCGGCGAATCCCACGCTGCCTGTCACGGCACAGGTCAGCCACGGCATGGGCATGACTTTAACGCAGTTCACCGTGCATCTAGAAACGGCTGAAGCGGGAATGGGTGATGGGGAGAGCGGGGGAATATCTCGTTCGACACGAAACGTGACCGTCCTTTGAGACACGGCGGACTGAAAGTTCGGACGTTGATAGCGATGGACTGTCAGGTTTCCTCGTCGCCGAACGTCACTCACACAATGCGACCCATGACCGTCAGCTACCCACGCTCAAGGACCACCAAGCACCATGAGCCAACGCACCTCAACCATCTCACGCCGCGCCCTCCTGCGCGGAACCGGAGCCTCGCTTGCGCTGCCATGGCTGCCTTCGTTCGCATGGGCTCAAGGCAGTAAAGCTGCCGAGAACGCGAAAGCCCCGTGCGCTACGGTTGCATGCTTTTCGCCAATGGCGTGAACCCATACGAGTGGTCGGCGAAGGGTGAGGGCGATGCGATGGAGCTTTCGAGCACGTTACAACCGCTCGCGGCGTTCAAGCGCGACATCACGGTGCTGCGCGAACTGCACGTCTTCAACAATACCAGCGGACCGCACTGGTCGCTGTTCTCGAATTACCTCAGCGGAGCGCAGTTCGAGGAGACGCTGATTCCCGAGGGCAGCGAGTCCATTGACCAGTTCATAGCGCGGCACACGGGCAAGGAGACCGCGGTGCCGAGTCTCGTGCTCGCAGTGGAAACAGCGGAGAGCGGACTGCGCAGTGGCGTGCCGGGGGTTTATTATGGAACGGTTTCGTGGTCGTCGAAGAACACGCCCATCGCGCCAGAGGTGTATCCGCGCGCGGTGTTCGACCGGCTTTTCGACACGAGCGGACTGTTGAGCGACAAAAGCGTGCTCGACGCCGTGCTCGCGCAGTCGAAAGACACGCGTCGCGGCCTCGGCGCGCAGGACCAGCAGAAGCTCGATGAATTCATGACCAGCTTGCGCGACCTCGAACAGCGCATCGACTCCAGCACCCGTCCATGTGCGAGCCCTTGCCGCCAATCGCCGACTCGGCACCCGCGAGGCCTTGGAGCGCATCATGGGCTTCCTCACCGCACCGAACAACTCGCCAGCCTCCGAGCGCATCATGGCGATGGACATGCTCGCCTCGTGGTCGAGCAAGACGACGCTCGATCCCGTGGATGATCGCTATTTCCCCGTGCCCGCCTTTCCCGCCGATGACCTCGAAGCCGCATTCACGCCGCATTCACGCCGCACCTCGCCACGTTGACACGCGACACCGACACGGCCATCGCCGGACGCGCCATCGCCTTTTCCGCTCGCATGAGAGTCACGGAGGAGATCATCACCCATGCCGCCGCGGCCATCCTCGACGACGCGACCGCCATCCCGCTGCGCTTTGCCTGGTTCGAACTTCTACAAGAGCAACGTCCCGAGCGAGCCGACGAAGTCGCCAACCGTGCGCTGAGCGGCGACAAGCCAGGGCTGAGCATGGCAGCCGCCAATCACCTGCTCGACCGCAAGCTGGAGGCCAGCGAAGTCCGCGACTATGTGATGCGAACATTGAACAGCAGCCAGGACACCCGGCAGCTCCAAGGAGCACTCGAGCTTCTGAAACGAATCCCCGAGAGCGAGTCCGTGCTGCGGACATTGGTCCAGAGTCTCCGCGCCGGAAACGTGGCCGCTCCGATTCAACTCGATGTCATCGAGGCCGCACGTTCTGTTTGCACGAAGGACAAAGAACTCGCCGCCCTCCTCGCTGCTTATGATGACTTTGCCAAAGCGCAGCAGCCCCTCGGTGAGTTCTCCATCGCTCTCGAAGGCGGCGATGCGGAACGCGGCAAATCCCTTTTCCTCGCCCACACCGCCGCGATGTGCTCGAAGTGCCATGCCTTGAAGAAGGCGGACCAACAAGTCGGCCCCTCACTTGAAGGTGTCGCCACTCGACTGACTCGTGCGGACCTTCTGGAGTCCATGCTCGACCCCGGAGCCAAGGTCGCCCCTGGCTACGGCATCCAAATGCTTGAGTTGAACGACGGAAGCTCCGTCGCTGGCACCCAAATGTCCGAAACGCCCGAAGCCATCGTCCTCAAAAGCCCCGATGGAATGCTCTCCACCTATCCCAGAGGCAACATCAAGTCGGCCACCAAGCCAGTCGGCGTCATGCCGCCGATGAAACAACTCTTAACGCTCCGCGAGATGCGGGATATCGTGGCCTTCCTCTCCACTCTGAAAACAGCGAGATGAACGCCCAGCATTTGAACCGGTAAAAGATGGGCGGTAAAAAATGAAGACCAACTTCCCCATCTTTTACCGCAAATCTTTTACCGAGAAAATCGTGAGCCGATGCAACTGAACTTAGATCAATCCTTCCCATGAAATCGCTGCTCTCGCTCCTGCTCCTCGCTTTCGCCGCAGCACAAGTTCTCTCCGCTAACGCACCCTGGGAGATTGTGGAGAAAGAGGGGCAGCTTCGCGTCGCCAATGGTAAAATTTCCGTCGAGCTGAAACAAGAGGTCAACCAACCCGTCAGCGTCACGCTTCTCGCGGCAGACGCGGCGGGTCGATGGCAACCGGTCTGCCGCACGCTGCGACCCGACTTCACAAAAACACCCGCCGCTAACAAACTGTTCGATACCTCGGTGATTTCGCATCGTTACCAGGCCAACGACATCTTCACCCGGTTCGCGGTGGCATCACGGAGCGACAAGGAAGTGAAAATCAAGATGAGCGGCCAAGTGAAGGACCGCATCGTCGCGGAACAGATGCTAACTCTCGATCATGCTGGCACCATCCTGAATGTGGATGTCTCCGCATCACTGCACGAACCCCTGCTGGATTATTTTCTCTCAACGTGGGAGTTCCTGCCAGCGGGTGCCCCGGATTTCGTTCACAGTCCGACGGCAAAAAAGGACGGTGCTGGCCCGGCAGTGGACCAGGTGATCGGCGACCACGCCTTCCACTCGCCCGCCATCGTGCTTCAGAAAGGCAGCCAGTATGTCTGCATGGTGCCCGATCTCGCCATGATCAATGCCCACGCCCTCCAATCGTCCGATGCGCGGCGCACGCAAGCCGTGGCTCGGAATCAGTTCTCGGTGCCCATCATCGCCGAGTTTTACACCATGCCAACGGCACTCGACCTGAACGCAGCATCCGGACTCACGGGACAGCCGGTCTTTTCCTATGGCATCATGGACTTCGTCGTGGCGCACCACATGCGTTACCAGCGGGTCAACGACGCTTCGATGGTCCGCCACTTGGCGAAACCGAAGATCCGCTACGGCTACGACCTGTTAGTAGGCGCGGACATGCCGAAGGGCTCGGCCTTTCAAGTGGCGACCCGCCATATCTGGCAGCGTTTCGGCCAGCCGCAGTTCCGCGGCCGACCGCACCTGGCCATGCCGTTCGCCGAATATGTTCGCACCATTTACGACGTGGTTTCCAAGCCCATGCCGCCTACGATCCAAGCACCGGTGCCCGGATATGAGGACCACGGTGTGTTCATCGATTTCGAGATGAATGGCAAACCCGTAGGCGGCATGGTGTCGCCGCTTGGAGGCATGGGCATGGGTGACGCCCTGTGGAACTTCGAGTTCTGGAACAACATCCGCGACGCCAACGGCATGGTGTATTGGGGCGAAAAACTCGATATGCCGCAACTCAAGGAGCGCGGGCAACGCATCGTCAACCTGGCCTCGGAAGCGCCCCAAAACGAAGCAGGCTTCTTCCCGCTCGTCTATCATGCGGCGAGCAAGCAATGGGCGCTGAGCAGCCTTGGCCCATCACCCTCGCCAAAATCCATCTTCGACAAGAGCGCGCCGGTTTACAATGTGCCCGCCATGAGCAAGTCGGCTGCGCACCTGCTCGAGTTCTATCAACGCTGTGGAAAAGATCCGCGCATCGTCGATTACCTGCGCCCGTTTGCCGACGGCTTGTTAGCGCGCATCGATGAGCGCGGCGCGATCCCATCGTATTACACGCCGGACATGAAGCCGATCGCCGATCTGCACTACAGCGCACAACCGGCGGCCATGATGTGGTTTCTCGCGGAAATGGCGGGCGCAACCGGCGAGGCGCGCTTTCGTGATGGTGCCGTGCGCATCGCCGACTATCTGAAAAAGGAAATCATCCCACAGCAGCGCTGGATCGACCTCGAAGTTTACTACTCCTGCGGCCAGAATCCGCTCGGCTACGTGGTGGACGAACTGCAAGGTCTCCCAATTCGTGGAAACCTCAGCACGATCTGGGCTGCCAAAGGGTTCCTGGCACTCTACAAGGTCACATGTGACAAGTCGCATCTCGAAGCCGGGGCCAAGGTGGTGGACTTTCTGAGCTTTTCCCAGGCGAGCTGGAAACCCCATTACATCTACACCGCCAATCCCTTCGGCGGATGCACCGCCGACAACGTGGACACCGCGAATTGGCTGGATGCGCGGCAGTGCGAACTGGTCGAGCCATTCATCGGCTACGGCCTAGAACTCGGCCGCCAGGATCTGGTCGAGCGCGGCGTTGCCGCCGCACGCGCCAGCATCGTGTTGATTAACCATCCACGCCACATCGAGAATGGCATCTATCCGCACGTGAATTTGTATGGCTTCGGACTCGGCCCGGAGAACATCAACCACGAAGGCCACAACCAGTCCGCCATGCGCACCCACCCAAGCTGGGGCGAATGTTCCGGCATCTTCACCGGCCTCGCCGACGCCACGCGCTTCACCGGCAGCGGCATCATCGATCTCGACCACGGCTTCGCAGTCGGCACCGACGGAATCAACCTTTCGCTGAAACGCCGGGGCGAGGCATTTTATGTCACCGCGATCGGACGACTCGCCAATTTAAAGCAACCTTGGGAAAAGCCCTTCGAGATCGAGCTCAAGGTTCGCGGAAAAGGAACAATCCCTTTCTACCTAAACGGATCGAACGCCACCATCGAGGAGCGTGAGGGTGCCCTGATGATCCACTGCCGGGTCGCTCCAGATGGCACCGTATCGCCGCGTTGACTTTCGATTTAACTCACAACCACAAATCTCCGCCATGAAAACTCTGCTCTCACTCCTGCTCTTCGCTTTCGCGGCAGCCCACGCGCTCTACGCCGCCGATAAGCCAAACATCATCGTCATCATGGCCGATGACGTGGGCTACTCGGACATCGGCTGCTTTGGCGGGGAGATCGAGACGCCGAATCTGGATGCGCTCGCCAAAGGCGGGCTGCGTTTCACTCAGTTCTACAACACAGCCCGCTGCTGCCCGACGCGTGCAGCTTTGCTCACTGGCCTGTATCCGCATCAGGCAGGGATCGGACACATGGTGGATGATTGGAGCACGAAGGTCGGCGAGAGCTATGCGGGCGATCTGAGTAAGAAGGCCGTGACTCTCGCGGAGGTGCTCAAAACAGCCGGTTACTCGACTTACATGGCCGGAAAGTGGCATGTGACAAAAGAAACCAATCCCGCAGGCGATGCCGGCAAATACAACTGGCCGCTGCAACGCGGCTTTGATCGCTTCTACGGCACCATCCTCGGTGCAGGCAGTTTTTTTGACCCCGCCTCGCTCACTCGCGACAACACCTTCATCTCGCCCTTCGCCGATTCGCAGTATCAGCCCGCCGAGTATTACTACACGGATGCACTCAACGACCACGCCGCCCGTTTCGTCTCCGAGCACGCAAAGAGCACCCCGAAAAAGCCTTTCTTTCTCTACCTGGCCCACACCGCCGCGCATTGGCCCATGCACGCGAAGGAGGCAGACATCGCCAAATACAAGGGCCGCTACGATATTGGCTACGGCCGCATCCGTGCCGCTCGGCTGGAAAAAATGAAACGCCTCGGATTGCTCGATGAACGCTGGAAAATCACCCCGCAAGTCGGCAACTGGGTCACGCTCGACCGGAGACCCTGGGAAGCCCGCTGCATGGAGGTCTATGCCGCCATGATTGACTGCATGGACCAGGGCATCGGCCGTCTCGTCGAGACGCTCAAAAAGAACGGCCAATACGAGAACACGCTTATCCTTTACCTCCAGGACAACGGAGCCTGCGCCGAAACCATCGGTCGCAACGGCCCGCACCAACCCCGCGCTGACAAACCCACGCTGCCCCCGCTCACCAAGGGCTACATCTCGCCCGGCATTACCCGCAAACAAACCCGCGACGGTTATCCTGTGCGCGAAGGTCAGGGCGTCATGCCCGGCGGTGCGGACACCTACCTAGCCTACGGCCTGAATTGGGCCAACGTGAGCAACACTCCCTTCCGCGAATACAAACACTGGCAGCACGAAGGCGGCATCAGCACACCGCTCATCGCGCATTGGCCGAAGGGGATCGCCAAAGAGTCCCATCACAAGCTCAATGCCACGCCGACGCATCTCATCGACATCATGGCGACGTGTGTGGATGTCAGCGGCACTGCTTATCCCACAACCTTCAAAGACAAGCCCATCACACCGATGGAAGGCGTCAGCCTTGCTCCGGCCTTCAGCGAGCGACCCATCACCCGCCCACAACCGCTCTTCTGGGAACACGAAGGCAACCGCGCCATCCGCAGCGGCGAGTGGAAACTCGTCTCCAAGCATCCAGGCCCTTGGGAACTCTACGACATGACCACCGACCGCACCGAGATGAACAACCTCGCTGCGCAGCAACCTGACCGCGTGAAGGAAATGTCTGCACAGTGGGACGCCTGGGCCAAACGTGTCGGCGTCCTGCCCTGGCCGCTCGCTGGCGGCGAGGGTAAGAAGGGCACAGGCAAAGCGAAGAAATGAACTTTCCGCAGCGGCATCAACCTAACCATCCAACTTTCCCATGACTCCACGCACTCTTCTTTTATCCATCGCTCTTTCAGCCAGCACCTTCGCCGGTTTCGCGCAGGATTCCGCTGACGTCATCGTCTATGGCTCCACGCCCGGCGGGTTTTGCGCGGCCATTGCGGCGGCGCGGGAGGGCGCTTCGGTCATCTTGCTGGAGCCGACGCAGCATGTCGGCGGACTGAGCACGGGCGGGCTGAGTCACTGCGACTCGAACCAGATGAGGCGCGAGACGCTGATGGGTCTCTTCGACGAGTGGCACCGGCGCATCGTGAAAGACTACACCGACCGCGGACTGCCTGCGCCTTACGACGCGGCACGCAAAGACACGGCGAAATGGACCTTCGAGCCGCATGTGGCGATGCGCGTGACGTTGGCGATGCTCAAAGAGAGCGGCGTCACCGTGAAGACCGGGCGCTATTTGAAATCCGTCACGAAGGACGGCCCGCGCATCACTTCGCTCGTGACGAAGGACGGCACCTTCAGCGCGAAGGTGTTCGTGGACGGCACCTATGAGGGCGACCTCATGGCGGCGGCGGGCGTGGAGTGGACGATTGGCCGTGAAGGACGTGCGGAGTTCGGTGAATCGCTCGCGGGGAAACAATACCCGAAGGCGAAGCTGAAAATCAGCGGCTTCGATGACGCGGGCAATCTTCTGCCGTTAGTAACGACGAGGGACGCCGGGCCGGACGAAGCGGGCGACCAGAACATCATGACTTACAGCTTCCGTCTCTGCCTCACGAGAGACCCGGCCAACATGGTGCCGATGCCAGCGCCGACGCACTACGACCCCGCTCGCTTCGAACTCGCCCGCCGTGCCCTCAAAGCCGGTGCCCGTGGTGTGGGTCTCGACCTTTATCCGCTGCCAGGTGGGAAACTCGACGGCAACAACTCGATTCACGGCCAGGTTTCGCTCGGACTCGTCGGTGGCTGCAACACCTGGCACAGCGCCGATGAAGCGGGTCGAGCGAAGATTTGGGAGGACCACAAACAATACACGCTCGAGTTCCTCCACTTCCTCCGCACCGACCCCGCCGTGTCGCCCAAAGTGCGCAGCGAGTTTGCCGACCTCGGCCTCTGCAAAGATGAGTTTGCACCGACCGCCCACTTTCCACCCGCGCTCTATGTCCGCGAGTCACGGCGCATGAAGGGCCTGCATGTGATTTCGCAAAAGGACATCATCAACTCGCCGGAGAAAGACGACCCCATCGCCATCTCATCGTTCCCGATTGATTCGCACGACTGCCAGCGCATCGCGTTGAAGGACGGCGGCGTCATCAATGAAGGCACCATTTTCCCCGTGCGCGTCCCCGGCACCCCACTGGGCTATGCCTACCATGTGCCGTATCGCTCCGTGCTGCCGCAGCCGGCGCAATGCACGAACCTGCTCGTGCCCGTCGCGCTCTCCAGCACGCATATCGCCATGTCGTCCCTGCGCATCGAGGGCGCATGGATGGTCATCGGCCAGGGCGCGGGTGTCGCCGCCGCCCTGGCGGCGAAACAAAATGTCGCCGTGCAAGAAGTGCCGTATCCAATCCTGCGCGAGCGACTGCTGGCGCAGAAACAAGTGCTCGCACTGCCGAAGACAGCATCCAAAGCAGCGGCGGCGAAAGACGCTGATTTCATCCCCGTGAAATCACTCCCCGGCATCGTGCTCGACGACGCCGACGCGAAACTGGAGGGCGAATGGACGCATTCCACGAACTTCAAACCGAGCATCGGAAGCGGGTATGTCGTCAACGGAGCCAAGGATGCCCGCGGCAATGGCAAAGCCTCCGCCACGTTCCGCCTGATGGTGCCCAAGTCCGGCGAATACAAGGTGCTGATGGCCTATTCCGCCCACGAGACCCGTGCCAAAAACGTGCCCGTGAGAATTGTCAGCGGCTCCCGCGAAACGAAGCTCACCGTGGATCAAACCCGGCCCATGCCCGCCGGTGAACACTTCCAGTCCATCGGCACGGCGGTGCTGGCGACGGAAGTCGAAACCACCATCCAAATTAAAAACACGGACACCACCGGCTTCGTCATTCTCGACGCTATGCAGTTGGTTCCGGTCAAATAACCAAGGAAAGGCGGCATCCCTGCCGTCCAGTTTTTCACGGCCACTCACCCCTCAGCGACATGGATGTTGTGATTCCATTCCAACATGAAACCCATCCTCGCCATCCACGCGGCCCTGCTTCACGAGCGCGGACACGCTTTCCATCGCGTGGAGCGATCCGACGATCCTGAGCGACAGCAGCGTGACGCAGCAGGTCAAAGCCAACGTGCCTGCGGGCAGCGGAGTGGAGTGGGGAATATGGTTCGGGCGACATTTCTTGACTGGATGGTCCATCTTTTCTGGGTTTTTGGGAGTTTGATTGGTTGCAGACGGTGACGGCGAATTTGCTGGCTGGCATTGGCGGCGCTGCGCAAGTGCAGATGCTCGGCGATCCATTGCAGATTCACGGTCGTCTGCTCCCAGATGATCCGGGCGATCGCCACTTTTCGAGCCTCGCTGCCGGGCAACCGCTGGAGTTCCCCTGCGGTCAAGCCAGCCGCGGCCACTGCCTTCCGCGGCGAGCCGTCGCGCTTCCTGCTCGCCATGCGCCCGCTTTTCCCCGCTCGCCCTGGCGCT
>JANNXQ010000115.1:0-2442 GCA_031409655.1 Chthoniobacteraceae bacterium | reverse complement strand
CGATCACCACGGGCTCGACCGTGATCCGCGGACTCGCGACTTCCGCGAGCTGTGCGCGGGTGAGGCTCAGCCGGGGATTCGGTTCCCAGCCATGCTCTTCAAAGATCAGCGCCGGAATCACCCCTTTCGCCTTTCGCCCTTCGCCTTTCGCCTTTTCTTCGCAGCCCGAAAGGGCGACCAGGGCGAGTGAGAGCATGCCGATGAGCGCGAGCGCGAGCAGGAGCGCGCGGGTGATGAATCCACCGGTCGTCTCCGGCACCGGCCGCACCGCTGCCGCCGGTGGGTAAGGGTCCTCGGTGTGCAGCGCGATGGCTCCCGCCTCGCCGCTCACACTCCCCACCATGCGCGCCTGCCTGTTCATGTCCGGCCCGCTCTCCACCGCCGGAGCGCCGGAAGGCGCGACGACTCCGGGGTGGTCAGAGGCGGATATGGAGCCGTGGTCAGCGACCGCCTTCGGCTCCCACGCGTTTGGGATGGGTGTTAGCTTTTGCGCCGCGCGAATCTTCCGCTCCGCGTGAATGCGGCCGGCCAGCGTGAGCGCCGTGCCGATCATCGCGATGATCCCATCGGCGAGATCGAGCGCGGCCTGATCTTCCGGCGCCACCGCGGTGCCGCGAAATTTCGAGAGCGCAAAAGCGATGATCAGCGCGAGCAGCCCGGCGAAGGTCTTGCTCGTCAGCCACCACGGGAGCGTCGCGCCCGGCACGACCGGATACGGTGTGGCGATCGGGTTTTGCTCGACTCGGGAAGATGGATTGGTTTCCATGTCCGCGAGAGTTTCACGGCTCCGCGGAATCCCAAACTCACCCCTTGGTTGCGTTGGTTACATTGCGGGAAATCGTTCCAGTCCCGCTCTGCGAGGCTCCTTCAGCCGCTCCTATTCATCATTCAGCCTGCGAAGTTCCTCCCGTATTTCAGTCTGCTGCTCGGGAGTCAACGCATCGAAGGCAGCACAAATTTCCGCCGCGGCCGCACGCTTGATCTCCTCGCTCTCCTCTGCGAATCGGGCTTCATCTTGCTGCAGCCGCCTTTGATGAAGTCCAGCGCTTTCGAGGATGAGTGGTTTCAGCACCGCCAAGGCCAGCGGGCGCAGGTCTTCGCAGCGTGACGCCCAGTCGCGCAATGGCACCTCCCATTCGGGCCGAGGTATGCAGTGCTCCGGGAGGTGTTCCGCGAAGATAGCTCGCAGCAGTCCGGCGCGCTGGCGAACGAGGGTGAGCAACTCTTCTCTTGTCGCTGACTTCGGAGAGCTGATCGCCGCACGGTCGAGCGCCTCTCGTAGATGCTTTTTCGTCAAGCCGTGAGGTGCCTCCGCTTCATCTCCCGGCGGCTCGAAGCAGGCCACCCAGTCAATCCAGCGCTGATTGATCGCGCCGCAACACCCATACTTCCGGTCGCCGTAGTAGAGGACCGGGCGGAGTCGCCTTTCCCCGCGCTGGAAGTAGTCCGCGATCACCAGCCGGCTCATCGGCGGTATCTGCTGCATCCACAGAGCCACATTGCGATCTGCCTCGGCAAACGTGGCCCGCACGGCGGCCATCGCAGCGCAGGCCATCTCGCGCTTTCTTCCCGCGGGATGCAGCTCGGGAATGATCAGCGCCTCACGCTCCGCCGCATCGCAGAGCTGATCCGCGACGGCGGGCGCTATCGTCCACTCAATCGACGCGAGCCGCGTGGCGAAGATATTGCCGATCGCGTGCGGCACAGCATTGTGCCCGAACTCGTAAAGCGCGAGCCGCGAGCCAAGGAGGTGAACCGCTCGTAACTCGTTTTCAGTTTCCCGATCGAATCCAAACTCACGCGGCACTCTCGCCGCCATTGCGGCAGACAGCGTGGATCGATGCGCGGCATGATCACTAGTGATCTGATTCCAAAGGTCGGCGATCTCATCAATGAGGCCGTGCGCCAGCCATTCGCCAAGCACCGGCGTGAAATCAGTGACCGGGTAAAAGCCGCCCAGTGAGTAGTGGGCATCAAGAAGCGGATTAAGCTCGTGGCCTATCGCGCGGAACTCATCCACCAGTGCCCGCACTGGAGCCGTTCGGATGGGTGTGGGCTGATATTCCCACTCGCCGACGATGACCTCCATTGCTTGTCGCTCTGGCGTCGATAGTTACCGCGCTCGCTTTTCCAGCGGCGAGCTGGCCTGCCGCATCCAGTCTCCCGGCTTGGGCGCCGGCGTCGCGTTGCGGGCTTGGGTCGGCGGCACGGCGCCATCCAGGCGTGTGCCGTCCTCGCGAAATTCCCGCGGGTCAAAGTTCGTCTCCGTGTCGTAGCCTCGGCCCTCTGCCGCCAGCCGCTTGGATCGATTTCGCTCCACTGCGGCCGCCTGTTCGCGCTCACGCTCGGGCCGCCCGCTTTCTTCGTAGGTGATCACGGCAATGAATGCGACCAGGAGGATGAGGATGATGCCGATGAGTTTCATGAGGTTCCTTTCTTGAT
>JANNXQ010000114.1:0-7858 GCA_031409655.1 Chthoniobacteraceae bacterium | reverse complement strand
CGGCTGAGGCGGATGGCTTGGGCGATGCCGCGGAGGTCGCCTTTGACGAGTGTGATGCCCGCGCTTTGCATGGCCACGTCGGTGCCGGTGCCCATGGCGATTCCGACTTCCGCTTCACTCAGCGCGGGCGCGTCGTTGATGCCGTCGCCGGCCATCGCGACGTGCCTGCCCTCGTCGCGCAGCTTTTTGACGTGGGCCACTTTTCCCGCGGGTTCGATCTCCGCTTCCACCGCATCGAGGCCGAGCTGCTTCGCCACGGTGGCGGCGGTGCGGCGGTTGTCGCCGGTGAGCATCACGAGTTTCAAGCCAAGTTCATGGAGTGCTTTGATGGCTTCGGCGGTGGTGGCTTTGATCGGGTCGGCGACGGCGACGATGCCCGCCGGCTGGCCGTCGATGGCGACAAACATCGCGGTCTTGCCTTCCTCCTGGAGTTTGACGGCGGAGGCTTCGAGGGGCTCCAGACCGGTGATCTTTTCGGCGCGCAGGAAATCCGGTTTACCCACCATCACGGTGCGACCCTGGACATTGCCGGCCACGCCGCCTGCGGTGACCGAGCGGAAGTCTTTCACGGCTTCAAGGGCGATGCTCTTTTCCTTGGCGCCCTGCACGATCGCGGCGGCCAGCGGGTGTTCGCTGTTCTGCTCCAGCGAGGCGGCGAGACGCAGGAGTTCCTCCGCGTCGAAACCGTCACTCGGCAGCACATCCACGAGTTTGGGTTTTCCCTCCGTGAGCGTGCCGGTCTTGTCCACGACGAGCGTGTCCACTTTCTCCAGCCGTTCGAGCGCCTCGGCGTTTTTCACGAGCACGCCCTCCTGCGCGCCGCGTCCGACGCCGACCATGATGGACATGGGCGTCGCCAGGCCGAGCGCGCACGGGCACGCGATAATGAGGACCGCGACGGCGTTGACGATGGCGTGCGCGAGCCTGGGCTCCGGCCCGAGCCACATCCAGACAACGAACGTGATCAGTGAAACCGCTAACACCGCCGGCACGAAGATTCCCGCAACCTTGTCGGCGAGACCTTGGATGGGTGCGCGACTGCGTTGGGCTTCGGCGACCATGTTCACGATTTGTCCGAGCAAGGTGTCGCTGCCGACTCGCTCGGCTTTCATGACGAAACTGCCCGTGCCATTGACGGTGCCGCCCGTCACCTTGTCGCCGACGGCCTTCTCCACCGGGAGCGGTTCGCCGGTGATCATGGATTCCTCCACGCTGGAGTGGCCTTCGACGACCTCGCCATCGACGGGCACTTTATCGCCAGGGACGACGCGCAACTTGTCGCCGACTTTCACTTGATCGAGCGGCACTTCCTTGTCGCCGCCATCCCCGATGAGACGCGCCGTGGGCGGGGCGAGGTTGAGCAATGCCTTGATCGCGCTGCCCGTGCGGCTGCGCGCGCGGAGTTCGAGCACCTGTCCGAGGAGGACCAGCACGACGATCACCGCCGCCGCCTCGAAGTAGATCGCCACCTTGCCGTCGTGCCGCATCGTGTGTGGAAACAGCCCGGGCATGAGCATCGCGACCGCGCTAAAAATAAAGGCCGCGCCCACGCCCACGGCGATGAGCGTGAACATGTTCAAGTGCCGCGTCACCAGCGAGCGCCATCCGCGCTGAAAGAACGGCCAGCCCGCCCAGCCGACCACCGGGGCCGTGAGCGCGAATTGCACCCATCGCGAGACGGGGCTGTTGGCCCAGGACTGAATCGTCGGGGAAGGCAGCAAATGGGCCATCGCCAGCACAAACACCGGCAGGGTCAGCGCCGCGCCGATCCAGAATCGCCGCGTCATGTCGTGCAACTCGGTGTTTTCCTCGTCATCCGAGCCCGCGGTCCCCGTCATCAATTCCAGCGCCATGCCGCACTTTGGGCAATCACCCGGATGATCCTGCTGCACCTCGGGGTGCATCGGGCAGGTGTAAATCGCCTTGCCCGGAGGCTTCGCTGCGGGCTTCGCCGCGGCCGGCGCGGACAAGAATTCCTTCCGGCAGTGCTCGCTGCAAAAATAAAACGTCTGTCCATCGCGTTCAGTGCGGAGCGACGTCGCCTCATCCACCGTCATTCCGCAGATGGGGTCTTTGGTCATCTCAATTCACTTTCGTGTGGCTACTTTAATGACGGTGGCGAAGTGCGCGAACGGCGACCAATCATCCAGACGCAGCTTCCTTCATGATCTTGACGATTGTGTCCTCCACCTCCTGCGCCACGGATTTCAGTTGAGGCGTGTCAAACAGCGCCAGGAGCGTGGTCGGCTTCAGCGTTGCGAGAACGGTCTTGCCGCCTTCCTCGTAAATCGAGATGCGGCACGGCAACGCGGTCGAGACGCTCATGTTTTCATCGAGCACCTTCTTCGCCTGTTGCGGCTGGCAGACCTCGAAGATCAGGCATTCGTGGGCAAACTCCACGCCCTTCTTAGCCATGGTCTCGGTGAGATTATGAACCTGCATGACACCGAAGTGATTGGCCTGAACGGCGGCTTGCAAAGCAGCCGCAGCTTCAGTCACGGATTTCTCGGTAGGTAATTTGATCAGCATAAATTCGGCATTTCTTGTTGCACTTCGGGGCAGCGTGGATGCCGCACTATTTCTTGGACAGCTTGTTAATCGCGACGACCAGCAGCACCACCACCAACGTGCCAATGACAGTCCAGATCCACATGCCTCCGCCCATCCATCCGTCGGCATTGTTCATCATAATGAGTCTTTCTTTGGCTTTATGCCGCTGCTCAATCTTCCACGGAGAAACCGACTTTGATGGTCACCTGCCAGTGTTGCACTTTCCCTTTGTCGATGCTGCCGCGTGTTTCGACCACTTGGAACCAGCTAAGGTTCTTCACGGTTTTGTGCGCGCGTTTAATGGCCTTATCAACCGCTTCCTCGATGGAGGTGGTCGAGGTGCCGGTGAGTTCGATGAGCTTATAGACGTGATCTTTCATGTTCGGTGCTCATCGTCCTAGTTACAGCAGCAACCAGCGGACGAATCCTTGATCGCTTTTTCGACCGCTTCGCGGGTTTCGCCGGTGCGCTTCTGAATCCGACCAAGCAATTCCTCCTGCTTGCCTTCGATATATTGAAGATCGTCATCCGTGAGCGCTGCCCACTTCTGTTTCAGTTTTCCCTTGGTGATGTTCCAGTCGCCTTTGATTTCGAGGGTAGTCATAGTAGTCCGATATTTGGTGTTATTAGTTTAGATTCGCCGCCGACATGACGGGAAAGAGTTTCTGCAGCCTCCCGCAGGTGTTGATCGTGAAGTTTCCGCGGCCCGCACAAGCGTTTCGTTGCAGAGCATTCATTTTGAATCTGCATGATGCTCTTTATGATCGCCTGCCGGCTTACTATCCATGCCCTTCATCCCTTTCATCATGGGGCACTGCGACATCGATTCTCTGCCCATCTGCATGTGCTCCATCATGTGTTTCATCATCTCCTCCTCCATCTTTGCCTTTCGCGCATTCATGGCAGCGTGCTGCTCGGTCATCTTCGTGATGACCGCGGTCATCAATTCCACTTTCTGCTCCGCCGGCGCGCTGTTCATCTTGGCGACCTGCGCGGCTAGATCCGTGTCCTGGGCCTTCATGTCTGCCATCATTTTCTGTTTCTGTTCTTTCATTTCCTGGCAACCCTCCATCATTTTGCCCTCCATTATCTTCTTGCCTTCTGCAGGCTCGGCGGAACGGGCTTGGACAGGCGACCAGACGGCGATGGCCAGGGCACAGGCGAGACTGGACCGGATGAGGACGTTCGTTTGATTTAGTTTTTTCATGTTCGAGGGTTTTGTTGGCTGTGAAATCCGAGGAATGGAGGGATTTCCCCGGCATGAATCTCGAACCTGCATGAGTATCGTGAGCGCCTACTCATGCGGCCTTGTTTCTTTGGAACTCAAAAGCGGCTTCGCGAGGGACGGGCAGCAGCATCGCAGCAAGCGCCGCAAGCACAGCGCCGACGCTGAACGCGACGCCGGCTCCCCATTGCTGCCACAGCAAGCCGAATGCAACGCTGGCGGGAAGCGCCGCCAGGCCAATCGCGCAGTGATACCAGCCAAAGGCGGTGCCGCGCAGTTGCGGCGGGACGATGCTGGCGACCCAGGCGCGTTCGGCCGGTTCGGCGAGGCCGAAATAGATGCCGTAGGCGAGGAAGACGGCGATGAGCCATGGCGCGGATTGAAGCCAACCGAAGGTGAGATAAATCGCGGCGTAAAAGAGCCAGCCGGCAAGGATCATGGCGCGCGGGCCGACGCGGTCGGAGAGCCGCCCGCCGTAGTAGTTGGCTATCATCTTCACAACGTGGTGAGCCGACCAGAGTAGCGCGATGCCGGCGGTGGAGACACCCGCCTGGCTGAGGCGCAGGAGCAGGAAAGCGTCCGTGGAATTGCCAAGCGTGAAGACCAACACGGCGATGAGCAGCCGCCGATAGTCGGGCCCAAGCGCGTTCCACGGAGCGAGAAGCTTTGGCACTGCGGTAACTGCCGCGGGCTGAGGTGGCGGCTCCTTCACTCCGAACAGAACCACCACCAGCACCGCAACGGCCGGGATCGCGGAGAGGAGGAAGACCTGACGCAGCGGGAGTCCGGCGAAGTTCAGCAGCGCGGCGGCGACGAGCGGGCCGAGCACGGCACCGGCGTGATCCATGGCGCGGTGAAAGCCATACGCCGTGCCGCGCGCGCTCGCGTCGGTCACGTCGGCGATGAGCGCGTCGCGCGGCGAGGTGCGCAGACCTTTGCCCACACGATCGGCGAAGCGGAGCGCCAGCACCGCCGGCCACGCCGAGGCGAGCCCGATGAGAGGGCGCATCACCCCCGACAAGCTATAGCCGGCGACGATAAGTGGCTTCCGCCGCTGCGTGCGATCGGTCCAAATGCCCGACGCCACCTTGAGCAGCGCCGCCGTTGATTCGGCGACACCTTCGATCAAGCCAAGCGCCATCGCCCCCGCGCCGAGCACCGACGCGAGGAAGATCGGCAGCAGCGGATAGATCATCTCGCTGGAGAGATCGGTGAGGAAACTCACCACCCCGAGTGCGATGACGGCCCGCGGGATACCGCTTGCGATGGCGCGCGGGAGAATCACCGGCCTCCTTTCAAGAAGACCTGGAGAAGCGTTGTGAGAGCCATCCCGATGCTCGCCGCAGCAGCCACATCGGTCGGCCAATGCACGCCGAGCACCATGCGGGAGAGCGCGACCAGCAGCACCCACACAGCCGCCAGGGCTGCGGCGAGCCACCCGGCTTTCGGCCAGACCCGCGCAATGCAGACGGCGAGCGCAGCGGCAAGGCATGTGGTATTGAGGGTGTGGCCGCTGGGAAAGCTCGCGCCCCAATACCAGTCGTGCTCCCAAAGCGCGGGCCTCTCGCGCCCGATCACTGTCTTGAGGATGAACGTGACGACCATTCCCGCGACGGCGACGGCGGCAAGATAAAGCGCCTCACCGCGCCGTCGCAGGAATAGCAGCCCGCCAGTGCATAGCGCCGCGAGCGGGACGAGCACCTTCCACGAACCGGAGAGCGTCACCACTCCGGCCGCGCGGGAAAGTGCCGGCGAGGTGTGAGCGTGGAGCCACATGAGGAGGGCGCGATCCACCTCGCTCGATTCGCCCGTGACCGCGTCTTCGGTGATTTTAATCGCAATCAGTGCGGCGCTGAGCAGGACCAACAGCACAGCGCGCCGTTCATCAAACCGTCGCGCAGCGAAACGCGAGCCGAGCCAGCGGATTGCGAGATATGAAAGCCAGACAAGCAGGGCGATCTTCGCGGCATCCAGCGCGAACTCGATCGCAGGTGAGTCGACGATGGCCGAAGTTCGGATGCCTTCAAAAAACGAGGAGGCCATGGCGTTGTTGCTTCAACTCTCGCGGATTTCGGCGGGTGAGAAACTACCCCACCGCGCCGCCAAAACCGGCAGCACGAGAAGATTCAGCGCGGTGCTCGTGATGAGGCCGCCGAGGATGACGAGGGCCATCGGGCCTTCGATTTTTCCGCCAGCTTCCGCGCCGCCCAACGCGAGGTCGCCCACTTCGTAGCCCGTCACACCCGGCCCGAGTTCCTCGATGACGCCCACCGGTTCATGGCCGATGACCAGGCCCGGTTTTACCGGATATTCTGCACGGACAATGTGAACGTCCGTCACATAAATCGTGGTCAACGTCACGCGGATCACGGTCTTGGTTAAGGATAGTTTGTAGAGAATAGGTTTTCTTTCTGGGTTGGCTGCTTAGGTGAGTTGCGGTTCGGGTGGGCTATCAGGGGCCGGGTTTGATTGCGCGCGTTTCCATTTCCACTCCTCGATGGCGGAGAAGAGGCAGGGGACGATGAACATGGTGATGACGCTCACAGCCATGCCACCGAGGGATGGCAGCGCGATCGGTTTCATCACGTCGGCACCGCGGCCTGTGGCCCAAAAGACGGGCAGCAGTCCGAAGACGGTGGTGCAGACGGTCATGAGGTTGGCCCGGATGCGTTTCAAACCGGCCTGAACCACGGCCTCGCGGATCTCGGCGATGCTTCCCGGTTTGCTGTGATCGAAGATGTCTTCGAGGTAAGTGGAGAGCACGACGCTGTCGTCATCGACCACGCCGAGGAGCACGAGAAAGCCCACCCACACGGCCACGGAAAGGTTCACGCCCCAGAGCGGCAGCAACAAGAAGCCCGCGGAGAGCGAGACGGCGACATCGAGGAAAATGATCGGCGCGATCCACTTCCGCCGGAAGCCGAGGTAGAGAGAAAGAAACATCAGCGCGATGCAGACGGGCACGAGGATTTGCATCCGCTTCGTGGCGCGCACTTGGTTTTCAAATTGCCCGCTCCACTCCCAGAAATAGCCTGCAGGAAGTTTCAGCCGACCGTCCTTGAGCGCCGTTTGCAGCAGGCGCTCGGCGTCTTCGACCACGCTGACTTCGTCGCGGTCGCGCGTGTTCATGGTGACGTAGCCGACGAGCAGGCCGCGCTCGCCTTTGATCTCCTGCGGGCCGAGGACGCTCTTGATGGTGAGCACTTGCGCGAGCGGCACCTGCGCGCCGGTGCTCGTGGGCAGGAGGATTTTTTCCAGCTCGGGAATGTCCTCGCGAAACTCGCGCAGGTAACGCACGCGGATCGGGTAGCGCTCGCGGCCTTCGACTGACTCCGTGATGTTCATGCCACCGATGGCGATTTCGATGACGTCCTGCACGTCGCGGATGCTGACGCCGTAACGCGCGATGCGGTCGCGATCGATCTCGAACTCGAGATACGGCTTCCCGACGATGCGGTCGGCGACGATGTCGGTCGCGCCGGGAACTTCCTTGAGCAGCGCTTCGATTTGCAGGCCGATGCGTTCGATCTCCTTCAAATTGCTGCCGTAAATTTTCACGCCCATCATCGCGCGAAAGCCAGTCTGGAGCATGACGAGGCGCGTCTGGATCGGTTGGAGGAAAGTCGGCAGCACGCCGGGAATCGCGGTCTTTTCCTGAAGCTCGGTGAGGATTTCGCCTTTGGTGATCTGGCGATGCTCCGGCGCGAAAAAAGCCGGCACTGCCTTGAGCCATGCGGGCCATTTTGAAAACCAGCGCTTCACCGGGAGATGCCGCCAGTCGGACTCGGGCTTGAGGATGATGATGCTCTCCATCATGCCGATGGGCGCGGGATCGAGGGCGCTCTCGGCGCGACCGAGTTTGCCGACGACGCTCTCCACCTCGGGCACGCTCGCGATGGCGAGGTCTTGTTTCGCGTTCACCTCGATGGCCGCGCCGAGGCCGGCCTGCGGCAGCAGCGACGGCATGTAAAGGAACGAACCCTCGTCGAGCGATGGCATGAACTCGCGGCCGATTCCGGGTAGGATACGTGTTTCGCGCCAGCGGAGTTGGTCGAGTTCGAGACGCGGGTGATCGGCGGGTGC
>JANNXQ010000113.1:0-8966 GCA_031409655.1 Chthoniobacteraceae bacterium | reverse complement strand
CTCACTCCTCCACCTGCTCGACGCCCTCCCGCCGAACCAGCGCGAAGTGATCCGCCTCAAATTTCAAAACGACCTCTCCTATCGCGAGATCGCCGAGGTCACCCAGCTCA
This sequence comes from Chthoniobacteraceae bacterium, assembly GCA_031409655.1. Classification (GTDB taxonomy): domain Bacteria; phylum Verrucomicrobiota; class Verrucomicrobiia; order Chthoniobacterales; family Chthoniobacteraceae; genus JANNXQ01. The sequence goes on along the minus strand of JANNXQ010000113.1, from coordinate 8,856 downwards.
CGGAGACCAACGTGGGCTTCCTCCTCCACACCGGCTTGAAAAAACTCCGCGTGCTCGTCACTGAGCGCGCCACGGAAGATTTCGGTTACCCCATCCGCCACGCCCTATGAAGACCGACGACCCAAAACTCACCGCCTATGCCTTGGGTGAACTCCCTCCGGTAGAAAGCGCCGAGATCGAAGCACTGCTCCACGACGACACCCCACTCGCCGCCGAGATCGAAGCGACGCGCAACTTTGCCGCGCGCTTGCGCCGCGAGTTGCACGCCGAGGAAGGCTCACCGCTTTCCGCGGAGCAACGCGGCGCCGTGCTCGCTGCTGCTGCTGTCGTGAACGTGGAGGCACCGACGATCGTTGCCGCTTTTCCGCGGCGCGCGGTGGTGCTCTCAGCCATCGCGGCATGTCTCATCGTTGGGCTTTCGATCACGATTTTGTTCCCAGCGATGCGGGCGGAGAAGGAAGCGCTGCGACGGTCCCTCGCACACGGCGGTGTACCCATCAGCGAATTCGCCAGCGTGAATGTGGAAATGCCTGCGTCCCGAGCGCCGACCCAAATCGATCTCTTAATAGCCACACCGACAGCGGTGGAAATCCAAAGTAGCCAATTCCGCCCGGAGGCTCCCATTTCGCTCGCGAATACGAGTCAGCCTCCACAAGTGCCGACTCAGATGTCCCTCGGTGGGGCGCCATTCCCAGCGCCTCGCGACAAGGCGATTAGTGATGACATGCTCGTCACAAGAATGGCTGTCTCTGCCAACAGAGGGACTGGGGGAGCAACGGCCCCCGCATCCACTACGAGCGAAGCTGCTGCGGTGCTTCCCACCAGGACAAGCGGTGTCGCTCGGCGCGCAGTGAGAGACGGAAGTTCGAAGCCTGATGCCAGCGGAGTAGTCACAAAAAGCAGCAGCGGATCTTTGACAATGAGCGGTGGAATTTTATCCACGGGCACCATCACTTCTGCGGGCCGCACACTGTCCATGAACGAACAATCCACGCTTGGCGGCACCGGGCTCTCTGCGCGCTTTGCCGAAGACGAGGGCCTTCGGAGGGAGCAGCGCGCGCCGTTCGATCGCGAGGGCAACACCGAATCCTACGACGCCATCACCGACAACGCCTTCCTCGCGGTGAAGGACCAACCGCTCTCGACGCTCTCGATTGATGTGGACACGGCGAGTTATGCAAATGTCCGCCGCTTCCTGACTTCCGGTGTACTTCCGCCAAAGGGCGCGGTGCGGATCGAGGAGATGCTGAACTACTTCACCTACGACTACCCGCAGCCCGCTGGCGACGCGCCTTTCTCCGCGACCATGGAAGTGGCGGCCTGTCCGTGGACTCCGGAGCATCGTCTGGTGCGCATCGGGTTAAAGGGCCGCGATTTTGCTCGGAGCGAGCGCCCTAACGCAAACCTGGTCTTTCTCATCGACGTGAGTGGCTCGATGAATGAGCCGAATAAGTTGCCGCTCGTGAAGGAGAGCCTGCGGCTGCTGGTCGATCAACTCGACGACCGGGACCAAGTGGCTATCGCCGTCTATGCCGGGGCGAGCGGCACGGTGCTCGAACCCACTCGGGACAAGGCGCAGATGCGGGCGGCGTTGGATCGACTGCAAGCGGGCGGCTCGACGAATGGCGCCGGCGGTATCCAACTCGCTTACGAGCTGGCGGCCCGCAGTTTCATCAAAGGCGGCACGAATCGTGTGATCCTGGCGACCGATGGCGATTTCAACGTCGGCATCACCGACCAAGGTGCGCTCGTGGAGTTGATCACCAAGAAGGCGAAGAGCGGGGTTTTTCTCAGCGTGCTCGGCTACGGCATGGGGAATCTGAAGGACTCAACGCTCGAAAAGCTGGCCGACAAAGGGAACGGTAACTACGGCTACATCGACACGCTGGCCGAGGCGAAAAAGACGCTCGTCCAGCAAATGAACGGCACGCTCTACACGATCGCCAAGGACGTGAAAATCCAGGTCGAGTTTAACCCCGCCCAAGCCAGCGCCTACCGGCTCATCGGGTACGAAAACCGCCTGCGGGCCAAGGAAGACTTCAATGACGACAAGAAGGACGCTGGCGAGATCGGCGCGGGCCACATGGTGACTGCGCTTTACGAAGTGGTGCCCGTGGGTGGCGCGATGTCCGCGGTTTTGCCGCTCGTGGATGCGCTGAAATACACCGCCGAGTCCGCGGCCAAACCTGCGGCGAAACCAGAGGCAATCGTGGGGGGAAAATTGTCCGGCTCCGCAGAAATGCTCACGCTGAAGCTCCGTTACAAGAAGCCCGACGGGGACATCAGTCAGAAGCTCGAGTTCCCACTGACCGATCGGGGTGAGACTTGGGAGAAGTCAGCGCAGGACTTCCGCTGGGCCGCTGCCGTCGCGAGCTTCGGGATGTTGCTCCGGGATTCGCCGCACAAAGGTGGGACGACTTGGGATGCGACCCTAGAGATGGCTCGCGAAGGCAAAGGCGACGACAGCACCGGATACCGCGTGGAATGCCTGGCGCTGATGGAGCGGGCGAAGTCGATCTGGGCAGGCGTGGCCCGGTGAGCAAGGATGGGGGAAGGTCGGCCGCGCCGTCATCAATGGGGAGGATGTCGATGGCGGCGCGGTTTTCGTTTCGAGGCTCGTGATTGCGACGGGAGAACTGCATTCCAACAAAAGCGCTCCGGCTCGTCGGCAAGAGGGTGTCTAAACCTGAAAGCGGGATTGGGATTTTTAACGCAGAGACGCAAAGACGCAGAGGACGCAGAGGGAGAGCAGAATCGAGGCGGCGGATGGGTTCACCCGATGGGTGAGCGTCCTGGGACGCGCGTTTGTTCCCTTCCTCTGCGATCTCTGCGCCTCTGCGTCTCTGCGTTTCAAATCCCATCGTCAGCTTCCCGCAGGCGGGACGCCCGCGGTCCCCATAGCCGGGACGGCCGTGCTCCGCCGCGGCAATGCGTTTTTCAACAGGCTGCTCATCTTCTTCCTTCTCTTCCTCATTCCCGCTCACCGGGAGGAAGAGGAACAGGGAGACGCTTTCTAAAAGAAAACGGCACCCTCGCTCCTGCAAACGCAGGGTGGCGGAGGGTGCCGTTTTCGGTGGTCAGTGTTTGGCAGGGCGGCAGCTTTCAGCTCGCGCCCCGCGGCGGGATCACTTCTTGATGGCGGCCCAGCGACGGCGGGCGGCTTCGGCCATCTTGGCCCGCGCTTCTGCGGAGACTGCGCGGCGCCCGCGGCGTTTCCCACGGGCTTTTGCCGGAGCGGCTGCCGGAGCGGCGGAAACGTTGGTGCCCTTTGTTTTGGCCCAACGAGCGCGCTGGGCGGCAGCGATGCGCTCGCGAGCTTCCGGGGAGAGGTTTCCTTTCCGGCGGCGGCGGCCCGGACGGCCTTTGCGCGCTGGCGCGGCGGCTGGCGCAGCGGCAGTGGATGGACGATTTAGGATGGCATTAAGCTCGCCTTCGAGTCTGGCAATCTGCTCAGAAATCTCCACGGCGCGCTTCAACTGGTGGACGGATGGTGTGTTGGTGGTTGGCATGAGAGCGAAGGAATAAGACGGCCTTTGGTTATTCGTCAATAGCTCTTATTACTCAAACGGAAGTCCGGGACCTTTCCTTTCTCCCGCAAAAGCCCGCGGCCAGACACTCGCGTCCGTCGCTCAAACCGCGATCGTTGCCCCGTTAAGCGGGCTTCACTTGACTCCCGTGGCGATTGCGAGCGGGGCGCGACGCACCTTCAAAAGCACCGGGAAACTGGCCTGCAATCCTTCCTGGCTGGCATTGGCGCGGGCGCTCCCGGTGACCAGGTGGCAGTGGCGATCCTGCTCCGCGACCCAGGGTGCGCAACTTAGGAAAATCTCGCGCTCGGATTCATTCGCCCGCACCTGCACGCCATTCAGCCCGATGTTATCCACGATCACCCCGTGCGGCAGACCTTCCACATCGAGGGCCAGAAGCGCATCATTCCCGCGGCGATCGACCCGCAACCAAACCGCCACCCGCCCCCCGGGTTCGATGGTGATCTCGGAGGGTTTTGCCGGAACGGTTTTGCCGTCACCTTGCGGTTTCCCAGCCACATCACCTTCGAGGAGGAGAACCTGCTTAGGGGCGGCGGCAATGGCGATCTTATCGAAGCCGGCGATCTTTCGGGTGATCGATTGACCATGGACTTGAGCGGTGGCGGTAAGCTGTACCTTGGTCAAGTCCGCCGGGCCTTCCTTCGTACCCGGCAGGGCGTAGATGCATCCAGCGGCGTCGAGGTGTCCGGCTTGCACCACGATCGGGCTTGAAACGAAGAAGCCATCGGGCACTCCCGTCACGTCCACCCGCACGTCGCCTTCAAAACCATCAGTGCGGTCCACCTCGATGAGAAACTGGGACCCACTCCCGGACGGAAGAGCGTCGAGGCCTTTGGTCGTGAGCTTTGCGGTGAAGTCCGGTTGCGGGGCGCGGGCCAGCAGCCGATAGGCGAACCGTGCGCCGCTCCACCCTCGCGTATCCGTCACCCGGAGGAAGTAAGTGCCCGCTCGTGGCGCCGTGAAAATAAGCCGCGAATCTTTGCCGAGTTGCCGTTCGGCATCGTCATCATTCGCATAGTTCAGGGTGAAGACCGGCAAGCCATTCGCCACGATGCGACTCCCGACGGCCTTGGGTTCGACGACATAGCAGGGTTCATCAAGCCCGTGTCCGGCAGGACTCGTGAAGAACGAGGCGCGCCGCTTTCCGTCCCTGGAAAAATAGACCATGTCCGAGTCTGGACCGCGGGCGAGACGGAAGATCTTCACGACTTCGCCGTTGAAATACATGTAGTCGTTTAACTGCATCTCATCGAACTGGCCGAGGCGAATCGCGGTATCATTCGCGTCCTCGCTGCGCAGGGTGATCCACGAGTCCTTCGTCGCCTGGAGCAAAAGCTGCGGCACCGGCGCACCCTGCGCGTCGAGCACCTCGATCCTGGTATCTGCGGGTGAACCCAGCATTGCCGCCCGCGTCTCGACGACGATCTGCTGGCCCTTCGTGGCTTCGAAACGGAAATGGTCGGCGTCCGCGCCTTCCGGATTCTCAGCGACCTGTAGCCGGCCATTCACCGACGCCGGCAAGGTCAGAGTCTGCGCCTGATCCGGCGCGTCATTCGGCTCCTGCTCGAGCGTTTCCGGCAGCGCGCTCACGGCGACCTTCATACTGACCCGACTCCGGTAGTCGTCGGTGTCGAGCGGCAGGACGACTTCGCCTTCCGCGCCAGTCTTCACTCGGACCGTCGGGTTCGGGAGATTGTGGCCGATCAGATGGATCGTGGTTTCGTGATTGGCCGGCGCGGACAGCGGCCACCAACCGGTGACAAAGGGCAGCGCTCCGACGGTCAGCCGGTAGTGGTGATTGGGAGAACCTTCGAGGGTGATCTCGAGGACGCGCACCAGATACTCACCATCCCGCGGTGCAGTGAAGGCGATGAAAGGATCGCTCCCGCTGTCGAGTCCGTTGTTTCCGGCCAGGAGTTTGCCGCGGCTGTCAAAGATCTCGAGGCGGGTGCTCACTGCTTTGGAATCGACGCGCTTGGCGGCCAGATCGAAGACGATCGTTGCGCCCTTCGTTGCCGGGAAACGGTAGCTATCTTGCTGGCCTGTTTCGGTGAGGGTGCCCCAGACGTTCACGGGCAAATCCGGGAGCGAAATGGGTTGCGCGGATTTGCGGGTGACAAGTTGCGCGAGGTCATCGACGTGGAGCTTCACCACGGCGGCAGTGCCTGCGGGGCTGACCACGCTCAGCGTCGTCTGCGTCCTCCGCACCTTTGGTTCGACACTGATCGCCAATTCGGCACTCGCGCCCTTTTCGTCCACCTTCACGATCGCCGCCTTCAATCCCGGAAGCCCAAATTTCACCTCAGTAAGTCCGGTGAGATTACTCCCCGTGACGGTCACCCGGGTCGTCGCGCCTGCTTGCACGCCCGCGGGCTCGAGGAGCGCGATCTTCGGAGTGACCGGCAGGGCTGGCTTCGCGGTCGCCTTCTTTGGCTTCGCCGCCGCGACCATGGCGGGCGCTGGCTGGCCGGTCGCCGTGTCGTAATAGGCGATCGAGCCATCCAGCCTTCCGAGCGCGAGTTGCCCGCCCGCGAGCAAGGCGATGGCCGGCGACCAATCCGGCTGAGTTTCGAGCACCACTTTCTCCGTCATGCTCATGGCATCCCACACTTTCACCGTCTTGTCCGCGGCGCTGGAGACGAGCAGTTTGCCATCGGCAGAAAAGGTGAGATTCAAAAGCGGTCCCTCGTGCGCGTAGCGCGAAGTCACCATCGGGTTGCTGCCTTCGATAGCCTTCTCGCTGACCGTCCAAAGGCGAATCCGGCTATCCACGCCTGCCGAGGCGACGACCTTCCCGTCGGGCGAAAACGCGACGGCGGTCTGGTCCTTGAAGGGTTGGGAGAAAGTGTCGAGTCGCGCGCCGCTCGCCGTGTCCCAGAGCTTCACCGTGCGATCGGCGCTGGCGCTCGCGAGCACCTTGCCGTCCGGCCGGAAGCTGAGGCCGAAGACGCCGCCATTGTGACCTGACAAGACCTTACGTTCGGCGCCGTCGGCCACGTTCCAGAGTTTGATCTTCTGATCATAGCTCGCCGTCGCGAGCGTTTGTCCATCGGGAGAAAGGGCCAGCGCATAGAGCGTATCCTTGTGACCCTCATACTTCCTCACGAGCGCGCCGTCGTTGACCTTCCATTGATACGCGACGCCGCTGATTCCCGGATCACCGGCGGCACCAAAGAGCACCGTGCCGTCCGCGGAAAACACCAGGGCATTCACTTTGCCGGCGATGCCGTCGAGGGAGCGAACGGGCTGGCGGGTGGTGCCATCCAGAATCTGCACCGTGCCATAGGTGCCCACAGCGATGAGCTTCGCCTTCGGCGAAAAAGCGAGCGCGTGGATGGCTTTCTTGCGGTCCGTTTTCGAGGCGATCTTTGGCAGGCTGGCCAGCACCTCGGTGAGCGTGCGCTCGGCTGCCGGGGCCGGAGCGCCGGCATCAATCCAGGCACGGATGACGGCGATCTCCTCTGGCTTGAGATGCTCCTTCTTGCCGGGTGGCATGAACTTGTTCTTCCCTTCCTTACCGCTCCGCCCTTCGAGGAATTTCACGAGGATGGAATCCTGCGCATTGCCGGGTTTGATCGCTTTCCCGTTCTCTCCGCCCTTCAGCAGATCCGCATAGGTCTCGAGAATGAATTCACCGTCGGGGTCATCCTTCCCGTGGCAGTCGATGCAGTGCTCTTGAAAGAGCGGGGCGATCTTTGCAGCGTAGTCGATGGAGGCGCCGTGAGTCGGCGACTGAAGGCTCGCGCCTAACAGGATGGCTGCGATGGACAGGGCGAGTTTCGGTGTCATGGGAGGTCGTGGAAGATTCGGAGCGTAGGGAAAGCGGCGCGGGGACGCGCCGCTTTCGAGGGACTCTGGTGCCAGGAGCGCACGTTAGTGATTGAAGAGAAACTCCCGCGAACTCATCAGGCCCCAAAAAACGTCTTCGAGCACGAGGCGCTTTTCTGTCGGGTCTTTGGCGTCGCCCAGCACTTTCAAGACGCCCGTCCGTTCTTTAGCCGTTGGCGTGCGGCCGATGGTGAGCAGGTAGGCTTCGTCCGCGAGTTGGGCGTTATCGGCAACACTCGCGAGCAGTTTCTCCAGGCGATTACCCTTCGCGGAAAGCTTCTGATTGAGGGTGTCGCCATTGGCGATGTGCAGCGCCTGCGCCATGCTCGGTTCGCTGGTCCGTTCGCAATCGCAAGTCTGCACTCGCTCGGGACGGCCGAAACTCGTGAGGAAGTAGGATGCGGTGTTTGAATCCGGGAGTTGCAAGGCGCGGTAACCCATCGGGTAGGAGTCACCGAGGCCCTTGTTGGCATTGCGCTTGTCCATCCGGAAGGGTGTTGGCACCTCGGTGACTTGAGAGATGGAGTCGAGCATCACCTCCGCCATGAGGCGGCGCGGGTAGTAGCGAGCGTAGAAGCGAGTGTCGTCTTTGTTTTCCGGTAGGGCGATGCTGCTGCGCTGATACGTTTCGCTTTGCAGGATCACTCGCATCAGGGACTTCAGATCGAATCCGCTTTTCGCGAGGAAGGTCGCGGACTCGGAGAGCAATTTTTCGTTACTCGCGGGGTTGGTCATCCGCAGGTCGTCCACGGATTCAACCAGCGCGACGGAGAAGAAATTCTTCCAGACGCGATTGGTGATCGAGCGCGCAAAGTAGGGATTCGTCGATGACGTCAACCACGCGGAGGCCACGGCGCGGCGATCTTCGGGTGAGGTCAGCGCCACCGGGGTGCCATCGAGCGGCGTCGGCGGCTGGGGCTTGCCGCGCAGCGGCTGCACGAGATCGCCCACGAGATCCGCGAAGACCACGCGTTCATCCGCCACCGTGCCGTTCTTCGAGCGCACCCGGGAGAAGAGATTGGCGAATGCGTAGTACTGATCGTTCGTCCATTTCTCCATCGGATGGTTGTGACACTTCGCGCAGTTGATCGACATCCCGAGAAAGGCGACCGAGACCGTCTCGGCGATGCGCGTCGGCTCGTCGTGGAGGATGAAAAAATTGCCCGCGCCATTCTCCAGCGTGCTGCCGGTGGAGGTCACGAGATCGCGCACCAGCTCGTCCCACGGCGTGTTCAGCTCCACCTGACGGCGGATCCACTGGTAGTAACTCCACATCGGCTGCTCGGGCAGCTTGTCGCTGTTGACCAGCAGCAGGTCGCTCCATTTGTAAGCCCAGAAGTCCACGAACTCCGGCCGCGCGAGCAGCGCGTCGATGAGGTGGTCGCGTTTGTCCGGCGTGTTTTCGGCGAGGAAGGCGCGTGTCTCTTCCGGCGTCGGCAGCACGCCGATGGTGTCCAGCGTGACGCGGCGGATGAACTCG
>JANNXQ010000112.1:0-3674 GCA_031409655.1 Chthoniobacteraceae bacterium | reverse complement strand
AGCCGCCGCGCCAGCGCGCAAAGGCCGTCCGGGCCGCCGCCGCCGGAAAGGAAACCTCTCCCCGGAAGCTCGCGAGCGCATCGCTGCCGCCCAGCGCGCTCGTTGGGCCAAAACAAAGGGCACCAACGTTTCCGCCGCTCTGGCAGCCGCTCCGGCAAAAGCCCGTGGGAAACGCCGCGGGCGCCGCGCAGTCTCCGCAGAAGCGCGGGCCAAGATGGCCGAAGCCGCCCGCCGTCGCTGGGCCGCCATCAAGAAGTGATCCCACCGCGGGGCGCGAACTGAAAGCTGCCGCCCTGCCAAACACTAACCACCGAAAACGGCACCCTCTGCCACCCTGCTTTTGCAGGAGCGAGGGTGCCGTTTTCTTTTAGAAAGCGTCTCCTTGTTTCTCTTCCTCTTAATCTTCCTCTTCCTCTTCCTCTTCCTCCCAGTGAGCGGGAATGAAGAAGATGAGCAGCCTGTTGAAAAACGCATTACCGCGGCGGAGCACAGCCGTCCCGGCTGTGGGGACCGCGGTCGTCCCGCCTGCGGAAGCTGGCGCTGGGATTTAAAACGCAGAGATCGCAGAGATCGCAGAGGAAGGGAACAAACGCGCTTCCCAAGTCGCTCCCCCATCGGGTGAACCCATCCGCCGCCTCGATTCCGCTCTCCCTCTGCGTCCTCTGCGTCTTTGCGTCTCGGCGTTATAAATCCCAATCCCGCTTTCAGGTTTAGACACCCTCTTCCCAACGAGCCGGAGCGCTTTCGTTGGAATGCAGTTCTCCCGTCGCAATCACGGGCCTCGAAACGCAAACCGCGCCGCCATCGACATCCTCCCCATCGATGACGGCGCGGCCGACGTTCCTCCATCCTCGCTCACCGGGCCACGCCTGCCCAGATCGACTTCGCCCGCTCCATCAGCGCCAGGCATTCCACGCGGTATCCGGTGCTGTCGTCGCCTTTGCCTTCGCGAGCCATCTCCAGGGTCGCATCCCAAGTCGTCCCACCTTTGTGCGGCGAATCCCGGAGCAACATCCCGAAGCTCGCGACGGCCGCGGCCCAACGGAAGTCCTGCGCTGACTTCTCCCAAGTCTCACCCCGATCGGTCAGTGGGAACTCGAGCTTCTGACTGATGTCTCCGTCGGGCTTCTTGTAACGGAGCTTCAGCGTGAGCATTTCTGCGGAGCCGGACAATTTCCCCCCCACGATTGCCTCTGGTTTCGCCGCAGGATTGGCCGCGGACTCGGCGGTGTATTTCAGCGCATCCACGAGCGGCAAAACCGCGGGCATCGCTCCACCCACGGGCACCACTTCGTAAAGCGCAGTCACCATGTGGCCAGCGCCGATCTCGCCAGCGTCCTTTTTGTCGTCATTGAAGTCTTCCTTGGCCAGCAGGCGGTTTTCGTAACCGATGAGCCGGTAGGCGCTGGCTTGGGCAGGGTTAAACTCGACCTGGATTTTCACGTCCTTGGCGATGGTGTAGAGCGTGCCGTTCATTTGCTGGACGAGCGTTTTTTTCGCCTCGGCCAGCGTGTCGATGTAGCCGTAGTTACCGTTCCCTTTATCGGCCAGCTTTTCGAGCGTTGAATCTTTCAGGTTCCCCATGCCGTAGCCCAGCACGCTGAGAAAAACTCCGCTCTTCGCTTTCGTGGTGATCAGTTCCACCAGCGCACCTTGGTCCGTGATGCCGACGTTGAAATCGCCATCGGTCGCCAGGATCACGCGGTTCGTGCCGCCTTTGATGAAGCTCCGGGCCGCCAGCTCGTAAGCGAGCTGGATACCGCCCGCGCCATTCGTCGAGCCGCCCGCTTGCAGTCGATCCAAAGCCGCCCGCATCTGCGCCTTGTCCCGAGTGGGTTCGAGCACTGTGCCGCTCGCCCCGGCATAGACGGCGATGGCCACTTGGTCCCGGTCGTCGAGTTGATCGACCAGCAGCCGCAGGCTTTCCTTCACGAGGGGTAACTTATTCGGCTCATTCATTGAGCCGCTCACGTCGATGAGAAAGACCAGGTTCGCATTGGGTCTTTCGCTGCGCGCGAGATCGCGGCCCTTGAATCCGATCCGCACCAGGCGATGCTCCGGAGTCCAGGGACATGCCGCCACATCCATCGTCGCCGAGAAAGGCGCGTCGCCGGCGGGCTGCGGGTAGTCGTAGGTGAAGTAGTTCAGCATCTCCTCGATTCGCACCGCGCCCTTCGGCGGGAGTGCCCCGGAAGTCAGGAAACGCCGGACATTCGCATAACTCGCCGTGTCCACGTCGATGGAGAAGGTCGAGAGCGGATTGTCCTTCACGGGGAGGAAGGCGTTGTCGGTGATGGGGTCGTAGGCCTCGGTGTTGCCGGGCTGCTGGCGCAAGCGGTAGGCGCGCTCCGCGCCGAAGTCGTCGGGCTCGCCGGGTGGGTGAAAATATTTACGCGCTTGCTCCTGCTGTTGCTTCACAAGTTCCAGCCGCACGTCGGCGGGTGCTGCGGCGGCGGCTACCGGCGGCGTTATGCTCGTTCTCCCGCTATATCTATTCTGCGACGCGGCAGGGACACCGTCTGACTCAGCCAGCACCAGTTCCGGACCTGACCTGATCGAAAATCCCCCTCCCACCTGAGCCATCTGTAGTTCGGGCCTCTGCACGCCCGACGCCACTCGCGACTCGGCTGCCGGCGCGATGGATGCCGGGGTGGCGCGCGCGACCGTCCGTCGCTCCATATCGCCGAGAGAAACGCCCAACTCGACTTTCTCGCGAGCCACCAACGCACCGGTGCCGGACTTGGCAGTAATGGTCGCGAGTCCGGACGATGGGTCGGAAGGTTGGGCACTCGTGGCTGTCTGCTCGGGCTGCGCCGCGCTCACGTCTGCGAACCCAGTAGCTTCCGCCTCACCAAAATCGAACGGCGTGTATGTCCTCGGATGGTCCCAATTGCCCACGGCGAATGATCGCGAAACTGGCAAGCCAACGGAAATCTCGCGATCCAACGCGACCGAGCGCGTTGGATCGGCGGCGACCATGTCTGCGCGGTTTTCGGGTCGGCCCACCGCTCCAATTGAAAGATTCAGGTTGCGCGGCTCGGCCGCGTCTTGAACCGGGAGATCGAAGCGCTCGGGAGCTAGACGCGACAGCGCAGACTTTTTCGCCATCTCCTGCTCAAACCTGATGCTCGGCAGCAATAGCCCAAACACGAACCCGGCAATCAAAAGTGCGGCGGCGGCAGCGCCAAACATAGTCTTCCGGGACAGCCCCTGTCCGGCATTCTCGATTGGCCCCTGCGTCGATCGGACGATCGCCAGGATCTTGGATCGCTGCATGGGCGAGAGCGGATCCCCGGCCTCCGCCTGAAGTTCACTGCGCAGTTGCGAGGCAAAGTTGCGCGTCGCTTCGATCTCGGTAGCGAGTGCGGTGTCATCGCGGAGGGATGCTTCGATCTCCGCGCACTCGGCGGTTGAAAGTTCGCCCAGAGCGTAGGCGGTGAGTTTGGGGTCGTCGGTCTTCATAGGGCGTGGCGGATGGGGTAGCCGAAATCTTCCGTGGCGCGCTCAGTGACGAGCACGCGGAGTTTTTTCAAGCCAGTGTGGAGGAGGAAGCCCACGTTGGTCTCCGTGAGCTGGGTGACCTCGGCGATCTCGCGATAGGAGAGGTCGTTTTGAAATTTGAGGCGGATCACTTCGCGCTGGTTCGGCGGGAGGGCGTCGAGCAGGTGGAGGAG
>JANNXQ010000111.1:0-3872 GCA_031409655.1 Chthoniobacteraceae bacterium | reverse complement strand
CACGCGTAACGATCCGGCACATCCACCCACACGCCATCCTCACGCTCGACGGCAAACCCGCTCAGCAAATAACTGAGCCGCGTGGCCGACAGCGTTTCGCCCGCGGCATTCTGGTAGCGCAGCGAGTCGAGCAGGAGCGGGACATCGCCGAACGTGTGCCGCACTGCGATCTCCAGCGTCGCGCCGCGTCCCACACCGGCACTCAGCGCCGCGGCGATGAGAGCAAGGGCGAGGGCGTGCAGCGTTCGGAAGCGGTGTGTCATTGGCCGGTGTAGGCCGGATCGAAGGTCGCCACGCCGGTGCGCGAGACGCGGTAGAAGCGCCTCGTATTGTTCGCCGGCAATGCCGCGCCGGTCTCGATGGCCGAAGTTTGCGTGGTATTCGATGCGGCGGGCCAGCTCGGCGCGATGGTGCTCCAGGAGGTGAGATTGGTGGACGCTTCGATTTGGTAGCTGCCGCCTTCGAGGCTGTTCCAGGTGAGCGTCACGTCGCCGGTGGCAGCGTTCACCGCGGGGCCGCCGCTCCACGTTTCGCCGATGGCCGGCCCGCCGGTGAAAGGCGTCGTGACAGTCTCCGTGATGTTACCGTTTGGAACACGTCCGCCGGTGTTGTTGCCATACCAATAGCGGCCGATGGAAAACGGGAACGCGGGCGCGCCATTCGCATCGATCGGGATGAAGTAAGCGTAAGTGCCGCCGGGGAACTCGGGCGTCATGCAGATGCGGCCGTTGGGTTTATCGAGGTCGAAGTGAATGCCCTGCGTGTAGCCGCGGTCACCGAGGTAGTCGAAATCCTCCGCATACCAGCCGATGGGAAAGCTCGCCGAGACATCCGGGCCGTAGCTGCCTGCGGCGAGCGGATAGTCGCTGCTGCCGAGCGTCGCGGTGAAGGTGTGAAACAACGCCGCCCACGGCGCGAGCGAGTGACGGCCAGCGGTCGCGAGATTCGCGGTGCCAAATGAACCATCGCGCGGCACGTGACCGGACACCATGCGGCGCACCGGGCTGGTCGCATTGTTCGCGATGGAGTAGCCATACGGCCCGTAGATCGGGTAACCGTCATACGCCCAGCCGAGGATCGGAGAGTGATGCAGGTTCACGGTGTTCTCGGTGTAAGTGTCGGTCGCCGCGTTGTAGGTGAGGTTGTCGCCGAGCTGGTAGCGGAGCGCGCGCGGGTTTGCGTGATAGTGGTAGCCGCCGTCCGGCGCCGGGTGCCCGAAGCCTGCGTCGAGGATCGGCCCTTCCGCACCCGTGGCGCAGCGAATCCAGACGTTCGTTTGATTCCCCGGCACGCCGCCGCCGGTGATGCCCGCGTCTCGCTGAGTCGTCGAATTCCACCCGGAGCCGTCGCCGAGATTGGCAATGGTCACGCCATTCACGAGCACCCCGACGGGGCCTTGTTGCACCTGGTTCTGCGCGACGGCGGGCGTGGGATTGCGCGGGATCTTGGAAGAAAGTTTCCGGTTCTCGGGCCACAGGCCGTTCACATTGATCTTCGCGTATTCCTTATACCACGGACCCATCCGGTGGCTGGCGAGGTCGGACGAGCGGACATAAACGAAGTTCGCGGAGTAAAGCACCTGCTGCACGTCGGCGTAAGCGGGCAGCAGTTGCTCGTTGTTCGCGTTGTTCTGCGGGATGCCAGGCGAAGGCCACACGGCCACCGGCGCGGAGGTCGTCGTCTCCGTGACGCGCGCGTATTTTGTGGAGTTCGAGGTCACCCACTGCGTGAGCCGCGGGTCCGCGTGAACGGTGCTCGCGCAGCAAAGAACAAGGCCGGCAAAGATGATTCGGAGCGCCGCGTTCATTGGCCGGTGTAAGCAGGATCATACGGCGCGGTGCCCGTGCGCGTGGTCCGGTAGAAGCGCCTCGGTGTGCTCAACGCGGCTCCGTTTTCCGTCACCGCGGTCTGCGTCGCATTTGCGGCGGCTGGCACGGCGGCGCCGATTGTGATCCACGAGGTCGTGAGGTCGTTGGTTGCTTCGAGCCGGTAGGTGCCGCCTTCCACGCTGCTCCACGTCAGCGTCACGTTGCCGTTGCTGGCGTTGACGGCGGGCGAGCGCATGACTTCCTGCGTGTTGGGCCCGCCGTTGAAGAGTTCCGCCGCAGTGCCGGGAACGGTCGTCGCGTTGCCGGCATTAGGAGTGCCGTAGTATTGCTTACCGAGCATGTGGGGAAAGGCCGTGGTTCCGCTGGCATCAATCGTCACGAAATAGGCATACGTCCCGCCCGGAAACTCCGGCGTCACGCAGTTGCGCCCGTTGTATTGATCGAGATCGAAGCCCACGCCCTGCGTCTGGCCGAGATCGCCGAGGAAGTCGTAGTCGCCGCAGTAGCGGCTGAGCGAATACGTCGTCACGCCGCCCGGGCCGGTGGTTTGATAGGTTGTCGTCGGACCATATTGCGCAGCCGGGAGCGTGACCGGATTCGTACTGCCCGGGTTGGCAATGCCGAAGACGGCCGCTGCCCACTTTGGCATGGTGACGCGCCCCGTGACGCGGAGATCCTGCGTGCCGTTCTGCCCGTTGCGCAGCACGAAGCCGGTGCGCATCCGCGTCACCGGGCTGGCGGCATTCATTGCCGACGAGTAGCCATACGGCCCGTAAATCGGGTAGCCGTCGTAAGCCCAGCCGAGGATCGGCGAGTGGTGCAGATTCGAGGTGTCTTCGGTGTAGGAGTAAGTGTTCGTCGTAGCGTTGTAAGTCGCCTGCACATTATCCCCGAGCTGGTAGCGAAGCGCCTTCGGCTGCGCGTGGTAGTGATACTGCCCGTTGTTCCCCGGCTGATGCGCAAAGCCCGGATCGAAGGTCACCACTTCCACCGCCAGCGCATCCCGCGACCACCAGCCATCGCCATTCGCGCCCATCATGTCCGTTCCGGTCACCGTCGGGCTGTTCGCCGTCTGCTTAAATGAGAACGCATCGCCCAGATCATAAATCGCCACCCCATTCACCATCATCCCGATCATCCCACCCGGATGCCGCGTCTTCGCCGCCGCCGGCGCGGGGCTGCGCGTGATCCGCACCTGGTAATCCCGCGCCAACGGCCAGAAGCCGAACAGCCCGCCCGCATTGTTGAACCACGGCCCCATGGTGTGCGAAGCGAAGCCGTTCGCGTTGATGTAAACGTCCGTTGCCGTGTAGCGGATCCGCTGCACATCCGCATACGCCGGCACCGTCTGCGCCGTGCCGCCGGTGTTGTTGTTCGTGATGCCAGCCGAAGGCCACGTCGTCAGTGGCGTAGTGTGGCTCGTGCCGTTTTGGATCACCCGAGCCAGCACCCCGGAGTGCTGCGTGAACCACGAATTCAAGATCGGGTCTGCCTGCGCGGTCATGGAACCGGCAATGAGAGTGCCGAGGGCAAAAATGGTTTTCATGCGGAGTGACGGGGAAACGGAGAAGGAGATCGTGCGGCGAGCGCACCACCAACGCTGCAAAATCTCCACCTCCTTCGCCCATTTCACCATTGGCCATCCGGCCAATAAGCGGGCTAGACCCGGCTAGACCTTCAGCAGGCCGCGCTCGAAGGCTCGGGTGACCGCTTCGGTGCGGTCGGCGGCTTCGAGCTTTTCGAGGATGGCGGTGACGTGCGCCTTGGCGGTGCGCGGGGTGATCCCGAGGAGCCGGCCGATGTCGGGATTGGTCATTCCTTTGCGCAAGAGATGCAGCACCTCGATCTCGCGCGCGGTGAGCGCGGTGCCGGAGGCGCGCTCGGCGAGACGGCTCTCGAGGCCGGGGCTGACGACGCGCTGGCCCGCGTGCGCGGCGAGAATGGCGGCGGTGAGTTCGGCGGGGCGCGCGGTCTTGGTGACGTAGCCGCAGGCTCCGGCGTCGAGCGCCTGGACGATGTCCTCTTCCGCATCCGAGGAGCTGA
>JANNXQ010000110.1:0-3679 GCA_031409655.1 Chthoniobacteraceae bacterium | reverse complement strand
GGCGCGAGTGGCCTCGGGCGTTAAGCGGCAAAGCTGACGTGGGCGCGCCGCCGCCCGGGGCGGCATCGTCCAATGCGCGCCCTGCCCCCGACTCGAATAGTTGGCGCGCGGTGCGCGGCAGGTATTTGGTTGCCGCACGGGACGGCGGCGCTCCCAGGTCAGCTTTGCCGCTTCACGCGCGAGGCCAGTCGCGCCATGAGCGTGCCGATGCGCAGGGCTTCCAGGCACGGGCGGTCGAGAAAGAGCGCGTGGAATTGCGCGACTTTGCGATTGGAGAAAACCAGCGCGGCGGCGCGCGTAAATTTTTCGACGAGCACCGGCAGGCCCTCCGCGCGGCGGCGGCGGTGGCCGATGGGGTATTCGACTTCCACGCGCGGGGTGCTCGTGCCGTCGGTGAAGAAGACCTGCACGGCATTGGCGATGGAGCGCTTTTCCGGGTCGAGGTAGTCGCGGGTGTAGCGGGGTTCTTCGCGGGCGGTCATCTTCGCACGCAGGGCGTCGATGCGCGGGTCGGCGGCGACTTGGTCCTCGTAGTGATCGGCGGTGAGCGTGCCGAAGATCAGGCCAATGGCGGTCATGTATTCGAGGCAGTGATCGCGGTCGGCGGGGTTCGCGAGCGGGCCGGTTTTGTGGATGATGCGCAGCGCGGATTCGTGGGTGGTCAGTTCGACGCGCTCGATCTCCGCGAGCCGCTCGCGCACGAGCGGATGCAGGGTGATGGCCGCTTCCACGGCAGTCTGCGCGTGGAACTCGGCGGGGAAGGAGATTTTGAAAAGGACGTGCTCCATGACGTAGCTGCCGAGCGGTCGCGCGAGCGTGATCGGCTTTCCACGGAAGAGCACGTCGCTGAAGCCCCACGTCGCGGTCGAGAGCACGCCGGGGCAACCCATTTCTCCCCGCAGCGCCATGAGCGCGTGCCACACCCCGCGCGCGGTGGCGTCGCCGGCGGCCCACGATTTCCGCGAGCCGGTATTCGGGGCGTGCCGATAGACCCGCAGCGCGCCGCCGTCGGCGAAGGCATTCGAGATGGCGTCGATGATCTGGGCGCGCGTGCCGCCGAGGAGGCCAGTCGCGACTGCCGTCGAAGCGATCCGCACGAGCAAGACGTGATCGAGGCCCGCGCGGTTGAAGGAATTTTCCAGCGCGAGCACGCCCTGGATTTCGTGCGCCTTGATCATCGCCGTGAGCACGTCGCGCACGGTGAGCGGGGTGCCGTTGCGATCGAGATAATCGGCGACGGCGAGGATGGCGCCGAGGTTGTCTGAGGGATGTCCCCACTCGGCAGCAAGCCAGGTGTCATTGAAATCCAGCCAGCGGATCAGGCAGCCGATATTGAAAGCGGCGGCCACGGGATCGAGCACGTGGTCCGTGCCCGGCACGCGGGCGCCGTGGCGGAGTTTTGCGCCAGGCACGATGGGGCCGAGGAGCTTCGTGCAGGCGGGATAGCTGAGCGCGAGAAAGGCGCACCCAAGCGAATCCATGAGGCAATAACGCGCGGTGTCGTAGGCCTCGTCGCTGGCGATCTCCGTGGAGAGAATGTAGTCGGCCAGCGCGCAGAGCAGCGGGTCGGGTGCGGGGCGGGCGCTGCTGATCGCGGCGCTCATCGGCGTTGCGCGAGGGGCAGAAAGGCGCGCGGCGCGGGGCCGGTGTATTCCGCGGTCGGGCGGATGAGCCGGCGATTCACGCGCTGCTCGAGGATGTGCGCGGCCCAGCCCGCGATGCGGGCGACGACAAAGATCGGCGTGAACATCGGCGTCGGCACCCCGAGGAAGTGGAACGCCGACGCGCTGAAGAAATCGAGATTCGGAAAGAGATTTTTCTCCCGCTTCATCACCGCCTCAATCCGCTCAGAGACGGGATACAAATGCTGCTCGGCATGTCCGATCGAGAGTTTTTTCGACCAGCTTTTCACGATGTCGGAGCGCGGATCGCTGATCCGATACACGGGATGCCCGAAGCCCATCACGACTTGCTTCGCCGCGAGCGCCGCCATCATCCCGGCCTCGGCTTCATCGGCGGTCGAGTAGCGCTGGATCACTTCCATCGCCGCTTCATTCGCCCCGCCGTGCAGGGGGCCGCGCAGCGCACCGATGCCGGCGCAGACGGCGGAGTAGAAATCCGAGCCCGTGCCCGCGACCACGCGGCAGGCAAAGGTCGAGGCGTTGAACTCGTGTTCGGTGTACAAGATGAGCGACGCATCCATCGCCCGCGCGTGTTCCGCCGAGGGCGGCTGGCCATGGAGGAGATGGAGAAAGTGCGCGGCGACACTGGGTTCGTCAGTCTCGGTGTCGATCCGCGCACCGCCGTGATGAAAGTGGTGCCAGTAGAGCAGCATTCCCGGAAACGCCGCGAGCAGCCGCTCCGCCACCGCCATCCCGTCGCGCGGGCCGCCTTCCGGCTCGATCGTCCCGAGCACGGAGCAGCCGGTGCGCAGCACGTCCATCGGATGCGCCGCCGCGGGGATCAGCTCCAGTGCTTGCTGGAGCGTCTGCGGCAAGCCGCGTCGTGCGGTGAGCCGCTGCTCAAAGGCGTCGAGCTGCGCGCGGGTGGGAAGTTCGCCGTGCAACACGAGCCACGCGGTTTCTTCGTAGCTGGCGTGCGCGGCGAGGTCTTCGATGGTATAACCGCGGTAGGTGAGGCCCACGCCTTCCTTACCGACGGTGCAGATGGAGGTCTCTCCGGCAACGATGCCGGAGAGGGCGATTTTCTTTTTGGCTTCACTCATGGCTGGGGCGTGTCGAACTGCTGCTCGGCGGCGTGGTAGTTCAGGATTTCGTACAGTTCTTCGCGCGTCTGCATCCGATCGAGCACGGCGCGCTGCGTGCCATCGGTGCGGATCGCGCGATAGACGGCGAGGGCCACGGCGCTCATCGCGCGGAAAGCCGAGAGCGGATAGAGCGCCATCGCGACGCCCGCGCCACGCAATTCCTCTGGCGTGAAGGACGGCGTCTTACCGAACTCGGTGAGATTCGCGAGCACCGGCACCGGAACCGCGCGGGTGAAAGCCGCGTATTGCGCGAGGTCCGTGCAGGCTTCGGCGAAGATCATCTCCGCGCCAGCCCCGCAGTAGCGCCGCGCTCGCTCGATCGCCGCGTCGAGACCCTCCACCGCGACGGAATCCGTGCGCGCCATGATCGCGAAACTGGCGTCCGTTTTCCCCGCGACGGCGGCCTGAATGCGCTCGATCATCTCCTCCGCCGGCACGAGTTGCTTGCCCGGCCGATGCCCGCAACGCTTGGCCGGCACTTGATCTTCGAGGTGCAGCCCCGCCGCGCCCGCGGCGATCAATTCGCGCACCGTGTTCGCAGGATCGTCCCATCCGGTATCCGCATCCACGAGCAGCGGCAGCTTCGTCGTCGCCACGATGCGCCGCACATCCGTGAGCACATCGTCGAGCGTCGTGTAGCCGAGGTCCGGCCAGCCGCGCGAGGCATTCGCCACGCCCGCGCCGGAGAGATACAGCGCGCGAAAGCCGGCCCGCTCCGCGAGCATCGCGCTGTAGGCATTGATCGCACCGGCGATCTGCAGCGGCGCCTCCGCCGCAAGCGCCGCGCAGAAGCGCGCGCCGGGGGAAACGTCGGACGTCGAAGACATGCGCGAGACTTTCCTTTCCGCAGAAGAGCGTCAAGGAGCCGGGGCGCCCGCGCCCCGTGGGTGTTAACCGGGGCGGGGGCGCCCC
>JANNXQ010000109.1:0-26246 GCA_031409655.1 Chthoniobacteraceae bacterium | reverse complement strand
ATGGCCATCTCCACGAGCGGCGCATCCGCGCGGCCCCAGTTGCCGCGCACCGAGACGCGCACATTTTCACCGCCGAGCAGGCGGGTGACTTTTTCGTGAAGATCCCGCTCCAGCACACCTTGCATCGCGGGCAGATTCCCGCGCAACCCCAGCGGACCGGAAACGCCCAGCCGGGCCGCTTCCTCCGGTGGCCAGTCCACAAAACCGGCGACGACCTCGATGGGCCCGAACTGCCGCAACTCCGCGACCCAGCGCAGCGCCGCGTCGGAGCTGGCGGTGAAATCCGCGCCGACAAAAACCTTCAGCGCCCGCTCCCCACGCGCCCACGCCTCGAAGGGCGCGGCCTCGCGCACCACTAGCGTCGGCACCGCCGAAGACTCCGCCGTGCGCTGCGCCACGCTGCCGAGCAGCCAGCGTGCAGGCGCGCTCGATCCGAGTGAAGAAACGACGATGAGGCGGGCCGCGTGTTGCTGCGCGGCTTGCCGGAGCATTTCGGCGGCGGCCCCTTCGATCACCTCCGCGGTCAGGTCCGCGCCCGCGCTGTGCAGGCGCTGGGCTTCGGCGCGCAGGTGCTCTTCCGTGAGCGGCGAATGCGGGATGGCCGAGGCATGAACGAGCCGCAGCGGCGCGCCCAGCCGTTTGGACAGAGCGACGGCGGCGTTGGCGGCGCGCCTGGCGTTCTCGGAAAAATCAGTGCCGCAGATGATGGGTTTGGTGTCGGTGGTGGTCATGGTGTTCTCTTGGTTTCGGGAAGTGGTGCCGGGTCGTGGGGTTGTGGTTCAGGGGGTGATCAGGACTTTCAGGACGCCTTCCGACCGATTGCCGAAGACCTCGTAGCCTTGCTTGATGTCCGCGAGGGAGAAGCGGTGCGTCACGAGCATCGTGGGATCGAAGCGGCCCGATTGCACCACATTGATGAGGCGGCGCATGCGCTCCTTTCCACCGGGGCAAAGCGTGGTGACGATGCGATGATCGCCGAGGCCCGCCGCATAGGCTTCATAGGGAATCTGCAGCTTCCCGGAATAGACGCCGAGGCTGGACAGCGTGCCGCCGGGACGCAGACAGCGCAGGCAGGATTCAAAGGTTTCCTGCGTGCCAAGGGCTTCGATGGCCACATCCACTCCACCGCCGGTCAGCTTGAGCACTTCCTCCACGACGTTGCACTCGCGGTAGTTGAGCGTGATGTCCGCACCCATCTTGCGCGCCATCTTGAGCCGGTGCTCGTCGCCATCCACGCCGATGATCAGCGTGGCTCCCATCAGCTTGGCTCCCACCGTCGCGCAGAGCCCGATGGGGCCTTGCGCAAAGACGACCACCGTGTCCCCGATCTTGATCCCGCCGCTCTCCGCGCCACCGAAACCGGTCGAGGCGATGTCGGCCAGCAACACCACTTGCTCATCGGTAACCTCGTCGGGAATCTTCGCCAGATTCGCCTGCGCATAGGGCACCAGCAGATACTCCGCCTGGGCTCCGTCGATCGTGTTGCCAAAGCGCCAGCCACCCATCGCCTGGCAGCCAAAGCCGTGGCCGCACTGCGAATGCTGGCCGGAGAGGCAGGCGCGGCATTGACCGCAAGGCGTGACGGCTCCGACGAGCACGCGGTCGCCGATCTTGTAACCCGTGACGCCCGCGCCGAGTTCTTCGATGACGCCCACCGGCTCGTGGCCGATGATGAGCCCCGGCTTCACCGGATACTCGCCGCGCACGATGTGGAGATCGGTGCCGCAGATCGTGGTGGCAGTGATCCGCAAGACCGCCTCGCCGGGACCGGCGGATGGCTTCGGCACGGAATCGACGCGGATGTCATTCACGCCGTGAAAGACGGTGGCGAGCATGGTAGGAATTGTGGGTGGGTGGGTTAGTTGTTTGGTGTTTGGCGAATGGTCATGGGCGCACGATTTCCACCGAGCAGTGGGCGCGCACGGCCAGGGCCGAGGCCACCGTGCCCAGCGTTGCTGTGTCGGGGTGGTGCAGACCGGAGGCGCCGATGAAAAGACAGTCCGCGTTCCAGCGTTCCGCCCATTCGAGCAGCGTGTGCTTTGGTTCGCCGTCGAGCGTGTGGCGCTCGGGGACGAGGCCGGGGATTTTGAGTTGCCGGTGCGCGGCAGTGCCCACCGCTTCGAGCCAATCCAGCCTCGCCTCGTGCTGGCGCAGGATTTCGGCGGCAAGATCCGGCGGAAACTCGGCCACTCCCGCCCGGACCTGCGGTTCGATGACGTTCACCACCGCCACCACCGTGCCCTCCGGCCAAGCGCGCTCGGCCACGGCGCCCACCGCGGCCTGCGACGACAGCGAGCCATCCACCGCCACGAGCAGCCGTGGCGCGACTCCTGATGGCGCGCGCGGACGGCAGATGCGCACGGAGCATTTTGCCTCCGTCGCCACCTTCTGCGACGCGCTGCCGAGGAAGAAGCGCCCGACCGCAGAGCGGCTGTGCGAGCCGATGAAGATGATATCCGCGGAAAGCTCCCGCACCCGCTCCAGAATGGCGCGGGGAATTGAACCCACATCTCCCGACGCTTCGACCCGCCATTCTGGAAAGGCCGCCCGCAAGCGCGCGGCACCCTGCTCGGCGAGGGCTCGGGCATCGTGCATCCCCTGCGCCGTCTCGGCCTTGGCAGCCATCAGCGCAGGCAGCATCTCGGGTGAGGCTGCCCATCCGGAGAAATTGGCGGCGGGACCTGTCCAGACTTCCGCGACCGACACGACATGCGCCTCCAGTCGTGCGGGCAGGCCGGCGCGCGCGAGTTCGGCGATGATGGCCTCGGAGCACTCCGAGCCGTCGTAGGCGATCAGGATGGTTTTCATGATGGCGGAGCGTGGCGTTTACTGCGGCGGGCGGACGAGCAGCACCGGGCAGCGGCTGTGGGCGGTTACCGCCTGGGCGACCGAGCCCATCAGCGCCGCCGCCATCCCGGAGTGGCCGTGCGAGCCGATGCACACGAGGTCCGCGCAGAAGCGTTCCGCCGCTTCGCAGATCGTCTTTCCGGCATCGCTTCTTTCGACAATTCGCACTTCCGTGACCACACCGCGCGCTTCTGCCTCCGCGGGAATGAGCGCGCGCAGCTTCGCTTCGAGCGCCACCAATTCGATCTTTTCACCCGCTGCACCCGTCTTCGCGATGTGGAGAAGACAGACCGCGCCCTCTCGCGCCAAAGCCGCATAGGCGTAAGGAATCGCGTGGCTGGCTGGCTCGGAAAAATCCGTCGCGACCAGCACGCGGCTGAACGTCGGGATGGCCGCCGCCGCGCCCTGCGGTGCGAGCGGCACCGGCACGCAGACGAGGCTCATCGGCGCATCGTGCAGGCAGCGCCGGGAGATCGACGCGTGCCACACGCGCTCCAGGTTCTGCCATTGATGCGCGCCGAGCACGAGGACGTCCGCCCCGGCTTCCGTCGCCATGAGAATCAAGTGCGCGTCCACCCGCGCCGTGCGCGGCTCCACGCGGATCGTGGCCGTCACGCCCAGCCGGCTGGCCTTCTCCCGCAGATCGTTTTCCAGCCCCTCACGCGCTGGCGACGTGAGCCGGGTCAAGCCGAGCCCGCCGAACATCGCCGTCTCGCCGCGTTCCTCTGGAAGTTCATGCACGTGGCCGAGCGTGATCTCGCACGGTCCGGCTTGCTGCCATTCCGCCACCCAGCGCAAGGCCGCCTCCGAGGTCGCGGTGAAATCCACAGCGACGAACATTTTCACCGGACGCTCCCCGCGCGCCCAAGCGAGGAGAGGCTCCGGCGCGCGCACCACCAGCGTCGGCACCGACGATGTTTCGGCAATGCGCTCCGCCACATTGCCCAGCAACCAGCGCGAAGCCCACAACGAACCCGTGCCCGAAGCGCCCACGACCACGAGACGCGCGCGTTTCTGCGCGGCAAAGTTTGCGACGCCCTCGTCCGGCGCGCCCCGGAGCAATTCGTCCTCGAAAGTCAGGCCGAGGCTGCGCAGATGCGCCGCTTCTTTCGCCATCCGCGGGCGATCATCGTTCATCAGGCGCGTCCGCAAATGGTCGGGGAAGTCTCCGCGTTCATCCGTGCTGTGGACGAGCAGGAGCGGCGCGCGCAGGTGCCGTGCAAGAGCGTCCGCGACGGTGGCAGCTTGCGCCGCGCTTTCGGAAAAGTCGGTGCCGCAGATGATGGGTTTGGTTTCGGTGGTGGTCATGGTTGGGTTCGATTCAGTTTTGGGAGAGGAGGTCGCGGAAGTGCCTGCGCCACATCATTACGGCTTGTGTTCCGCTGGCTTTGGCATGGCGTGGCCTTCGTGCCCGGTCGGTTTCGGCGCAGGCGCTGGTTTGTCAGCCGCCGCGCCATGGTTGTGGCCAGCCGTGGGTGCCTGGCCGTGTTCGTAGAAGAGGCTCGGCAGGCCGCTGATTTGAAACTGCGAATCGAGCAGGAAGTTCCCGCGCACCGCGACGAGATCACCTTCCTTCAAGCCTTCGATGACTGGATAGAAGTCCCCCGCACGCGGCCCGAGCTTGAGAGCGGCGGCAACGTATTCGCCCGGCGCGCGTTCGACGTAGGCGATCTTGCGGATGCCGCTGTCGAGCACCGCCGTCACGGGCACCGCGAGAACCAGCCCCTCCTCGGGAGTCGCGGGTTTTGCAACCGCCGGGATTTGCGTCAGCGCCATCTTGCACACGGGGCATTCGCTGCCCTCCGGTTTGAGGATCTGCGGGTGCATTACGCAGGTCCATTGTCCCTCCACTCCGGTGGGCGCGAGCTGGCCGTTGGCGAGCAATGCCGCGCGGATGGTGGTGCTGACGAACATGCCTGGCTTCAGCTTCTTGTCCTTGTTCGCGATGTTCACGAGCACCTTCACCGTGCGCGATTCGTCGGTGAGCACCGGGTTGATGAACCACACGCGGCCCGTGAAGGTCTCGCCGGGCGATGCCTCGGTCGTGATCTCGACCGGCTGCCCGTAGCGCACCCACGGCAGTTCGTATTCGTAGATGTCCAGATAGACCCAGACGGATTCGAGATTGGCCAATCGGTAGAGCACATCGCCCGGCTTCACCGCGCTCTTTTCCACGACCATCTTTTCCGTGACCGTGCCGCTGATCGGCGAAACCAGCGTCAGCCGCTCGGTGATCTTGCGCGTGCGCAGCAGCTCCGCGACCTGCTCGTCGGTCATTTCCCAACGCCGCAGCTTCAGCTTGCCGGCCGCGGCGAGCGGCGAGCCGGGCTGCTCGCTCGCCATCAGCAACTCCTGCTGTCCGGTGACGAGATCGGGGCTGTAAATCTCGACGAGATGATCGCCGACCTTCACCTCGACGCCGGTGAAGTCGATGAACAGCCGCTCGATGTAGCCATCGACGCGCGCGGTGATCGTCGCGAGGCCGCGCTCGTTGTATTGCACCTTGCCGACGGCGCGGATTTCCTGGGCGAGTTTCCGGCGCTCAATGGGCGCGGTTTCGACCGAAGCCATCGCCCGCGCGTGGTCGGACAGCGTGAGCATCGATTCGTCTGCGGCATCGGTGCTCTTCCCGGCTGGCGCGGCGGCGCGCACGAGCGGCATCGAGCAGATCGGGCACTTGCCCGGTTTCGGCAACCGCACCTGCGGGTGCATCGAGCAGGTCCACACCTGGCTCCCGGCGGCACTGAGGCTCGCGTCTCCGCCGGAGCTGGAAGCGAACTTTCCAGCCAGCGCCACGAGCGCCACAAGGATCGCGAGCACGATGCCGATGCGGAGGAAAATCTTCGAGCGGGGTGTGGTCGTGGTCATGAGCGTGGTTTGTCGTGATTCAAATGTCGCTGCCTGCGCCGCACGCAGGCAGTTCCGCGGCGTGAATCTCCTCCGCGAGCACCGTGAGCCGCCCTTCGCGAAGACTTGCGGCGGCGTTTTTCAGCACGAAACGAATGAACTCCGTGCCGACGCGCAGCGTGATCTCCGTGGTGCGGGTCAGGTTGAGGTAACTCTCCTCGCGCGGATTGATGGCGATGGTGCCGTCCGTCGTTCGCAATTCCACGCCCCCCGCAGGGCCGGAGAAAACGGAACCTTGCGGCGTGCTTAGCTCGACCATGACGGTCTTGAGCTTGCGGAACATCGGCAGGAGGAACCGGAGGAGTCGCCCGGCGCTGATTGCGCCAGGCGACTCCGCCCGGAATTTAGATTCCCGAGGGTGCTGAATTATTTGTGCGCCGCGCAGACGCGCGCCGACATTTTCTTGCCGGTCTTCACGTCCACGCAGTCGATCAAGCGGGTGCTGGGAGCCTTGCCACTGCCGGAAACGCGATAGGTGATTTTCATTTTGCATTCCGGGCAGGTGTGGCCTTTCGCGTGGGCCTGGTCCTTGCCCACCTTGGAGACCGCGATCGTTCCGCAGTGTGGGCATTCGTGCGCGACTTGGGTGCCCGGCTTGAGCGCGCCAAGCTGCGTCGAGTTGACCGGTCGGAATATTGTGGAGCCGGGTCCGGCGTATGCCGCCAGGTTCATCGTCGCGAGGGCAGCGCCGAGCAGCAGAGTTAGTTTCAGTGATTTCATTTTCATGTTTTCGATTTGGTGTTTGGTCTTCGGAGCAGGGTCTTGCGACTCCGGCTCAGCCCTTCTTGTGGGTGGCGCAGGTGTAGGCTGAGTCCGGTCCGCACTTGGAGCAGACGTGCTTGTATTGCGCGCTTCCGGTTCCTTTCCCGGGGCCGTGTTCCTTGTATGTGACCTTGCCTTTGCACCCGGAGCAGTCGTGCATCGAGTCGGATTTGAACCAGCCGAGGATGCCCTTTTTGTCCTCGCCGCCCTTCTCGGTAACCGTTTTGCAGTCCACGCAGGCGAGCGCGACTTTCTCCTTTGGCAGGCAGCACGACTCAGCTTCCGCCTTCGTCTTGACGTGGGTCGGGAAGTTCGGCGGCCAAGTGCCAGGGCCAGGGCCAGCGAGTGCGGAGGTGGTGAAAATCGCCGCTCCGAGAGCGAGGGCGAGGTGGAGTTTAGTCAGTTTCATTTCGTGTCTTTCTGTTTTGAGGTTTTGTTTTTGTCTTAGCGGCACGTTGCCGTTCACACACCAAGCATCGTGGTACCTCTAAAAGGCGGCTACGCATCCGCCCGGAAAGACTCCGCGTTTTTTCGGATCGCATTCAGCGCTCGGGCGAAGGAATGAGCGCGGAAATTTCGAGCGCGCCGATCGCGACGAAGAGGATGAGCACCAGCCAGAGCAGCCCGTTGATCGCGCGGCCATTGTGGCGGACAGGCGCAGACCAGGCGACGCGGTTGTTGAGGTAAAGTAACGTCGCGGCCACGAATGGAACAAAGAGGCTGCCGACGACCGTGAAGATGACGACCACCAGCACCGGCCGGCCGAGCAACGCAAACGGCACCGACGCGACCGCCATGAAAATCAGCGCCGCGCGATAGGGCACACCATCGCTGCGCACCGCCTGCTCCCGCGGCTTCGGCTCCAGCTTGCGCCACAGCGCGAAGCCATCCGCGAAGATGCTTGGCACCGTCTGCCACACTCCGACCAGCGAGGCCACGACGGCGGCCCAGAATCCGAGGGAGTAGATGTAGAAGCCGGCCGGACCGAGCAACTGTCCCAGTTGCGCCGCCATGCGCGTGACAGCGGTGCCATCCGTGATCGCGACGCCAGCGGTAAAGAAGACGCGGTTGGCGATCAGCATCACGGACAATCCGAAAATAGCCGTGAGAATGTAGGCAACCGCGAGATCCCACCGCACCGCGCGGAGATTGCGCGCATCCACGCGGCCTTCGTCACGCAGCAGATAGTTGTAACTCAACAGCGTGACCGAGCCGCCGATTCCGCCGACCAGCGAAAGCACGTAAGTCCCGGCATTGGCGGGGATCGAGGGAATGAAGAGCCCTCGCGCGACCGCCATCGGCTCGCGAAAGGTCAGCGCCGCGCACACCACGATGGAGATGAACATCACCGCGATCAGCGGGCGCATCACGCGCATGAACCACGTCGTCCGGCCCGGAACGATGAGCGCGAAGGCGAGCGCGGCGTGGGCCAGCCCGCCCCAGGATCGCGGCACGGCGCCACCGCTGAGATTTTCGATCGCAAGTCCACAGCCGCTCACGAGCGCGCCGCTCACCGCGACCGACCACACCACGAGGTACGTCAGGAAAAGCGGCAGCACCCATCGCGGCAGATGACGCGCCCAGCCTTCCAGCGCCGTCGTGCCCGTGGCGAGCTGCCAGCGGGCGAGTCCTTCGCTGAGCAGAAATTTGAGGAACGCGCCGAGCGCCAGCGCCCAGAGCAATCGTGCGCCGTGCGTCGCGCCGCCCACGGTCGCGATGATGATGTCGCTCGCGCCGATGCCGCTCGCCGCCATGATAAGCCCCGCGCCGACCCACGGCTGCTTTCCGGTGCGTGGTGCCGCATCCCGCTCCTTCATTATTCCGCGAGCGACCGCCGGTATTCGCTCGGGGCCTTGCCGGTCACTTGTTTGAAGGCGCGGTTGAACTGCGAGAGCGATTGAAAGCCGACCTCGAACGCGATCTCGCTGATCCGCAGATTCGGGTTGTGCAGAAGGTTCCGCGCCTTCTCGATTCGGGTGCGCGCGACGTAGGCGACGAAGTTGAGGCCGGTGATCTCCTTGAACTTCTCGCTGAAGTAGCTCGCGCTCATGTTCACTGCATGGGCGACGGCTGCGAGCGACATTTCGTCGTGTGACTGTTCGGCAATGATGATCCGGGCGCGCGCGATGGCCAACGGTTCTTCCGGGTGGGCTTCCAGAGCGAGTGCCGCGGCGCACTCGCCGAGGTGCTCGGCGAAAATCGCCAGCAACCGGATGAGGGCCTCGTATTGCTGCTTCGAGAGCACGCGGGTGTTGAAGTAGGCTTCCTCCAGTCGCTTCAAATCAACCTGCGCACCGAAGGACAGCAGCGTCTGCGCGACCTTGTTGAACTCGGTGCGATTAGGGCGGTGCAGGAGGATTTGCCCGGTCTGGAGAAAGGCGATGAGCTTGTCGCCGACGCGCACGGGCACCGCCGTCTCGCACAGGCCGGCGAAGCACTTGAGGGTTTTCGGCTCAAGCTGCGCTTCTGCTTCGAGCTTCTGCTGGAGTCCGTAGCAGGCGGCGCAGGATTGATTCGTCTTCGCCATCAAGGCGCAGAACGGGTTCTCGGCCTTGCGGTCGAATTCGAGGACGCGCATCAGCTCCGGCGCGTGCAGACGCAGCGGCAGCCCGGTGCCGCGGGTGAAGGCCCGTGCGTAATCCTGATACATCCGCGACGCGGAGAGCGTGCCGATGGGCGTCGGATCATGGGAAAGCGGCGTCATAAGCTTCTACACACCGTCCGGGGTGAAACCCCTCGCTAGACAGCACGGTTCCGCGGCCTTGCGCAGCGCTTCGTGCGCCCGTTTTGGCTTAGAGTTGTCCTGTCGCTTCATCCCGATGTGCCAATGTTAGTGGCAGCAAGCGCCGCCGGCGGAATGATGCGGTTTCTCTCTCGTCGCGCAGGCGGAGAGCCCGGCGACGGCGAAGAGCGCGAGGGTGAGGAGGAGGAGGCGTTTGGTCATGGTGTGTGTTGGTTTGGTGGTGATGGGTTTAAGTTCAGGTCAGCGCGAAGTGCGTTTGGCGGGTTTGAGGATCGTTTTCGCAGCGGCTGCTTTCGGTGCTCGGCGGCCTTCGGAGGCGAGGGCGGCGCGGACGGGGGCGGGAAAGTGGGCCGAGCGCACTTCCCAATCGGTGATCGCCGCCGCGAGTTGTTCTTCGGTGTCGATGCCGGATTGCTCAATGGCGAGGCGCTGCTTGCGACTCTCGAAGACGGTGAGAAACGACGCGGTGCCGCTGGCGTAGGTTTCCTCAATGAGCTTTGTGGTCTGGCGCGCGAGGTCCAGCGCGGGTCCGCGGGTTCGCGTGAGCACGCTCGCGAGTCCGGTCACACGCGCCTCCGCTTCGCGAATCTCGGTGGCGATGGTGAGGTCGAGCGCGGCGACGGCGGCGGTCGCGCGCTGCTGCGCGGCCTGCGTTTCGGCAATGCGACCCTGGTTGCGATTCCACAGCGGGAGCGGGATCGCGACGCCGATGCCGACCATCGTCTCATACATGCCTTCCTCGCGTTCGCGGACAAGGTTCGCGCCAATGCCGATGTCTTCCCAGCGCTCTGCTTTCGCGAGACGCTGCTCGGCTTGCGATTTGTCGATCTGGAGCGCGGCGAGCTGGCGGTCGGGACGGCGGCTCACGGCCTGCGCGGCGGCGGCACGCAGCGCGGCCGCGTCGGGTGCTTCCGGGAACGCACCGCCCATGTTCATGCCATCGTCGGGCGCCCGTCCGAGCAGGCCGTTCAGCTCCGCGAGCTTCGCCCGGCGCTCGACGACCAGCGCCTCGCGGCTGAGATCGAGCGTGGTCTGCTCCAGTTCGATGACGCGCGCTTCCGCGGCTGTCGCCTTGCCCGTCGCGGTGAGGGCGCTCGTCTGCTTGAAGATGCGGTCGAGCAGGGAGCGGTTGTCGGCGTTGATGCCGAGCTTGCGATCCACCGCGAGCAGCGCACGCGCTTTGCCGAGCACGTTTCCGGCGAGCATGCGCTCCTTGTCGCGCAGCTCCTCGACGGCCATCGCCACATCCACACGGGCGACGGCGCGCGCCTGGGCCAATCTTCCCGACCACGGAAACCGCTGCACGAAACCGCCCTCGTAGAGCCGCTTGCCATCTTTGGTGCGCGCGTCGAACTCGGTGCGAAACTCGAACTCGGGATTGTTCCAGAGCCCGGCCTGCACGAGCCGACCCTCGGCTTCGGCGATGACGTGCCGCGCGGCGACCAGGTCTTTGTTGTGGCGCAACGCGTAGGCCGCGGCGGTCTCCGGCGTAAAGTCTTCGCCGAGCGCGAAGCCGGCGGTGGCGAGCACGATGAGGAGTGTGGGTAAAATACGCATGGGATTAGACGAGGGCTGGCTCGGGTTCGGGGGTGGGCTCCGGCGGCTTGGAGTCGGAAAGGCGACGCGCCTTGTCCATCTCGCGCGACCGCAGCCAGACGAAGATGACGGGCGTGACGATGAGGATGTGGATGAGGCTGCTGATCGCGCCGCCGACGACAGGCGTGGCAAGCGGCTGCATCACTTCCGAACCAGTGCGATCCATCCAGAAGACCGGGAGCAAGCTCGCGAGCGTAGTGGCGACGGTCATCACCTTGGGACGCAGGCGCAGCTTCGCGCCGTCTTTCACAGCCTGGATGAGATCGTCGTAGTTGAAGTCGGCGCCGCGCTCCTGCTGCCGCTTGTGCAGCATCTCTTCGAGATACACGACCATGACCACACCGGTCTGAATCGCCGTGCCGAAAAGTGCGATGTAGCCGACGCCGACCGCGGCAGTGAACGGGAAGCCGAGGGCGTATTGCAGAAACACGCTGCCGCTCAGCGCGAAGGGGACGGCGAGGATGACGTGCGCGGCTTCCTTCGCCGAGCCGTAGATGATGAAGAGCAGGACGAAGATGATGAAGAGCGCGAGCGGCACGACGAGCGCCATCGTCTTCATGAAGGCGATCTGGTTCTCGAACTCGCCGGAGTATTCGACCGTCATGCCCGGCGCGAGGTTTGGCACGATCTCCTTCGCCACGCGCTCCTTCACTTCCTCGACGAAGCTGCCGAGGTCGCGGCCTTGCACATTCGCCTGCACGAAGACACGGAGGCGGCCGTTCTCGCTGGCGATTTCGTTCGGGCCGGTGACGCGCCGAATCTCCGCGATCTGCCCGAGCGGCACGGCACCGGCGGCCCGCGTCGCCGCGGCCATGCTGCCTCCGCTCGTTGCGCCGCCGCCCATGCCTCCACCCATCGCGCCGCCGGCGGGTGCAGCGGCGGCGGGAGTCATCGCGCCATCGAGCGGGAGCGGGATGAGCAGTTCGCCGATGCGGGTGAGATCGTCGCGTTCCCCGCGTTCGAGCCGGAGCGAGATGGAATAACGCTCGCGGCCTTCGATCACGGTCGTCACCGGCACACCGCCGAGGCCGACTTCGGCGACGCGCAGCACGTCTTCCATCGCGAGGCCGTAGCGGGCGATGGTTTTGCGGTTCGGGATGATTTCGACGTAGGGCTTGCCGACCACGCGCGAGACGGCGACGCCATTCGCGCCGGGCACGGTGCGGACGAGGCGCTCGACCTCGAAGGCTTTCTTTTGCAGCGCCTCCAGATTGTCGCCGAGGATCTTCACGCCGAGCTGCGCGCGGATGCCGGTGGAGATCATCAGGATGCGGTTTTCGATCGGTTGGAGAAATCCGCCGGGCACGAAGCCGGGCACTTGCATGAGCTTCTGCGCCATCTCGTCCTTGAGCTTCGCGAGCGTCATGCCGGGCCGCCATTGGTCCTTCGGCTTGAGCGTGATCGTCGTCTCGATCATCTCGACGGGCGCGGGATCGGTGGCTGTCTCGGCGCGGCCGAGTTTACCGGCGGCGAGCGCGACTTCGGGGAAGCTGGCGAAAATTTCATCCTGCCACGCCATCACGCGATTGATCTCGCCGAGCGAAGTCGCGGGCGAAAGCACGGGCATGAAAAGCAGGCTGCCTTCGTTCAGCTTCGGCATGTGTTCGCTGCCAATTCCGGCAACGAGCCTTTGCAGCGCGGGCACGCCATCGAGCTGCGCGACGACCGCTTTCGGCAGGCCCCAGAACATGATCTGCGAAAGCGCGAGCAGGCTCGCGGCGATGATGAGCACGGTCTTCCGGTGATTCAGCGCCCAATCGAGCGACGGCTCGTAGATGCGCATGAGGAAACGCATCACGTAGTTTTTGTCCTCGCTGTGAAACGGCCCGCGAATGAGGAAGCTGCACAGCACCGGCACAGCGCTGACCGCGAGCACGGTCGAGCCAATGAGCGCGAAGGTCTTCGTGAAGGCGAGCGGGTGGAAGAGCTTCCCGTCCTGTCCTTGCAGCGCGAAGACCGGCAGGAACGAGAGAAGGATGATCGCCATCGCGAAAAAGATGGGTCGCCCGACCTGGCGCGACGCGGCGAGCGTGCAGGCCATCGTCTCCTCGCGGGTCAGCCGCCGCTTGAGCCGGTGCTCCTCGGTTTCGCAATGCCGGATGACATTTTCCGTGATGACGATGCCCGCATCGACGAGCACGCCGATGGCGATGATGAGGCCCGAGAGGCTCATGATATTCGACGTGATGCCGAACACATTCATGAGCAGGAACGCGATGAGGATGCTCGCCGGCAGCGGAAAGGTGACGATGAGGATGCTGCGGAAATGGAAGAGGAAGATGACGTGCGCGAGCGTGACGAGGATGATCTCCTCGATGAGCGCGTGCTTGAGCGTGCCGATGGTGCGGTCGATGAGATCGCTGCGGTCGTAGAACGGTTTGATCGTCACGCCGACGGGTAGGGTGGGAGAAAGCTGCGCGATCTTCGTTTTCACATCCGCGATGACGGCACGGGCATTTTCGCCGGAACGCATGACCACGGTGCCGCCGACGACTTCGCGACCGTTCACATCGAGCGCGCCGCGGCGGAAGTCGCCGCCGACTTCGATCCGCGCCACATCGCGCAAAAAGACGGGCGTGCCGTTCTGTTTCATCAGCACGATGTCTTCGAGGTCGGCGGTTTCTTTCACCAAGCCGAGGCCGCGCACGACGAACTCCATGCCGTTTTCCTCCACGGTTTTGCCGCCGATATTGAGGTTCGATTTGCGCAGCGCCTCCATGACCATCGTGAGCGGGATGCCGCGGTCGCGCAGTTTCGCGGAGGAAACTTCGACCTGATATTGCTTCACGAAACCGCCGATGCTGCCGACTTCGGCGACGCCGGGCACGGAGTTGAGCTGGTAGCGGATGAACCAGTCCTGCACGCCGCGCAGATACGCGAGGTCGTAGCCGCCTTGCGGTGCCTTCGCGGGATCGACGGCGAGGTAATACTGATAGACCCAGCCGAGGCCGGTGGCGTCAGGGCCGAGCTTTGGCACCACGCCGTCGGGGAGCGTGCCGCTGAGATAGTTCAGTCGCTCCAGCACGCGCTGGCGGGCGAAGTAGGGATCAGTCTCGTCCTTGAAAATGACCGTGATGAGCGAGAAGCCGAACATGCTCGTCGCGCGCACCGTCTTCACGCCGGCGAGGCCCTGGAGATTCACGGTCAGCGGATACGTGACCTGATCTTCGACCTCCTGCGGCGAGCGTCCGGTCCAGTCGGCGAAGACGATCACCTGATTCTCCGTCAGGTCGGGAATGGCATCGACCGGCGTTCGGAGCAATGCGCGCACGCCGAGGCCGACGAGCACGAGCGTGAAGCACGCGACGATGAAGCGGTTCCGCAGCGACCATTCGATGAAGCGGTTGATCATGGCACGTCAGGATTTGGCGGGCGGCGCGAGATACTTCGCGGGCTCGGCCTCGAAGTCGGATTTGCAGGTTTTGCAGCAGAGCTGGATGTCGTGGCCGGCGTGCGTGAAGACGAAGGGCTTGCCCATCGAACCGAGCGCTTCGCCGGAAACGGGACAAACGCTGGCGCCTGGCTTGGCGGCCTCCTTCGGCGGCGGTGCGGGCTCAGCTTCGGGCTTCTTGAGCTTCGCGAGATACTTCGCCGGGTCCGCCTCGAAGTCCGGTTTGCACGCTTTGCAGCAAAGCTGAATCTCTCGGCCTTGGTAAGTGAGGACGAAGGGCTTGCCCATCGTGCCGAGCTTTTCGCCCGAGACCGGACAGACATCCGCGGCGGTCAGCGCGGCGTCGGGCGCATCGGCGGGCGGCTCCTCGTAATTGTTGAGCAACTGCGCCTGGCCATCGAGCAGGACGCCGCCGCGCACGACCACCTTGTCCCCCGCGGCGAGGCCGCTGGTGATTTCAAGATGCGTGTCGCCTTCGCGCCCGAGCGTGACCCGCCGCAGCCGGAACGCACCTTCGCCTTCGTCCACAAAGACGCGCGGCTGGCCGCCCGGCCAGAGCACCGCGGTGCGCGGCACGACGAGCGTCTCCGGTGCGGCGATCTGCACGCTCGCCTCGGCAAAAAGCCGGTGCAGGAAGGTGCGGCGCATCCGGCCATTTTCCTCGACGAGCGGGTTGTCGAGATCCACGCGGACCTTCGCGGTGCGGGTGATCTCGTCGAGGTTCGGGTCGATGAAAGTGATCGGCGCTTTGAAGACGCGGCCCGGATGCGAGGGCGTGCGAATCTCCACCTCTTGCCCGAGCTTCAGCCACGGCAGGTCGCGCTCGTAGGCGTCGAACTTGAACCACATCTTCCGAAAGTCCGCGATCTCCAGCATTTTCTCGCCTTCCTCGACCCACTTGCCCTCGAAAACGTCCTGCGCGACGACCGTGCCGCTGACCGGCGCGAGGATTTGCACGGTGAGACTCTTCGGGTCCCGCTTCGGCAACTCGGCGATCTGCTTTTCCGTCAGTCCCATCTGCCGGAGCTTGAGCGTCGCGGCCTGGCGCAAATTTACTTCGCCGCCCGCCTGGTTGTATTCGGAAATCGCGGCGAGCAATTCGCGGCTGAAGAACTCCGCGAGCGGCTGGCCTTCCTCGACCTCCGCGCCGACGAAGTTCACGTAGAGCTTGTCCACGCGCCCTTTGATCGTCGCCGCCATGTAGCGGTGCCGCGTGGCATCGTCATCGACCATGCCCGCGACGCGGAGAGTGCGCACGAGCGGCATCTTCTGCGCCGGTGCGCTGGCGATGCCCGCCACGCGCGGGCTGCCCGCCGGCAGGATCACCAAGTCTTTCGCTGCTGCATCAAAGGACTGCGCCGACTCATAGACCGGCGACAGGTCCATGCCGCAGATGGTGCATTGGCCCGGCTTGTCGCTCTTGATCCACGGGTGCATCGGGCTCTGGTAAAAGAGTGGCTTGCGTTCGCCGGATGCGGCGCTGGCAGTGCCGTGCGAATGGCTCTGGCGGCCAAACCACCAGCCGCCGGCAGCAGCAGCGGCGACGAGCAGGAGAGTGAAGACGAGGCGTTTCATAAGCTGGAAAGGATGGGCTCCGCGAAGGCAGAGCGTTGGTTTGCGACGGAGCGCGAGGCGCTCGCGCCGCCCGGAAATTTCCGGACGGCGCGGCGCAGCAGGCGCTGTTACTTCTTGGCTGCGGCGTCCTTCACCATTTTGGTGAATTTCGCGGGTTCTTTATCGAAGCCTTTCTTGCACTTCTTGCAGCAGAGCCACACGTCGGTGCCGTCGTGCGTGACCTTGAAGGGCGTCATACCGCCGCCAAACTCCTCGTCGGAGACGGGGCATTTTTTGAGCGGGTAGTCCTTGGGCACGCCGCTATCGGCGCTGGCGGTGGCGACGCTGCCGAGCATGGCAGCAACGGCAAGGAGGCTGAGTGCGATGGATTTCATGGGATGTTTTGCTTTCTGGTTTTGGTTTGTTGATGCCTGCGAGGTGGGCCGGCGAATGCGCGCAGGCAACGCGAAGCCGGGAGGGTTCAGGGCGCGCGAAAGCGCGACCTGGAGAGGTCAGAAAACGACGGCACCGAGACCCGCGAGCTCGGGCGGCGCGTCGTTAGGCCGCGAAGGGCGGAGCGTGGCTGGGGAGGCTACGCTGGAGCACGGATTCCGCGAACGAGACCGCTCGTGGAGGGCCGTGATCGAAAACCAGTTCCTGAGCCGGACGCGCGCTCTGCGCAGCCAGCACTTGGAGAATCGCAAAGTACTGGATCTGAAAATTCGACGCATCGAACTTCACCTCAGCCTTGCCGGAGAGCGAAGCCTTCACCGCCTGGCAACACTGCGCCATTTCCTGACACGGCACTTCCTTCTCAGATGCCTGTCCCTTTTTGTGGCAGCACTCTGCCTCGTCCTGCGCCGCCATCTGCGCCTGCATCCTCGCCAAAGCGCAGTGATTCGTGATGACGAACCACGACAACAGCATCACTGCAACGACGAGGAAGCGGCTGATGGTGGGTGTGCGGAAAGCTTTCACGACAGGCAAGAGAGAGCGGAGAATTGGAGTTTGATCAACGACGAAGTTCGCTGGCCGGGAGCTAGTTGGCTGTATGAATCAGAGCCAGCGGGCAAGTTTCTCGCGGAGCGACTGGCGGGCGCGGTAGAGCTTATTCTCCACGGCTTTGACCGAGCAGCCGAGCAGATTGGCGATGTCTGTGTAGGCGGCGTCTTCATACTCATAAAGCAGCGTCGCGGTGCGCTGGTCATCAGGCAGAGTCTGGATCGCATCGCGCACGGCGACAGCGAGTTCGTCCGTTTGCGCCGACTGCGCGGGAGTCGCCTTCGCGTCGGGAAGCTGCTCGCCCAGCGTGGTGTCGGAGTTGGCGGAAAGCTCGACCTCCATCGAGACGGTCGGGTGCCGCGACTTCCAGCGGGCATGGTTGCGGCAGAGATTGGTCGCGATGGTGTAAAGCCAGGTCGAAAACTTCCCGCGCGCATCGTATTTCGCCCGGTGCTCATAGACGCGGACAAAGGTGTCCTGCGCCAGATCAAGCGAGTCCGCTTCGCTCAAGGTATAGCGATAGAGGAAGCGCACGAGCGGCTGTTGCCAGCGGTTCATCAGTTCGTTGAGGGCGAGGTCGTCGCCGTCGTGCAGCCGCAGCATCGCGGCCACGTCGGCGTCCGCGGAAGCGTCATTCATGCGCGTGAGCGACGGCGGTCGGCGGATGAATGATGCCGGGCTGGAGCACCTGCATCTTGAGCAGCCCGATGTAGCGCTCGCCTTGTTCAGGCGGCATGACGGCGGCGACCGCGTAAATGTGCGCGAGCATGTCGCGGCGGCACTCGATCTGGATCTCGGCGCTCGCGCGCAGCAGGCGATCCATCTCGGGCGTGAACTCCCGCTTTGCGGCGATCGAGCGGTTGAGCTGCGCGTTGTTCTCCGCGATCTTGCGGCACATCTCCTTGCACCGCGGCTCGTAGGCGGAATGGAGCGCCTCGACTCGCTGCGTCTGCTCGGGAGTCAGGCGAAACTCCATCGCCAGCCAGGCGAGTTCATTCTCGACCGACGCCACCTGCCGCATCGGCTGGGTCGCCATGCGAAAGCAGAGAAAGTAAGTCGCCGCTCCGAGCGCGAGTCCGGCGAGGAGGATGATGAGCGCGCGTTTCATTTGGCGGAGTGCAAGCTCACCTGGAGGTAAGGATCGACAGCCTGCGCATAACGCATCGCGAGGTCGGCCCGGCTCCGCTCGTTGGCCGAAGCGCCAGTGAGATTCCCCAAGCCAGCGCCGGCTGCAATGAGGACCGCGGCGGTCACCGCAGCAAGCTGCCAGGTCGCTCGCGAAGGAAAGAGCCAGTTGAGGAAACCAGCCCCAATCGTCGCCTCACGCGCTTCTTCCCGCTCGCGAATCCGCGCCCACACATCAGCGTGAAAGCGGTTCGGGACGGTCGGTTCGACTTTCCAAGCCTGGAGCCTTTCGCGGATGGGATCGTTGTCATTCATAGGTCTCGGTTTGTTACGACCAGTGCCGGGCGCTTACTGGAAGCTACCCGGCACTGACTCTATTGCCGTGAGGCTGAGTTACCGGCAGGCCACCCGGCAAGCCGCGGTGTCCTTGATGGCCGGCGTGCATTTCACCACCTCAGTGCCACCGAGACGCGGCGGCTTGTTCACGACCATCCGGTCGCAGGTCATCTCCTTCACGGGGTGGGTGTGCTTCGCACCGGGGCGATTGGTCGGACCGATGGGGCCGGGGCCGGCGAGGAGAGTCGTGGTCCCGAGGGTGGTGATCGCCAGGGCGGCGAGGGTGAGTTTGGCGAGCGTTTTCATTTTCGTATTAGGTTTGAGGTTTCGTTTTTTTTCTTGCGGGCTGCTCTCATGGAACCGTCCGCATCCCCTCACACACCGCCCCTCGCAAAAACCCTCGCAAAATTTTCACCTATCCCTCCGCTCCGCAGATTCGCACCTTCAAAGCCCCGCGCATCTTGCTATCGTCCGCCATGCGCCCGCTTTTCCTCTCCCTCCTTTTGCTGCTGCTCCTGGTGGCTTCCGCCTCTGCCGAGCCGGTCATGATCGCACCCAGGGAGCTGCGCGATGCGCTCCAGCCACAGCTCGCAGTCGCGCCCAGCGGAAAAGTTCACGGCGTCTTCGGCGCGGGGAACGCGATCTACTTCACGAGTTCCGACGACGGCCGCACGTTTCGCCCGCCGGTGAAGGTGGCGCAACTCGAAAAGCTCGCCCTGCGGATGCGCCGCGGCCCGCGGATCGTGGCCACGGATGGCGTCATCGCGATCACCGCCATCTCCCACACCACCGGCACGCTGCATGGCTGGACATCGACCGATGACGGCAGCTCGTGGAAAGCCAGCGGGGCGCTCAATACCGCGACCAAGTCCGCCCGCGAAGGCATGCACGGAATGGCCGGCGACGGGCGTGGCCTCGTGGCGCTGACGTGGCTCGACCTGCGCAGCGGCGGCATGGAACTTTGGAATCGTGTCTCACGCGACTGCGGGCGCACCTGGGAGGCGGAGGCCCGCGTCTATGCGTCGCCCGATGGACATATCTGCGAGTGCTGCCACCCGAGCGTCGCTCTCGGCCCGAAAGGCGAAATCGCCGCGATGTGGCGCAACTGGCTCGGCGGTGCGCGCGACATGTGGGCCGCGGTCAGCACCGATGGCGGCAAGACCTTTCCCCAGCCGCAGAAGCTCGGCACCGGAAGCTGGCCGCTGAAAGGCTGCCCGATGGACGGTGGCGCACTCAGCTACGACGCTACTGGCGCGCTCGCGACTGTCTGGCGACGCGAAGGCACGGTCTATTCCGCCACGCCCGGCGCGGCAGAAACGCTCCTCGCTGCGAGCGCGCAGCAGCCGGTGCTTGCACGCGGCAAGAGCGGAATGGTCATCGCCTACGAGAAGAGTGGCGAGGTGATGCTGACGACCGCAGGCCAGCCCGCGAAAGCCATCGCCAAGGGCCGCGCCCCGGCCATCGCCAGCAATGCCGCTGGAGTCTGTTACCTCGCGTGGGAAGGAGCGGACGGAGGCTTGTTCGTCGAACGGCTGCCGTGAGGCTCAGCGCCAGCCCGCGATCTTCAACGCACGCGCGAGCAGGAACTCCGCGCGCCGCTGCATCTTCTTGCCCTGGATGTTGATGGCCGACTGGATGCGCCGGTCGTAGGCGTCCACCTTCGTCACGTATTTCACCGCGTTGGTGAGGATGATGCGGAAGACGCGGAAGGTGTTGATGACGGTCGCCGAACTGCGTGACGAGCCGTGGCGAGCGACCCACGCGGGAAGCTTCACGCCGAGCTTCTGCGCGCCTGCGTTCCAGCCGGCGGCGAGTTCACCGACTCGCTTGAGCAGCTCGCTTTTGGGGGCGCGCAGTGCCGAGGCGTCCACTGGATACGGGCTCTTGAGGTTGCGCGGATTGATCCGGCCGGTGTTTGGATCGCGCAGGCGTTTGTGGATCTCCGCCGGGTCGCCCAGCTTCACGCCCTTGCGTCGCGCGGCTGCGACCATGACGCGTGCGAGGTCGGCGATGATGGCGCCTTCACCGGCCTTCTTTGCTGCACTCCCCCGCTTGCCCTTCGACGCCGGGGGCGTGATCGCGACCACTTCCTTCACGAAGCCGCGTGCGGCTTCTTCGGCGAGTTCGCGCCGCGACTTTTTCACCTGTGGTGCCAGCGCCTTGATGCCGCGCTGGATGGGCTTCAGATCAAAACGCAGGCGTCCGTTCAACGGGTCTCCAGTTCGTCAGCAAGGTTTCAAGCTGATGGGTCGCAGGAGGCGCGACCGGCACCGTCCAGACATCGTGCGCGCGCAAGGCACAGTGCTGGTATTGGCGAAGCCGCGCGAGGGGCAGTTCTCAGAAGATGAAGTGCTCCGGCCATCCCGTTTCTCGCGCCAGTGTGAAGACGAAGCTCGCCGTCCACACTGGCTCGATCAGTTTGGGTGCGGCGGAGCCTTCGACTCGTTCCTGCCTCCGCCTAGCCGGGGCAGGACTTCGCTCTGCGCGGCCTCGATGGCGGTGAGGTTGTTCTCGAGTTGCGCCATAGCCGTGAACATGGCGGTGACCGGCAGCTCCAGCTCGAAGGGAAGGAGATACTCATCCTCGAACGCCTGGCGGTCTTCGCGCGCGAGCTTCACCGCCTTCTTCACCACGTCGAGCGGCTGCGATTGGATGAAGAGGAACGTCGTGAGCTGCCGCTGCTTGTCGTCGGCGGAGAGCGCTTCGACCTGCTCCTTGTCGCCGCCCACGACCATCGAAAGGCCGAGTGCGCGGCAGAGCGTGAGTGTGCCCGCCGAGAATGGCCGCAGCGTGATGCCGGAGGTTTCCGGCATCGGCGCGATGAACGTAGCCAGATTCGCTTGGGTGCGTTCGCCCGTGGTCATTGGTCGAGAGCGGAGAAGAGTTCCTGGCGGCGTTCCAGCGTGGCGTCGAAAGGCACCAAGGCGAACTTCTGGCCTTTGCGAATCAACGCGACGGGCGCAAGCCGGGCCACTTCCGCTGCGAGCAGCCCCGCATTCTGGAACGCCGTCTTGATGTAGGCGAAGGGATGCTCGGCGTTTTGCGTCGTCCAGACCGGGTCGTGCCAGGCTTCGATCAGCTTCCGCGCATCATATTGCCCGCAAATGCTCATGGCCTTGAGCGTCCACGTCACCAGACGCCGCTCCGAACCTTCAACCAGCTCACGCGTTTCCAGATACGGGCAGTCGTCGTCGAGTGGGACGCCGATGGTGGTGAGCGCGGCTACGAGCCGGAGGAGATTGAGCCCGTCCGCCTCCGTCCTCACCTCGGCGCGCAGGATGCAAAGGTGGTCGCCCTTTTTCATCAGGTCAGGGCCTCCGCGTTCGGGTAGTTCTTGAAGCTGTATTCCCAGCCGTCGAAGTCTTCGTTGTTCTCGCTGCGCTTCACGTTGGTGATCACCGTCACGCTGCCGGCCGACAGCCCGCTCACGCCGGGATCGCCGACGCCCGGCACCACCGCGAGCGCGCCATGGCCTTTCACGCTACCCTCGATGGTCTTGCGATAGAGCTTCACGCGGGCGATGTCGCCGTTGCTGCCGGGGAGTTCCTTGACCTGAACGCTGTCGTCGGTTTCCACCGAATCAATGAGCGTGCCGGTGTGGCGAGAGATGCCGAATTTTACGTCGTTGGCGGGCATACCGGCGAGGTGGTGTCCTTTCACGCCGGGCCGAAGCCGAAGCGATACTTGAGGTTCGTGGTGAAACGAGCGTCGCCCGCCGTGGGCTCGGTGCCGAGCGGCGCGTAGCCGTAGATGTGCAACCGTCCGGTCGCGTTGATTGCCGCGATGACCGCCGCGCGATTGGAGAGCGCCACTCGCACAGCCTCGACCCGCTCACCGTGCGCCGCCGCGGTCGTGTCGTGCGCCTCGTTTTCGATGATGATCCCGACCTCGCCGCGAAACGCCGTGTCCGAGCCGGCGAGCGGTTCCGACGTGGTGCTGATGGTCAGTACCGGCAGTTTGTGATCCGCATTGTCCTGGCCGGTGAAGCCGTTGAGCGCGGCGAGTGCGGGCACCGTTTTCAAGTGCGCGAACAGGAGTTCATCGAGTGTGTGGTCGAGCATGGCGTTTAGTCCTCCGGCTCGATGACGAGCACGATCATCGGGAACTGCGGGTGGTCGGTGACACGCGTGATTCGATAGGTCGCGCCTTGGAACGCCACCGTTTCGCCGAGCTTTGGCCGGTCGGTGCCAAGCTCCGAGCGCAGCACCTTCATCGTGCAATCGCCCTTCGCCTCGAATCCGCCGGGACCGAGATCCTGGCTCAGTGGGTTGTCGGAGACGAGTGCGCGGATCGTCCTCCCCTTCCAGGTAATCTCCTCCCCTGTGGCGGCGACAACCTCGGCGAGTGCAGCGGCTTTTTCGTCGTGCAGGGACATGCCTGCCCACGAGTGTCAAAGCGCTACCGCGTTGCCAGCGAAGCGTCCGCTGGCACAAGATCCCGGACTTCTCAGCGAGCCGGAGCAATGCGCACGCGGTAGAATGCGCGGTCACCTGTGATCGGGATGGCAGGCATCCGCCAGGCTCCATCGCCGCTGATCGGCCCGCTGACGC
Source organism: Chthoniobacteraceae bacterium (assembly GCA_031409655.1). Classification (GTDB taxonomy): domain Bacteria; phylum Verrucomicrobiota; class Verrucomicrobiia; order Chthoniobacterales; family Chthoniobacteraceae; genus JANNXQ01. Next base: position 3,433 of record JANNXQ010000109.1, on the reverse strand, counting down.
TTTCCCAAATGGCGGATTGAAGGTCTTGTTTAGACTCCAGCACGTAATTGAATCCGGCGACTGTGGGATATGGGAGCAGGAGTTCGCCGCTGAGGCTGCGCGGGTGGAGCGCGGGAACTGGCACCGGCTGCAAACTGTCGTAGGTGGCGGCGCTCAGCGTCGTGATGTCGAACTCCGCGGCCCTGAGAAGTGCCATCCCATAGAGCACATTGATGCGATGGGCGGCGATGTCCGAAGCAGATGTTGTCGTGGCATCGCAGCGCACGAAGTAAGCCTGTGAAGGCGTAGTGCCGACCAGGGCGCCTTGTTGATAGAGCGAGTGCAGAAAGTCCTGCACCAATGTAGTGATCTGGCTCCAGAGCGGAGTCGCGTTGTCGGCTGTCGCAGCGAAAGCCAGGGAACGTTCAATCGACGCCGCGACCCAATCTCGCATTCGGACCGCGGAAATGAACCGGTTATTCACGCTATTGCGGTCAAGCGTTCGTGAGCCCCACGGCACAATGCCAATGCCGGTGAATTGGCGGATCGAACAAATGTGACTGGTGTTGAGGGAATCGATGTCCGCGGTGGTGAGCGCCGGAGTCAGTGCCACCGCCTGCAGCGGCAGGCTCGTCCCTGCCGGGCTCCGCCAGATTCCCAGGGCAGCATCGCCTTTCGCATAGATTGCCGCCATCGCGCCGGAAGCGGTGATGGTCAGCGGCGCGCCGTCGAGCAACACGTCGAGGTAGGGAAAGTAGAGCGCACAAAACGATGCGTCCGCCGGCACCGCCGCATTGACCCAATTGATGACCGCGGCTGCGCTGGCGAATCCCGGCGGCGGATCGAGCACGAAGAAGATTCGACGCGGTTCAAGAAAGGCACGGAAACTTGCGAACGTTGAGGCAAACGAGACCGCAGGCACCAGGCTGAGTTCCGGCGCAACCAGCAACCGTAGATTGCTGAGTGGTTCGAGCGCGTGGAGCCCGCTGCGATCTGTGTCACGGCCAGCCAGGGCGTCGCCGAGCGGTTTGCTGTCCGAGATGCGTGTGACGTGCAAAGAGACGCCCCCATTGGCGAAGAACTGCCGGGCCTGCACTTCCGCAGGCCACGCCGCGGGAGCGGATGAAGCGAACATCGTAGCGAACTCAGCCGATCCCACGAGGACGGGCAGATCAATCGGCCCGCGGGCAAAGCGTCCTAGCAGCGCCGCGTTCGAAGTTGGCAATGGTGTCACCTGGCCTTTTCCTTCGATTGGAACTGCCGCCAGGCAAAGCACCGCGGCGAGCATGGCAGTAAAGATGCGCACAGCGGAAATCGTAAGCTGATTTCAGTGAGGCGCCATCAGGATTCGCTGAGTTGCCGAGTCTGATGGCTTCACGTGAAAGCCCCGCTGCCGTTTCCAGCAGCGGGGCTTTGCAACACGCACCGAAAGAGGGTGGCCGCGTGAGCCTCGGGCGTAATCAGCCAGGGCTGGTAATGGATGGCGTGGAGAAGTGGCGTCACGCCCGGTGCCGCCTGTCAAAAGGGCGGCCGTTCATTGCGCAATGAACTCCGCTGCTTTTGCGAATGCTCAACCCGGCTGCCGAATGCCGATGGTCGCCGGTGGGTCTTCGATCTCCCCCACGACCGGCGTCGCATCAATGCCACCGCTCGGGCGATAGAGCATGGCCAGCGGCACATCGTATTTCCGCGCCAGATCCAGGAGAGCGCGCGTTCTGCGCACGGATTTCCTTTTCCTCCGAAAAGTCCATGCCCTGCTCGGCGTAATGGGCGTGGAGTGTTTTGATTCCCATCTCCACATCCGCCCGGTTCTACTGGGCCTCGCGCCCGGCATCGACGGTCACTCGCCGGGGTGTGGTGAAAGCCACCTTCGTCCAGTTTTCCACGGCCGCGAGCCGGTCATTCGCAATCGCGTCCCCGATGACGAAGAACCAGACGGGCTTGAGGAACCGCTCAATCAGGATGAGCTGGCGATAGGAAAAGCGGCGGTCGGCCTTGGCCACGACCAGCCGCACACCGGCACCGCCAACCTTGCTTGAGTCGGCGGCGAACTCGAATGGGATATGCCCGAGTGCGGAGTCGCGGCGCAGATGTTCGAGGAAGCCCGTGAATGTGGGGCTGGGCCGGTTCGGCTGAAAGCTGTCGAGAGATTCTCCGGGCTTCAGCGCCACGAGCTTGCCACCCATGATCTTCTGCAACGCACCCGGCTCGCTCTTCTCACCGTTGGCAGCCGGCTTGCCGATGGCGAAGTCGCCATCCTCGTCGAGTTCACCGCGCTCGGTCTTGAGAATGCGGGACACGTCCGCGTTGTCTTTGACCGCGTGCTTTTCCAAGGCCAGCAACTCCATCGCGTCGAGGAGGTGGTTGATCGAGTGCTGCAAGGCGGGCGCCTGACGGACCGCGCTCGCGTATTCCGGCTCGAAGACGTGGAGCATCAGATGCGCGGGCACGTCTTTGAAGCCGCCGTCATCGAGGAGCACGCGGTAAAAGGCCGGCGCGCCAAACTCATCGAAGCCGATCCGTCTTCGGTGTCGTTCTGGTCGGCGTCGCCGATGCGATGCGATGCGATTCGATGAGTTGCAGTCGCAGCGCGCCGTCGCGGTTCCGCGTCTTGTGGACAAAGTATTCACCGTCCACGTCCATGCCGCGGCAGACGAGTGCCTGGCACTCGGCAAAGCAGAAGCGATTGCTGACCTCACATTGAGCGGCCCATTGCGCGAAGTATTCCTCGGCGGCCTTGTTCCACTCGGTATTGCCCGAAAGCGCCTGCGGCTTGATGCCGTCGCCGGTGGCGTAGATCGCCATGTTGCCGACCAACTCGCGCACGAAGCCGGAGTTCTTGTGGAGGTAGCGCGATCGACGGACCAAGTCGCGCCGAACGCCGGGCAGCAGATCGAGCTTTGCATCACGCGGAGCCGCGCCCGGCACCCGCCCGCGACGTGGCGATGGGTTCGCCGATTCGTAGGGGCTGAACCAAGCACGCGGCAGGATCGCAGTGATGATGGAACGGAGCGGGTTCATTTGGGCAGATGGCCGACGACCTCGCTCGTGCCGACACGCACGGGACGGCCGTAGATTTCCGGTGCGAGCTTCCGCAGTGCCGTCTGGCACGCGGCGATGATCGCGTGGATCTCGTCGATGCGGCGTTTCTGCACCGACGACCCAGATTCCGACCACGCCGCGAGTGTGCGCTTCAACTCCGCTTTTTGGGCGGCGAGGATTTCCTCCACCTCTGCGCGGGTGAAGCCGATGGAATAGTCGGGCGTGGACGCCATGCGAGCCGCTGCATGTCAAAGACACGCAGCGGCTCGGAGGCGGCTGGCAGGCACTAACCGAGGAAGTGCTCCCAGTCTTGGACGCCGTGGTGGTTGCGAATCAGCACGCTGGCTGGCACCACGCGGGGCGCGACCGGTGGCTTACGCAGCCGCAGGCCGACCTCGTGCGGGAGGCGATC
>JANNXQ010000108.1:0-26717 GCA_031409655.1 Chthoniobacteraceae bacterium | reverse complement strand
GGCGCGATGTCCGCCGGGGTCAGGCCGACGGCGGCGGTGAGGTGATGGTGATCGCAGAAGGTGCCGTTCGTCGGGTCCATGCCGACCCAGCCAGCGCCGGGGAGAAAGGCTTCGACCCACGCGTGCAGGGAACCTTCGGCGCGCTTTTCACCCTCGCCAAATTCACACAGATAACCGCTCGCATGGCGCGCCGCGATACCGAGGCCGCGGAGCACATCCACGAGCAGCACGGCGAAGTCCCGGCACGATCCGCTGCGCAGTTTGAGCGTCTCGGCAGAGGAACGCGCGGCCCCTTCTTCGCGCCGTTCGTAGGCGATGTTTGTGTGCAGGGCGGCATTCAGCTCCACGAGGGTGTCGATCGTCGGCTGCTGGGTGATCGGCGGGCGCCAGAAGCCGAGCGCGGGCGGGGCATCAGTCGGCGTGAGATACGGGCTGAGCACGCGGATCTCGTGCGGGCGATAGGCAAAGGGGACGTGCAGCGCGCTGGGTTCGAGCAGGAAGCCGAAAGCATTCTTCGTCGAGATCTCCAGGACGAGCCGCAGCCGCGCGGTCATGGTCTTGGAGGAGGCCGGGTAAAAGCAGGAGGCCGTCTCGTTGTCAAAGAGGTCGCGCCGCCAGTTCACCACGCCGCCGCGATTCGTCCCAAAGTCAAAACGCCGGACCTTGAGGTGCTGGTCCACCTTTGGCACCAGCCGGAAGATGTGCGGCGAAAAGGAAACCTTCCGCGCATAGGTGTAGGTGCTGTCGTAGCGGATTTCGACCTTCATACGCGGGCCTTTTCTCTGCGACGTTTCATGTGGACTTGGATGCTCATTTTCTGACCGCCGCTGCCTTTGAAAGTGCCCCGCAGCGGCGCCGCATCGCGATAGTCGCGGCCGAAGCTCACGGCCACGTAACGCTCATTGACCCATTGGCGATTTGTGGGATCGAGCGCCACCCAGGTCATGCCGGGCACCAGCACATCGATCCACGCGTGCGTCGCCACGGCCCCGGTGAGGCGGCCGCCGCCGGCCGCGGCATCCGTCTCGATGTAACCGCAGACGTAGCGCGCCGGGATGCCCGCCGTGCGCAGCACACTGAGGCCGATGTGGGCAAAGTCCTGGCAGACGCCCGTGCGCGTTTTCCAGACCGTCGCGAGCGACGTGCTATTTTCCGTCGTGCCCGGTTCGTAAGTGAATTCGGTGTGGATGGCCTCGTTCAACTGCACCAGCGCTTCCCCGAGCGGCGCGCCCGCGGCGAAGAATCGCTTCGCCCACTGCGCCGACTCCCGACCGGTCTCGACGACGTCGGAAGGTTGCAGGTAATCGAAGATATCCGGGAGCGCGGAATTGAGGATCTGCCGCGCGTCTTGCACCGGAAGATCGAGGCTCTCCTGCGGCCGCCGGACCGCCTCGGTGCGGACCACGATCTCATTGCGCAGCGTGAGCTGGCGATGGCGGAAGGGGAGGGAAAAGAAATCGACCTGATTGCCGAAGTGATCGGTGTAGGTCGAAGTCTTCACCTCGGGATCGAGCGCCAGCCGGTGGCTGAGCACCGTCTGCTGGGGCAGGGTGGGTGGGGTGAGTCGAGCCTCCCCATAAGCCTCCGCGGCCGGGTGGCCGTACTTATAGTGCGTGAGGTGGGTGATTTCGAAGTCCACGCTTTCCCTGATTTATTTCCCTTTTTGTGGTCAACACGCGGTCTTGATGGCGGACAGAAGGTTTCGATTCAACCAAAAACCCCGCTGGGACTCGGAGCAGCCTCGTCTCCCCTCACGTTCGCTCCCATTCTGGCCAAGGCCCGAGCCGCTTGCTTCCCGCTTCGAAGCGAAGTGTCCGACCGCCGTCTTGCCGATCCCGCGCTGCACACGCAGCCCTGGTGGATGGCGCGCTCCGTCGCGCCATGGTGAGCCGATGCCGAAGGCCAGGCAATTTGAGAAAGGCGCTGACGCGCGAATTGTGCCTGGGCGCGGCGGAGCGCGCCATCCACCGAAGCGTTTCGCCCCGGCCTACTTCCTAGCCGGGGCTCACGGAGCCGGCTGGCGCGTGGCCGTCTCTCTTTCAAAGGACGCGACGGAGCAGGGGTAGGGTCCGTGCAGACTTGCAGAATGGTTCGCTTCTCATGCCTTGGGACTCGCTCATCGCGCGGTGGACATTGAAAACCTCCTGCCCTTTCCGGAAGCCGGGCGGCAGCCTGTCTCTCGGAGAAAGCTCGTCCGGCGGCGTGCCGGGCGAGCGGCCTCCGACCGCGCCGCGAGCCAACGGGCGAGCGCCGCTGGGAGTTGGTTGTCCATGAGGAACTTCACGCAGCAGCAAGTACGGCGTGGTCGGTCTGACGAGCGGCGTAAAGCAGTGCGGCCTCGATGTCGGCCGGTTCAAGAAAAGAATAGTCGCGCAGGATTTCTTCGTGCGCCGCGCCGGCGGCGAGCAACTCCAGCATGTCTGTAACGCGAGCGAGATTAGCCGTGTAGCCGGTGCGGAGCAAGGGTGCAGCATGGGCGCGAGAGGAGGCTGGCTAAGCTTTCAGCGTCGCGCCGATTGACCGCTTTACCGAAACCCCGTAACACCGCTCGATCATGAAATTCCCCCTCGCTCTCCTCGCGCTCTTCGCGACGCTCCCTTCCACCTTTGCGCAGAATCAGCCGCCGGTCGGTTTTACTCCGCTCTTTAATGGCAAAGACCTGAGCGGTTGGTTTGGCTGGGGGACGCGGGATCCGCGGGAGTTGCTGGCGGTGACACCGGAGCAACTCGCGGAGTATCAGAAGCAGTCCATCGAAGGTGGCGGGGTAGTGGGGAAGAAGGGGCCGGAGAACATCAATGCGCACTGGAAGGTGGAGGGCGGCGAGATCGTGAATGACGGCCAGGGGCTCTACCTTACTACGGATAAGAACTACGGGGACGTGGAACTGCTGGTGGAGTACAAGGCGCTGCCGCTGGGCGATAGCGGGATCTATCTGCGCGGGGTGCCGCAGGTGCAGATTTGGGATTCCACCGAGTCAGACGAAAAGGCGGTGAAGCTCGGGAAGCCGAAAGGTTCCGGCGGGCTTTGGAATAATGCGGAAGGCACGCCGGGCCGCGATCCGCTGGTGAAGGCGGACAAGCCATTTGGCGAGTGGAATAAGTTCCGCATCCTGATGGTCGGGAGCCGCGTGACGGTGTGGCTGAACGAACAGATGGTGGTGGATCATGTGGTCTTGGAAAACTACTTCGACAAAAAGAAGCCGGCGGAGGCGCGGCTGCCGATCCTGCCGCGCGGGCCGATCCAGCTTCAGACCCATGGCAGCGAAATCCGCTGGCGGAATGTTTTCGTCCGCGAGATCGGGAGTGAGGAGGCGAACCGCATCCTCGCGGGGCATGGGGAAGACGCGGGCTTCCAATCGGTCTTCAACGGCAAGGATCTCGAGGGCTGGCAGGGCGCGGTGGAGAATTACGAAGTGGTGGACGGGGCGGTGCTCTGCAAAGCAGGCAAGGGTGGCAATCTGCTGACCAAGGAGGAATACGGGGATTTCGTGGCGCGGGTGGAATTCAAGGTGCCGCCGGGCGGGAACAATGGGCTGGCGATCCGCTGTCCGCTGGTGGGCAATACGGCCTACGTGGGCATGACGGAGCTGCAGGTGCTGGACGACAATTACGAAAAGGTGAGGGGACCGATCGATCCGCGGCAGGCGCATGGCTCGGCGTATGGGCTGGTGGCGGCGGCGCGCGGCTATCAGCATCCGACCGGCGAGTGGAATTTTCAGGAAGTGACGGTCAAAGGCTCGACGATCAAGGTGGAGTTGAACGGCACGGTGATCCTCGATACGGACCTGAGTAAACTGGACATGAGCACGGTGATGGGAGGGAAAGGGAAAGCGTCCGAGCATCCCGGGAAGGATCGCCCGAGCGGGTTTTTTGGCTTCGCGGGGCACAATGATCCGGTGGCCTTCCGGGCGGTGCGGCTGAAGAAGCTGTAGGGGCGGCGGCGGTGGGGCGCGTTCGATGTTCGACGTTCGAGGTTCGGTGTTCGATGTTCTTTGCCTGAGCGCCTGGGTGTCGGGGGGCGCCCGAACTTTGAACATCGAACATCGAACATCGAACCTCGAACATCGAACGCTGCGTCTTGCAATGGGCGTGCTCGTTGTCTTTCTGGTGCTCGGGATGAGCGCGCTGGCGGCAGAGGCGCCGCCGGGATTCACCACGATCTTCAATGGGCGCGATCTGACCGGCTGGCGCGGGGGCGATACTTTCGATCATCGCACCTTGCTCGCGATGAATCCGGTTTTCCGCGCGAGGCAAATCGAGAAATGGTCGATCGAACTCAGTCTCCATTGGCGCGTCGAGAATGGCGAACTGGTGAGCAATGGCGTGGGGCGTTTTCTGACCACGGAGCGGGACTACGGCGATCTGGAGTTTTTCGCCGAGTACAAGATCGAGCCGCGGGGCGATTCCGGGCTCTATCTGCGCGGGGTGCCGCAGGTGCAGCTCTGGGATCCGGAGGAGCGGTTGCTCGCAGCGCAGGGCGCGGCGAAAGGCTCCGGCGGGCTCTGGAACAACAAGCCGGGCACGCCGGGGCGCGATCCGCTGGTGCGTGCGGATAAACCGGCGGGCGAGTGGAATAAACTCGGAGTCCGGATGGTCGGGAGCCACGTCAGCGTGTGGCTCAATGGCACGCTCGTGGTCGATCACGCGATCCTTGAGAATTTCTTTGATCCCAAACTTCCGGTGCCCTCGCAGGGGCCGATCCAGCTCCAGACCCATGGTGGCGAAATGCGCTGGCGCAATCTTTTCATCCGCGAGATCGGCGGGGCCGAGGCGAACTCCATCCTCGCCGCGAACGGCCGCGGCACAGGCTGGAAGTCGCTCTGGAATGGCCGCGACGCGACGGGCTGGGCGGGAGTGACGGGTGCCTTTGAAGTTGTCGATGGCGCGATTCGGACGCGGGCGGGGCAATCCGGGACCATGTATTTCAAGGAAGAGCTGAGTGACTTCGCGGTGCGCATGCTGTTTCGCACGGTGCCCGGCGGGAGTGCCGGTCTCGCGCTGCGCTACCCGGGGCAGGGCGATCCAGCGACCCTGGGGCTCTGCAAGATTCCGCTGCTCGATGAGCACTTTGAGAAGACGCGCGGGCCGATCGATGCGCGGCAGCGGCATGGCTCGGCGTATGGGCTGGTGCCGGCGCTGCGGGACTATCAGAGGCCGATGGGGGAGTGGAATTTTCAAGAGGTGACGGTGCGCGGCTCGACGGTGCGCGTGGATCTGAACGGATATCTGGTGCTCGACGCGGAGCTCAGCGCCGTGGTGCCCGCCGCCTACATGCGGGTGGGCTCGAAGCCGTGGCAGATCGTGCCGCGCGGGTATTTCGGGATCGTGGGCGAAGGGACGGGGCTGGCGCTTCGCGGGCTGGAGCTGAAAGCGCTGCCGGCCTTCGCGCGACCGTAGCCGCGTCCCAGCCGGAGAGGGGCATTTTGAAAACGCAGAGGGTGCAGAGGCGCAGAGGACGCGGAGAAGAATCCATCCTCTTTCACCGAACAGGGAATGGCCCGTCCCCCGCTTTCGTTTCCTCTGCGTTCTCTGCGTCTCTGCATCTCCGCGTTTTCAAAACTCAATCATCGTTTCCACCGCAACGTCCAAACGTGTAGCACTGCTCGTGTGAAATCCCATCCGCTCCGCGACCGCGTCCTGCAACTCCTCCGCGCCCCGAACTATCGGCCGCTGGACAAAGTGGAAATGTCCAAGGCGCTGCGCTGGCCGAGCGACAAGCGGGCGGAGCTGCGCGATGTGCTGCGCGATCTCGAACAGGACGGAGAAATCGCCCGCATCCGCAAGGACCGCTACGTCCTGCCGGAGACTGCGGACCTGATCACCGGGACGCTCCAGGTTCACCTGAATGGTAATGCCCACCTGATCAACGAGAAGAAGGGACAGCCCGACATTTTCATCGGCGAGCCGAACATGGGCACGGCGATGAATGGCGACAAAGTGGTGGCCCGCCTGATGCACGAAGGCCGCGCGCAGCCGCGCACCGGCGACAAGCTGGAGGGCCGCGTGATCCGCATCCTCGAGCGCGTGAATGCAACGGTGGTCGGCACGCTCCAGCGCTCGAAGCAGGGTTTCTTCTACGTCATCCCGGACGATCCGCGGCTGCAGCACGACGTCTATGTGCAGCCCGAAGCGGCGCACATCGGCGACAAGGTGGTGGTGAAACTGGAGACCTGGGAGTCGCGGCAAACGAATCCCGAGGGCCGCATCACCGAAGTGCTCGGGCCGGCGCATGCGCCAGGCATCGACATGCTTTCGATCATCCGGAAGTACCAGCTTGCGGAGGAATTCCCGCCGGAGGTACACCGGGAAGCGGAGGCCATCTCCGAGACGGTTTCGCCCGAGGAAATCGCGCGTCGCGAAGACCTCCGGCACATGCCGGTGGTGACCATCGATCCCGATGACGCCAAGGATTTCGACGACGCCATCCATGTGGAGCGCCTCGGCACTGGCTGGCGGCTCGGTGTGCATATCGCGGATGTCTCGCACTATGTGCAGCCGGGCTCGGCGCTCGACGCGGAAGCCCGCAAACGCGGGAACTCCACGTATCTCGCGGACCGCGTGGTGCCGATGCTGCCCGAGCGTTTGAGCAATGGCATCTGCTCGCTCAAGGGCGGCGTGGACCGGCTCACTTTCTCCGCCTTCATCGACTTCGATGCGCACGGAAAAGTCCGCAGCGCGCGTTTTGCGCGCACGGTGATTCGCAGCGCCGCGCGGATGACTTACCGGCAGGCATTCGCGATTCTCGAGGACAAGCCGGTGCCGCCGACGCCGAACTACGAGCGCGGCGGCAAGGTGCATCTCGATGCCGCGCCGGTGCCGCTGAATGTCACGCCCGAGCTGCGCGAGCGCGTGCGCGTCGCGTGGGAGCTGGCCTCGCTGCTGCGGCGCAATCGGTTCGCCGCCGGCTCGCTCGATCTCGACTTCCCCGAGGTGAAAGTGTGGCTGGACGACCAGGGGCGCGCGGCGCGACTGGAGCGCGTGGAGAACGACATTTCGCATCAGCTCATCGAGGAGTGCATGCTCGCGGCGAATGAGGTGGTGGCGCGCGAACTCAAGAACAGCAACGTGCCGGTGATCTATCGCGTGCACGAAGATCCGGACCCGGATCGGCTCCTCGGCTTCCGCGAATTCGCGGCGACTTATGGCTTCAAGGCGGGCGACCTCACGAAGCGCAGCGAAGTGCAGAAGCTCCTCGCATCCACCAAAGGCACGCCGGAGGAATATGCGGTGCGGCTGCAACTGCTGAAGAGTCTGAAGCGCGCCGTCTATGGCACGCTGCCGCTCGGCCACTACGGTCTCGCAAAGGTGAATTACACGCACTTCACGAGCCCCATCCGGCGTTACGCGGATCTCGTGGTGCATCGTTCGCTCGCGGCGATCGAGGGCCTCGGCGGACGAGCGGCGCACACCGGTGAGGAAAATCGGAAGCGCTCGCACCGCGCGGCGTCCACCTCGGGTCTGGGCGAAATCGCGGAGCACATTTCCAAGACGGAGCGCACCTCTGCCGACGCCGAGCGCGACTCGACGACGCTGAAGAAGATGGAGTTTTTCCAACGCCAGCTCGATGCGAAACGGCCGGAGGAATTTCGCGCCATCGTCGTGGATGTGCGCAGCTACGGGCTGCTCATCGAGCTGCCCGATGTGCTCCTCACCGGGCTGATCCACGTCAGCGCGCTGCCGGGAGATTTCTTCCAATTCGACCCCATCCGCCTGAGCTTCGTCGGGCGTCAGACGCGGCGCACTTACAAGACGGGCGATGCGCTCCAGGTCATCGTCGCGCGCGTCGATGCGTATAAGCGGCAGGTGGATTTCGTTCCGGTGGCTGGTGGGGAAGTGAGGAGGGAGCAGAAGTCAGAAGTCAAAAGTCAGAAGGCAAAAGTCCCTGCTCAGCAGGAGCGGCGCGGCCAGCCGAGCGGGCGCCGGCCGCAACCGGAGAGCCGCGGGAAACGGCCGGGCGGCGGCGCGCGCCGGAGCGGACCTCCCGCGGGCCGCCGCAAGCAGCGTTGACCCTCCACCTCGCGCCGCTTACTCGTCACCGCCATGTCCGACACCCTGCTCCTCGACATCCGCAATCTGGCCATCGACTTCGCCGGCGAGACCGGGACGACTCAAGCCGTGAAAGGCATCTCTTTCACGATGCAAAAGGGGGAGACGCTGGCGATCGTGGGCGAGAGCGGCAGTGGGAAAAGTGTGACCGGGCTGGCGCTCACGCGGCTCCTGCCCGAGCCGCCGGCGATTTATCGCTCCGGGGAAATCCTGCTCAATGGGCGCGATGTGCTGAAGATGAAGCCGCGCGAGTTGCAGCAGATCCGGGGCAACAGGATCGCCTACATCTTCCAGGAACCGAGCACGTCGCTGAATCCCGTCTTCACGATCCGCAATCAGATCGCGGAAGCCATCCAGCTCCACCGCCCGGAGGTCACGGACATCGACGCGGAAGTGGTGAAGTATCTCGATCTCGTGGGCATCGTAAATCCCGCGCAGCGCATGGCGGACTACCCGCACCAGCTTAGCGGCGGGATGCAGCAGCGCGTGATGATCGCGATGGCGTTGTCCTGTCAGCCCGATCTGCTCGTGGCCGATGAGCCGACGACGGCGCTCGATGTCACCATCCAGGCGCAGATCATCGATCAGCTCAAGGAACTCAAGAAGCGGCTGGAGATGGCGATCATTTTGATCACGCACAACTTCGGCATCATCAGCGGGATCGCCGATCGCGTGGCGGTGATGTTCCGCGGAAAGATCGTGGAGTATGGCGCGACCCGGGACGTGCTCTCGAATCCGCAGCACGCTTACACGAAGGCGCTCATCCAGTGCATCCCGCAGCTCGGCGCGCGGCGGAAGCGGCTCACGACCATCGATCACGCGGCCCTCGATGCGGCGGGCAAGGAGTAGCGCAGGCTTCCAGCCTGCATCCCCGAAGACATGTGGAAAGCAGGCAGGGATGCCTGCGTGACCACTTACAGGCTGGAAGCCTGCGCTACTACCTACAGGGCGTCGCGGAGGATTTCGAAGATCGCGGTGTTGTCGATGAAGCCGCGCAGTCTTTCCGAGCCATCGCCTCGGCCCGCGGCGAGGACGTCCTCGGCGGAGTTCAGGGCGGAGGGGACGTGGAAGGCCGCGGGCTCCGTCTGCGGTGCTTCCGGCGGCTGCGGTCCATGCGGGCCGGTGGTCCAGGCGATCGCCGGTTGGCCCGAGGCATTCGTGCCGATGAGCGCCACGCCGTGATCCTGCCGGAGCGGATAGCCATTGAGGGTCATGCCACCCGTGGAGTGTTTGCCGACGGCGATGATCAGCGATTTCTCCCCAGCGTATTTTTGCGCAATCGCGATCGCGTGATCGAGGGCCACGGTCTCCGCGATCAGGCGTTCCCCTTCATTGCGCTCCGCCGCCATCGTCGCCAGGGAGGCATCGACGACGAGCACGTAGCCGCTGCGACTCGTCTGCATAAACTCGATCGCGCGCCGGACCATGTCGGCGAGGGTTGGCTGAGTGGTGCCGGAGGCCGTTTCATTGCTGAAGCCCAGCGGGCCCGGGCTGAAGACGCCGAGGATGCCCTGCTCGCCGGACGCGGAGGCGTCCTCGAGTTCGGCGCGGGTGCCCACGATCTGCCGTCCGGTGCGCCGGAGTTCCGCGAGCAGATCGCGGCCATCGGCGCGCTGGCCGTCTTTTCCCGCGGGGAGAAAATCTGCACCGCCGCCGCCGAGCACCACATCGAGGTCGGTGAGACTGGTCAGCAGTTTTGCCAGCGTCGCCGTCTCGCGCGCATCGGGATGATGCGCATAGAAGGCCGCGGCGGAAGGGCCGGCGAGCGGACCATTGCTCACGAGGCCGGTGGCGCGACCTTTGCGGTGAGCGAGTTCCAGCAGGGTCGGCACGCTGCGCCCCTGAGGATCCATGCCGAGGGCGCGATGATTCGCCTTCTGTCCCGTGGCGATGGCGGTGCTGGCTGCCGCGGCGTCGGGCACCGCGAAGTCATTCGCCGAATTCCGCACGAGCGCCAGATTGGGCAGCGCCTCGATAGTCAGCCGATGCGCGGCCCCACCTTCATAAAGCCGCGCCGCCGTGAGGTGCCGCGCGACCATGCTGTCGGAGACGAAAAGGATGATCCCAAACGGCTTTTGCACGACCCAGGTGCGGACGTAGAGCCAGCCAAAGACCGCAAAGATCACCAGGCAGAAGAGCGCGAGGAGTTGGTTGCGGAGTTTCATCAGGGCGCGGAAAGGCGGGGATTCAATGGGTGGCTCGGGGCCTTGGCAATGTCGGAAATGCCGGGCGCGCCGTGCGTTGACCGCCCCACCTGGTGGGCCTAACATCCGATGATGAGCTCCGCTGCTGCTGTCCGCCGACCTGAGGTTCGCGAAGGAGCGGATTCACTTGGGAAGCTCGGTGGACGGCTCGAAGCGGCGGATCGCATCCTGCAAGTCGAGCGCGGCGGCAGCCGGTTTTTGCGCTCGTGGCCGTGGGCCATCGGATTTCTCGCGCTGTGCTTCGCGGCGGATGTGGCGCTGCACTTTGCCGCTGGCCCCCGGGTCGCGCTGAGCGCCGCGTTTCTCCTGCTCAGTCTCGCGGGCGTGGCCTGGTGCGCGTGGCTGGCGTGGGGAAAACGGAACGGCTTCGAGCACGTCGCCCGCGTGCTGGAGAGTCGTCAGCCGCGGCTCGGGTCGAAGTTGATGAATCTCCTGCAGCTCCGCGCGCAAGCGGCGGACGCCGCGCTCGCGCCGCTCACGCGGAACATGGCGGGGCAGGCCGTCGCTGGCTACGCGGAGGCGCTGAGCCACGAACCGCTCGAACAATTTGCGCGCACGGACCCGCTCCGACGGCAGGCCCAGCGCGCCGGCTGGTGGCTGCTCGGCATGGTCGCGGTTGGCGCGCTCTTCTTCGACCTCACGCGCACGGAGCTGGCGCGTTTTTTCGATCCGTTCGGCGATCATCCTCCGTTTTCCTTTACGCGCCTCGAGATCGCCAACCCGGGAGACGACACCACGCAGGTGATCTACGGTGGCAGTCTGCTCGTCTCGGCGCGCGCGAGCGGTCACCGGCCGGGTGAACTTTTTCTCACGCATCATCCCGTCGGCCATCCGGAGCAGGCAGTCACGGCGCCGATGTTTGACAAAGGCGACCACGGCTTCACCCAGCAGATCGAGGGCATCAAGAGCGGGCTGGTGGTTTTCGCCCATACGAAAAAGCGGCACAGCCTGAGCAAGCAGCGCCGGGTGGGGATCGTGCTCACGCCGAAGCTCGAGCAGGCGTGGGTGAAGATCGCGCCGCCGGCATACACTGGGCTGGCGGCGCGCGAACAGCCGCTGCAATTCAAGAGCCTGAAAGCGCTCGAAGGCAGCAAGCTGACCTTCCGCCTGCAATCGAACCGACCGCTCAGTGAAGGTGCCGTGGATCTCGAAAAAGCGCCGGGTGAAGTGGAACGCCGGACGCTGGTGGCCAGCGGCGAGCAGGAAGTCAGTGGGGCGATCGTGGCAAAGAATTCGGGACGGCTGAAATTTTCGATGCTCGATGCGGAGAGCCATCCTTCGACGGAAACGTGGGAACTCGCACTCACCGTCACTCATGATCTGCCGCCCGAGGTGGACGTGAAGAACCCCGACGCGGACGCCTTCGTCGCGCTGGATTTCAAAGTGCAACCCGTGGCTGAGGCGAGCGACGACTACGGAGTGCAGACGCTGCGCATCCACATTGCGCGGAATGGCATTTTCGGCGAGCCGCGCGTGGTGACCTTCGACAAGCCGACGCTGAACGCTCGCGAGTCTTTCGATCTCGATTTCGCGGCGCTGAATCTGGTCAGCGGGGACAAGGTCTCGTATTTCGCCGAAGCCATCGACAATGCGCCGGAGCCGCATCTCGCGCGGAGCAAGACGGTCACTCTCACCGTCATCACCACCGAAGAGTACAATTCCTTTCTCCGCGAGCAGACCGACATGAGTGACATCGAGGCCAAGTACTCAAAGCTGCTCGCCGCTTTCCACGATCTCGTGGAGCAGCAGAAAAAGCTGGGCGAAGAAAGCGCAGCGCAGAAAGAGCAGCTCGCGGCCGCGCTGGATGAGCAGGCGCGCGAGGCGATGCAGAAGCAGCTCGACGCGCTGCTCGCGAAACAAAAGGAGACCAACGAACAGTTCAATCAACTCGCGGACACGATGGAGAATTTCGTCCGCGATCAGCCGCTCTACGACATCGAGTCGGAGCTGAAAAAGGTGCTCGCGGAAAAGGCCGGGGAGATCCGCGAAGCGACCAAGGAGAACGAAGCGGCGCGGAAGCAGATCACCGCAAAGTCCGGAGCGCAGACCCCGCAGCAGCAGCAACTGGAGGAATTCAAAAAGGCCTCAGACGAACAACTCGCGAAGCTCGGCGCGGCTGAGCAGGAGGCGCAGGAGCAGATCGCGCAGCCGCTCGAAGACCTGAGCCTGATGCACGAGATCGTGAAGGACATCAACCGTTTCAAGGATCTCTACGCCGCGCAGCAGCAACTCGCCGAACAGTCCAAGGCGTATGCCCGCGCGACCCCGCTGACCCGCGAAGATCAACTCGCGCTCAAGGATCTCGCGGCGCAGGAAAAGCAGATCGGCGAGGAACTCGACGCGGTGGAGCAGAAGCTGTGGGAGGACGGGAAAGCGGCGGAGGAAAAATTTCCGCAAGCGGGGAAGAGTGCGCAACAACTTGCGCAAAAGATGGGCGATCTGCGTCTTCAGGTTCACGCGAAGAACGCCACTCGCGCGATGGCTGACGGCAACGGCAACGACGGTGCCAACCTCGCCGAACATCTCCGCGGGGAGATGGAGAAGATGTTTTCCCAATGCAATGGCAAGCAGGGCGAGATGAGCGACGAACTCGATCAGAAGATGAGCATCCAGCGCTCGCTGAATCCAAAGAACAGCTTCCAGCAGATGATGCAGTGCAAGAAGTTCGGTGATGGACAGAAGCCGGGGCAGGGGAAAGGGAACGGGGGCCGCGATGGTTACGCGCTGCAGGTGGGGCCGAATGCCAACGTGCTCGGCAATGAAGCGCGCATCAGTGAAAGTGATCGCGCGGAACGCAGCGGCCAGGGCCTCAACAAAGCGGTGCCCGATGGCGCCAGGCCGGAGCTTGCGCTGGATAAGCCGGATGTGGTCCGGGGCGTGCAGGAGACGAATCGCGAGAGCGAAGCCGTCCAGGGCGAAGCGACGATCGAGCAGTATCGGGAGATCGTGGAGAAGTACTTCCGGGCCATCACGAAATGAACACCGCGAATAGTCTCACGACAGGGTCCGGACCGGAGCTCCGGGGAGCATGCCCGTCCCGGGCGTTGGTTTCGGCGTCTCGCCGAAACGAACTTTCTTCGATGAAGGAGATCCCGCTGCCGCCCGGTCTTCAGGACGGTGACGGAAGTTCGTCACGGCGGGACGCCGCGACCAACGCCCGTGACGGGCATGCTCCTCGGAGGTGCTGGCCCGCGTTGCTCGTGCTGCTGGCATGGGTGCTCTCGGCGGACGCATTCGGGGCAGGGGCGGGGGCGACCGCGGAGCGGAAGCAGAAGGAACTCGAGGCAGCCGTCGCCAAGGCCGCGGAGGCGCCGAATGCGGACCTGACAAAGCTGCAATGCGGCAATCTTGTCTATGCGGGGAACAAGAGTTCGATCTGTTTCGCCGACAAGTTTCTCTCCGATGTCGCGCGCGCCACCAACCTGAACGTCGGGCAGAGCTTCGTGCCGGTGAAGCTGGAGGCGGACACGGTCTTCGACTTTCCCTTCTGCGTCTGGTCGGGCGAGGAGGCGTTCACTTTGACCAAAAAGGAGCGCGAAAATCTGCGCCGCTATGTGCTCAACGGCGGCTTCATTCTTTCCAGCCCCGGCTGCTCTGATCCGAAATGGGACACTGCCTTGCGCAACGAACTCAAGCTCGTCTTCCCGGAGCACAAGCTCGTGAAGCTGCCGTTGTCGCATCCGGTTTTCTCGACGGTGAATCGCATCGCCCGGCTCACCGACAAGAAGGGCAACGAGGCTTTCATCGAAGGCCTGGAGGTCAATGGACGGCTCGTGATGGTCTATTCCAAAGACGGGCTCAACGATGTCTCGAACGCCAAGGGCTGCTGCTGCTGCGGCGGCAATATGATCGTCGAGGCGGTGCTGGTGAATGTGAACGTCTTCACCTACGCGTTGCTCTACTGAGATGCGCGCGCTGGGTGTCGGAAGGATTCGTTCGATGTTCGATGTTCAATGTTCAATGTTCGAAGTTTCCGGTGCTGCGGGGAGAACATCGAACATTGAACATCGAACACCGAACATCGAACGACTGCGGCGGTGCTTCCCGATATGAGGCGCGGGCTCGTTGTGGCTATGGTCGTGCTCGCGCTCGTTGGGAGTGCGTGGTTTGCACTCCGGAAACCGGCCGCGACGGCGGGTGATGAACTCACGGTCATTTTCACCGGCGATGTGCGCGGGAGATTGGTGCCGTGCGGATGTTTCACGGGGCAGTTTGGAGGACTCACCCGGATCGCGACGATGATCGGGAAAGGCGCAACGGCGGACACTTTGAAGGTGGATGTCGGTGATGCCATCGAGGGCACCGCGGACTACGAGCGGATCGAATATCGCTACCTCCAGCAGGCCTTTGCGAAGCTCGGCTACGAGGCGCTGAATGTCGGTCATCGCGAAGCCGCGCTCTCTGCCGCGCAGCTCCGGGAGCTGAAGGCGCAGGCGGCGGTGCCGATGCTCAGTGCCAATCTGCTCGCGGCGGCGACGGGTGAGCCGATCTTCGAGTCGCACCGCATCGTGCGGCGCGGGGCGTGGCGGATCGCGCTGGTCGGTGTGCTCGATCCGCGACTCGGCGATGCCCTCGGGGAGGGACTGATGATCGAAAAGATGGAGACGCGGCTCGCAAGTCTGCTGCCGACGCTCAAGGAGGCGGCCGATTTCATCGTGCTGCTGGCCTTCACGGACGAGGCGGGCATGGCGGCGCTGGCGCGACAATTCTACGAACTCGATGTAATCCTCGGCGGGAAGGTGCAGCAGCCCTCGCAATCCTTGACCCGGGAGAATCGCAGCCTGCTCCTCGCCACCACGAATCAGTCGCGCGCGCTCGGCACGCTCGGCGTGAAGCTGGAGGCGCGCGGCCGAATGACTCCGCTGAAGGGCGAGGTGATTTTGGTGAACGATCAGATTCCGCAGAATGAGGAAATTCGCGCGCTGGCTTCGGCGTATCGCGACGAGGTGCGCGGCGCGAAGCTCACTCTGGACGACCCGACGGATCTGCAGGGCGACATGATTCCCGGCGTGAAGACTGCCGCGACCTACGCCGGCAGTCAGGCCTGCGCGAGCTGCCACGCGACGGCCACGCAGGCGTGGGCAAAGACGGGTCACGCACACGCTTTCGCCACCCTGAAGCATGCGGGCGCTGACGCCGATCCGAACTGCATCGGTTGCCACACCGTTGGTTTTCGGACACCGAGCGGCTATCGGCGGGAGTTTCGCGGGGCGAAACTGGCGGACGTCGGGTGCGAGAGTTGCCATGGGCCGGGCAGTCAGCATGTCGCGGAGCGGAGCACGGGTGCGGGCGATCCCATCTTTCACTTTCGGAAGCTCGGGGAAGGGGATTGCACCAAGTGCCATCACGGGGAATTCAGCCGGCCCTTTGACTACGCGAAATTCTGGCCGCTCGTGCGGCATGGGAAGGAACCGACGCCCATCTTTCGGCGCTGAACCTGGGAGCGCCGCCGTCCCGTGCGGCTGCCTGCCATCGCGCGAAGCGCCACATTGTTTCAGGCGCTGCGCGCAACGATTCGATGCCGCACGGGACGGCGGCGCTCCCAGATGTTTCCTGAGCGATTCCCGCAAAGAGACCGCGCGTCTCAAGCCTCATACGAGGCATGAAGGTCCCCCACTTTCCTGCCGTCCTGCTCGCCCTCACTGCCACCGTCTGCGCGCAGCAGACGGCTTTGCAAAAGAAGGACACGACCGTCGCGCTGCCGACAAATCTGAAGACGACGCTCGCGCCCGGCTACACCATTCCGACCGTCGATATCTCCGCTGAAAAGCAGCGCCAGGTGCTGGTCGATCGCGAGGCGGGGCAGTATCTCGGGCACCCGACGACCGTGCTGCTCGAGGATGGGAAGACGATGCTCATCGTCTATCCGAAAGGCCACGGTCGCGGGGCGATCGTCTATAAACGCAGCACCGACGGCGGGCTCACGTGGAGCGATCGCCTGCCAACCCCGAAATCGTGGGAGACTTCGCTCGAAGTGCCGACGCTGCACCGGGTCGTGGATGCCGCGGGAAAAAAGCGCATCATCATGTTTAGCGGGCTGTATCCCATCCGCATGGCGGTGACGGAGGACGACGGCGCGACGTGGAGCGAGCTAAAGCCGATCGGAAATTTCGGCGGCGTCGTCACCATGGCCTCCGTGGTGAAACTCAAGCCACCCGGCCACTACATGGCGCTCTTCCACGACGACGGGCGCTTCATCATCGGTGGTGAGGAGAAAAAGTACACCGTGAAGGGACCGCACAGCGAGCACACCTCGCCCGCCGCGAAGCCGTATCGCTTCTACGTCTATCAAGTGCGCAGCACCGATGGCGGGCTGACGTGGAGCGTGCCGGTGCCGATCGCGATGCTGCCGGACGCGAGTCTCTGCGAGCCGGGCGCAGTGCGTTCGCCGGATGGCCAGGAGATCGCCGTGCTGCTCCGCGAAAACAGCCGGAAGTACAACAGCTTCCTCATCACCACGAAGGACGAAGGTCTCACGTGGAGCGTGCCGAAGGAACTGCCCGCAGCGCTGACCGGCGACCGCCACACCGCGATCTACGCCCCGGATGGACGGCTCTTCATCAGCTTCCGCGACACTACTCATGTGAGCCCGACGAAGGGCGACTGGGTGGCGTGGGTCGGGACTTACGAGGACATCCTCGCGGGCCGCGAAGGCCAGTATCGCGTGCGGATGATGGACAATACGAAGGGTGCGGACTGCACCTATCCCGCTGTGGATTTGCTGCCCGACGGCACCATCGTCACCACCACGTACGGCCACTGGACCGAGGGCGAGCCCGCTTACATCATGAGCGTGCGTTTGAAGCTCTCGGAACTCGACGCGCGCGCGGCGGGCCGGTAGTCCCTCAGGCGTGTCGCCAAAGAACCCCGCCGCCGAATCACTCCTCGAAAAAACGATCTTCGCCAGCCGCTGGCTCCAGGCACCACTCTACCTCGGGCTGATCGTCGCGCAGGGCGTCTATGTCTGGCAGTTCATGCTGGAACTTTGGCACCTGCTGCACTTAGCCCTCCATCAGCCCGGCGAAGTCACCGACGCCGGCTCGCTCATCATGCTCGGCGTGCTCGGGCTGATCGACGTGGTGATGATCGCCAACCTGCTCGTGATGGTGATCGTCGGCGGCTACGAGACCTTTGTCTCGCGCCTGCATCTCGACGATCACGCCGATACTCCCGAATGGCTCAGCCATGTGAATGCCGGGATGTTGAAAGTGAAACTGGCCATGGCGCTGGTCAGCATTTCCTCGATCCATTTGCTGAAGACTTTCATCGAAGTGCGCGTGCCGGGTGCGGTCGTCAATGACCAGGCGGTGCTGTGGCAGGTGGCCATTCACTTCACCTTCCTGATCTCTGCCTTCGTCCTCGCTTGGACGGATCGTCTCATGCTCGCCACCGCCAAGGCGGATGCGGCCACGAACGGGCACTGAGCACGACCCACCCGGACGGTCGCGGTCTTGAAGAGGGAGCTGGGCAGCGTCGATCGGAAATTGCGCCGACGCGGCCCAGTTTGCTCAGCCCAAGTTTGGAAACTACGCGCAGCCGCCCCCTTCCCTCCGCGGGCTGCGATCCAGTCGGGGACTTTACGAAAGCCTCAGGCTTTCGCGCGGCGCCGCCGCCCGCTGACGCAGAGGCCCAAGGCGATGGCCCCGGCGAGGGCGCTGCCGGGTTCCGGTACCGCGGTGGAGATGGCGAGGCCGGCTGGCGTATTCAAGCCGATCCCGACTCCGCCCACGAGGGTCGCGGCGCCGGTGGTGAGATCAATGTTGTAGAGGCCAGTCACGGCCGCCACGTCGAGAATCGCAAAGGCGGTATTCGAGCCGGTGAAGGGGTTCGTGAAGATGTCGAAGCCGAGAAAGGCGGTGGCATTCACCCCCAGCGAACCAACGGTATTGAGCACCCCGCCATTCGGGTTTGAGGTGGAGACGAGGGTGTCCGTGCCGTAGTCCACGTAGAAGAGCTGCGTGCCGGTGGCTGGGTTGGTATCGTTGTTCGTGTAGGCGGCGTCGTTGATGGTCGGGCTGATCCCGAAGTTCGCGTCACCCACGGCATAGGCAAGCAGGCCGTCAACGGTCGTCGCGCCGGTCGCCACGTTGATCCGCAGGTTCTGATCGTTCGCATTCACCAGGCGCAGGCGATCGGCCGCGGGATTGAAATCGACTCCCAGATCGAAAGTATTCGAAGCGGTGCCCAAGGTGGAGACGAAGGTGGTGAGGGCCGTGTTCGGATCCACGATCACGACGGAATTATTGATGAAGGAGTATCCGTAGAGGAGACCGTTCGAGGGGCGAAAGTCGATGCCGTCGAGGAAAGAGGTGGCACCGGAAAAGTTGCCCACCGTGGTGAGCGACCCGGGGGTGGCCGTGTCAAAGCGGAGCAGGGTCTGCGCGTTGTCGATGGTATAGGCGAGCGCGGCGCGGGAATCGGAGGGAAGAATGGCGACGGCGAGGGCAGTGGCGACGAGAGCAAGGTGGCGTTTATTTCTCATACCGACTCTTTTAATGAGAAGGCGCGCTTCGCGTCAATAGAAAGAATCCCTGAGTGAGTCATCGGGGATGAGGGGCTTGCTGGCGCACCGTCTGACGCGCGCCAGCGGTTGCGGTGCTTGGACCATCGTCGGCCGCAGGTTGCTTCTGAATGTCGGCTTCCGTGCACTTGTTCTGCACGCGCGAATGAAGCGTTTTGATCGAGCCTCCAGGATGCTAGTCTGCCGAGCATGACTACGACTCCTTCGCTCATCGCCGTTTTCCTCCTCGCGCTGGTCTCCACGGGTGGCGCGCAGTTTCGTGCGGAATTTTTTCAGGACGAATCCTACTGGGGCGATGGCCAGGCGGAGTTCACGACCTTTGACGCGCAGCAGATGCGCTATGGGCAGGCGCGGACGAGTGAGGTGCTGCACATCCTGGTGTGCGAGCCGTTCTCGAATCGCGAACTGGTGAAGGCGGAGCCGGGGAGCGCGGGCGGGAGTTATCCGGTGATCAAGCTGAACCAAATCCTGCGCATCCCGACTGGCGTGTATGTCTATCAGCAGATGCACTCGGCCTTCTGGCGCGCGGATTCCGGGCGACTGGTGAAGGCGACGCTGACCAGCAATGATTCGTGCGGGAATACCTACAAGGAATTCCGCGCGCTGGCCGGGCCGGCGGCCTGGCTGGGCAGTGGGTGGAGTTATGAATGGCGGACGTATTGGGAGGGGATGGCGGCGGGAGCGGAGACGGTGCGCGGTGGCAAGGACGCGATCTTCTACGACGAGCTGCCGGTGCGCGTGCGGACGATCGACTTCGCGAAGGGGAGCGGGGAATTCGTAGTGCCGCTCGCACCGACGATCATTGGTTCGAAGAAGGGAGACGTGAAGTTTTCCCCCGCGACGGTGAAGTGGGTGGCCGGCGCGCAGACCATCGACGTGGAAGTGGCGCATGCGGCGGGCAAGGATCGCTTCACGCTTGATGCGAAAGCACCGCATCTCCTCCGCGAATGGCAGCAGGCGGATGGCGGGCGGCTGAAGCTGCGGAAGAGCCTGAAGCTCGACTACTGGAACCACAACAAGCTGGGTGACGAAGGACGATTGTCGGCCACGGCGCAGGAGTAGGTGTCGGTGCGCGGTCGGCCTTCGAGCCGGTCTGCATCAGCCATTGCGTCGGCGGAAGCTTCACCGCGGGCCCGCTCGCTGCGGTCGGCGCCAATGGTCTGGCTCAGCGCCCCCGCCCACGGGACGCCTGGGCCCGTCGCCACGCCGGAACGAGGAAGCCTTGGGTTTCTTCAGCGACAATGGCGCGTCACTCGATCGCCCAGGCCGCAGGCCTGAGTATCGATTGAAAAGATGCACGAGCCCAGAAGAGGGCGACCCCGCTCAGCCGGAATGATGCAGTTCAAATTCCGTCGGGGAGTGCTCGAAAAACGCGGAGGCGCGGAGGTCCGCAGAGTGGACGTAGAGGCCTTGCGGAACCCGCACCTTTTGGTGCAGGGAAAGAACCATGTCTATCCGGTTTGTGGCCAAGCTTCCTGAATTGGAGACAGGATTCACAGGATTTAGAGGATTGCAGGATTTCGACAGATGGAATCCCGTGAATCCTGCCAATCTTGATACTCCTGTCCGACTCACCCGCAACGTGGCCACGAACCGGATAGGCAGGGAAGTAACCTCCCTCTGCGATCCTCTGCGCCTCCGCGTCTCCGCGTTTTCAAAACCCCCGCCATCGATGCCAGATGGATCGTTCCCGCTCCGTGCTCGCCTTGAGCCTGCTTGGCACCCGCCGCCGCCGCAAGGCGCAAGGCCTCTTCCTTCTTTTTCACCGGCCGAGCATTGCAAGTGCTTGTCTTGCATTGCATGACCCTCACCCTCCCACAGATCGAAGAACGCAAGGAACACCTCCGGCAGGAAATCCTCGAACGCGAATGCCTCCTCGCCACCCTCGAGGTCCTGCGCAAGCACGTCGCCGCCAGTGGCGGCTCGAAGACCATCGACCTCGCCACCCTTTTCCCCAGCTGGCTCCCGGAGCGGGAGGCGGCGTCTCCCACCCGCCAGGTCACGCTGCTGGAGGCCGCGCCCCAGGCTTTACCGCCGCCGCCGCCACCCGAGCCCTACATGCACCCGGAGCTGAAGAAGATCCGCAATTGGCACGGAGCCAACACCATGAGTGTCGAGTGGGCCATCGCGCGCCTGACGGGCGACTACACCCTGCAGGACATCCAGGCGCTCCTCGCCCGCGAAGGCCGCCGCCTCCAAGGGGCCGAAATCTCCGTGATCCTCTCGCGCCTGAAGAAGCGCGGAAAGATCGAGGAGATTCGGGCCGGCTTCGGTCGCAAGCCCTCGGTCTTCCGCAAAGCGCCCGAGGCCGGCAGCAGCGAGACAGCGGCCGCTGCCTGAGCAGGGTCGGCGAGCGCCGAGTCCTTCGCTCGACTCATTTCCGTGGCTTCCCGCGCCGTGATGCCGGGCAAAAGCGCGGCATCCCGCGATGAAAACGCGGCCATCTGCCTCGAAAGCGCGGCAACCTTCCTTAAAGGCGCAGCAATCTGCTTCAAAGACACGGCAACTTTCCTCAATAGCGCGGCAATCTTCTTCAAGAGCACGGCAATCCTCTTCCAAGGCACGGCAATCTTCTTCAATAGCGCGACATCTCCGGAGAAAAAAACGATTCTCCGAAGGAGAAAAATCGTTTCCTTGCGAAAGAAAACGACAACTCCGCGCAATGGCACGACAAAGTGGCGCGAATGAACGACGCTTTGCTTGCAGAAAATGATGCGAGTGAAGGAGTTTTCGACGCTTCTGGAGCAGGTTGCCGTTCTTCTGGAGCAGATTTCTCGTTCCCAAACTGCGGCGTTTGGGAACGCACTTGTCCCGGCAACTGTGTTGCCCCAGGCTTCGCGCCATGCGCAGCCGCTACCGGATTCTCGAACCCGACGCCGCGCATTTTGTCACCGCGACGATCGTCGAATGGCTGCCCGTCTTCACCAGCGACGGGTGTTGCGAAGTGCTCGTGCAATCGCTGCTCTACTGCCGCCAGCATCGCGCCCTGGAAATTCACGCCTGGGTCATCCTCGATAATCACTTTCACGCCATCCTCTCCGGCCCGGCGCTCGCGGAGACGCTTCACGCCCTGAAGCGACACACCGCCGCCGCTCTGCTGAAACAGATTCGGAGCGAAAACCGCGACTGGCTGCTGAACCAACTCGCCTATTACAAAGCAGCCCATAAGACCGCGAGCCGGCACCAAGTCTGGCAGGAAGGAGTGCATCCGCAGGCCATCGCCGGAGATGAGATGATGCTTCAAAAGATCGATTACATTCACCACAACCCGGTCCAACGCGGGTGGGTCGTCGCGCCGGAGCATTGGCGGTATTCCTCGGCGCACGAATGGCTGCCGGGCGCGCAACCATTGCTCAAGTGTGATCCCTGGCGCTGAGCCGCCTGCCACCGCAACACAGTTGCGCCCGACAAGGGTGCCCCCTCGTTCCCAAACTCCGTTTGGGAACGCGCCTGTTTTCGCAACTCCGTTGCCCGGTGGGACGAACCGTAGCGAAACGGAGTTTCGCCCGCACGAGCATTCCCAAACAGAGTTTGGGAACGAGGGGGAATAAGCGCGTCATCGGCCTTTCTTGTGTATATATGGCCGCTTACGGGCTTCGCCGGTCGAAAGACCAGGGCCGGGCTGCACGGCCTCAACCCTTCGCCTCTTTTGTTGAAGGGCCTTCTTTTGTCTGTGCTCTGCTCGGATTAGCTGAGCGTCGGACGGGGTTGCATGTCGCAGGAGAGCCTCCACTGCGGGTATCGTCGGCGCAGGCCTCCCGGGAGCGGATTCGGCGACGGTAAAATGGCACCTGACTGCATCGCCGCTCTCAATGGCCATATGATGCTTCTTTTTTAACTGGTCCTCCAGGAGCTTCGCGACGAGCGGTTTGCGGGAAGAGCAGTACCTGCACTGCATAACCGTTCCCCTCGGAGATTCGGTCCGACGAACTGAAATAGGGTCTGGACGCTCGGGAATCCTGAAATGCGATGCAAAATCCAAATCGTGGAAAATTCGGATTGAGTGAACCCGGAACAGGTGGTCTCGCATAACACTTGGCGCATCAAGGACTTCACACTTGCAATATCGACACCTCCAAGCCGGCGAACGCTCTTCTCGTGGCAGGCCGATCTTCGTGGGCATTCTCACGGAATCCGGTCTATCCGTCACGGTGTCGTCACACAACTCCGAAACATGCACTTTTCCCCTCGTTCCCAAACTCCGTTTGGGAACGCGCCTGTCTTCGCAACTCCGTTGCCCTGTGGGACGAACCGCCACGAAACGGAGTTTCGCCAGCACGAGCATTCCCAAACAGAGTTTGGGAACGAGAGGGCAATCGGGATGAATGGGCGACCTTCCAGACTGCGCGCTCCTATAACTCTAACGCTCGCGCTCGCAGCGGGATTGGCAAAAGCATGAATACCTCCCTCCGATTCGCCCTGGTCCTTTCCCTTCTTTTTCCCGCTGCCGGGCGGCTGGGCGCGCAGGATGGCGCGCGCGGGCCGGGGGCGGAGAAGCTGGAGAACTTTCTCAAGAAATTCCCGGAGAGCGACGCGAACAAGGACGGCAAGCTGACGGCGGAGGAGGCGAAGGCGTTTCGCCAGAAATACGAAAGTATGCAGCAAGCTCGGGCGGACGCGCCGAAGCGCGCAGGCAGGGAGCGGTTCGCGCCGACGCTTGCGGATGTGGCCTACGGGGAGGATCCGAAGCAGGTCTTCGACATCTGGCTGGCGAAACCGGAGGACGGGAAGCCGACTCCGCTGTGCCTATTCATCCACGGGGGCGGGTTTCGCGGCGGGGACAAGGCGGTGTCGAAGGCGGTGGTGCAGGTGTTTCTGGACAAGGGCGTCTCGTTTGCCTCGCTCAGCTATCGGCTCAGCGAAGGGGGGAAGAATCCGTATCCGATCGCGATGATGGATTGCGCGCGGGCGCTGCAAGTCATCCGCAGCAAGGCGGGGGAGTGGAACCTGGATGCGACGCGCGTGGCGAGCCACGGCGGCTCGGCGGGCGCGGGCATTTCGCTCTGGCTGGCGTTTCATAAGGATCTGGCGAAGCCGGACGCGAGCGATCCGGTGGCGCGGCAGTCCACGCGGCTGGTGGCGGCGGGGACCACGAACGGGCAGTCCACCTACGACATGCGGACGTTCCGCGAGTGGTTCGGCGTGCCGAACCTCGCGCCGCACTCGGCGCTGAAGGACTTCTACGCGGTGAAGAGCGACGCGGACTGGAACTCGGAGCGGGTGCAGAAGCTCGCGCGCGACGCCTCCGCCATCACGCACCTCACGGCCGACGATCCGCCGGTGTCTATGGTCTATAAGGCGGGAGACGTGCCGGTGACGGCGTCCACGAGCGAGGGCGCGTGGGTGCATCACATCCGGCTCGGCCAGAAGCTCAAGGAGGCGATGGAGAAGCTGGGTCTCGAATGCACCGTGACGCAGGGCGGCGAGGAAAAGATGCACGAGTTCCTCATCCACAAGCTCAAGGCCGGGAAGTGAGTGCAAACTGCTCCGCGATTACTGGAGCACCTGGCCGAGACCGATGAATGCCGAATTCACGGAAACCAGAGGGCTGCTGGGAAGGGGGTAAAGGGCGGAGGCGACCACATCGCGCACGGGCAGAATCATACGGCGATGACTGGAACCACAGAGACACGATGATCGCTTTCACTTTAGCGCGCAGCTCAATGACGCGGTGGCGGCGGTGCATCGGGAGGAAAACCGACGCTTGTAGAAGTTTGGGTGACGACCGGCTCAAGGGAACGCAGGGGGTCTTCGGATTCGATCCCGACAAGATCGACGAGGAGCAGGCGGTGAGATTTGCGGAGTTGAGAGGGAGCGACTTAAAGAGCGCGCGGGCCTGGGCGATCAAGGAAGTCATCCGGCGCTTCTGGTCTTACAGTGATGAAGGCAGCGCGCGAAAGCTCTTCCAAGAATGGTATGGGTGGGCGCGCCGCGGCCGGCTCCAGCCAATGATCAAAGTGGCAAAGAGGTTGAAGCGGCACTTTGAGAACTTCGTCACCTCCCTGCGTCACCCGATCACCAACGCAGTAACTGAAGGACTCAGCTCGAAGATCCCGGCCATCAAAGCCAACGTGCGGGTTCCGGGCGTTTCAGAACTACCGCACCCGCATCCTTCTTGTCTGCGGAGGGCTCGATCTCTACCCAATCTAATGCCGGAAGAAGCTCTCCAAAGGCGTCCTCTCGCGGCCAGCCTTCGTTGCCGACAAACCGTGATGTTATGAACCACTCCCTCAAAGTTTACGACGTCATCGTCGTTGGTGGCGGGCACAACGGGCTGGTGGCGGCGACCTATCTCGCGAAAGCGGGGAAAGCCGTTCTCCTGCTGGAAGCACAGGCCGAACTCGGTGGCGCGACCACCAGCGTGCAACCCTTTCCTGAATACGATGCGCGGCTATCGCGTTACTCCTATTTGGTATCGCTGCTGCCCGATCAGATCGTCGCTGATTTGGGAATCAACTTCAAAATCCTCGGACGCGCCGTCGCTTCCTACACTCCTTATCAGAGGGATGGTCGGGATGATGGTGTTTTGGTTTCCACTGAGTGGGATGAACCGACTGCGAGCTGCTTCAGACGGCTGACCGGATCGGATCAGGAGGGTAAAGCCTGGCGGAAGTTTTACGGGGAGATTGCCGAGCTGGCCAAACGGCTCGCGCCCTCCATGCTCCAGCCCCTCAAGAGCGCGGCTGAACTCAAATCCGAAATGGGGTTGCCGGAGGTTTGGCGCAATTTGATGGAGATCCCAATCAGCGAAGTCATTCGCAATCGGTTTAGTGACGACCTTGTGCAAGGCGTAGTTCTGACCGATGCGCTGATCGGGACGTTTGTTTCGGCAGATGACCTGCAGGCCAACCGCTGTTTCCTCTATCACCTGATTGGCAACGGCACCGGACAGTGGCGCGTGCCGCAGGGCGGAATGGGCGCTTTGGTCAAGGAGCTGCATCGCATCGCCACGTTGCATGGCGTGGAGATCAAACTGCAATGCAAGGTCGCGGCGTTGGAAAGTGGTCCTGCGGGCGTCCACATCGAAACGGAATCCGGCCACACCTATTGCGCCAGAGATCTGCTCTTTGCCGCCGCGCCCCAACATCTGGCGCGAATGCGCGGGCGCGCCATACCAAAGTCTCTCGAGGGTTCACAATTGAAAATCAACATGCTCCTGTCGCGCCTGCCGCGGCTGAAATCGGGGGTGAATCCACGACTCGCCTTTGCCGGCACGTTCCACGTCAATGAAAGTTACTCCCAATTGGAAGCTGCCTACTCCCGCGCCCGCGGAGGGGAGATGCCGCGGCCGCTCCCGCTGGAGCTGTATTGCCACACCCTGACCGATCCCAGCATCCTTTCCGCAGAGTTAATCGCGAAAGGGTTTCAAACGCTCACTCTCTTTGGACTTCACACCCCCGCAAAACTCTTCGATGCCGATCCGGAGCGCGCCAAGGCCCTGGCCAGGGAGCACGCCATCGCCAGCCTGAATCAATATCTGCTCGATCCCATCGAATCCGTCCTCGCTCCCTGCCGCGATGGCTCGCTGGCGATCGAAGTGAAATCACCTCTCGATCTCGAGAAGGACATTTCTCTGCCTCGCGGAAACATCTTCCACCGCGATTTGGATTTCCCCTTCCTTGATGACCATGAGGGCGGAGCAGACCAGCAACGCTGGGGCGCTGAAACCGATGACCCGCATATTTATCTCGCCGGCGCGGGAGCGCGCCGTGGCGGCGGGGTCAGCGGCATCGCCGGCCATAATGCGGCCATGGCGTTGCTGGCCAGGGATTAGTCTTATCCTATAAAACGCCCATCCATGAACCCGCTCCTCTCAGTCAGACAATTTCTGCTGCTCACCACCGCCATCTTCTGTTTGCTCTGCGCCCCCGTTCCTCAACTCGACGCGGCTGACACGCCAGTCCTGTCGGACCGGGTCTCAGCCCGGCCTGAACTCCTCATCACCAC
>JANNXQ010000107.1:0-139565 GCA_031409655.1 Chthoniobacteraceae bacterium | reverse complement strand
ACGGACCGAAGGCCGAGAAGAAAGGTGTTCTAAGTCCCATGTACTTCAGATCCCCTTCTCTATGTAACCCTTAGCCGCATTCCGACAACTTCACGCCAAATCATCCATTTTTCCACTTATCTTAGTGCCATTCGGGACAGGCCATTAGTCGCCTGCGGAGCGTGTGGCTCGAAGGCACGGAATAGCGCGAATCACCTCGCCACGCCTCTCGCCGGCTCTGCTTCTTAGTGAGCAATGCCGCCCCGCCGGGAGTTAGTCCAGCGGGGCGGCAGTCAAACGTGCGAGCTACTTGGTTAGTGCGCGCGCTCCGCGGCTTCTTCGAGGGTGTCCTCGAGTTCCTCAGCCGTGGCCATTGCTTCCTTGAAATTCGCGTCGTTCGCGAATCCGCGGAGCTCCTTCAGGAGCGTGTCGATGCGGGTCACGTCGGTCTTATCGAGGGAGGCCACGATGCGGTCCCGCATCCACTCGAGCGTGGCGACATCGCCTTTCAACCCATCGGCATTCTTCGTTTGCGCGTCCACGAAGATCTGGTGCAGCCAGAGATTGAACCGATCGATGGCGATTTCCACGACCGGCGCGAATTGAAGCAGGAGGTCGAGTCCGGCTTGCTCCACATCGAGCGACCCTTGCAGCGACTTGGTATAGTTGCGCGCGGTGACGCCCGCGGTGAGTTGGCTGAGCGCGCGGTTCATGGGTTCGATCAAGCGGACCGGGACCGCGCCCGTGCCGCGATGCCGCTGCCAGGCCGCGTTCATCTGCGTGAGTTTGGCGGAAGCGCGGGGCCAGTTCCTGACCTGCGCATAGTCAAACACCGCCTCCGCACCGTCCACGACAGCTTCGAGGTCCGCCGGGGCCGGCACCTTCCGCGCATCAATGGGAACGGCCAGGGCGAGCGCTTCCACGTTACCATCCCGGCTGGTGGAAAACTCGCCGTAGCCGGGCGCGAAGATCTTATCGGAGAAGCTCCCATCGTCGTGCAGTTCCCGGGAAACGAGGGCGCCGGCGACCGGACCCCGCGGGCCCGCGACGGTCTGGTTGATCTTGTTCACAGACACTTCCTCGAAGACGAGGCCGGGAATGTTTTCCGGGCGATGGGCGTCACCCACTTTTGGTTTGCCCGGCATGATCATCGCCGCTGGACCTTCCTTGCCGGCCCGCCAGGTGCCGCCGGTATCCTCGACCACGCCATCCACGTAGTTATAGACGTCCTCTCCGAAGTACCACACGGAGCCATCGTCGGCTTGCGCGTAGAAGTCGAGGGCGACCTCGTCGATGCGACCATTGAGATAGGCCACATACTGCGAGACGAGCACCTTCACGCATTGTCCTGGCACCCATTCGATGATTTGCGTCTCCGGCAGGAGGGTGGTCTCCACGCGGAAGACCTTGCCATCGACCACGCCGTTCAAGACGACCGAGCGCAGGTCGCTGATCGGAAAGAGTGGATTGGTAACGCGGGTGGGATTACTGAAGGCAGGCGCCACGAGATCGACGCGTTGCCCTTTGGGGGCGAGCGGAAACTTCGACAGCCCCGCAGCCTCCAGTTGCGCTTGAGTCGGCTGAGGGACGGGCGTGGTACTGCTGGTCGCTCCCGAGACGAGGCCAGGCGCGAACGCAGAGGTCATGATGAGGGCCAGGGCGCGCGCGCCGAGCCATTGCGGAGGAATGGGGCGGCGTGGCGCGGTGCTGGAAACTGGGTAGGTGGTTGTTTTCATATTTATGTCACTTGGTTATGTGGTTTGTTCGTTAGTTAGTTAAGGTGCGCGATCAGCCGGAGGGCCGTGCGACACGCGCTAACTTTGCCTCCCGTCCTTAATGGTCACTTAACTGACGACAAATATTTTGCCGGGCGTGAGGCAAGGTTCTGGGCTGTTCGCGGCGAGGGTGCGGGTCTGGATTACGACGCACTCCCCGTGGTTTCCCGACTCCGATATCCGGTCGGGTCAATCACCGGGCGGCGGGCGCAGAGGCAAAGTTTTGACAGACAGCGAGGCGGAATTGCCTCACTACAAATCCGGCCCCGGCACGAAGAAGCCGTCCCGCACTTTTTTTCCATCCGTAATCCTGGCCTCATCTTCGCCAGGCATACTTCCCCCCGTCAAAGGCTGGGTCTGACCCGGCTGCGACAAAGCTAAAACCAAACCCAAAATACAAAACGCAAGCCCATGAAAATCCAACGCTCCATCCACACTCTCCTCGTCGCGCTCGCGCTCGGGGCCTTCACCGTGACCGCCCGCTCAGCGGAGGACGAGAAGGAAGAAAAAGTCCCGTTCGCCAGCCTGCCGGTCGCGGTGCAGAAGACCATCCTCGCGCAGGTCGGCGCGAATAGTGCGACGCTCGGCGAGATCGAAAAAGACGCGGAAGACGGCAAGACCTTCTACGAAGCCATGCTCACCCTGCCCAGCGGCATGAAACTCGAAGTCCAAGTCGCTGAAGACGGCACGCTCACCAAGATCGACGGTGGCGACGAAGGTGAAAAGGGCGGCGGCAAAGGCAAAGACAAAGATAAGGACGACGACGACGACAAGAAGAAGTAAGTCCCGACGGCGCGGCGTGCGCGATCAAGCCCACGGCCGGAGCGCGGCCCGAGCCGCCCTGGTCGTGGGATTTCCGTGCGGCTGCGCGCTCCCCATTTTCCATGCGTGTGCTCTTCGTCGAAGACTCGAAGCGGTTGCAACAAACCGTCGGCACGGCGCTGCGCCGCGCGGGTTTTGCCGTGGATGTGAGCGGCGATGGCACGGAGGGCTTGTGGCTCGCGGAGACGAATGACTACGACGCCCTCGTGCTCGACATCATGCTGCCGGGACTCGACGGCCTCGCGCTGCTCCGGCGGCTGCGTGCGCAGGGGCGCAACACGCACGTCCTCCTGCTCACCGCGCGCGATACCGTGCCGGATCGGGTGGCGGGGCTGCACGCGGGTGCGGACGATTATCTGGTCAAGCCCTTTGCCCTTGAGGAGCTGCTTGCGCGGGTCCACGCCTTGTGTCGGCGCGCTTACGACAGCAAGCAGAGTCGCATCGTCGTCGGGGATTTGGAAGTGGATACCGTGGCGCGCAGTGTCACACGCGCGGGTTGCGCGCTCACGCTCCAGGCGCGTGAGTATGGGCTGCTCGAATATCTCGCGCGGCGCGCGGGTCACGTGGTGTCGCGCACGGAAATCGAGGCGCACATCTACGATGGCGACGCCGGGCCGATGAGCAACGTGGTCGATTCCACGATCTGCGCACTGCGTCGGAAACTCGATGCCATCGCGCTCGCGCCGCTCATCCACACGCGGCGCGGGCTGGGTTACGTGTTGCAGGCTTCCGCACCATGAAATCCATCCGCAGCCAGCTCACGCGGCGGCTCGTGCTCGGCGCGCTGCTCATCGCCGGCGGCGGCGGCGCGACGGCTTATCTCACGATGCGCGCGGCCTCGATTCGGCAGTTCGACGAAGCGCTGCTCGGCAAGGCGCAGAGTGTGTGCGGGCTCACCGAGCAGGAGAGCGACGGGCGGGTGAATGTCGATCTCGCCGACGTGCGCCCACTCGGCTTTGGAGAAGACGACGCGGAGCATTTCTTCCAAGTCCGGCTCGTCGATGGAACGACGGTGATGCGTTCGCCCTCGCTCCATGCGGACGAACTTCCGCTGCTCACCGCCGACGCGCCGACCTTCGCAGACATCGCGCTGCCGCACGGCGTCGCGGGACGCGCGGTGGCCTTCACCTTCACGCCACGCGATGCGGACGATCGCTCGCTGCCCACCCACGCGGCGCGCGCCACATTGATCGTGGCCGCGTCGCGGCGCTCGCTGGATGCGAGCCTGCGCACCACGCTCGCCGCGCTCGCGCTGAGCACGGGCGTGCTGCTGCTGAGCGCGTGGCTCCTGGTGCCGCGCGAATTGCGCCGCGGGCTGCGACCGCTCGACGAACTGGGCGAGCGCGTCGCTCACATCACCGCGGACTCGCTGGCCACGCGCTTTCCCGCCGAGGGCATGCCTGCGGAACTCACACCCATCGCCCACCGTTTGAACGAGCTGCTGGCGCGCATCGGAGCGTCCTTCGAGCGCGAGCGCCGCTTCAGCGCCGACCTCGCGCACGAATTGCGCACGCCGCTCGCCGAGCTGCGCAGCCAGGCCGAACTGGCGCTCAAATGGCCCGACGCGCGCGCTGCCAGCGCCGACGCCGAAACCCTCGCCATCGCGCAACGCATGGAGCATCTCGTCACCCGACTGCTCGCGCTGGCCCGCGCGGAAGGTGGCCACGCCGGTGCGGTCCGCGAGCGCATAGCTCTCGAGCCAGCGGTGCAAGCGGCGTGGCGTCCGCTGGCCGCCCGCGCCGCCGCCAGACAACTCCGTGTGAGCTTTCACCTTGAGGGAAAAATTACGATCGAGAGCGACCCAGCGCTCCTGCGCGAAATCCTTGCCAACCTCGTTGCCAATGCCGTCGATTACGCTCCCGCTGGCGGTGCAATCGAGGTCCGTGCCACGCGCGCCGACGGCCCCTTCGCTCTCGCCGTGACGAACGCCGCGCCCGACCTCGACGCCGCCGACGTGGAGAAAATGTTCGCCCGCTTCTGGCGCAAGGAAGCCGCTCGCAGCGACGACGAACACGCGGGCCTCGGCCTCGCCCTCGCGCGCAGTTACGCCCACGCACTCGGCTGCGAACTGCACGCCACGCTCGACTCCTCCGCGCGTCTCACGCTGCGCTTGAGCGGCATCGCGTTGGGCGATGGAGACGATCCAGCGCGCTGACGATTTCCACCTCCCGCAGTTTGCGGGTCGGGCGCTACCTTGCAATTTCGTCTCCCATCCAGCGCCGCGCGGCAGGGAAACACCGCAACCCTCACTGGTGCTGATGGTGAGTTAGAGCAAAGCGCCTCTGAGCGACTGCCGGACCGCGGAATCCTTTCGGCGGTTCATGTTCCATTCATCTTCGCCCATCTACATTGGATGGGTGAAAGCGGACTTCCATTCCTTCGCGCCAAGCGGATGCCGCGGCCTTCGTTGCCGTCAGCCCCGGCAGGAGTGCGTCTGCATTTCACGCTAAACTCCCATCCCACCCACTCGCATGAAAACCGCCACCACCCTCTGCCTGCTCGCCTTCACTCTCGCTGTTCACGCCGCCGATCCCGCCCCGGCAAATCCGCCGCCCGGAGGTGGCGGGCCGCGTCCGGGGCCGGGTGGCAAAGGCGGCCCTGGTGGGGGCAAGGGCAAAGGAGGCCCGCCTGGGCTCATCAAGCCGAGCATCGCCGACACGATGAAGCTCAACGTGTATGCGGATAACTGGTTCATCCTCTACGTGAATGGCCGCCTCGTCGCGGTGGACCCGATCCAGTTCACGCCGCACAACGTCGTGAGCGTGGACTTTCTCCCCGAGTATCCGATGACCATCGCCGTCATGGCGAAGGACAACGCCGATCCGAAGACCGGCATGGAATACGGCACCAGCATCGGCGACGGCGGATTCATCCTGAAATTTGGCGACGGCACGACGACCGATGCGACTTGGAAGGCGAAGAGCTTCTTCCGCGGCCCGCTCGGCGGCGACACGGCGAGCCCGAAGGTCGAGCACACACCCATTCCGGAAAGCTGGTGGGCCGTGGACTTCGACGACCGTAAGTGGGCCAACGCCACCGAATACACGGAGGAGCGCATCAATCCGAAGCAGCCTTACTTCGAGGCGGATTTCAAAGGTGCGAAGTTCATCTGGACCGAGGACCTCGACCTCGACAACACCGTGATTTTCCGCACGAAAATCGAGAAGCCCGACTGGAAGCAACGGTGGAATACGAAGCCCGATCTGGACGTCACCGGAGCACCGCTCAAATGAACTCCACTGCATTTCCCCTGCGCGCGCTCGGTTTCCTGCTCGCAAGTGCGGTTGTCGTGGCCTTCGCTCAGGATGCAAAACCGCGCGGCCCCGGCGGAGGCCAGGGCGGCGGCAGACGGCCGCAGGACGGCGCGACTGACGATCCAAACTTCCTTTTCCAAACCAACGTGCCCGTGCATCCGCTCGACGTGGTGCTCGGGCGACCGACCGACCAGTCCACTACGGCAAGCGTGCTCGCTTACGCTGAGCGCGAAGGCGTCATCGCCTACGGTCCGCTGGCCGGCGCCCCGGCGGCAAAGACGAGCGCGTTCCCACTGCCTGCGAGTGAACCCGCGGAGGTCGCCATCACCGGGCTTTCCGCCAATACGCACTACTTTTACACCCTCAGCACACGGGAAGGCGATGGTGCATGGAAGAGCGAACCTGAGCGCACCTTCCACACGCAACGCCCACCGGGCAGCGCCTTCACCTTCACCGTCCAGTCGGACCCGCATCTCGATTCCGGCATCGACCTGCCGACCTATGAGAAGTCGCTCGCCAACGCGCTCGCGGCGAAGACGGATTTCCACATCGATCTCGGCGACACCTTCATGGTGGACAAGTATCCGAGCTGCAAACTCGCCGCGCCGCAGTATCTCGCGCAGCGCTACTACTTCGGCCTCGTCGGGCACAGCGCGCCCGTCTTCCTCGTGCTGGGAAATCACGATGGCGAGAGCCTCGGCAGAGGCCGGCGCGGCGAGAGCGGCGAATAGATGCCGCTGTGGTCGAATGCCATGCGGAAGAAATACTTCCCCAACCCGTCGCCCGACGGTTTCTACACGGGCAATGCGACGCCGCATCCGCAGGCGGGCTTGCTCGAGGATTACTAAGCATGGGAGTGGGGCGACGCGCTTTTCATCGCGCTCGATCAGTATTGGTTCAGCCAGCGTGGGGATCGAAACGCGGGCAGCAAACGGGGGCCGCACGCTCGGCCAGGAGCAATACGAATGGCTCCGCCGCACGCTCGAGACAAGTAAGGCAAAGCTCACCCTCGTCTTCACCCATCACCTCGTCGGCGGCACCACTCCCGAGGGCCGCGGCGGCGTGGAGGCGTCGCACTTCTTTGAATGGGGCGGAAAGGAACTCGATGGCCGCAACACCTTCGCCGAAAAGCGCCCCGGCTGGGCCGCGCCGATCCACGACCTGCTTGCAAAGCGCGACGGCTGCGTCGTCTTCCACGGACACGATCACTTTTACGTCCACGGTGAACGCGAAGGCGTCACTTACCAACTCGTCCCGCAGCCCGGCCACGAACGCGTGGACAACACGCGCACCGCCGCAGAATACGGCTACCAGGACGGCGCGATCGCAGGAGCCTCCGGGGTCCTCCGGGTGAGCGTCTCCCCGGTGAAAGCCGTGGTGGATTACGTCCGCGCGTATCCCGCCGTCGCGGAAAACGACGAACGCAAGACCGGCGCGGCGACGCACAGCTACGAAGTTCGACCGCGCTGAAGCCGTCCGTTGGAATTTGCGGGGCAATAGCATTCGGGAGCCTGTCGCCCACCAAAGTCGGCCTTTTAGTTTCAGGCGGGGTCGTAGGAGGATCGGAAGGGTATCTTCCAATGTCTCCACGCCAGTCCGCGCTTCGGCCGGCGGGTCGGGGGAACTTTCTGAAAAACTCTCTCGCCGTTCATCCCCTGTTAATCTGCGTCCGCATAGCTTGGTTTCATGAATTTCCACTCCGTGTCTGACACACGCCCCCTCGCCGACTTCGTGGCACTTCCCCAGCCCTGACTCCCTCGCCCATGACCGCAAGACTTCCTCGACTCCTCCTCGGCTGCGCGCTGCTCGCCACGCCACTCGCCGTGCTCGCGCACGACGCTCAGACAGATGTCTCCGCCCCGCACTCGCACGGTCGCGTTGGATTTACCGAGGAACTCCGCCGGCAGATTCTCGAAAAGTATCGCCCGACGAATCCCGAGCCCGAGCCAGCGACCGCGGGGCCGTCAATCAGCGCTCCGGTGAAGCGTGGAACGATCGTCGTGCCGCGGCAGCGCGACGCGGCTGCGAAGTGGTTCACTTCCGCCGCCGGTTCGGAGTCGATGCTCACCTCGATGCTTTTTGGCAGCCTGGTGCTTGCGCCGAATGCCGGATTTGACGGCGGCAGTGTGAATGCCTTCTCGCCACCCGCTGGCAATGGCTTGCTGATGACCGCCTCCTTCGGGGCGTTCAGGCCAGGGGTTCGGGTCTATAACGACGCGAACTACTTCTACGTCGAGAGCGACTCGATGCCGGATGCGACGCTGATGCCGACGCCGATGGTGGGCATCACCGCCTGGCAGCAGCAGTTGCCGATTCCGGTGGGTTACTTTGGCAATGTCACAAACCCGGAGATGGATACCGCTTCGTTGGGCTATGGGCAGCCGAACGTGTGGAGGATTCCTCTCGTGCCGGTTCCGGCCGCGGCGCCGATCTCACTGACGGGAAATTTTCTGCGCGGCGCGGTGGCTCTCGGTGTGAATGGCATCCCCATCTTCAATCCACGCAATAACACCGGCCAGTTTTCGCAGGCTATCGGCGAGCTGGACGCCTACGGAGGTCACTGCGGCCGCGCGGACGATTACCACTATCACATCGCGCCGACCCATCTCTACGCGGTGCTCACGCCGGACAAACCCTGTGCCTGGGCGCTCGATGGCTACCCGATCTACGGGTATCTCGAGCCGGATGGCAGCGCGCAGCAGGCGCTCGATGTGGATGGCGGGCACATTCATGGAACTTGGGGATACCACTATCACGCCCGCGGCAGCGTCGGAGCGGGCCCACAGAGTCCCTACTTGATGAATGCGATGCACGGCACGGTGGTGAACTATAACGGGCAAATCGATCCCCAGCCCACAGCAAGTTCCATCGCGCCGGCGGGCGCGCCCTTGGCGGGAGCCGTGATCACGGGCTTTGCGCGCCCGGCGCCGGATTCGTATGCACTGACTTACACGGTGAGCGGCACACCGTACACGGTCACTTATGCGGTGAATCGGATCGCCCACACAGTCACGGTCACCCACCCCACGCCGACCACTCCAAATCCCGCGCCGGCCATTTACACCAGCGCCTCCCGCTTCAACTACTATCCCATGGCTCCCTGGAGCATGGCAAAGCTGCCGGACACCGGCCAAACCCTGAGCGCCACAGCCATCTTTGGCGAAGACAGCGACTACACGCGCAATGCGCCGTCCTTCACCGACAACGGCAATGGCACCGTCACCGACAACAACACGGGCCTCGTGTGGCAGAAGACCGACAGTGGAGAAATGACCTGGGATAACGCTCGCACCGGAGCAACGTCGCTGAATCTCGCAGGCTACACCGACTGGCGTCTGCCGACGGCACAGGAAGCTTTCTGCATCCTCGATCACGAGCGCAATCCCTCGCTGAATAGCACTTACTTCGTCAACAACGCCAGCGGCACTCCCGGCTACTTCTGGTCCAGCGATCTCTTCTATGGCGACAACACCAAGGTCTGGTGCGCGAATAGTGGCGGGGGTCTAGGGCCGCATAACAAGACTGCGACGATCAGCGCAGGAGGCACGGCCCGTCATCATGCTCGTTATGTGCGAGGGCAAAAGCCAACGACGGGCCATCACTACCTCAATAACAACGACGGCACCATCACCGACCTCGACACCAGCCTCATGTGGACGCAGGTGCCATCTTCGGCGCAAAGCTGGTCCAGCGCGCTGAGCTATGCCGAAGGCCTCACCACCGCAGGCTTCAGTGACTGGCGTCTGCCAAACGTGAAGGAACTGCAATCGCTGCAAGACATCCCACGCGCGACGGCATCGGGGGCGACGGCAAACCCGTGCATCAATCGTGTGCTGTTTCCTTCGGCGACGCCCACCGCGTATTGGTCATCGACCTCACTCAAATCAGGCTCACCCACGCAGGCCTGGCTGGTGGACTTTGGCGTGACCACCACCTCCACCCCGTCGCGGAATCAGCAGGGCATCGTCAGCTATGAGCCCTATGCTTCGACCTATCCGGTGTTTGCGGTTCGCACGGCCGCCGTCACGCGTTCCATCACCCAGGGCCTCGCCACCACGACGACGGGCAATCTTCTGCCTGCAGGTCAGCGCATCAGTTCCGTCGGCAGCATTACCGCCACCGACAGCACCGTGTGGACCGTGCCGTCGGCCACGCAGTTCACGACGGCGACCAAAGCTCCCGATCTGTATAATGAAGTGAACGCCGTGACGCCTGGCAGCATCGCGGCTGCCGCCACCGCCATCGCCAACGCACCCACCGTGGTGGTCGATGCGGATGGTGAGGTCATCACGGGCTACATTTTTGCCGACAACTATTTCGAACTCTACGTCAACGGAGTGCTCGTTGGCGTCGATCCGGTGCCTTTCACGCCATTCAACTCCTGCTTCGTGAAGTTCCGCGCCAAGAAGCCGATCACGTATGCGGTGAAGCTCGTCGATTGGGAAGAAAACCTGGGTGTTGGCTCCGAACTCAATGGCGCTGATCCCTACCACCCTGGCGACGGTGGTTTCATGGCCAGCTTCAGCGATGGCACGGTGACGAATAGCCAATGGAAAGCGCAGTCCTTCTACATCGCGCCGCTGAATGATCCCGCGCTCGTCATCGAGCAACCCAACGGCACGCATGACTCCTCCGCGGCCGGTTTGCAGACGCCGACCCTGAATCAAAACAGCTACGCGCTGCACTACGCCATCCCATCGAACTGGGCCTCAAAGACCTTCAATGATGCCGTCTGGCCAAATGCGAGCACTTACACGGAGGCGACCGTCGGCGTGAACAACAAGCCCGCCTATACGAACTTCCCAGCGCAATTCAGCACCAGTGGCGCCTCCTTCATCTGGTCTTCGAACCTGGTGCTCGATAACGAGGTCATCGTCCGCTACACCGGCCCCGCATCCGTGCAGCAGATCGCCGTCGAGCAACCGAGCGGGACGCCTTTGACCGATGGCAGCAGCACCGTGGCCTACGGTAGCGTGAATGTCGGCAGCACGCTTTCGAAGACCTTCGTCATTCGCAATAACAGCGCCACGACTGCGCTGAACATCACCGGCGCGACCATCGACGGCGGCAACGCATCGAACTTCACCGTTACCACCTCGCCAGCGAGCAGTATCGCCGCAAGCGGCAACACGACGATGGTCGTGCAATTCGCGCCAACGACCGCTGGCGCAAAGGCCGCGGCGATCCACATCGCGAGCAGCGACGCTTCCGTTGGCGCGGCCTTTGACATCAATCTCACGGGCACGGGTGCGACGACGCCACCGACCATCACCAACGTGACGACCAACCCCGCCGTGCCAAGCAACACCGACACGCCTTACGTCACTGCGACCGTGACACCGGGAAGCGGTGCGACGATCTCATCCGTTCAGCTCACCTACAGCACGGGTGCCCAGTCCACCGGCCCCGTCTTCCGCGAGATCTTTTCGAATGGTTCCACCGCCAGTGGACTTGCGGGCGCGATGAATGCCTGGACCGCGACCGCCGTCCGCGCTCCCGCGGATGTGAGGCAACGCGGAGCCACCGGCAATCGCACCGTGCCCATCGTATTGACCAGCGGCGCCACCAACGGCACCACGACCGTCACTTGCGCGACTACCACCGGGCTCATCCCGGGTATGTTGATCAGCGGCACGAACATCCCGTCCGGTGCCACGATCAGTTCGGTGACCAACAGCACCACTTTTGTCATCAACTGCGCCGCCACCGGTTCCGGCACGGGTTTGTCCCTCACCGCAGCGGGCGTGACGCTGACGGGATGCACCACGACGTCAGCGAGTAATTCGGTCACTTGCTTGAGCACCAATGGGCTCGTCGTCGGCATGGGCGTCACCGGTGCAACGACCAATCCGCCGAATCCAGTCGTCGCCACGATCACTCCGCCCACGACGTTCACCTTAAACAACAACGTCACGACCGGCGCCTCGAACGTCACGCTCACCGCCAGCGGCACAGGGCTCGAGTTCAACAACGGCACCGCGAATTATACCGACACCATGGCGACGACCGGCTTGATCAGCGCCACCGCGCCGACGGCGGGCAATGTGGAGTTCTGGGTGCGCAATGCGGATCTGATCTCGAACAATGGCTGGACCTTCCAAATCTCACCCGATGGCGGCACGACTTGGAACACGCGCATGTCTGAGAACTTCGCTGCGAGCACGGCGACCAATTGCACGTTCAACGCCACCGCGACGGTCCTTTGCAGCAATACCAGTGGGCTGACGGTCGGGAACTCCATCCAAGGCATTCCGATCTCCGTGGCCAGTTGCACGACGAACGCGACCACCACCGTGACAACGGTCAACACCGGCAGCCTCGCGGTCGGCATGTTTATCACCGGTCCGAACACGGCGGGCATCCCGAACAATACGCGCATCACCGCGATCTCACCTGGGGTGAACTTCACCATCAGCGCCGCTGCGACGCTCTCGGCGACCTCCACTCTTACCGCGAACTACCTGCCCGGCAACGCCACGGTCAGCGCCATCGCCCCGAACGTGTTCTTCACTCTCAACGCCGCCGCCTTCTACAACGGGAGCGGCATCACGCTCGCGTCGATCAATCACGGCTTCCAATTGAAGCGCTACGACCTCGTCGCAGCCGACATGAGCGCGAACATGAGGATGCGTTTCCAAATGAGCGGATACTCCGGTGCCGTCGGACCCGCGCGTGCGCCAGCGGTGGACATCGACGACATCGTCGTGACGCTCACCACCGGCGCGACGCCGGTGAGTGTCACGATGTTCGATGATGGCCTGCACGGTGACGGCGCCGCGGGCGATGGAGTCTATGGCGTGCAACTACCCGCGCAGATCGCCGGCACCACGGTGAGCTACTCGATCAGCGCGACTGACAGCACCACCTCTACCACCACACTGACTTCAGCGGGCAGTTACACGACCGCCCCGGCTCCGATGATCACGACAAATGCCACCTTGCCAAATGCCACCCCGAACGTCGCGTATTCCACCACGCTCGCCGCTACCGGCGGTTCGGGCGGTAATGTCTGGAGCCTCGTCTCTGGAGCGCTGCCCGCCGGACTCAACTTGAGCGGCGCTGGGGTGATCAACGGCACGACCGCCGCGCAAGGTGCTTTCAACGTCACCATCAAAGTCACTGACAGCGCTGGCCGCATCGCGACCAAGGCCTTCACCCTGAACGTCACCACTGCAACCGCACCGAACATCGTGATTATCCTCACCGATGATCAGGGTTGGGGCGACATCGGGTATCACACGCCGCCCGGGGAAGTGCCGATTCAGACGCCGCACATGGATAGCTTCCTGACCAAAGGCATCCGGCTGGAGAAGTTCTACGCCACCCCAGTTTGCAGTATCACTCGCGCGTGCCTCCTGACCGGTCGCAATACGATCCGGACGGCCACCGGCAATAACCGCGGCCTGGACCTCAGTGAGCACATCATGCCCCAGACCTTCAAAGCCGCTGGCTATCAGACCTACATGTGCGGCAAATGGCACATCGGAGGGTGGGCGAACAACGTCAACACCGCCACGCTCAACGGTTCCACTTTCACCGTGATTCAGGAGAGCGATGCCTACCTGCCGCACAATCGCGGCTGGGACGTCCACTACGGTCAGTATGGAGGCGCCATCAATTATTTCACTCACCGCACCAACGATCCCGGTCTCAACAATCGCGTGGATTGGTGGCTCAACGGCATCACGCAGGACGAAACGACCGATCTGCAAGGCAATGGCGGCCAGTCCACGGACCTGCTCGCCGACAAGGCGGTGTCACTCATTCAGAATCGTGATCCGTCGAAACCCTTGCTGCTCTATCTTGCCTTCAATGCCGTCCATGCCGGCGTCGCGGCGTCGCAGAGTTATATCACGAAGTATCAGAATCTCGGAATCACCAATGCGGCACGCCGCACGCTCGCGGCAGCCGTGGACTGCATGGACGTTGCCATGGGTCGGGTGCTCGGCGCGCTTGATACCGCAGGCATCGCCAACAACACCATCGTCGTCTTCATGAGTGACAATGGCGGCAACGAACCCACCGGCTCCATCAATGATCCGCTGCGTGGCACCAAGAATCAGGACAGCTACGACGGCGGCAACATCCATACTCCAGCCGCAATCCGCTGGCCGGGCGTGCTGGCTACGGGAGTCGTCAGTAATCAGTACGTCTGGATCGGCGATATCTTCCCCACCCTCTGCGCGGCCACCGGTGTCACGCCACAGAACACCAAGCCGCTCGACGGTCTCAATCTCTGGCCTGCGCTGCAGTCGATTGACAGCGGCAACCCGGATGGCCCGCAGCGCCC
The DNA here is from genome assembly GCA_031409655.1 of Chthoniobacteraceae bacterium. Classification (GTDB taxonomy): domain Bacteria; phylum Verrucomicrobiota; class Verrucomicrobiia; order Chthoniobacterales; family Chthoniobacteraceae; genus JANNXQ01. The sequence goes on along the minus strand of JANNXQ010000107.1, from coordinate 125,445 downwards.
ATCGACGCTCGTGACTTCCGTCGCCAAACCCGCGGCGTTCAACATTTTCACCGATCCGGTGGTCGGTGGCAGCAAGATGTACAAGCTCATCCGCACCAGGGGCACGCCCGTCATTAACGAGCTCTTCAACATGACGGATGATGCTTATGAAACCACGGACCTGATGCTCGGCGCCAATGCGGCATCCTATTCGGCGATCGTCACCGCGCTCACGACCTCCATCACCAACATCACGCCCGAGAATTATCCCCCCCACATCGGTGAGGCACCGAAGACGCAGAGCTTGCCACAAGGTAGCAGCATCACGCTTTACGCCCCCTTCACCAGCTACGGCAAAGTCCCGAGCGTGCAGTGGAGGAAAAACAACACGCCCATCAGCGGCGCGAACAGCTACTACCAAATCACCGATGCCGGCACTCCTGTGAACGGCGTCTTCATGGCCACGCTCACGCTGACGAACCTGAACAGCACCAATACCGCGAACTACAGCGTGACCGTCAGCAGCACCAACGGCTCCGTCACGAGCGGCGCAGGTGCGCTCACCGTCATCAAGCCCGTCAGCACCCAGAACGACGGCTTGCCCGACTCGTGGAAGACCGCGAATGGAATCGACCCGAACTCCAGCGCGCCCATCGACGGCCCGCTCGGCGACATCGAGAAGGATGGGCGCAGCAACCTGCTCGAGTATGCCTTCAACACGAACCCGAACGCCTTCGAGACGAATCCCATTTTTGCCGGGATTGTCACAAAAGCGGCCGATGGTCTGAACTACCTGGAGGTCACCTATCCCCGGCGCATCGGAGCCCTCGACCTCCTTTACACCGTAGAGATCTCCAATGACCTGCAAACATGGCCATCGCCCGGTGCCGCGTACGAAGTCGTGAGCATCGTCCCCATCGGCGATGGCATCACCGAAGACGTCACGGTGCGCATCCTGCCCGCCGCAGGCACCGCTGGGCAGAAATTTGCGCGCGTGAAGGTCACAACCCAGTGATCGCGCGGGCCTTGGAATCGCCAGCCAAAGCGAGCCCGCTTCGCTCACTTCTGTTCGGCAAGACCATTCCCCTCTCAAACTGAATCAGCTGAATTCCACACCATCATGAAAAGGACGCTCTTCGCTCTATACTTGGCGCTCACGCTGCCTACCCACGCATCGAATAACATTCTCCTCATCATCGCCGACGACTTCGGCACGGATGCGAGCGTGGTTTTCAACTCGTCTCCAACGGCGCAACTCGCGCCGACGCCGAACATCGCGTCGCTCGCGGCGAACGGCATCAAGTTCACCAATGCCTACAGCTACACGGTGTGCTCGCCGGCACGTTCGGCGATGCTCACGGGGCGTTACGGTTCCCGTACCGGCACGGCGAACGTGGTTGGCGGTGCGACGTCGAACAATGCGCTAAAGGCGGCGGAGTTCACGCTGCCGGAGGCGTTCGCCGCGAACGGCGGGCTGGACTATCAGCTCAAGCACATTGGCAAATGGCATCTCGGCGGTGCCAATACCGCACCTTGTTTGATCGGTGGCTGGCCTGCGTATGCGGGAGCGACTGGCCCGGAGGTTGCGGATTTCTATAATTGGACAAAGGTCACCGGCAACGGCGCGACAGCGGCTGCCAGCACGGTCACAACGTATGCGACGACCGACAACGTCAATGACGCGCTCGCCTTCATTAGCACCCAGACGGCCGCTGGCAGACCGTGGTTCACCTGGGTTGCCTTCAATGCCCCGCATGATCCGTATCACAAGCCGCCGGATGCCTTGCACAGCTACGACACCACCGTGGCGAACTGGGCCTCGCTGCCCGTCACGGGGAACGAACTCATGCACTACAACGCCGCCATCGAGGCGCTGGACACCGAGATTGGCCGCCTGCTCGCCGGCGTGAACCTCAGCACAACCACGGTCATCTTCGTCGGAGACAACGGCACGCCGCCGACCACACTGCAATCGCCCTTCCCGGCGAATCGAGGCAAGTCCTCGCTCTATGAAGGCGGCATCCGCGTGCCGCTCATCATTCGCGGGCCGGATGTGGTGTCCCCAGGCCGCACTTCGACGGTGCTCACGCATGTGGTCGATCTTTACTCCACTGTGCTCGAACTCGCCGGCATCAATGTCGGAAGCACCGTTCCCGGCGGCACGGCGGTTGATTCGCAGAGCTTGCTGCCCGTTTTGCAAAACCAAAGCGTCACGCGACCCCGCGTCTTCGACGACTACTGGGACTTCGCCTTCCCAAATCTCTCCGACAGTGGTCGTGTGCTGCGCGACACGCAATACAAGCTCACGCGGCTCAAGAACGGCCCCGAGCGATTCTACGATCTCAACGCCGATCCGTATGAAAGCACGAACCTCATCGCGGGCGGCTTCGGCTCGATGACCGCTCCGCGACAAGCCGCCTACAACTCGCTCGCGACGCAACTTGTTGACTTCAACACGCCGCCCACCGTCAGCACCGTGGCGAATCGCAGCACTCCACAAGGCGTTGCCACCGGACCCATCGCCTTCACCATCGGCGACGCGGAGTTATCCACCGACATCGTGTCGGTCGCCGCCGCCTCGTCGAACACCACACTCGTACCCACCGCAAACATCGTTCTTGGTGGCGCGGGTGCGAACCGCACGGTCAATGTCACGCCAGCCGCAGGACAGAATGGTTCGGCCACCATCACCCTGAGTGCGAACGACGGCACCTTCATCACGACATCGAGCTTTGTGCTCACTGTCGGCGCGCCGACGACCATTAACTCGGTGTCACGCAATCCCGCGACGCCGACAAATACCGATGCGGTGACCGTGACCGCGAACATCACACCCGGGAGTGGCACTACGCTTTCCAGCGTGCAACTCAGCTACAACACCGGCACCCAGGTCGCGGGCACCGTATTCCGCGAGGTCTTCTCCAATGGCTCCACCGCCAGCGGACTCGCCGGCGCGATCAACGGCTGGACTGCCACGGCCAATCGCGCCGCCACGGATGTGAAGCAGCGCGGCAGCACCGGAAACCGCACGGTGCCCGTCGTGCTCACGAACTGCTCGACGAACGGCACCACCAGCGTCACCTGCGCCAGCACGAACGGTTTGTGGCCAGGCATGAACCTCAGCGGCTCCGGCATCGCGGCTGGCACCACGATCAGCCAGGTCACGAGCGCAACGGCCTTCACCACCAACATCGGGACAGGCACCGGCACTGGTCTGTCGCTCACGGCGGCGGGCGTGTCGCTCACGGGTTGCTCGCTCGGAACGAGTCCCACGATCAACACCGCGAGCACCACGGGACTCGCCATCGGCATGGGGATCGCAGGCGGCGGACTCACGACGAATCCGCCGAATCCCCTTGTGAACGCCATCACCAATGGCACGAGCTTCACCGTGAACTCCACCGTCACCGCCGTGCCCGCGACTCTCACCGCGAGCGGTTGCGGACTCGAGTTTGCCGTCGGCAACGCAACCTACACGGACACAATGGCGACGATCACGAATCCCATCAACGCGAGCGGCGCGAGTGCGGGCGGCATTGATTTCTATGTGCGGAATGCGGACATGGTCTCGAACAACGGCTGGGCCTTCCAAGTCTCGCCCGCCGGCGGCGCGAACTGGACCACGCGGCTCAGCGAGAGCTATGCGAACGCCACGGCGACGAATTGCTCGCTCAATGCGACGGCCACAGTGACGTGCTCCGACACCAGCAAGCTCACCGTCGGCAACATCGTGCAAGGCGCAGCGCTGCCGCTGAGCTGCACCACCAACGCCACGACCACCGTAACCTGCACGAACACCACGGGCCTCCTCGTGGGCATGTTCGTCAGCGGCAATGGCATCCCGAACAACAGCCGCGTCACTGCCATCACGCCCAACACGAACTTCACCCTCAACAACGCCGCCACCAATTCGGCGGCGATCACCGTGCTGGCGAACTATTTCAACGCCAACATCACCATCACGGCGATCAATCCAAACGTGTCCTTCACGCTGAGCACGGCGAACTTCGTATCGGCGAGCGGTGTGACGCTAGCTTCGATCAATCACGGCTTTCAGTCGAAGCACTATGACTTTGGCGCTGGTGAGCTGACTTCGACTTTGAAGTTCCGCTTCCAATGGAGCGGCAGCACGGCCACGCAGCCCGCGCGAAACCCGACGTGTGACATCGACGACATCAGCCTGACGCTCACGACGGGCGCGGCACCGCAGAGCGTCACCATGTTTGATGATGGATTGCACGGCGATGGGGCGGCAGGCGATGGCGTGTATGGCGCGACGATCCCGCTCCAATCCGCCGGCGCAAACGTGAGCTACACGATCACCGCGACGGACAGCCTCGGCGGCACCACGACGGCCAGCGGCAGCTACACGGTCGGCACCGCCGCGCCGGTGCTTGCGGTCACGCCAGCGACAACGCTTTCCGCTGCGGGCGCGGCAGGCAGTGGGACCTTCACGCCATCGAGCATCACCTACACGCTCACCAATAACGGCACGGGCACGATGAGCTGGATCGCGGGCAAAACGCAGTCGTGGCTGAGCCTTTCCAGCACCAGCGGCTCGCTCGCTGCGGGTGCGAACACCACCGTCGCCGCCAGCATCAATGCAGCGGCCAACACACTCGCCGTCGGCGGCTACAGTGACACCATCACCTTCAACAACAGCACGAGTGGCGCGGGAAACACCACTCGCGCCGTCAACCTCACGGTGAACTCCAGTACGCCGCCGGCTATGCCCGTGCTCGCCGCGCTTCCGGCCTACAGCCAGGGCGCGTCGAAGACGATCGCGTGGAGTGCCGTGACCGGGGCGACAAGCTACACCCTGCAGATCTCGGCGACTGCGGATTTCCGAACGGTGCTCGCGTCGCAGACCGTCACGAACCCGACCGGGAGTTTCGCGAATCTCGCGAACGGCGTGACGTATTACTATCGCGCCCTCGCCATGAACAACATCGGCTCGTCGCTCTACAGCAACATCGTCTCCAGCACGCAGGACACCGGCGCGCCGCTCGTCGCGATCACTTCGCCGGCATCGGGCACCTCGACGGCCACAAATACGATCACCGTTACCGGCACCAGTTCCGACGCGATCTCGGGCATCAGCAAAATGACCGTAAACGGCGTCACCGCGAGCACCGTGAATGGCTTCGCGAACTGGAACATCACCGTGCCGCTCGGCTTCGGCACGAATGGCATTACTGCCGTAGCCTACGACGGCGCGGGCAATGTAAAGACTACTGCACCCGTCCTCGTCACGCTCACCGCTGCGCAGACCTACAACCCGCTCATCATCCCCGAGGTGATGACCGGCACCACGTTCGATCTGAATCTGCACACCGCGACAAAGCAGTTCCTCCCCGGCGTGGCCACAAACACCTACGCCTACAACAACATGCTGTTCTGGGGTCCGACGCTCATCATGGACAAGGGCGACTGGGTGCAGATGAATGTCACCAACAACCTAGCCGACACCACGACCACGCACTGGCACGGATTTCACATCCCCGCGATCATGGACGGTGGTCCGCACCAGACGATCCCCGCTGGCACCACCTGGAGGCCGAGCTTCAAGGTGGATAATAATCCCGGCCTCTACTGGTATCATCCGCATCTGCATGAGTTCACGCAGCAGCAGCTCACGCGCGGCGGCGGCGGCCTGATCATCATCCGTGATCCAGAGGAGGCCGCGCTCAGCCTTCCACGCACCTATGGGGTGGACGACATTCCGCTCGCCCTCACCAGCCGCCGCTTTTTGACAGCGGGCGGAAATACCAATCAGTTTGCCACCGCCAACTCGGCCTACGGCGACTACATGGTGGTCAATGGAACGATGAACCCGCAGGTCACCCTGCCGCGGCAATATGTCCGGTTGCGGATTTTGAACGCCGAGATCGAGCGCAGCTACAACCTCGGCTTCAGCGATGGCCGCACTTTCTATCAGATCGCAACGGATGGCGGGCTCGTGAACGCACCGATTCCGCTGACGCGCCTGGTGCTCGCGGTCGGTGAACGAGCGGAGATTCTCGTCGATCTCACCGGAGCGACCGAGGGATCGACGCTGGACTTACAGGCCTTCAATTCAGGCCAGACCGTGGACTTCCCCGGCAGCGAGCCAACCACGGTCGGGCAGTTTGGCAGTCAGTTAAACAATACGACCTTCAGCATCCTCCGCATCAACGTAGGCCCGGCGACCGCGAATCCCGTGACGACCCGGCCCACGACCCTCAAGACCAATGCGTTTTGGACCGGCACCGATGTGACCAACGATCGCGCACTGCAAATCACCGGAGGCTTCAACGGCGCCACGGATTGGGGATTCGACAACCTCCCATTCTCGCCCTCGGTCATCAATCAGACACTGAACCTCGACGCGGTCGAGCGATGGACGATCACGAATAACTCGGCCTTCAGTCACTCGTTTCACATCCACGACATTCAATTCCACATGACCGGGCGGACTGGTGGGAGCAATACTGGCCTCAAGGCTTTTGAGGCGGGCTGGAAGGATACCTTGTTCATTGGGCGGCTTCAAACCGTAACCTTCATTGCAAAGTTCGACGGCTTCGCCAGCAACACCAATCCCTTCATGTATCACTGCCACTTCTCCAACCACGAGGACGAGGGACTGATGGGACAGTTCCTCGTGGTCAACAACGCCATCGAGGATCTCGCCATCGCGAGCTTCACCCGCACGGGTGACAACAGCCTGATCCAACTCGACTTCAAAGCCACGCCCGGGACGACTTACACCCTCCAGTATTCCCCGAATATGACGACCGGAAGCTGGACGGATATTGGATCGGTGACCAGCGATGGCAGTTCGGCGACCTTCATCGAGACGGATCCCACGCGACTCGGACAGGCACGGGGTTTTTACCGCGTGACAATCCCCACGATTCCGTAAGCCACCCGAATGGCGTTGCACGCCTCGGCCCGTGCTTAAGAATGGCGCGGTAATTCTGATTCATGAAACCCGCCTACTTTCTCATCGCCGCAATCGCCGCGGCGTGCGGCTGGTATGGCGCGCTCCACTTCCGGCATCCGGCTGGCGCTCCATCGAAAGACGAGGGGACGGAAGGGCGAAAAATCCTGATCTACCAGAGTCCGATGCACCCGTGGGTGAAATCGGACAAGCCGGGGCAATGCACCGTTTGCGGGATGGATCTTGTGCCCGTTTACGAGGGCGGGAAGAACTTTGATCACGCTGCGAGCGACGTTGTCATGCTGCCACCCGGGAGTCCGAATGTCGTCGGCGTGAAGACCGCGGAAGTGAAAAGACAGCCGCTCGTCCGCACACTTCGTGTGGCGGGGATGATCGGCGAAGACGAGTCGCGACATGGGATCATCAGCGCGCCGGTGGAGGGCCGCATCGACGGACTCGCGATGAACCATCCGGGACAGCAGGTCACGCGCAGACAACCGCTCGTCACCATCTTTAGCCGCACGCTGCTGGCCGCGGCCAGTGACTACAAACTCGCGATCGAGCAGGGCGGCGCCCCGCTCGAACAAGCCAAGCGCCGGCTGGAGCAATACGGCCTCGTGTGGGAGCAGATTAACGCGATCCCCACGCGTCAGCCGGACGATCTCTACTTTGGCATCCTCGCGCCGCTCACCGGCACCATCGTGAAGAGCTACGTGAGCGAAGGCCAGTATGTGAAGGAGGGCGACAGGCTCTTCGAAGTCGCGGATTTCACGAAGATGTGGTTCATGTTCAGCGCCTACGAGCAGGACCTGCCTTTTCTCAAAGTCGGCCAGATCGTCAGCTTGAACACCCCGAGCCTCCCAGGGCAGACGCTGAAAGCCCGCGTCGCATCCATCGACCCGACGCTCGATGAAATGAATCACTCGGCAATGGTGCGCGTGGTGTTGGAAAACCCCGAGCGTCGCATCAAAAACAAGACGTTCGCCGAGGGAACCGTCGAACTCGAAGCGCCGGAAGTCGTGACCATCCCGCGCAGCGCCGTGCTGTGGCGAGGCGCGCAGCCGCGCGTGTATGTCGAGCAGGCGCCCGGCGCTTACGAGCAGCGGGTCGTGAAACTCGGTCGCGCAGGCGATGCCTTGTGGGAAGTGCTCGATGGACTGAAGGAAGGCGAGCGCGTCGTGCTATCGGGCAACATGCTCATCGACGGGCAGGCGCAGCTCGATAGCGCACTGCAAGACGGCGGAGCAGAGGCGAAGCCGTGATCAACGCCCTCATCACGTGGTCGCTGAGGAATCGTTTCCTCGTCGCGTGCGCCACGCTGTTCCTGATCGCGTTCGGCATCCGCGCGCTCAAGCACACGCCCGTCGATGCGATCCCGGACCTGAGCGAAAACCAGGTCATCGTGTTCGCCGACTGGATGGGTCGCAGTCCGAAGGAGGTCGAGGATCAGGTCACGTATCCGCTGTCGGTGAATTTGCAGGGACTCGGGGGCGTGAAGACGGTGCGCGCGACGAGCATGTTCGGCTTCTCGCTGATCACGGTCATCTTTGAGGAAGACGTCGAGAATTCCGCCGCCCGGCAGCGCATTCTGGAGCGGCTGAACTTCCTCGACGGCGCGCTACCCGCGGGCGTGGTCGCCAAGCTCGGACCCGACGCCACCGGCCTCGGCTGGGTGTATCAATACTACCTCGAAGTCGATCAGACAAAGTCGCCCAACGGCCGCGGCTACGACCTCGGCGAGCTGCGTTCGTTGCAGGATTGGTTCATCCGTTACCAGCTCAACTCCGTGCCCGGCGTCGCCGAAGTCGGCAGCGTCGGCGGCTTCGTGCGGCAGTATCAGATCGAGGTGGACTCGCAGAAAATGCGCGCCGTCGGCGTGTCGCTGGACATGGTGATGATGGCTGTCGGGCGCTCGAATCTAAACGTCGGCGGCAAGACCATCGAGGAAAGCGGCATGGAGTTCGTGGTGCGCGGCGTGGGCTTGATCGAGAGTGCCGAGGACCTCGGAAAGATCGTGCTGATGGAGAAGGACGGCGCGGCCATCTGCCTGAGAGACGTGGCGCGCATCGAACTCGGCGGCGACTTCCGCCGCGGCACGCTCGATGTGGATGGCCACGAAGTCGTCGGCGGCACCGTCGTGATGCGCACGGGTGAAAACGCCCGCGACGTCATCACGCGCGTGAAGGCAAAGATCGCGCAGCTCTCGTCGAGCCTCCCGCCGGGAGTGGTGATCAAAGCCTTCTACGATCGCAGCGAACTCATCGACCGCACCATCGGCACGCTGAAGCGCGCGCTCACCGAGGAGATCCTGCTCGTGACGCTTGCGCACATCATCTTCCTGTTCCACTTCCGCAGCATCCTCATCGTCACGCTGCCGCTGCCGGTGAGCATTTTGATTTCGTTCATCCTCATGCGGGAGTTCGGCATCACATCGAACATCATGAGCCTCGCCGGCATCGCCATCGCCATCGGCGTGCTGGTGGATGCGGCCATCGTGCTCACGGAAAATGTCATCCGCCGCTGCGAAGAAGCAGAGCGCGGGGTTCCGGGTAGCACACGCGTCTCGCGTGTTGGCGAAGGCGTCTCGCCTTCGCGAACTTCCGAATGCGTTCACACTCACGAAGCACCCACCGATATCGAAAGCGCAGGGAAGTCCGTCGAGGCGGGACGCCTCGACCAACACGCGAGACGCGTGTGCTACCCGGATGTCGTCCTCCACGCCGCGAAGCAAGTCGGCCGGCCCATCTTCTTCGCGATGGCCATCATCATCCTCGCGTTTGTGCCGGTGTTCGCGCTGACCGGGCAGGAGGGGAAAATGTTCCGCCCGCTCGCGTTTACGAAGACCTTCGCGATGATCGGCTCCACGCTGCTCGCGATGACGATCGTGCCGGTGCTTTGCACCTGGCTGGTGCGCGGTCCGTTCCGTTCCGAGGAGCGCAACATCGTCATGCGCTTCCTCCTGAAGCTGTATGACCCCGTGCTCGATTTCGCATTGAGCCATCGCAAGACCGTGCTCGCCGGGGCAGCGATCATCCTCGCAGCCGCGCTTGCGCTCATCCCGCGCATGGGCACCGAATTCATGCCGCCGCTCAATGAAGGCAGCCTGCTCTTCATGCCCAGCCTCGTGCCCGCCACCGCGCTCACGGAAGTGAAGCGCGTGATGGCCTGGCAGGATCAAGTCCTCGCGAGTTTCCCGGAAGTGCGCTCCGCCGTCGGCAAACTCGGCCGCGCCGACACCGCGACCGATCCCGCGCCGACCGAGATGATCGAGACGACGATCATGCTGAAGCCCGAGAGCGAGTGGCGTCTCGGCATGACGAAGCAAAAGCTCATCGCCGAAATGATGGATGCACTGCGTCAGGTTCCAGGCTCCGTGCCGGGTTTCCTGCAACCCATCGAAGGGCGAGTGCTGATGATTTTCACCGGCATCCGCTCACAGCTCGGCGTAAAAATTCTCGGCGACGATCTGCGCAAGCTCCAGCAGGCCGCGTTCGACGTGCAGCGCATCGTGCAGGAAATCCCGGGAGCCACCGGCGTCGCGCCCAGCCGCATCCAGGGCAAGCCTTACCTCGAAATCCGCGTAAACCGCGACGCGATGATCCGCTACGGCATGCGCGCGCAGGATGTCCTCGACGTCGTGGAAGTCGGCCTCGGCGGGAAGACCGTCGCGACCACGATCGAGGGCCGCAATCGCACCCCGATCCAAGTGCGCCTCGAACGCAGCGAACGCGAAGACCTCACGCGATTGAAGGACGTGCTCGTCACCGCGCCGCCCGGCCCCGACGGCAAGCCAGGGAAAGTCATCCCCCTCGGCCAGCTCGCAGACATCCAGCGCGTCGAAGGACCCAACGAAATCGCGAGCGAGAACGGCCGCCTCCGCGCCTACGTGCAGGCGAACGTGAACGGACGCGACCTCGGCAGCTTCGTCGAGGAAGTGAAGACGCGCGTGCAGCGCGACATCGCCCCGCAACTCGCCGCGCAAGGCATGACCGTCGAATACAGCGGCGAATACGAAAACCAGATCCGCGCCGCGCAGACGCTGAAGTGGATCGTGCCCAGCGTGCTCTTCATCATCTTCCTGCTGCTCCACCTGCTCTACGGCAAAGCCCGCGAAGCCGCGCACGTCCTCCTCGCCGTGCCTTTCGCACTGAGCGGCGGCGTGTTTTTGCAATACGCACTCGGCTGGCATTTCAGCGTCGCCGTGTGGGTCGGCTACATCGCGCTGTTCGGCACCGCGATCCAGACCGCCGTGGTCATGGTCGTGTATCTCGAAGAAGCCGTGCAGCGAAAGCGCCAGCAACTCGGCGCAGCCTTCGCCCACTCGGATCTCATCGCCGCCGTGAAAGAAGGCGCGCGCCTGCGCCTGCGCCCAAAAGTGATGACCGTCGCCACCATCGTCGCCAGTCTTCTTCCCATCATGTGGAGTCATCGCACCGGCTCGGAAGTGATGAAGCCCCTCGCCACGCCCGTCATCGGCGGAATGCTCAGCAGCCTCCTCCACATTCTCATCGTCACGCCGGTCATCTTCCTTTGGCTCCGGGGAAGGGATCTGCATCCGATGCCGGTGCGCGAAACCTCACCAAACGCTGACAATTTTGACGCCACTCGATGACGGTGCGCTGACAATCCCCTTACTCCTTAGCGATATGAAACCCCTACTCCCACACCTGCGGCTTCGCACTGCGCTCGGTTTTTCACTGGGCCTTTCGGAATCCGCCATCGGGCACGACCTCGCGAGCGACGACCCGCATCAAAGCTACGATCGGACCTTGAAGCCGCCGGAGCCTCTGTTCAAGCAAGGGACGGTTACGCAGAATTGCGCCGCGACCGGCGCGCGTGCAGTGCGGGCGAACCGACCGTCGCAAGCGGTGCCGTTCGAGGCGTTCGCGCCGAAGGTGAACGTGCGGTGGGATGAAAAGTTCCTTTATGTGGAAAGCAACGACCTGCCCTCGCACAACATGATGGTGGGCACCGTCTATCCACTCTCGTCGCCGTTGCAGATCACGCAGTCGCCGCGCGGAGTGAATCGCGAAGTCCTGCTCGCGGCGATGAAAGACATGATGCTCGCCAGTTCGTCGCTCAATGTCGTTTACACGCGCAGCGGGGGCGCATCCGAGGAAGGCCAGCGTCCACCGCGCCGCGAAGGTGGTGCCGGTGCGGACGATCGGCGTCCACCTCGACCGAATACACCGAGGAGCGCATCAACCCGAAGCAGCCTTACTTCGAGGCGGATTTCAAAGGCGCGAAGTTCATCTGGACCGAGGAACTGGACCTTTACAACACGGTCATCTTCCGCACGAAAATCGAGAAGCCCGATCTTGATGTTTCGAGCTCGCCCATTCGCTGAGAGCCATCGCTACTTCACCCGATGAAACGCCAAATCTTCCTGATCGTCTTTGCGATCCTTGGTTTGGTTCGCGCGCTGGCAGCGACGCCTGCTCCGAATTTCCTCTTCATTTTCGTCGATGACCAGGGCTGGAGCGGCACATCGGTGCCGATGATGCCGGGTAAGGACTTCAGCCGCACTGCCGGATTCCAGATGACGAATCTCGACCGCCTCGCCGCGCAGGGGATGGTCTTCTCGCAGGGCTACGCCAGCCACCCGAAGTGTGAATGTTCGCGCGCCGCTTTGCTCATGGGCCGCAGCACCACCAGCCTGAACGCCGTCACCAAACAATCCCGCACCTGGAACGCGCCCGCGAGCGACTCACTCGCGAATACGCTGAAGCGCGCCAACCCCGCCTACCGCGCCGCGCACTTCGGCAAATGGCAGTGGGCGCAGACACCCGAGTCCATGGGCTATGACGCGAGTGACGGGATCACGATGAATGAGGACGGCGACTCGCGCGATCCCGAGGACCCGAAACAATCCTTCGGCCTCACCCGCCGCGCGCAGGATTACATGGAAAAGCAGGTGAAGGAGGGGCGCCCCTTTTACCTCCAGATCTCCTACTACGCCGTGCATCAGCAGCCGCAGGCCCTCGCCGCCACGCTGAAGAAATACGAGGGCGCGGGCGGTGGCGGCGGACGCGGCAAGGGTGGGGGACCGATCGTCGCCGCGATGACTGAAGATCTCGACACCTGCATCGGCGTCCTGCTCAAGGAACTCCAGGCGCTCGGCATCGCGAAGAACACTTACGTCATCTATTCGTCCGACAATGGCGGGCGCTCCGAGGCGCTCAAGGGCGGCAAGGCCCTCTGCGACGAAGGCGGCATCCGCGTCCCACTCATCGTTCAGGGACCGGGCATCCGCGGCGGCACTTACTGCAACGAACCGGCCATCGGCTACGACATCCTGCCCACCGTGCTCGACTTCGCCGCGCCTGGTTTTGCACTGCCAAAGGGTGTGGAAGGTGGAAGCTGGAAGCCTGTCTTGTTGAATGGCGGCACTGGCAAAGTGCAGCGCCCCATCGACCGCCTCGTCTGGCATCACGACGTGGAGATCGAGCACCCGCAGACCGCGCTGCGCAAGGGCAACCTCAAGCTCCTGCACTACTGGGATACCAAGGAAGATTTCCTCTACGACCTCTCCACCGACCTCGGTGAACGTAACAATCTCGCGATGGGAAAGTCTGCCATCACCGCGCAGCTCCTCGCCGAGCTGAAGGCCCACGTCCGCGCCGGCCTCGGCGAGCAGAAATGCGCCGCGCTGGAGTCTGGAAAGTTCGAGCCGCGCAAACGTCCGCCGGGGCGTCGCCCGCCCCAGCAGTGATTTTCAGCGGACCTAACCGCGCCACCAGGCGTCCAGGATGGCGCGGAGTTTCCCGACGCGATCCGGTTGGTCTTTGGCTAGGTTCGTCTGCTCCGTGGGATCAGCCTTGAGGTTGTAGAGCTCCACGACTTCGTTCGGCTCGTTTTGTGCAGCGGGGACGATGAGTTTCCAATCTTCGGAGATGACCCAGCGCCAGCGCAGGCTGGCGCTGGGGGTTTCGAGATCGATGGCGGTGTGGGTGAAACATTCGCCGAAGACGGACTTGCGCGCGGCGACGGCAGTTTCGTCGAGTAAGTTGATGCCGGCGATACCTTCGGGAGCGGAGATTTTGCAGGCGGCGAGGAGCGTGGGCAGGAGATCGAGGGAACTTACTACCTTGTCCGACATCTTCGGTGTGGCATGGCCGGGCCAGCGGATCATGATGGGGGTGCGCAGGCCGCCGTCGTATTGGGATTGCTTTGAGCGCGGTGCGTAGCGCGGTTTCTCGGGATCCTGAATCCAGCCGTTGTCGGTGACGTAGGTGACGACCGTGTTTTTCGCCACGCCTTCTTTCTCGAGGAAGTCGAGGAGCTGCCCGCAAGTTTCGTCGAACCACTCGACCATCGCCCAATATTTCGCGACGTGTTCGCTCGGGGTCTTGTCGCGATACTTCGCCAGGAGACGCTCCGGTGGGGTGTGCGGATCGTGGGGCAGCATGGGTGCATACCAGACGAAGAAGGGCTTCTGCTCCTTCTTTGCCAGGCGCACGAAATCGTAGATCGGGTCCATGGTCTTGCGGCCGATGTCGAGCCCCTCGTCGCCGTGGCGAGCGCCTTTGGTCATGCCGTGGGTGAAGCCGCCGCGGGTGAAATTGCCCTGCCACCATTTGCCGGTCTGCAAGGCGAGGTAACCATGTTTCGAAAGGAGCCGTGGCAAGGTCGGCTGAGCGTCCATGAATTGATTCATGACCTCGCGCCCGGCGGCGAACTCCGGCGAGTTCTGGCGTTTGGCCGGCGGCACGTTGGGCGTCGGTGGATCGTTGGTCGCGACTTTGTGCTGATGCGGAAATTTGCCGGTGATGATCGACGCGAGGCTCGGGCAGCAGAGGCTGGAGGGCACGTAGCCGCGGGGGAAGGTGACGCTTTCGCGGGCGAGGCGGTCGAGATGCGGCGTCTGAATCTGGGGATGCCCCATGAAGGAGTAATCACCCCAGGCCTGATCGTCGGAGATGATCATCACGACGTTGGGCGGCGCGTCGGCGGCGGACGCGACGGAGGCGATGACGAGGCAGGCGAAGAGGGAGAGGAGTTTCATAGGGAGGGTGAGCAGAGGACGGCGACCGTCTTAGCTGGAAACTCCGAGCGCAACCAAGAACCGCGACCTTTCCGCCCCGGCGAAGTTTTCCAGTGCGTTCTCAAACCCCTTTGCTGAAACTCTCCGCCATGAACTTCTCCCGCACCCTCGCCTTGCTTCTCCTCCTGCTTTGCCCATCGCTCGCGCCCGCTCAGGAGGCGAGCGCCGCGGATCAGGAAAAGCAGTTCACGACCCTGCTCACGAATGCGAAGCTCGTCGGGCGCTGGTGTCTTGTGCGAGAGGGGCAACTCACTCCGGAGCGGGACGAGAGTTATGAGATCGTGAGCGTGCAAAAGGCCGACGGCGACAAGTGGATCGTGAATGCGAAGCTGAAGTGTCAGGAACAGACCATCGTGGCGCCGATCCCGGTGCGGGTGCAATGGACGGGTGGTGCGGCGATCATGATCGTGGATGGACTGGCGATTCCCGGTGGCGGCACTTACTCGGCGCGGGTGTTATTCCACGGTGCGACCTACAGTGGCACATGGAGCGGCGGCGACCGCACGGGCATGCTGCACGGCATCGTCAAAACGGCCGGACGCTGACCGCGCGACGCGGCGGGGTCACTCGCGTTCGATGACGAAGAAGCCGCGGCTCGAAAGGCTGGCCGGGAGCGCGATCTCGGCGGTGCATTCGTTGGTGGCCGTCCAGGATTCTGAGAGCACGGGCGCCTCGAGCCACGTGGCGCGTGGCGTGAGGAGGTCGGCGCTGTAGCGGATGTGGCGGCGGGAGTCGGGCCGAGTGTCGTAGAAGCGCAGGTGGACCCGACCGGCGAAGCGCGCGATGTGGCGCAGCTCGAGCGCGTCGGGGAGGACGGAGAAGCGGACGTCGATCCGCGTCACATTGCCCTGCCCATCGGCGACGCTGGCGGTGATGTGGCTGGCGGCGAGATTCGCGAGCGGTGGTGAAAGTGGGATCGCATAGACGCCTGGTGCGACGGTCGTCGCGAGATCGGCGAGCTGGGCTCCGGCGCCGCGGCCGTTCACGACGAAGTCTGCCGTGACTGATAGCGTCGCGGCATTCACGCCGGTGTAGGCGTCGGCGATGCCGATGCGGATTTCGTTGAGCGGGCCAGCGTTAATGTTTGGCCGCGGTGAGGAGACGGTGAGCGTGGGCCGATTTTCATCGAGGAACCAACCGAGTGCGCCGGCCTGCGCGCTCTCGAGCTGGCCGACATTGATCGGGCAGCCGAGATCGACCCAGCGGGCAAAGTTCATCTTTTCATCCTCGCTCAGTGCGGGCACGCCGCTGCCGGGCGGCGGCATCGGCGTGCCGGTGTAGTCGAGGTCGGCGGCATTGCGATCCGCCCCGGACGGCAATGTTGCAGCGACTCCCGGGGTGCTTTCGGTGGGGTGATCGGAGTTTGCCCAACCATCGAGACGACGGCCGAAAATTTTCCAGATGAGCATGGAGCGGCGGCTTTGAAACATGCGGACGTAGCGGCTCGCATTGGTCTGCCGCCAGGTGCGATTGCCGATGATCGGAGGGTAACCCCAGTTCGCGCTTTGATCCGCGGCGAGGCGCGCGTAGTCGCCGGGCAGCGCGGGCCGGCCATTCGACCCGGGCACGGAGGTGAGTTGATCGAGCACGAGATTGCCGGCGGCGGTGGCGGTGTTGTGGCAGGGCACGCAGCTCCGCGTGAGCAAGGGGCGGATGTCGTGGAGGAATTCCACATTGCGCGCACCGGCCGGGTTGGTCTGCACGACGGTGGCACCGCCGGCATCTTTCGTGAGCATGGTCTGGATCGCCGTGAGATCCACGGGTGTGAAGCCAGGCTGGCCTGCGGCGGTCTGAGAGAAAGCGAGCGGCTGCTGGCTGTGCGCGTGGCAGCCGCCGCAATCGACGCGCATCTCGCCGGGCCGCACGTGATGCCACGTCTGCGCCATGTTCAGCACGATGCCGTCGCGGTCGATCGTTTGGAAGGTGAACGGCGTATCCGCGGGAATCTTCGCGAGGAAACTCGTGTCCGGATTTCCTTCCGGATCAGTCACGCCTGGCTTGCGCAGCGGGATCTCACCGAGGATGCGCAGGCGCTCATTGGCGTGGCTGTAGAATTGCGCGCCTTCATTCGGCCCGTAGCTTCGATGGCTGCCTGGCTCCATGGCAAGGATGCGCACGGCGTAAACTTCGGAGTTCGCGTAACGCCCGGCGTCCGAGCCCTGATAGAACCAATTTGAACTTTGTCCGTTTTGATCGGTGTTAAAGGCGTCGAGGCCATTGAAGTGATCGTCGTAGGTCAAGACATAGCCGGGAAAACTCTCGCGCTTGTAGAAGCTGCTCGTGCCGACGAGTCCGTGCGGCGTGCCGCGCGGCAACGTGGGATGCACGGTGCCAGCGTTCGGCAGCCACGGCAGGCGCGCGGGTTCAGCGATGCCATGCACAGCGCGATACGGCACCACCGCGCGCGGCCACGCCTCGTTGTAAGCCAGGCTGTTCTTGATCAGCACGAGCCCTTGCGGGCTTTCGACGGGATTCCCGCCGGGCATGAGATAAATGCCGGCGTTGTAAGCAGGCAGCGTGGTCGGGCGGTTCAGATCATTCGCCGGGCCGGGCGTCCAGACGACCAGCAGATCGTTATTCGGAGCCGCACTGGGCTGCGTGAATTTTCCCACGCGCACGCCGCCCGCGCCCACGGGCGCCGCTTCATCCTGACCGGTGGTGAAAGGCGTGAGCGAAAATATCCCGCGCGGCTCGAAGGGAAACTTCAGTGGATACTCGTAGCCCGCGCCAACGGTCTGCCGGATGGCGGGCGCATCCGTCATAAAGGCGGAGTGAAAGTCCGGCTGTCCCGGCGGCGCATTGACCGGGAAGCGATAGAGCGCACCGAAGCCGTTGTTATTCAGATTGTAGTAGTCGCAGACCACGAGGTCGCCGTTGCCGAACTGGGTCATGAAGTGAAACGCCTGCGGTGAATTGAACGCACTCGCGATCGGCTTCCATTGCCTCCCATCCGGCCAGATCGCCCAGATGCCCCACAGCCGCTCATCGCGCAGGCCCTGGCTCTCGTAACTGCTGAACATGATGCGCCCATCGCGCAGGATCGTCGGATGTAGTGCGCTCCCAAAGCTCATCGGCGCGATCCACGTCACGTTCGCGCCATCTTCATCCATCACGAAAAGTTGCAGACACGGATTCGTAAAAGTCTTCGTTGGTTGAAAGCCATTGCGATTGCTGGTGAACGCGATCTTTCCACCCGGCAGGGGACACGGCCCGAGATTCACGATGCCGTAGCCGAGGCGGTTGTAAGTGGACGGTGGATTCACCGGATCGGTCGGGTGCCAGTGGCCGGCCGCGGTGTTCGGCGTCCACTCCTGATGAGTGAGCCGCTGCACTACGCGCGTCCCGAGATGGATGCGGTAAATGTCGCTGCCTGCGTAAGGCAGATCGCCGCGCTGATAGTTCACCGCCGAAGGCCGCACATCCGGCAGCAGCGCGTAATAACACCACTGCGCGTCGAAGGAGAGGAAAGGATCGGTGACCGCGCCATCCCCGCCGGCGACGAGCACTTCCTCCGACCCATCGGGATGCAGCAGCATGAGGTCCGCGCCGGGGTCGATGCGCGCGGGATGAAAGACCTCCGGCCAGGTCGTGTTCGTGCCATCGCCAAAGCGCGGCTGCCGCACATAGACGATGTCGTAAGGGACGACCTGCGCACCGAGCGCAGTGAGCCAGGCTATCCAGAGCGCACCGGCCAGCCATCCGGTCCGTGCGCGATTGTGGTAGGCGATCGCATTCATGGGATTGGGGGGGAATCCGATGGGCAAAAAGTAGCGCGGGAATGGATTCAGCAACATGGACTTTGCATGGGCGAACTATTTCGTGTGCCTTGCGATATGGGCGCGAAGCACTTCGCGCAGGATTTGTTCGAGCATTTCTTCCGCGCGCTGGATCACTCCGAGTGCCCGCGCCCGGATGAAAACTCGAGATCGCGGCTGGCGCTGAGCGTGTGGTCTAACCGTGGAGTTTCAGCAAATTCACATTGCCGAGCCGTATGACTAGAGAACTGACGATCCCCACTGCCCAGCCAGTTACGACATCGAGGACGTGGTGTTGGTGAGTGAAGAGAGTTGAAAGCGCGATCGTAACCGCCCATATCCAAAGCACGGTGCGCCCACGCAGAGAAGTGTGCCGGCCAAAAGCGGCAATGCAGCAGACGGAGAGCGCGACGTGGAGCGAGGGCACCATGTTGCAATCAAGATTGATTCGGTCAGCGAAGTGGAAGAGGTCTTTCCAAATGCCGAGGTCGCTGGGTGGCGCAAACGCGGGTTGTGATGGGATGAGCAGGAATCCGACCCCGCCGATAAACGTCGCCAGCGCGAGAGCTCGGATGAGTGCGGCGAATTCACGGCGATCGCGGACGATGAAGGGGCCGGCGAGAAAGAGCACGTAGATGCTCATGTAGATGGAGACCGCGCTGGGGATGAACGGGATGGAAAGCTCGGAGGGGAGATGGATCGGCACGCGCATGCTCCGGTGCGTCGTCACCCAGTTGCAGCCGATGTAAATGCTGGCGAACCACGCCGCGCTCAATGCCGAAAGCAGCCAGGCAAAACGCAGGTGCGACCAGCCCGGCCAGGCGAAAAACTGCCGCTTTGCCATCACGTTACTCAATCCGCCGGGACCGTCCTTGCTGAAACTTTGCGGTGTTGGTTGCATCACGACCTTGAAAGATTCCTGCGAGTATTCTCATGACGACGCAAGCCTTTGGGGATTCGCCCCGGCCCCGGCGTCTTGGTATTACTTCGGGAGCGTTCGCGAAATCGCAGCCGGGCCGCGCCGACTCGATCTTCCGGGTGGCCACACCTACGTCTCGTTTCAACCTCCGGGACAGCCCGTGGCCGTGCTCGGGGGACGCTGTAGTCACATGGGGGCAGATCTCTCGCTGGGTTGCGTGAAAGGTGGCCGCATCTCCTGCCCACTCCACGGCTGGGAATACGCGAACACTGGAGTTTGCGAACACATTCCAAACTCTCAGGAAATCCCGTTGTTCGCGCGGCAGCCGAGTTTTCCGATCACGGTGCGCGGCGGACACGTGTTCTTTTTCAATCGCCCGCAGGCCCGGTTCGAATTCCCGTTTTTCGCCGGATCGTGCGAAACCGACCTGCTCGCGGCGCGGCCGTTCGAGTTCACGGTGGATGCGCCCTGGTATCTCGTCAGCGCGAATGGTTTCGACGTGCAGCATTTCCGTTGCGCGCACGATCGCACTTTGCTCGGCGAGCCGATCGTTGATTCTCCGCACCCTTTCGCTTGGCGCTTGCGGGCGAGGTTTCAAGTGACGGGTGAATCGTTCCGCGATCGACTCACTCGCTGGGTTTCGGGTTCAGAAGTGGAAATGACCGTGGAAAATTGGGGCGGAAATCTCGTCCTGGTCACCGCAAAGTTTCGGCGCACGACCAGCTACGGAATCGTCAGCTTCACTCCGCTCGACAAAGATCGAACGAAGGTGCGGAACATCGTCTGCGTGCCGCGCAGCGAAAATCGGATCGCACGCCTATTGGTCGATCCCGTGGACGCGCTCATCCGGCGGTCTTTCATCCGTGCGTTTGTGCGCTCTGATGTGAACCGCTCGGCAGGCATCCGCTTTCGTCCGGACCGCATGATCGCAGCGGACAAAGTACTGGTCGAATACCTCGGCTGGCTGCAAAACATCCATCGTTAGCCGAAGTCCGCATCTCCATGAAAAGGCTTATCGTTTCCTTCCTCCTCGCCCTGCTCGTTCCCGGCCTCTGCGAGTCCCCTCCACCGGCGAATGCGGACGAGGCGGCTGCCGCGATCACCCGGTTGCGCGACGGGCTCACAGCTAGTTTCCACAAGGGTGACATTGACGGCCTCCTCACTCATCTCGATCCCGATGTCGTAGTGACTTGGCAAAATGGCGAAGTCTGCCGCGGTCCGGAGGCGGTGCATGCCTTTTACGGACGGATGATGACCGGCGACAAACGCGTGGTGCGCGAGATCAAATCGGAGCCGGAGGTGCTCGGGCGGCATATTTACGGCGATTGGGCGGTGTCTTGGGGAAATCTGCGCGATCACTTTGTGCTCACCGATGGCTCCGACCTCCCTTTCAACAGTGTCTTCACCGCCACCATCGCCAAGCGCGGCGATCGCTGGCTCGTCACGGCTTTCCACACCTCCGTCAGCGTGTTTGAAAATCCCGTGCTCGCACTGGCCACGCGCAAGATCGCGCTGTGGCTGGGCCTTGGTGGAGGCGCGGTGGGCTTGCTGCTGGGTATCGTGGTTTCGCGCCTCGTCACCCGGAAAACAGGCCACACGTGATCCTCGCGGACGAGGATGCGCGGTTGCTTGCGCGAGCCGCGGCGTGGACCGGCCAGGAAGGCGATCTCGTGGAACTGGCGCGGGGCGAAGGATTGGACTTTGCCACCGCGCTCCTCCACGACCGCATCCTGCGGGTGCCGGCGAATGCGGCATTTCTTCATTCTGCCCACGAAATGCGGCGACCGGAGAATTTCTGCGCCGACCTGATCGGTATCGTGCCCGGCGCTTTTCATCGCGAGCCTTGGAACACCGGCGCGGCTGGTGCGCGGGTGCTCGCAATCGCGTGCGAGTTGGGCTGCGTAGCCGAGGTGATCCCGACCGGAAGCTTCGGGACGCTGAATGAAAATGCCCGCGTGATACTCGACTGGCTCGCCGCGCATCGCGGCAAAAACGTTGCGCTCATCAGCCTCAGTAAGGGCGGGACTGAGGTGAAGCGGGCTCTTTCCCTACCGGAAGCTGCATCGGCTTTCGCCACGACCTTCGCGTGGGTGAGTTTCAGCGGCATCGTGCATGGCACGCCCCTGATCGACTGGTTGCGGCGTCACCCACTGCGCTGGTGGAGCGTGCGGATGTGGCTTTGGTGGCACGGGCACAGCGCACGGGCGCTGGACGACCTCCGGTATGACGCGACCCTGGCGTGGCCCGCGCTCCCGGCGCATTTGCGCAGCGTCCGCGTCTGCGGGTTTCCGATCCGGAGGCATCTCGCGCACCCGTGGGCTACCCGAGGATACAGGCGTCTTGCGCCGCTCGGCCCGAATGACGGCGGCGGAATCCTGCTCGGCGACTGCCCGAAACTACCAGGCATCGTCTGCCCGATCTGGGGCGCGGATCACTACCTCATGCCACCGTGGGATGTGCTCCCGCTTTTGACGGGCATCGTCGCTGCCGCGCTCAGGAGATAACCTTGCCCGCGTGCTGATTCGGCACGCGCCCTGGCGCCAGCTTTGGCCCGCGCCACATTTTCAGATACGCCGTGAGCAGAAAGCCGCGCTGCGCATTTCCCTCCACACCAGTCTCCGGCAGATACAGCCACGGCACGGATGGGTGCAGGTGATGAGTAAGATGCCAGTTGTGGTTCAGCCACAGCAGATCGAGCGGCTTCCAGATCCACAGATTCCGCGCTCCGCGGGTGACGTGCCGCTCGGTGCCGTAGTGATGCACGTATTGCATCCCCGACCACATCAGCCCGAAGCCCGCATACATGACGAGGTAGTGCCCGATCGGAATCTCCAGCAGCCACACGATGCTGGTGTGCAGCGCGATCGCAGCCGCACATTCGAGCCGGATTACCAAACGATAACGCAGATTGAGTGACTCCATGAAAGCGGTCGAAGCCTGATCCACGTGCCAGTATTTCTTATCATCTCGAAACGGCAGCACGAGGAACACGACATTACTCAACGCTACGACGACGTAATACAGGCCGGTCAGAATCCCGTAGAGCACGAGAATTTTCCAGAGCTTGTGATCCTCCTCGAAGTAGAAATCGAACGCCTCATCGTCCGAACGATTGCGCAGATGATGCCCGAGGTGCCCCTGTCGGATGAGATGAAAAGGCGCAGGAAAAAACAGCGCCATCAAGCTGCCTGCGAGGTCATTCCATCGGCGACTGGAAAACAGCATCGCGTGCTCCGCCTCATGGATGATCGAATAGACCGAGTTCATCAGGATACCGAAAATCACGGCCACCCCCGCGAGCGCCCACCAACTTTCGACTCTTCTGAGCGTGAACATGCAGACGCCGATGACGGCGAGCTGCCCAAGCAGGAGACAAAGGTTCAGCCGATTGGGCACCGCCAGCGGCTGAGTGGAAGGAGTCGCGATCATTGACTTCATCAAGAGATACCCGGGCACTTCGGGAATTGTTGCATTCAAAAAATCGATTCCAGCATTGCCGTTTTCAATTTTGCCGCGCCCTGCGTTCACACCTAGCCTCTGCGGCGTGATTCGCATCGCTCTCATTTCCCCCAAAGGTCCGCTCTACCGGCATCGCGGCGGGATTTGGAAAAAGTCGCTGCGCTACCAGCCGCTCACGCTCACGACCCTCGCGGCGCTGGTGCCGGACGATGTGCCGGCGGAGTTGGAGTTGATCGACGAAGGCATCGCGGATGTGCCGCTTGATTTGGACGCGGATCTGATCGGGCTCACGGTCATCACGGGCACGGCGCGGCGGGCTTATGAACTGGCGGATCACTTCCGGGCGCGCGGTATCGCGGTGGTGCTCGGCGGACCGCATGTGACGCTCATTCCCGAGGACGCGGAGCCGCACGCCGATGCGCTCGTGGTCGGCTACGCGGAGGACACGTGGCCGCAGCTCTTGCGGGATTTCGCCGCGGGCGAAATGCGGGCGCGCTACCAGCAGGCGCCGGGACTCGACATCGGCGGGCGGCCCTTTCCGCGGCGCGATCTGCTGCCCGCGCGGCACTTCCTGACCAGCAATGTTTTCGAGGCGACGCGCGGCTGCGTGCATAGCTGCGATTTCTGCGTGGTGCCGACGGCGTGGGGACGGAAGCCGTTTCACAAGCCCGTCGCCGAAGTCGTCGCCGACATCCGCCAGCACGGCGCGCGGAAACTCATCTTCGTGGACCTGAATCTCATCGCGCATCGCGGCTACGCGCTGGAGCTTTTCGCCGCGCTCATCCCGCTGCGGCTCCAATGGTATGGCCTCGCCACGACGCTGCTCGCGGATGATCCCGAGCTGCTTGAACTCTGCGGGCGGAGCGGGTGCAAGGGTCTGCTCATGGGCCTGGAATCCATCTCCGAAACGAACCTGCGGCAGAACCACAAGGGCTTCAATTCACCCGGCGACTACGCGGGCGTCGTCGAGCGCCTGCACGCGCACGGCATCGCGCTGCAGGGGTGCTTCGTATTCGGGCTCGATGACGACAAGCCGGACGTCTTCATGAAGACCGCCCAGTTCGCCGTGGAGGCCGGGATCGACCTCCCGCGCTTCGCCGTGGTCACGCCGTTTCCGAACACGCCGCTCTACAAACGCCTCGAAGCCGAAGGCCGCATCCTCACGAAGGACTGGGAGCTTTATGACGCGCAGCACGTCGTCTTTCAGCCGAAGCACATGAGCGTGGAAGAGCTGCAAACTGGCATCGAGACGGCGTGGAAGCACGCCTACAGTTTCCGCAGCATCTTCCGCCGACTCCGTCGCTCGCCCGCGCCGTGGCCGGTGCGCATCGGCACGAATCTCGGCTACCGTTTCTACGCGCACAATCTCAGCCGCTTTTACAACTGCGACTGGATCATCGGCCGCGCGCCGTCGGCACCGGTGCGGGTTTTTGAAACCGCCGACGTATGAAACTCACCATCGTCCACCCCTGCATCGGGCGCCGGCGCGGCGAGCGCGATTACGTGCGCACGTGGCAGATGGAACCGCTGCCCGCCGCCACTCTCGCCGGACTCACGCCGCGCGATGTGGAGGTGAAGTTTTACGACGATCGGATGGAGACGATTCCCTTCGACGAGCGGACCGATCTCGTGGCGATGAGCGTGGAGACTTACACCGCCAAACGCGCCTACCAGATCGCCAGCGAATACCGGCGGCGAGGCGTGCCGGTGGTCATGGGCGGTTTCCACCCGAGCCTCTGCCCGGATGAAGTCGCGCGCTATGCCGACGCGGTGGTCACCGGCGAGGCCGAGGTGCTGTGGCCGCGCGTGCTCGACGATGCCCGCCACGGTCGGCTGGAAAAATTCTACCGCTCCACCGGCCGCACCGATCTGCGCGGACTGCGGCCCGACCGCTCGATCTTTCGCGGGAAGCGCTACCTGCCCATCGGCCTCGTGGAAGCGGGGCGCGGCTGCCATTTCAAATGCGACTTCTGCGCGGTGCAGACGGTCTTTTCGCAGAGCCAGACGCGCCGGCCCGCGGACGAGATAATCGCGGAACTGCGCGCGCTCAAGGACACGAAGAAGCTCTTCTTTTTCGTGGACGACAACATCACGTCGAACCTCGCACAGGCGAAGGAGTTCTTCCGCGAACTGATCCCGCTCGGCATCCGCTGGGTCGGGCAGTCGAGCATCAATGCGGCGCACGACGAGGAGTTTCTCGACCTGCTCCGGCGCAGCGGCTGCCAGGGCGTGCTCATCGGTTTCGAGAGCCTGAATCCCGCGAACCTCGCGGCGATGAACAAGACCTTCAATACGGCGCGCGGCGGCTTCACGAAGGCGCTGGAGAACCTCCGCAAGCACCGCGTCCGCATCTACGGCACGTTCGTCTTTGGCTACGACGGCGACACGCCCGCGAGCTTCGACGAGACGGTGAACTTCGCGCAGCAGCACGGCATGTATATCGCCGCGTTCAACCACCTCACGCCCTTCCCCGGCACGCCGCTCTACCGCCGCCTCGCGGACGAAGGCCGCCTGCTCTACGACGCGTGGTGGCTCGACGACCGATACAGCTACAACCGCATCCCGTTTGTCCCGCACGGCATGAGCGCGGAGGAGTTGCAGCGCGGCTGCCTCGGCGCGCGGCGGCAGTTCTATTCGTGGAAAAGCATCATGCGTCGAGGGCTCGATGCCGTGAACCGCGCGAACGGTTTCATGTGGCGGAATTTTTACCTCATCAACGCCATGCATCGCGGCGACGTGAGCCTGCGCGACTACTACCCGCTCGGAGACGAATCATGGCAGGGACCGCTGCTCCTCGCGAACTGACGACGCGCTTCGCCGTCGCCACGCGTGCGGACGATGCCGCGCTCCGGCGGCTGCTCCGCGAAAACCCGATGCGCGGCGCGGTGAGCGTCGGCTTCGAGCGCGAGCCGGATTACTTTCGCCGCGCGGACCTCGCGGGCGGCGTGGATCAAACGATCATCGCGCATGACGGCGCCCGGCTCGTGTGCATGGGGCGCTGCACGGAGCGGGAGTGCTGGGTGGATGGGCGGGAAACGCGGGTCGGTTACCTCGCGGAGTTGCGTCTCGATGCTGCGGCGCGCGGGCGCTTTGGGATCGTGCGCGACGGCTACGAGTTCTTCCACGAGTTGCAACGCGACGACCCTGCAGCGGTCTATTTCACGAGCATCGCCGCCGACAATGAGCGCGCCCGACGGCTGCTGGAAAGCGGAGTGCGCGGACTGCCGGCGTATGCCTTTCTCGCGGAGCTGGACACGCTGCTCGTGGCCGTCCCGCGTCGCCCCCGCACCGCGCGGCTGCGGGTCGAGTCCGCGACGCCGGAACGCGTTCCCGATTTGCTCCGCGTGCTGAACGAGCACGGGCGGCGGCACGAACTCGCCGCGGTATGGACGGCGGAAAATCTCGCGGCGTTGGCGACGCACGGCCTGCCACTGGAGAGTTTCCTTCTCGCATTCGACGGCGATGAAGTCGTCGCGTGCGGTGCGCTCTGGGATCAGCGCGGGTTTCGGCAGACGGTGATTCACGGCTATTCCCGCGCGCTCGCTGTCGCTCGCCCGTTCGTGAACTTCGCGAGCCGCGTCCTCGGCACGCCGCGCCTGCCGCGGCCGGGCGCGGTGCTCGCCCACGCGTTCCTCTCGCCGCTCGCTTTCGCCGAAGGCGCGGAGGCGATGCTGCCGGATTTCATCGAAGTATTCTTCCCGCTGGCCGCCCGCGCGGGTGTGGAATTTCTCACCCTCGCACTCCCGACCATCGACCCGCGTCTGCCCATGCTGCGCTGCCGCTTTTCCACCCGCACCTGGCGCAGCCGCCTATATCGCGTGAGCTGGCCGGACGCCACAAGGAGCGGCGACATCCCTGTCGCCGTTGCCGATCGCGCGAAGCGCCAAATCCTCCCCGCGCTCGCTGGTGACAGCCATCTCCTTTCAGAAAATATGGGCGGCTCCGCCGCGGTGGGTGGGTCGGCGACAGGGATGTCGCCGCTCCTTGCGCCGAAGACGTGCGGCGCATTTTTACCCGACTTGGCGCTGCTATGACCGGGACGATGCCCCAGCCGGTCCATGGTCTGCTGCCGCGCGCCGCGCTTTCTGGAGCGCAGCGCGACGAAATGTTTGCGCTCCTCTCGCGACATTTCGATGGGGTGACGCGAGAGCAGTTCGAGCGCGATCTCGCGGAGAAAAACTGGGTGGTGGAAATCCGGCGCGACGGTCGGCTGCTCGGCTTCTCCACGCTCCTAGTCTCCGGCGAAGAGTTCGACGGTCGCCCGCTCACCGCGATCTATTCCGGCGACACCATCGTCGCGCCGGAGGCGTGGGGCTCGCCCGCGCTCGCCCGCACTTGGATCGCCGCCGTGAATCATCTGCTCGCGGCCTCGCCGGGACGGCCCTGCTACTGGCTGCTGCTTACCTCCGGCTTTCGCACCTACCGCTTCCTGCCGGTTTTCTGGCGCGAGTTTTTTCCCCGCCACGGCGCGTCAACGAGCACCCAGTCGCTGCTCGAGCACCTCGCCCGCGCGCGCTACGGCGACTGCTACGATGCCACTGCCGGGATCGTGCGCTTTCTCAAACCCCAGCGACTCCGCGGACCACTCCGCGACGTGCCGGAGGGACGCACCGCCGATGCCGACATCGCCTTTTTCCTCGCGCGCAATCCCGGCCATGCCAACGGCGACGAGCTCGCGTGCCTGACGGAAATCAGCGAGGCCAACCTGACGCCCGCTGGCCGGCGGATGGCCGCGCTTTCCCGGCGATGAAGTGGTTCCCTGCGCTGGCGAACGGGGTTTGGCTCGCGACCAGCCTCCGCGCGTGGCAGCGCTTTCGCCGCGCGCTGCTGCGTCCGGCGGAAACGCAGGCGGATATTTTGCGCCGCCTGCTCGCGCGCGACGCCGCCAGTGCGTATGGCCGCGCGCACGGCTTTGAAAGCATCCGCAGCTACGAGGAATTCCGCGAGCGCGTGCCCATCGTGGACCACGACGATCTCGCGCCGTGGATCGCGCGCATTGTGCGCGGCGAAAAGTCCGTCCTCACCCGCGAGCCCGTCACCCGCCTCGTCCCGACCAGCGGCTCGACGGGCGGGCGAAAACTCATCCCCTACACCGCTTCATTTCAGCGCGAACTCAATCGCGCCATCGGTCCGTGGATGGCGGACCTCTGCCGGCAACATCCATCCGTCCCGCTCGGCCCGGCCTACTGGTCCATCTCCCCCGCGATGCCCGCCTCCGACGAGCCATCGGCGATGCCCATCGGTTTCGATGACGACAGCGCGTATCTCGGCGGCCTCCAGCAACGTCTCGCCGAGTCCACCTTCGCCGTGCCTTCAGCGCTGCGGCTGGTCGCGGATGTGGAGACGGCGCGCTACCTCACACTGCTCTGCCTCCTGCGCCAGCCGGAGTTGCGGCTCGTATCGGTCTGGCACCCTTCCTTTTTCACGCTGCTGCTGGATGCGCTTCCGGCACGATGGGAGGAATGCGTCGCTGATGTGACGAATGGGAGCTGCCAGCGCGCGGCTCAGCTACCGCCAGAAATCCGCGCCGCCGTGGATGCCCCGCCGCACCCGCGCCGCGCTGCGGAACTGCGGCGGGCCGGCCCGGCGGACGCGCGCGCGCTCTGGCCGCACTTGCGGTTGGTGAGTTGCTGGGGCGATGCGCAGGCGGCGCTGCCTTTCGCCGAGTTGCAGCGACGGCTGCCCGGCGTGGCGTTGCAGAGCAAAGGTTTGCTCGCCACCGAAGCGTTCGTCTCGATTCCCTTTCGCGAAAAACATCCACTCGCCGTCACGTCGCATTTCTTCGAGTTCGCCGCCGCGCGCGGCGACGTGCTGCGCGCCCACGAACTGCGGAGCGGCGAGAGCTACACCGTCATCGTCACCACCAGCGGCGGCCTGTGGCGCTACCGGCTCGGCGACCTCGTGGAAGTGGACGGCTTCGTCGGCGCGACACCCTCGCTGCGCTTCCTCGGCCGCGGCGCCAGCGTCTCAGACTTATGCGGCGAAAAACTCACCGAGACGTTTGTCACCCGCGCCATCGCGGCCGCGTGCGCGTCCTGCGGATGCGCGCCGTGCTTCGCCCTGCTCGCCCCGGAGTGCGCGGCCGAGGGAGGCTGGTGCTACACCCTTTTCGCCGAAGGCGATTTCTCACCCGAACTTCCCGCCCGCCTCGAAGCCGAACTGCGGACGAATCCCCACTATGCCCTCTGCCGCGACCTCGGCCAACTCGGCCCGGTCACCTACGTTGCAGTCACCCGCGGCTACCACATTTTCTCCACGACCTGCACCGCCGCCGGCCGTCGCCTGGGCGACATCAAGCCGCAGGCGCTCTCCCCGCGCACAGATTGGAAGGGTCGGTTTGCGGCGAGCCAATAGCCGAAGCGGAAATCTGGCTCCGAGCGAGCAACTTGAAGACTGCTCACGGATCGCGTGCGGTGGAAGCGTTCACCCGTATCTAATCACGAAGCGTTTCCCGGATAGATGAGGGATGAAAATGCTCGTCCTGATTCCTGCGCTAGCGATTAGCTCGCTGACGAATTCCGCCCAAGATGGTGGTTTGTCCGACGGAGTGAAGGTGCTCGATCGCAATGGCGATGTGGCGGCGCGTGATACCTTGCCGGCGGATGTCGAGCGACGCGCGGTGACCGTCTGGAGCGATGGTACTCGCCTGGCGGGTGATCTCTATTTTCCGAAGGCGCGCGGAGCGGGTGCGAAGCTGCCGGGCATCGTGCTTTGCGCGGGCACGGGCGGCACGAAGCGTGGATCGGGAGCGCGGCTCGGCGTGATCTTTGCGCAGCATGGATATGTCGCGCTGGCGTTCGATTATCGCGGTTGGGGCGAGAGCGACAGCAAGCTCATCACCCCGGAAAAGCAGCCGCGCCCGGACGCGGATGGGAACGTCGAGGTGAAGGCGCGCGCGGTGCGCTGGCAGATGGATTTCGCCGATCAGGCCATGGACATCCGCGCGGCGATCAGCTTCATCGCCGGCGAACCGCAGGTGGACAAAGAGCGCATCGGCAGCTGGGGCAGCAGCTACGGCGGCGGTCTCGTGACGTGGACCGCCGGCAACGACCCGCGCGTGAAATGCACCGCCGCACAAGTTCCCGGCATGGGTGCGCCGCGCACGCCCCAAGTCGTCGCGCGCACCTTTGATTATCTCAGCAAGCAGGCGCGCGGCGAAGTCGAACCGGTGCCCTTTGAGACCGGGAAGATGACGGGCAAGATGGCGACCTACACGCAGATGCGCGTGAACCCGACGAAGGGCCTCGGCTACTCACCCGCGGAGGCGGCGGAGAAAATCTCCACGCCGATTCTCTTTGTCGTTGCGGAGAATGAAGAGCTGAGCAGCAACGCGAACGTCGAGCGCATCGCCGCGGCGTTGAAAGAGCGCGGCGTGCGGGCGGAATACCAAGTGATCAAAGGCATCACCCATTACGGGGTGTATCGCGAGGGATTCGAGGAGGCAACCCGGCTGGAACTCGAATGGTTCAACCAGCACCTCAAGCCCGCGCCCTGATTCGCGGACAGGAAACTGTAACGCACAACGTGGGTTGAACGTCTCATTCACCATGCAACGCTGCACCCTTCGCGCCTCCGCCGCGGTCCTCGGCTGCGGGATGTTCGTCATCACCACTTTGGCCGCGGTGCGAGCGCAGCGAGTTCGCGATGACGCCGAGTTCCTCGCGGCGGCGAAGTTGCAGACCGTCGCGCTGACGGCGGGCGATCTGGAGCGGAGCGCGCTCCTTCACCTGCCACCGGCTTACGATGGCAAGACGGCGCTGCCGCTTGTGCTTATGTTTCACGGCAAGGGCGGAACACCCGAGGCGAGCGTGAAGGAGACGGAGTGGGTGGCGAAAGCGGATGCGGCGGGATTCATCGTCGCCTTTCCCAAAGCGACGCGACCAGACCCGACGCAGCCGGCAAAGTTTGGCCGCAACAATCCTGCCTGGAACGACGGCTCCGGACGCTTTCACGCAGGCGAGCGCAAGGTCGCCGACGTGGCTTTCATCGCCGCGCTGCTCGATCACCTCGAAGCGAAATTTGCCGTGGACCGCCGCCGCGTCTTCGCGACTGGCTTTTCCAATGGCGCATCGATGACCTTCCGCGTCGGGCTCGAACTCTCCGAGCGCATCGCCGCCATCGCGCCGGTCTCCGGTGCGCTCTGGATTGCGGAGCCGAAAAGCGCGCGGCCCGTGTCGCTGCTCTACCTCACCGGCACCGCCGATCCCATCAACCCGATGGAAGGCGGCGTGCCGAAGATGGCCTCCGGCGCAGGCTTCAAGGGCGTGCCCGAAAAGGCCAAGCCGCCGGTGCGCGAAAACGTGGCGGAGTGGGTTAAGCTCATCGGCGCAGCCGCGGAAGCGGAGCCGCTCGCGTGTTCCGTGGAAGGGGTCAACAGCGTCCGCCATGGGGGCGGACGCGAAGGAGCGGAAGTCGTCTTCACGACCATCGCCGGGCACGGTCATATCTGGCCTGGCGCGAAGAGGCCGCTCCCGGAATTCATCCTCGGCAAAGCGACGAACCGGCTGAACGCCACGGACGCCATCTGGAGTTTCTTCGCGTCGCATCCGGCGCCGTCTGCGCGGCCATGATCCCGCACTTTCGCTCCGCAATCCTGGTCGCTTCCGTTGCGCTGCTCACGAATCATTGGGCCCGCGCGCAGACTTACGATCTCTCCGCCGCGACCGCACAGCTCCAGGATAACCTGACCCTCTACGGCAACCGCGTGATCGCGCTCATCGAGCAGGGCGACCGCGGCGAGATCTTTCGCTTTCAGGCGGGCGCGATCGGGCCGAATACCAAGGCGGGCATTGCTTCCTGCACCAAGTGGCTTTCCGGCGCGGTCGTGCTCATCTGCGCGGAGCGCGGATACTTCCGGCTCGAAGATCGCATCGGGCACTATCTCCCGATCTTCGACACTTACGGAAAGGGCGACATCACCATCCGGCAATGTTTTGCCATGAAGTCGGGACTGCAACTCGACGCGCCGGAGTACGAGACCGATCGCACGCTGACGCTGGCGCAATCCGTCGATCTCATCGCGCAGAATACGCCCGTGGCTTTTCCACCCGGCACTCAGCTCTCCTACGAGGGCGATGGGATGCAGGTCGTCGGGCGGATTTGTGAAGTCGCCACTGGCAAGAGTTGGGGAGCGCTCGCACGCGAAATCCTGTTCGATCCGCTCGGGATGACGACGGCGGACTACCTCTACTTCGATCCGAATCCCGCCATCGCCGGCGGCGCCCGCTGCAGCGCGGAGGATTATCTGAAATTCCTTCGCATGGTAACGAACAACGGGCTTTCGACGACTGGGATGCCGGTGATGTCGAGCCGTAGCGTGCAGGAATTTTTCACGAATCAGACGCTTGGGTTGCCGGAGTATTACAGTCCTTGGCCGCCGTCGCTCTACTACCCCTATCCGCAACGTCCGGACTACGGGATGGGCTCGTGGATTCTCGCGCAGAATCCGGTGAGCGGTATCGTCGAGGAAGTCACCAGCCCGGGCGCGTTCGGGACATTTCCATGGGTGGATCGGAAGCGCGATCTGCGCGGCATCATCTTCCTGTTTCAAGCCAGCGGTTTCTCCGCGACCGGGTTGAACAATCTCCGCGTCCTCACCCATGTGCGGACGGCGATCGACGCCGTGGGCTTGCCACCGCTCGCGTCGCCGAGTCCGCTCGCACTCGCCCGCACCGGAGATTTCCTGAAGCTCGACTGGCAGGGTGGCTCGCTCGAGACCTCCCCCGATCTGCAATCGTGGGCGCCGCTGCCGTGGGCGGGAGGCCCCTTCCTCGAACGCCTCGAGCCGCCGCTGTCCGCGCGGCATTTCTACCGGCTGCGCCCGCAGCCCTAGCCGCACCGGCCTTCGGAAAAAACGAAGTGCAAACTCTGCGGCGTTGCAGGGTTTGGAACGCCGCGGAAGGACCGCAGGAGATCGGCGCCTTCCTCTGAGACACCTTGCCCGCGGCGTTTGAGAATGTCGTGGATCGCCTGCTGGCCTCGCCGCAATTCGGCGAGCGCTCGGAACGCCGCTGGCTCGATGTCGCCGTTCTCACGGCGCGAACAGTCAGGTCATTGCCGGAAGATGGGATGACGGACGCGCCCCGTCCTTCCGGCAGGCAAGAGCGATTTCCTTTTCGGGGCTACCTTCTCCTCAAAATCAGCACGAGAAAAATGACACCGCCCGCGAGCAGGGCCGTACCAAGCACGATGGGGGTCGCAGTCTGGGGCGGTGCGGAGACGACTAAGGAGGATGGTGCCGTCTCTGGCGCGGACTCGGTGAATCCAGAAGCGATCAGCCAGAGGCCAAGAAAAATAGCCGCGCCGGCAGCGATGCTGAGGGCAATACGCATGACCTATCTACGCCTGCCCCTGGGCGGAGTGGAGACCGAAGTGGGCGAGCTTTTCGCGCATGCCGTGCGTTCTATGGGAGCGCGGCGGAGGAGGTGCTGTGGCACGCAGCGGGAGTGTTGCCGGCAAGAGCAGGCTGGCCTCGCTGGCGTCCATTTAGATCACCTTCTTCAACAGCGTGCTGAGGCCGGCCCCCTGGAGCCGCTGGCTCTGCTCGGTGATCTGCGTGGTGTATTTTTGCGCGAGCGTTTTTCCTTCGGCGAGGAGCGGCGGGTATTTGGCTTTGAGCGTCTCCATGCTCAGGCTGCGGCCGCTGTCGTAGTAGAGTTTCGCCAGTTGCCCGAGCGCGTAGGTGGCGCCGAAGGACATGGCGATGCCACCGACGGCGTCGCCGATCTTGCCGCCCATTTTGCCGGCGACGGCTTTGCCAAGTCCTTTGGTGAGCCGCCGCGCGAAGCCTTCGAAGACTTGCGAGGCCATGCCGATGCCGACCGTGGCCATGAACTCGACGATGGATTTGCGGTCGAGTTCGACGCCGCGCTGGCTGCCGATGCGATAGACCATCTTGGTCTGCATGGGCACGATGGCGAGCGTGGCCAGGGTCTGCGGGAGTAGCTCCAGAGCGCCGCCGACGATGGCGTAGCGCAGGATCATGGCGTCGGTTTCCTCGGATTGCGCGGGCGCGGGTGAGGCCACGGGAATGGTGGCGAGCGCGGTGGCTTCGGCGTCCACCGGTTGCGTGCTGGCGGTGGGCAGGGCGAGCGCGGTGCGCAGTTCATCGAGGAATTGCTGTTCGGCGGGGTTGCACACTTCATCCGCATCGCACACGCACACGGCCATCTCGTAGGCGAGCTGGCGGGCACCGGGAGTGAGCAGGCGCGCGGCGACTGCGGCGACGTCGGGATTGTTCAGCAGCACTTGCTGATAGAGCGCGGTGATGTCCACCTCCCCGCCGGCGAGCGAGTCGGTGATCTTCTTGAGTTGCTGGCGTTCGCGTTCGTGTTTGTCGCCATCGGCGAAGGACGCGATGAGGCAAAGGGTGAGGATGGCTTCGGTTTCGGTCGTGGTCAGTGTATTCATGTGGATGGAAGCGGCGTGGGTTTGGATGATAAGAATAGCCTATTGATCGGCGCTCGCGCGCAAGAGCACAACCGTCCGTTCGCCGTCTGGAGATGCAAATGCGCCGTGCCGCCGGCAGCGCCTGATGTGCGGCGCGAACGCATCTGACGGGGCCATCGTGGGCGCGTCCTTGGACTCATTAATGCCGTCGCAGCTTGTGGCCGGACTGCTCCCGCTGCGCGCCTTTTCCACGAACTTCTCGCCGGAACCGGCGGACAAACTCGACACCGTGCGCGTGCCCGTGGTCGGCGCTCCGTCGCAGTCCAGCGAGTTCGCCGGCAGCTACACCGCCGAGGTGGCGGAAGGGAATAGAGGTAGTCAGCGGGCGGGCGAGCAGCGAGGCGAGCGAGACGGCGCTCAACGTCCTCGAAACGCTCGTCTCCAGCGGCTCGCCCGTCCACCAGCCTCCTTATTCCCCTCCGCCTCCTCGGCGGTCGCCATGCGCTACCTCGAACCCGTCGCCGAATACGACGAGGCCGGTGCCGTCACCGACCCCGAATGCAATTGCGCGGAAGCGCACGGCCGAACTCGCGGAGCGCTCTCTGCATGGCCGCCGGAGCGGCAAACTGGCCTCACCTTCGGCTACCTGCGCTACACCGAATGCGCCGCGCGGAAGCGCTCTCCCACAAACGCGGAGCGGATACTGCATAGCCGCCGGAGCGGCAAACGAGCAGCAACCGCATCTTCGTCACGGTCGAGTGCCTCTACGGCTGGAAGCAGGCCATCGCCGGCGGCATCAAGCGCATCGTGAAGCCGTAAGTGCGGCTGACATCATTCGGTGGTTGCGAGCTCCACTGCTGGAAACGGCAGCGGGGTTTCATCCTTCATCGCCACCTTCGATTGCGCGTTCAATTCGGCGATCCGGCACGAGCCACATCAGCGCGACGAGAACATAAATCGCGCCCGCCAGGACAGGCTGCCAAAACGACAGGCCGATACCGGCAAGATAAAGCACGGGGGAGAGCTTGCCTTTCCAGTCGCAGCCAATCGCCTCAGCCAGCCGCGACTTATTGCCGTGGTGAATGAGGATGAGCCTCTGCAGAATGTAGTAAGCGATGGCGGCGCAGAAGAGCGCCGCGCCGTAGAGGGCGGTCGGGCTGGCGGCGAAGTGATTTTCACCCATCCAGCCGGTGACAAATGGAAAGAGCGAGAGCCAGAACAGCAGGTGCAGGTTGGCCCACATGATTCCGCCGGTCACGCGGCGGCAGACCTTCAGGAGATGGTGGTGATTGTTCCAATAGATGCCGACGTAGAGAAAGCTCAGCACATAACAGAGAAAGACGGGCAGCAGCGGCTGGAGCGTGGCCCAGTCCGCGCCGTGCGGCACTTTCATCTCCAGCACCATGATCGTGATGATGATTGCGATGACGCCATCGCTGAAGGCTTCGAGTCGTCCTTTTTCCATAAATCAATGTCTGTCGCGATACGCGAACCACACCAGCATCGCAACCGCAGCCGGCACCGTAAAGACCAGTGCGAAGATGGGCAGTTCCTCACGCACGGTGTAGCCGGCTGTGGCCACGCCAATCCACAGGTTCACGCCGGCGCCGACGAACCAGAGCGGAAGGAATACGAGCGCGGCGCGCGCGAACGCCGCGGGTGCGCCACCCATGAGTTTCGCCACGAGCAGGCAAAGCCCGAGCAGCAGGAAGCCCCCGGCAACGACTAGCAGCGTGTGCATCTCATCGTGTCGTGTAGCCGCCGTTGGCAAAGATGGTCTGGCCGGTGATCCACCAGCCGTCGCTCACGAGGTAGCGCACGAGCGTCACGATGTCGGCGGGGTCGGTGAGGCCCGTCTTGGTGAAGGGACTGAGCGCTGCGGCGGTCTGGTTGTATTTCGCCGAGGCATCCGTTTCCTGACCGTAAAAGAACGGCGTCTCCATCGGACCGGGGCCGACGGCGGTGACGGAGATACAGCGCGGGCCGAATTCCTTTGAGGCCGCACGCGTGTAGTGCTCCACGGGTGCCTTCGAGCCGGGATAGATCGAGTAGCCGTCCGTGTAAGCCGCGAGCAGCGACGACACGATGGTGCAGATTTTTCCGCCGTCGTTCAGCTTTCTGCCGGCCTCCTGCATAAAGAAGAATGCGGCTTTGGCATTCACGGCGAAGATTTTGTCGAAGTCATCCTCGGTGACATCCACGATGGGTTTCTTGATGACCATGCCGGTGGTGTTTATCGCGATGTCCACGCCGCCGAATTCCTTGACCGCTGCGGCGAAAAGCGCCGCGTTGTTCGCGGGCTTCGAGAGGTCTCCGGCGACGGCGATGGCTCCCGCGCCGAGCGCCTTCACTGCCGCGACGGTTTCATCCGCGGCCGCTTTTGTGGCAGCGCTGTTGTAGTGGACGACCACGGCTTTCGCGCCCTGCGCGGCGAGGTCGCGGCT
Source organism: Chthoniobacteraceae bacterium (assembly GCA_031409655.1). Lineage (GTDB taxonomy): Bacteria > Verrucomicrobiota > Verrucomicrobiia > Chthoniobacterales > Chthoniobacteraceae > JANNXQ01. The sequence goes on along the minus strand of JANNXQ010000107.1, from coordinate 88,538 downwards.
GATGAGGCCACCGAGGTTCTTGGCTCCGCCGCCGACGAGGACGACTTTGTCTTTGATGCTGTGCTTGCTCATAAGTTTGTTGTTTGGGTTTCAAATTCACTTTTAGCGACGGCGGCGGCGATCCGCTTTCAATTTCTCCGGCGCACTTTCAAACTTGCCGCGCACATGGCGCACCACACACTCCGGCCATGCCTCGCAAGCCCGCTACCCGCATCGGCGATGGTGCCGCCGCCGTCGTGCTGGAGGAAACGCAAACGCGTTTCCCCGGCCTCGAGGTCATTCACCGCGGCGACGACATTCGTCGGCCTACAGATTGGCGCATCTGCGAGCCTGTGCATTCCATCGTCATCCATCTCAGCGGGCACATGGACCGTCTCGAAACGGAACTCGACGGATTCGGGGGCAGCAACGGTCCGGCCCTGCCGGGGGAAATCTGGACGGTTCCCGCCGGGCGCAGGTATGCGAGCCACGCGTGCGGCCAGGCCATCGAATATGCGGTGCTTCGCCTTCGACCCGATGCGGGTGACCTCGTGCGCGGCTCCACGAACGGGCGGCAGGACATCGCGCCCGTGGCCGGCGTGCGGGATGACTTCCTGCACCACGCCGTGCGCGCACTCCTCGCAGCCACGCATTCGAGCGACGATGTCTCCGCGATGCTTGCCGAGTCGCTCAGCCAAAGCATCGGCCTCCACTTGCTGCGGTCGCTTGCTCCCGACGGACTCGTTGCGGATCGCAAACGGGAACGTGGCCCCAGCCTCGATGCGCGCACGATCCGCCTGCTGCGGGATCACATCGACGCCCGTCTCGACGGACGCGTCACGCTGGCCGAACTCGCGGCGCTCGCGGCCCTCACCACGCACCAGATTCTCGTCGCCTTCCGCAAAGCGTTCGGCAGCACGCCCGCCCAATACATCATTCGTCAGCGCCTGCGTCGCGCACAACACCAGTTGATCAGCACGCAAAAGGACATCACCACCATCGCGCTCGACTGCGGCTTTTCCAGCCACAGCCACCTCACCGCCTGCTTCACTCGGCACATCGGCAGCGCTCCCCGCGAATACCGCACGTCTTCACGCGCGTATTCCATTCCAGTCTTCAATCGATAGCGCGGAGGCGGCGAATCGCCGCGATCAGAAAACGGAGCCTTTGACAGCCGCGCAGCGGCATGAGTCTTCACGATGAAAAAGCCGCCGCGCTCGCCGAGGTTCTCGCCGCCATTGGCGAGGAAATTGTTTGGAAGGGGCGAACGCTTCACGCGCTCGTGTCCGATAACCCGCTGAGCCAAGACCTCGGCCTTGGTGGATTCGATGCGAGCCGAGCGGAGCGAGACAGCCTGCCGCAGGCAGCCCGAAGGGCCGCGCCGGAAGGCCGAGGAGGAGGAAGGGAATAGGGAGGTGGGCGGGTGGGCGAGTCGCTGGCAACGGTGATTGCACGATGAAGGTGCTGCGCTCTGAGCTTGGTGCGGATCGGCCCAAGCTCGGCGAAACGCTGGCGTTCCAGGGCGTGACCTACCGCATCACGCGAGTCACCGACCACCCGCAATTCCCGATGATCGTGCTCGTCGTCGAGCCGGAGGACTAAACGCCATGCTCGACCACTCACTCGACGAACTTTTGCTCGCGCACTTGAAAACGGTGCCCGCACTCGCGGCGCTCCATTCATGCGGCGGGAAGAAGCTTGGGTTTGGATGATGGGAAAAATTTCTCGATCGTGGGTCGTGAAGGAGCGGGTGTGAGCAGGCTCACGAGCGCCATCCAGAACGCGGAGCCGAGGCACATGAACATCACGGGCATGTAGCCGAAGATGGTCACGTTCATCGGCGTGCGGAGGAAGAGGCTGCCGAGTTCGGCGAAGATGGGCACGGGCGGCTGGCCGGGTTTGGGTGCGAGACCGTTGGAGTGGAGTTGCAGCCACCAGAGCAGGGTCATGGAGGAGACGACCCAGAGCACGGCGGCGAGGGCGCCCCATTTATTACTCCGCCGCCAGAAGAGCGCGGCGAGCATCACCGGTGCGAGTGCAGCGAAGCCGGAGAAGCCGAAGCGGATGGCGAGATCGAAGATGGATTTCTGTCCCTCCAGCGCGAGCGCGAGGGCGTAGCTGACGATGGCGATGACGATGACAAACGCGCGACCCATCCAGACCTGCACGTTCTCGCCGTATTTCTTCGCGCCGCCGTAGTGCGCGAAGACATCCTGACTAAACATGGTGCTCAGCGCCATGATCTGCGAATCGGTCGCCATGACGCAGGCCATGATCGCCGCGCCGAGAATGCCGGCTACGACGACATCGGTGTTGTCGCTGAGCAGGCGCAGGATGACGTCGTCGGATTCGCCGAGCTTGAGGCCGGGGAACTGATGCGCGGCGATGACGCCGAGATACACGCTGGGCAGCCAGATGAGCAGGATGCAGATGGGATACCAGATGACCGTGCGCTTGAAGGACGTCACCTTTTCCGCCGTCATGCACATGATAGCCATGTGTGGAAACATCATCGCGGAGAGCGGGATGAAGGTGTAGCTGAAGAACTCCTGCGGCGAGATGCGCGCGCGGGTGAGCAGCGTGGAGTCCTTCGGGTTCGCGGCGATCTCGGCCATGATCCGGTCGTAGCCGCCGAGGTTGCGCGAGATGAGGTAGAAGGCGATCGCGCCGAAGCACAGGAAGAGCACGGTTTGGAGCGCATTCACCCACGCCACGCCCCGCATGCCGCCAAAGAAAACGTAGAGCATCACCACAACCGCGACGATCGCGCCGCCAAGCCAGTAGGGCACCCATCCATCGCTGAGACTATCGAGCGTGTGGCCGCCGCCCATCATGCCGATGACGACATACGGGATCATCATCAGCGCGGTAACGGCGAAGATGAGCGTGCCGATGGCATCGCACTCCCAGCGGTCGCGGAAATACTGCACCTGCGTCATATAGCCATGCTTTTTCCCGAGCGACCACAGCCGCGTGCCGATGAGGAAAATGGTGAGCGGAATAATCAGCCCGGACGACGAAGCCATGAGCCCGTAAACGCCGATGCCGCGCTGATATGCGAGGCCCGAGCTGCCGAGGATGGCGAAGGCCGTCATGTTTGTGCCGAAGACCGTGAGCAGAAAAACCCACGGCCCGAGCGACCGGCTCGCGAGGAAGAAATCCTCCTTCGAGCCGGTGCTCTTGCGGAAGGCAAACATCCCCACGTAGAGGATGATCGCGAGATAGATGAAGACGACGATCGCGGGGATCATGGCTTCGTCGCGGGAGGCTGTTGGTCGTTGGGCGCTTCATCTTCGAGATGCGTGGGCCAGGCAAAGCGCACGAGCAGCGCCATGGTGAAAGCGGCCAGCACAGAGTAACCTAAGTGGTAAGTCAGCCCCGGAGGCAGCAAGCCGAAGAGGAGCGGGCTGGACTTGGTCCAGTTCCACACATCCTGATGGAGCGCGAAGACGATCAGCACCCACAGCGCGAGAAGCCAGTGTTTGGTTTTCATGAGGAAGGTTGCGAAAGCTTCGCCCGGAGCGCATCGAGTTGGGAGCGCAACGCGGCGAGCTGCTGGTCGAGCGCGGTCACGTCGCTGAGAACGCTGCCCTTTTCCGTAGTGGCTCGGGCGGCCTCCTTCAATTCGTCGAGTTCGGTGTGCATCTCGGCCATGGAGTTCATAACGATGCCGATGAAGAGATTCAGCATGATCATCGTGCCGAGCAGGATGAAGCTGACGAAGTAAGGGGTGGCGGCGAAGGGCGCGGCGGCTTGCGCGCTGTCATACATGGTCCTCCAGTCATCGAGGGTGATCATCTGGAAGAGCGCGAGCAGGGCGGCGGTGAGGCTTCCAAAATACTCGGGGGATGCCTTCCCGAATAAGTGAACCCCGGTGACGGCATAGATGTAGAAAATCAGCCCGAGGAGCAGTCCGACGTAACCCATGGAACTCAGGCTCTTGATGAGTGCGCCGACGAGGAGCTGCAGCTTCGGCAGCGCGGTGACGAGCCGGAGCAAGCGGAGCGTGCGGACGAGGCGCAGCACCGCGGCGAACGGTCCGCCGACGGGCAGGATGCAGAGCGCGACGATGGTGAAGTCGAAGACGTTCCAGCCATCGCGGAAGTAGTCGAGCGGCCGGCGGCCGCAGGCGGTGAGCTTCAACACGATCTCGATGATGAAGATGGTGAGCACCGCCAAGTCGAGCGCGTGCAGGAGCGGGCCGTATTGCGCGAGCATGGCGGCGCTGGTTTCCACGCCCGCGAGCACGCCAGCGAGGAGGATCACCGCGATGATTAATGCGCGGAACGACCTGGAAGCGACGAGGCGCTGTGCAAGGTGCGTCATTCGGCGACCGAGGTTTCCGTGGTCCGAGGCGCTACTGCCGCAGGTGTGGCGTGGATCAGGACCTTGTCCACGGAGGTGCGGTCCATATCGATGATCTCAAAATGCAGGCCGGCGCAGTCGAAGCAATCGCCCTCGCGGGGATGGCTGGCAAGTTGATCGCCGACAAACGAGGCAAGCGTGGCGCCCGCATCGGAGGTCGGCGATGCGAAGGCGACGCCGAGCAGGGCGGCGAGTTTCTCGAGAAGGTATTGGCCATCGACCAACCAGGAGCCATCCGGGCGCTGCCGGGCTTCGGGCCGCAGCCGATCTTCAAGAGAGGGAATGTCGCCGACGATGGCTTCGAGCACATCCACGAGCGTAACGAGTCCGACCGAGCGACCGTCGGCTTCACGGACCACGGCGAGATGCACGCCGGTGCGCTTGAAATGGTTCAGGACATCCAGCACCGGCTCGTCTGGCGTGACGAAGAGCGGATTGGTCAGGAGGTCGATCACGCGAACGGGGGTGCCAGCCGCGAGGTTGGCATAGACGGATTTCACCGTGACCACGCCGACGATATGATCGCGATCCTCCGCACAGACCGGGTAACTCGAATGACCGGACACGACGATCTTATGCCACAGCGTTTCCTGCGTATCGGCCAGGCTTACAAAGACAAGCTTGGGCCGCGGCGTCATGATTTCCCGGACCGGACGACGGTCAAACGAGAGCACGGACTCGACCATGCGCGGCTCTTCCCTAAGAAAGACGCCACTTTCCCGGCCTTCATGCAAAAGCAGCCGCACTTCGTCTTCGGAAACGCCGTCCGGCTGGCTAGGCTTGATCCGTAACATGCGGAGCAGGAGGCCGGTTGCGCCGCTCAACAGTTCGACAACTGGCTGGGCGAGGCGACTAATTAACTCGATCGGTCGCGAGAGCCGGCTGGCAATCTTCTCCGGGGCCGCCAGCGCGATGCGCTTTGGCGCGAGTTCGCCGATGATGACCGACAGGAACCCAAGCGCGACCACGACGAGCCCCACGCTGACCGCATCGGCAAACGGCGCGAAGCCAGGCAGCGGTTTCAGCCTCGCGGCCAACTCGCCCGCCAGCGTGGCGCCGCTGAAGGCACCGGCCAGCAGGCCGATCAGCGTGATGCCAATTTGCACGGTGGGCAGGAAACGATTCGGGGCCTCTGCCAGACGGAGCGCGGCAGTCGCACCGGCGTTGCCGTCCGCAGCCATCTGCTTGAGCCGCGACTTTCGCGACGACACGACGGCCATCTCGCTCATGGCGAAAACCCCATTGGCAATGAACAGCGCAAGCACAATGAGAATCTCGACGAGGACGATGCTCATCAGGGTTGCTCAGGGGTCGTCCCCGGAGCGTGGCCGATTTTCATGACTGCTTTCTTGGGTCGCAGCAGCGACACGACGATCGAGGCGGCGAGCACGGTGACGATGACGCCGAGCGAGACCAGGGTGTCGATCTTGTAAGGCGTGTGCCCGAGCAGCATCTTCACGCCGACGAAGGTGAGCACGACACCCAGGCCGATCTTGAGGTAGTGGAATTTGTCCATCACTCCGGCGAGGGCGAAATAGAGCGAGCGCAGGCCGAGGATGGCGAAGACGTTCGACGTATAGACGATGAACGGATCCTTGGTGACCGCGAAGATCGCGGGGATCGAATCGACCGCAAAAATCAGGTCGGAGAACTCGACGAGCAGCAGCACGATAAAGAGCGGGGTGGCCATGCGGACGCCGTTTTCCCGCACGAAGAACTTGTCGCCGCGATAGTCGTTCGTCACCGGCATCAGCTTCTTAAACCAGCGGACCAGCGGGTTGCGCTCGGGATGAATCTCTTCCTCGCGCTTCACGATCATCTTGATGCCCGTGAGAATGAGGAACGCGCCGAAGATGTAGATGATCCAGGTGAAGCGTTCGATCAGAGCCGCCCCGAGGAAGATCATGATCGCCCGCATGATCAGCGCGCCGAGGATCCCCCAGAAGAGCACCTTGTGCTGATAAAGCGCCGGCACCGCGAAGTAGGTAAAGAGGAGCGCGAAGACGAAGACGTTATCCACGCTGAGCGACTTCTCGATGACGTAGCCGGTGAAGAACTCGAGCCCCTTCTGCGGCCCCATGTAGTGCCACACAACGAGGTTGAAGATCAGCGCGAGCGTGACCCAGACGACGGTCCACGCCATCGACTCCTTGAAAGTCACGACGTGTGCCTTCCGATGGAAAACGCCAAGGTCGAGCGCGAGCATGAGGAGGACGAAGACGTTGAAGCCGATCCAGAGCCAGAGGTTATTAGTCATTAGTTACGATGGGAGTGTGGAAGTATGGCTAAGTTGGCCGCGATCTGCGGTGCTTTAAAATAGCGCGCGGACGGCGAGGGCAATGCGCATCAGGGTTGCGGAGGGGTCACATCTGGAGCGTGGCCGAGCTGCAGCTCCGCTTTCTTCGGCCGCATGAGCGACACGATAATCGACGCGGCAAGCACGCCGACGATCACGCCGAGCGAGACGAGCGTGTCGATCTTGTAAGCGGTGTGCCCGAGCAGCATCTTCACGCCGACAAAGGTCAGCACGACACCGAGACCGATCTTGAGGTAGTGGAATTTGTCCAACACTCCCGCCAGCGCGAAATACAGCGAGCGCAGACCGAGGATGGCGAAGACATTCGACGTATAGACGATGAATGGATCCTTGGTGACCGCGAAGATCGCCGGGATGGAATCGACCGCGAAAATCACGTCGGAGACTTCCACCAGCAAGAGCACCACGAAGAGCGGCGTGGCCATGCGCACGCCGTTTTCGCGCACAAAGAACTTATCGCCGCGATAGTCGCTGGTCACCGGCATGAGTTTCTTAAACCAGCGCACCACCGGGTTGCGCTCGGGGTGAATCTCCTCCTCGCGCTTAACGATCATTTTGATGCCGGTGATGATCAGAAACGCGCCGAAGACATAGATGATCCACGCAAACTTCGTGATCAACACGGTGCCCGCGACGATCATCAGAGCCCGCAGGACCAGCGCGCCGAGGATGCCCCAGAAGAGCACCCGGTGCTGATAGAGCGGCGGCACCGCGAAATACGAAAACAGCATCGCGAAGACGAAGATGTTATCCACGCTGAGCGAGTATTCGATGACGTAGCCAGTGGTGAATTCCAGGGCCTTCTGCGCTCCGGCATAATACCAAATGCCGATATTAAAGAGCATGGCCAGGGTGACCCAGGCGATCGTCCAGGCGATGGCTTCGCGAAAGGAGACCACATGCGCCTTCCGATGGAAGACGCCAAGGTCGAGCGCGAGCATGAGGAGGACGAAGACATTGAAGCCGATCCAGAGCCAGAGGGTATTAGTCATGAAGATGGGTGAAGTGTGGGTGAGTATTCGCGATCAGCGGCGAGTTGCAGCGGATGTGATCCGGGCCGTTGGCGCGCTCTTGAGAGAGGCGCGAGGAGGCCGCTTTTGCTTGTCGTGCCGGTGACCGATGGAGGTCTCGAGTTTCTCGACCGTCTTTTGCAGCGCGGCGCGCAGGGTGTGGTCCATCGCCTCCGCGAAGACATCCGGGCCGGGTGTGACGAAATGCACGCTGACGTGAAAGGCGGGACTCGCGTTGAGGCGGCGCTCGACCACGACTCGTGCTTCTTCGATCTGCAGCGATTTCCCGAATTCTTCCAGATGCTTGTCGATCAAGGCATTGAGGGAGGCGGAGGGCGTGTGATGGAGATGTTTGAGGACGAGTTTCATCGGATGGATTTTGGAAGGGCGCCAATCTCGACAGACTCCCGTGGTTTGAATATGACGAACTCACTCACGAACACTTCTGCTAAATGGAACACTCGCCCGCTCCCGAATTTCTCAACTACCACCACCTGCGGTACTTTTGGACGGTGGCGAAAGAAGGCAGCCTCCGCCGCGCGGCGGAGAGGTTGCACGTCTCGCAGCCGTCCATTTGCACCCAGATCCAGCTCCTCGAGACGGCGCTCGGCGAAGATCTCTTCCGCCCGAGTGGCCGGTCGTCGGTGCTCACCGAGTTTGGGCAGATCATTTTCGGCTACGCGGAGGAGATCTTCACCCTCGGGGGCGAAGTGCTGCGCGCGGCGAAGCAGGCGCCCACGGCGCGTTCACTGCGGCTGCACGCGGGCATCGTCGATTCGTTTCCGAAACTGATGAGCTTCGACATCCTGCGGCCGATCTTTGAGCACGACCCACCCATCCACCTCACCTGTCATGAGGGCAAGCTGGCGGAACTTTTGGCCCAACTCACCACGCACCGGGTCGATGTCGTGCTCTCCGACGAGCCTGCTTCCCCGAGCCAGAGCGGCAAGGTCTTCAACCATTTGCTGAGCAGCAGCGACATCACCTTTTGCGCGATGCCGGGCCTCGCGCGGACGCTGAAGGGAAGGTTTCCCCGCAATCTTCACGAAGCCCCGGGGCTGCTCCCCACGCAAAATTGCAGTCTCCGGCGGGACCTTGAGCGATGGTTCCGGAGCGTGGCGATCGAGCCCCGCGTGGTGGGCGAGTTTGAAGATCATGCGCTGGCCAAGATCGCGGGCACGGATGGCTTGGGGTTCGTGGTGATTCCCACCGCCGTCGCCGCGGAAGCCATCGAGCGGTATGGTTTCGTCTCCCTCGGGCGGACGCCTGCGATCGTGACCCAGTTTTTCGCAATCACCGCCGAGCGCCGTCTCACCCACCCAGCCATTGTGGCGCTGACCCAGCGAGCGGGTCAAAAGGCGCGAAAATGAGAGGGGAGCTTGGCCGCTGCGGATTGGGTCCAAGGCTGGCGGGTTGGAATTAAATACTCGTTGCGCGTAACCGTTGGCCGTGACCGGCGTTCAAGTACCCGATGAACTTTCCACGCCTGAAATTGCCACTCCTCGTCGTTGCCGCCCTCGCGGCCTCCCATGTTGCAAATGCCCAGGGGCTGGGCGGGGTGGGTGCGGTCTTTAAGCGCTTTGATAAAAACAGCGACGGCAAGGTGACTCCTGACGAATTGCCGGACGCGGCGACCTTCGCGCGATTTGATCGGGACAAGGACGGAGTGATCACGCTCGAGGAGACGACGCGTGGGTTGGTGGCCGGCGCGGTCTCGCCGGCGGAGTCGGACTCCGGAAAGCAAACGGGAGAACAACTTTTCAAATATCTGGACACAAATGGCGATGGCGCGCTGACGGCCGATGAACTGCCCGGAAAGGCCCGGCGACTGCTCGCGGTGGACGGTGACGGTGATGGCCGCATCACGCGTGCTGAGGCATCGGAGGCACTGGAAAGGTACAGCCGACTCGGTGGCGAATTGCCGACGACTCCCGCCAGCACGGCGCCTGCGGTGGCGCAGCCGGTGACGAGTGGGCCGCGGATCTTGAAAGGCGGAGATGTCGGCGTGGGCCGGATGATCGAGGAGCTGAACTTTGTGGATCTGCAGGGCGCGCCGCGGAAGCTGAGCGAGGTCGCGGGGAAAAATGGATTGGTGATCGCGATGACGAGTGCGACGTGCCCGGTGAGTAAACGCTATGCGCCTTCGCTGGCGACGCTGGAGAAGGATCTGCGGGTGCAGGGCGTGGGGCTTTTGCTCGTGAATCCCTATGCGAGCGATCGCCGGGAGGACATCCAGGCGCAACTCATGGCGGCCGGGCTTGCGGCACCTTATGTGCGTGACCAGGAAAAGAAGCTCGCCACTGCGCTCGGTGCTCGCACGACGACGGAGGTTTTCCTCCTCGATGCGACGCGCACGCTGCTCTACCGCGGTGCGCTCGATGATCAGTATGGCGTGAATTACAACCTCGACGCTCCGCGCACGAAGTATCTCCGCGACGCGGTCACCGCGATGCTCGCGAGCCAGCGGCCCGCGATCGTCGCGACCGAAGCTCCGGGCTGTGAACTGGACATTCCGGAGGCGGGAAATCGCGCGACGACTGAGGTGACGTATCACCGCGATGTCGCGCGGATCTTGCAGCTGAATTGCGTGACGTGCCATCGCGACCAGGGCATCGCGCCTTTCCCTCTTGATGACCTCGCGGAAGTGAAGGATCGCGCGAAGGTCATCGAACGCGTGGTCTCGGAGCGGACGATGCCGCCGTGGTTTGCCGCGCCGGTGAAGGCGGGCTCGCCGAACCCCTGGGCGAATGACTGCTCTCTTGCCGAACGCGACAAGGCGGACCTGCTCGCGTGGATCGGGTCGGCGGATCGTCCGCTGGGAAATCCCGCCGAGGCCCCCGCGAAGCTCGTCTTTCCAGAAGAGTGGACGATCGGGAAGCCGGATTACATTGTGCAACTACCGCGACCCATCGCGGTGAAGGCGGAGGGGTATATGCCTTATCAATTCATCACCGCGGAGACGACACTGACTGAAGATAAATGGGTGCAAGGTTACGAGATCCTCCCGACGGATCGCAGTGTGGTGCATCACGTCATCGTGAACGTACACGCGAAAGGCACCGGTAAGGTGCGCGACCGGGAGGAAGGCCTTGGTGGTTATTGGGCGGCGTATGTCCCGGGGAATGGCTCGCAGGTCTATCCCTCGGGCTTTGCGCGCAAGCTGCCCGCAGGGAGCAGGGTGAGCTTTCAGATTCATTACACCCCGAGTGGCAAGGCGACTCAGGACCAATTGCGCATGGGCCTGATCTTCGCGAAAGAGACGCCACGTTATCTGGTCGAGACCGTCGCGCTGCCGGATCGCGATCTGAACATTCCACCGGGAGCCGCGGACCACGTGGAGACCGCGTCGCGGAAAGTGCCGATCGACCTCAACGTGATGGCCTTTGTCGCGCACATGCATGTGCGCGGGAAAGCCTTCAAATACGAGTTGATGAAGGCCGACGGCACCGCTGAGACGCTGCTCGATATTCCGCGTTACGATTTCAACTGGCAGATCCGCTACGATCTCGCCGAGCCGCGTTTCATTCCGCGCGGCAGCACCCTGCGCGTCACGGCCGTGTTTGACAACAGCCCCGCGAACAAGGCGAACCCCGATCCGACGAAGACCGTCCACTGGGGGCAGCAGACGTATGAGGAGATGATGATCGGCTACATCGAGACCTTCTCGCCGGTCGCGCCGACGGTGGCGGCGAAGTAAGGGCGGATCGCGGGGTTGCCACGGCGGGCTCGACGGGCGGTGCATTTCTCACCGAGAAAGTGCCGCTGCATTTCCGTCCGTCACCTCATCCCGCCTTCGTGCGCATCCTGCACACCATCCATAGCATCAATCCCGCGACCGGCGGGACCAGTGAGGCGGTCGTACAATTGGCGGCGGCGCATCGGGAACTCGGGCACAGCGTCGAGATCGCCTCGCTGGATAGGCCGGATGATCCGTGGGTCGGGCAGTGCGCGGTGAAAGTGCATGCGCTCGGGCCGGGCAAGGGGAGCTTTGGCTACTCGGCGCGTTTCGTGCCGTGGCTGCGCGAGCATGCTGGGGAATACGACGTCGTCATCGCGAATGGCGTTTGGCAGCACCACAGCGTCGGCACTTCCAAAGCCCTGGCTGGCACGAGGACTCCCTATTTTCTCTTCCCGCACGGGATGCTGGATGTCTGGTTTCGACGCACTTACCCGCTGAAGCATCTGAAGAAATGTGTGTATTGGTGGCTGTGGCAGCATCGCGCGATGGAGCAGGCTGCGGCGGTCATTTTCACGTCCGATGAGGAGTGGCGAAATTCGCGGTGCTCCTTTACGCCCTTCCGCTGTCGGAAGGCCGTGGTGCCGCTCGGGATCGCGGCGCCGACGGGCGATGCGGAGCGGCAAAAGCAGGCTTTCCACGAGTGGCTGCCCGCGGCGCGAGGCCGCCGGGTGCTGCTTTTTCTCGGAAGGATTCACGAGAAGAAAGGATGTGATCTGCTGGTCGAAGCACTCCGCGCCGTGCGCAGTCAGGAGGCGTGGCAGCGGGAGAAATATTGCGTCGTGCTCGCGGGGCCGTGTGCCGATCCGGGTTATCGCGCGCGGCTGGAGGAGAAGTCGCGGAACGAATCCGGAGCGCCCGACATCCTTTGGGGCGACATGGTTTCCGGCGAGGCGAAGTGGGGCGCCTTTCGCGCGGCGGATGCGTTTATCCTGCCGTCGCATCAGGAAAATTTCGGCGTCGCGGTGGTCGAAGCTCTGGCCTGCGGCACACCGGTGCTCACTTCAAACCAAGTGAACATCTGGCGCGAGGTCGTGGGCGACGGCGCGGGCTTTGCCGATCGCGACGATCTCGCGGGCACCACGCGGCTGCTGCAGCGCTGGATCGATCTCGACGAAGCGGCGAAGCCGCAGATGCGGGCGCGGGCGCGCGCTTGCTTCGACGCGCGCTACGAACGCCTGCGGGCGGCGCGCGCCCTCATCGAACTTTTTCAGAAGACGATCCGCGGCGGCGCGGAGAAAAGCTGACTTGCGGCGCACCGGCACGACTGCGACAACCGCGCGCTTCCATGAAACCCCTCGGCATCGCCATCGTCGGTTGCGGCGGAATCACGCTGCAAAACCATCTGCCCGGTATCGCGCTCTGCGCCGAGACCAAGGTCATCGCGCTCTGCGACAGCAATCCCGAGACCCTCGAGCGCGCGAGCCGCGACACCGGCATCACTGTCACTTCCACGAACTACGAAGAGATCGTGCAGCGCGACGACGTCCATGCAGTGATCATCGCTACGCCAAATTTTCTGCACGCGCCGATCGCCCACGCGGCGATCGCCGCCAGCAAACACGTGCTCTCCGAGAAGCCGCTCGCGATGAGCCATGCGGAGGCGAAAGGGATGGCCGATGCTGCCGACGCCGCGAAGGTGCGGCACATGACGGCCTTCACGTATCGTTTCGTCCCCGCGATGCGCTACCTCGGGCACCTCATCAAGCGGGGCGACCTCGGCCAGCCGTATCACTACCGCTCCTGCCGGTTGCAGGATTGGGGCACGCGCAATCTCGGCTGGCGGCAGGTGAAGAAGCTCGCGGGCACTGGCGAACTCGGCGACATGCTCTCGCACCGGATCGACTTTGCGCAGCATCTTGTGGGACCGATGAAGCGCCTCGTGGCGCAGACGAAAAATCTCGTCCACGACCGGGAGGGACACCCGAGCGACCTCGACGATTGGGTGGCGATCCTCGGTGAATTTCAAAATGGCGCGACGGGCGTACTGGAGAGTTCGAAGCTGGCCAGCGGGCGGAATGAATCGTGGCGTTCGCTCGATTCCGTGGAGCTGAACGGCAGCGAAGGCACTTTCGAATTCACGACCGGCAACTGGCGCAAGCTGATGTATGGGAAGCGCGGCGGACCGGGCTTGATGCCGATCGGCGTGCCGGAGGAATTCTGGGTGTGGCCCGGCTCGCCGCGCGATCCCTTTGCAGGCGATCCGCTCGTCACCTTCCGCTACGATCAGGCGTTCGAGTTCATCGATGCCATCCGCAATGAGCGTCCGTGCGTTCCGAGCTTCTACGATGGCGTGCGCACCCAAGCCGTCACCGATGCCGCAGTGCGCTCGGCGGAAACGGGCGCGTGGGTTGAAGTGCCAGCCTCCTGAGTATGCCGAAGACAGCTCTCATCACCGGAGCGGGCAGCGGCGTCGGTGCTGCCATCGCCAGCGCGCTTGCGAAAGAAGGATGGCGCGTGGCTCTCGTCGGGCGCCGGCGCGAAGTGCTCGAAGCCGTCGCGGCGCAGGCCAGTGGCGGATTCGTTTGCCCCTGCGACATTGGTGACGCGGAAGCCGTGGACGCTATGGGACGCAAGGTATTCGCCGAACTCGGGAGCGTGGAGGTGCTCGTGAATGCCGCCGGCACCAATGTCCCGCAGCGCTCGCTGGAGGTGCTCACGTATGCGGACTACCACGAGATGATGAACGCGAACCTGAACGGCGCGTACTATTGTGTGCAGGCGGTGCTGCCGGACATGCGCGCGCGGGGCTCGGGCACGATTGTGAACATCGTCTCCGAGGCGGGGCGCATCGCGAGCCCGAAGGCTGGACCGGGCTACGTTATTTCAAAATTCGGCATGGCGGGACTCACGCAGGCGATCAACGCCGAGGAGCGCGGCCGGGGCGTCCGCGCCACCTCCATTTTTCCCGGCGACATCGATACGCCGATCCTCGACAAGCGTCCCGCGCCACCCGACGCGGCCGCCCGGGCGCGGATGATGCAGCCCGAAGACATCGCGGAGTGCGCGCTGCTCGCGATTCATCTGCCATCGCGCGCGATCGTCGAAGAGCTGATCGTCCGCCCGCGCTAATCGGGTCTTCGCCAAACGCGCAGCATCACTTACCCTTTCATCCATGATCCAAGACCGAATCGCGAAGATCGAAGCCACGCTCCAGAGCGCGGGGAATTTGCCGGAGGCCACACGGGCCGAACTTCTGAGCCTGCTCGCGGACCTCAAAGCCGAGGTGGCGCCGCTGACGGGCGACCACCGCGAGGACGCGCAGAGCATCGCGCGCTTCACGGATGCCTCCGTCCACGAGGCCACGCGCCAGGCTCGCAAGCCGGACCAGACGGAAGCGGCGCTCAAGGGACTCACGGCTTCGGTGGAGGGCTTCGAGGCATCCCATCCGCGGCTCGTCGAAATCGTCAATCGCATCGCGGTGACGCTTTCCAACATGGGCATCTGAAAAACGGCGCGCGACTCGGGACGCTGCGAGACTTCGCTCGCGCCGGGGAAATTTGAGCGTGCAGAAAGACCGGTCTTCCGTAGCCTCTCCGCCCCATGGAAATCGTCCCCATCGACATCTTCGGCATCAACGTCGATGTCCCTTTTCTTTCGCCAGTTGGCTTTAATCAGGCGCGGCTCGAGGAATTCGGCGCAAAGCTTTGTGACCCGGCCAAAGGGCTGAACCTGCGCGTGGACCAGATGCGCACGAAGCGTTGGGATGAACTCTTCGGCTACGAGCTTTCGGCGCAGTTTTTTGGCGAAAATGGCACCTTCAGCCGCACTGCGGAACGGGTGAAGTTCGGCGTCCGCAACGCGCGCACGGCGGGAGATTGGAAGATCATGTGCGACCTGCTCCAGCGCTTCTACGCGCTCCTGGATTTCCCGGCGACCTCGGTGACCTCCCTGTCCGCGCACGTCCACGCGAAATTCCCCTCCCAGGAGGAGCGCGACGCCTGGCTCGGGCGCTTCTCCTACAGTCCGCTCATCAGCCGGTCCGCGGTGCTCGGCTACGTCCAGATCGCGGACTGGGAAAAGGACATCCGCGTGATGATCGAGTCCTCCAATGTGGTGCCGGACGGCGTCTTCGCGATGTGGGATACGCAGTTTGTGAATGAGCAGGACTGGGAATCCTTTCTCTCGTCCGTGCCGACGATGATGGAGAACGCTGGGAATCTCTTCGACATCGGTTTTGAGCCGTTGCGCGAACGCGTGTAGCGGGCGGGAAAGTTCCTGCTTTTGAGGAGGAGGAAAGGCGGCTGGAAAGTTTTTCCGGAAAGTTTTGAACAGGCCAAAGAAGGGAGCGTCTCAGCCTCACTTCCATTCACTCTATGTTCATGAAATCCATGCTTTCGTCGCTCGCGGTGCTTTCCCTCCTGACCTCCGCTGCTCTGGCCGCTGCGGGCTGGGGCGATGACTATGAAAAGGCCGTCGCTCAGGCGAAAGCGGAGAAGAAAATGGTGCTCCTCGATTTCACCGGCTCGGACTGGTGCGGCTGGTGCATCAAGCTCGACAAGGAGGTTTTCTCGAAGGCGGACTTCAAAGCCTACGCGAAGGACAATCTGGTCCTGGTCGAGGTCGATTTTCCGCAGGGCAAAAAGCTCCCAAAGAAGGTCGTGGAGCAAAATGAAAAGCTCCAGAAAGAGCACAGCGTGAGGGGCTATCCGACGATCGTCGTCCTGAATCCCGAGGGGAAAAAGGTCGGCCAACTTGGTTACATGGAGGGTGGACCGAAAGCCTTCCTCGCGAAGCTCGACGAACTGAAGAGCAAATAAGCGCCCGGTAAAATTTTCCTGATTGGTTGGGTGGGCGGCTCGGTGAAAACCGGGCCGCCCATTTTTTTACCCCAGGCCTGAAGCGGAAAAGCCCTGCGTGCGGCATGGACACGCCGCCCCTGCCCACCTATTTCAGAATGCATGAACGATGCGCCCAGCGCCGGAGCGCCGTGCGCCACTGAACAACCCTCGCACGGTCGCCTCCGTCAACTTGCCGCCAGTCGGCGCGCCTGGTTCGCCTTGCTCTGCATCTTCGCCGTCAGCCACTACGCCAGCTACTTCCAGCACGGGCTGAACTTCCGGGACGAGGGGGGCACGGTGGCCCTCGTCGCCCAGAGGATGCTCGCGGGCGAACGCCCGTTCACCGACGTCGCGCTCGGCGGTTACAATGTGCTCTGGTTCTGGCCGGTTGTCGGTCTTTTCAAGACGGTCGGGGTGGATTTCGTGGCGTTGCGGGCCTTCTGCTTTGTGCTGGCGACGATCACGGCGCTGCTCGTCTTCTGGATGGTGGATCGCGCCAGTCGTCGTCCGTGGCTCGCCTTCCTCGTCGCGACCATGGCGGTGCTCGTGCCGGGCATGACGTTTAAGAATTACATGCCGCTGCTGGCCGTTGCGAACAGCGCCGCGTTGCTCGGCTTCACGCTCGCAGGGCGCGACCGGTGGTGGCGGCTGGTCGTCGGTGGCGGCGTCCTCGGTGCGACGTGGCTGATCCGCGTCGATCTCGGGATTTTTTTCACCGCGCTCTGGCTGGGCGGCGGCATCCTCGGTGCGCTCCACCGCGGCCTCACGGCACGGGCCAGGATCACCTCGGTGCTCGGTGCTCCGCTCGCGCTTACTGGCATCGTCGTAGCGTGTCATCTGCCGTTTTACGCGGATGCGAGAAAGCGCGGCTACGATGCTTCCTTCACGGCGCAGTATTCGCTCTGGCCGAAGATGATGGTGGGCGAATTGCGCAGACTCGCGCCGGCCCCGCGCCCTGCCCTGCCTGCGGCCAAAGTCGCGCCTGTGGAGCCCGTAGCGGCCAAGGCGCCGATCGCGAAAGCCGCAGCCGGTCGCGGAATCCTCCGCCGCAAAGGCTGGCGCGACATCTTTGCCGCGCCGACGGCAGACCAACGCCTGCTCGCGGTGCTGCTCTATCTGCCCCTCTTCAGCCTGGTGCCGCTCGCCATCGGAGCGCTGGGGCAGTGGGTCCGCGCGCTCGGGTCAACCGTCCCGGATGCCGCCCCGAGGGCGCTCGCCGCGCTGCTCGTGATTGGCGGTGCGCTGACTGTCTTTCCTCAGTATTTTTTCTTCCGTCCGGACTCGCCGCACCTCTCAGAATTTTCGCCCGCATTCTGGGCGGCGGTCGCCACCGCGCCCTTTCTGCTCGGTCTCCGTGGCTGGACCGCGCGCCTCTGCGCGGCGTTGCTGCTCGGTCACGCCGCCATCTTCCTCTGGCGGATGTGGCCGGATCGCTGGGCCGGCACCATCTGGGTGCGAAAGGATCGCCGCACGCTCTTTGAAGCGGAAAATGGCGTCCGCGTTTTTCTCACGAAACGTGAGGCGCTCAACCTCGCCGCGCTCCGCGAGACCATCCGCGCGCACTCGCAGCCGGGCGATTATCTCGTCGCGTACCCGTATCACCCGGCGCTGAATCTTCTCTCGAACCTCCGGACCTATGAGCGCGATGTCTATGTGGACAACGCCACGCGCGGCGCGCGCTGGAGCCAGGAGGCGATCGCGCGGATCGAGCAAAACCGGCCGGCCGTCATCATCCTGAGTGAGTGGGCCGTGAATGGGCACGATGAGTCGCGTTTCAGCGCCTGGGCAGGCGCTGCCCGGGCTTGGATAGAGCAGAACTACGAAGGGCAGGGAACCTTCCCCGTGAGCAGCGACCGCTTCGAAGTGTTTACGCGGCCCGCGAAACCGTAGCGGAACCGACTGTTCCCGAATGGCGAATGCCGCCGGGATTTTTCGTGGTTTCAGACCAAGACCCGCGCCGGATTGCCGGCCACCACCGTCCCTGCCGCCACATCCTTCACCACCACCGAGCCCGCGCCGATCACCGCGCCCTCGCCGATCTTCACCGCGCCGATGATCACCACATTTGCCCCGACATCCACGCGGTCTCCGAGCACCGGGCAACCACTCTCCGAACCATCGCGCAGCGTCTTGCTGCCGATCGTCGTGTTCGGGCGGAGCGAGACTTCCGCGCCGATCACGGTGCCTTCATTGACCACGAGTCCCTGACCGTGGAAGAGCCGCAGCCGCGGACCGACGCGCGTCTTGAAGCGCAGCTCGATGCCGAGTACCCACTCGACCGCGACGCGGTAAAACGCGAGATACGGCGCGCCGAGCAGCCACCAGGGATCGGGCCAGCCGCGCACCCACTGGGCCAGCCGAAAAAGGACCAGCACGAGTTGGCCTTTCGGGTTTCCGGCGTTCGCGTCCCAGTCTTGGAAAATTCCGTTCATCGCGCCGCGAGGCATTCGGTGTAGATGGCTTCGACCTGCGCGGTCATGGCCTTGGCGGAAAAATTGGCGACGACGGTCTCCCGCGCCGCCTGCGCGACACGTCCGCGCAACTCCGCATCCGCCAGCACCGCCGACACCCGCCTCACAAATTCATCGCGCAGACCCGGCGTGATGAGGAAGCCATCCGCGCCATCGGTGATCACTTCCGCAATGCCGTCCAGCCGCGAGGCTACCACCGGCACGCCGCTGGCCATGGCTTCGAGCACGGTGAGTGGCGTGCCTTCGTAGCGCGAAGTCATGAGGAGCAGGTCGGCCTTTCCATACACCTCGCGCATATCGGAGACGTGGCCGGCGAAGGTCACGCGATCCGCGATACCGAGCGCGGCGGCGTGGTCGCGGAGCGCAGCGTCTTCCGGTCCGGTGCCGGCGATCAGGAAATGCACGGTTGAATGCTGCTTTGCGAGGGCCGCGGCGACATCGAGGAAGAGCGTGAAATCCTTCTGCGGATGCAGACGCCCGACTCCGGCGATCAACGCTCCGGCCTCTGGCGGAGCGATTCGCGGCGCGGGTGTGAAGTGCGCAGTGTCCACTCCGTTATACACGACGGACACGCGGGAGCCTGGCAGGTGTTCCTGTTCGATGAGAAAGTCGCGGGTCGAGCGCGAGACGGCGCACACGTGACTCGAGAGTCGATTCGTCGCGGTGTCGATCCAGCGCGCGCCGCTGCTGTCGTGGCGCAGGCGATCGTTGCATTGATCGTGATTCACCAGCACCGGCACGCGCATCGCTGCGGCCACTGGTTTCGCGATCCAGTTCGCGCCGAAAAGATGGCAATGCACGACATCAAAGCGACGCTGAATGATGAGTTGCATCAGCCGCGGAACGTAGAGCGGCAGCCACTTTGCCGGCGAGAGCGAATGCACCGGGACGCCGAGCGCCGAGAAATTTTCCCAGAAAACCCCGCGCCCATGCATGCAGGCGATCTCCGCCGAAAAACGGGTGCGGTCCATCGCGCGGACGAGATTGAGCAGCGCCGTCTGCGCGCCGCCGAGGTCAAAGCTGTCGATCACATGCAGCACCCGGATTTGGCGCGCCGCGTTCACGAGCGGGCGCGCTGAATGCCCGCCGGCTGGAGCCCGGCGAGGAAGGCTTCCACATTTTTCGCGTTGTCGTGAAGCTTGGTGACGAAACGCACCGCCTGCTGCTGATACTTCGAGAGCTCCGCCGGATCGGCCAGCAGTCGCGCCGCGCATTCTTGGAATTTTGCGGCGTCATCGCCTGCGCAGAGGCCGGCGCCGAAGCGTGCGAGTACCGTATCGGGATCGACGGCGAGTGAAAGGATCGCCGCGCCGCCCATCGCTGCCTGGATGAAGCTGTTCGGGAAACCCTCTGCGACCGAAGTATTCACGAAGATCGCCGCGCGATCGTAGATCCCCTGAATCTCGTGATAGGGCACGCGCTTCAGGAATTTGACGTTCGGCAGCCTGCCGGCACGCTCCTCGAGCGTCTCCCAAAGAGGGCGATCTTCATCGGGACAGATCATCGTGCAGCGTGCGCTGGGGAAACGCTCCGCGAGATCGAGGAAGAGGTGCGGACGTTTGATGGGCTGACAGCGTGCGACCCACAGGAACGTGATGTCCTTGGCCGCACTCGCGGGCGTGGTTCGCGGGAGAATGAGATTGCGGTAAAGGCCGCAGTCGAGACCGGCGCGGTGGAATTGATCGCGCTGATAGTCCGTCATCGCGTAGCGGAGTTCCGCGTGCCGCACGCCGTATTCGAAGAGCGCGCCCCGCACCGGATTCGCGCGGCGAAACTCGCCATTCACCTCGGTATCCAGACCGCAGATGAAGACCGTCTTCGTGGGCACAAAACGCTTCATCGCTCCGAGGAAAAACATCCACGTCGTCCAGCCAAGGATCAGCGCGTAGTCCGGCCGCTCTTCGCGCAGAATGCGCCACACAATGGGCAGCGCGGCGAAGGTGTCCGCCAAACCGCCGGTGTGAAACTTTCCACCGAGCCGCGTCCGCACGCCACGCAAGGTGCGCTGATCCGGCTGCCCCGTATCTCCACCGACGATGATCGCCTCGTGCCCGCGCGCAGCCAGCTCGGCCGCAAGGAGTGCGACTTGCAACTCGGCGCCGCCGGAGACCTGCTTCGCATCAGGATCGAGCGCGAGATGCGCATGGCTGGAGAGAAAGAGAAACTTCACCGCTGCACGAGGAATGGTCCCGCGAGCCGTTCGAGCGCGAGCCGAGTCAGCACCGCAGGGTGCTCGGTAAAGGTGCGGGTGAGGCAAGCCGCGGCCTTGGCTCGGTCGAGCGAAGCCACGTCACGGCCAATCTTCGCCTGATGCAGCGCCACCGTCCGCCGCAGATCGTGAAGTGAACGACCACGATGCGCGCGGAGATATTCTGTAAGCGTGGAGCCGTAGAAGTCGCGAAACGTCTCGACATCATTGGGCGCGATGCCGGTGCGAAAACTGAGCAACGTTTCTATCTCCGCCTGCGAAGGTTGGCGTTCGGTAAAGGCCGCAGCCCACGCGCGCCTCACCACATTCTCAGACTCCGCGCGCACCACATCCCGGCTCGCGTGCTGGAGCGATGATGGGGAGTGGCGGTAGGTGACGAGCCGATCCGGCAGATTCGCCGCGCGATGGGCTGCCGTGATGCGCAACCAAAGATCGTAGTCCTGGCAGATGCGGAATGCCGCGTCGTAGCCGCCGAGCCTTTGCGCCACATCGCGCCGGAAGACGGCTGCGGTGTGGATGAAGGGATTCTCAAAAAGCATCGCCCATCCAATGCTGTCCGCTTCCGTTGGGACCGTGAGCATGCCGCTGAAGCGCCCGCGGTCATCCACGATCCACGCCTGCGCGCCGAGGAGGGCGAGAGTTTCGTCCACCCGGAGCCTCGCGATCTGGCGTTCGAGCCGCCGCGGATGTGAGAGATCGTCCGCATCCTGACGCGCGATCCACTCCCCGCGAGCGAGCTCCAGTCCTTGATTCAGGCAGGGCGTCTGGCCTCGGTTCGTCGCATTGCGGATGAGGCGAATGCGATCGTCGTCGTAGTTGCCCACGATCTCCGCTGAGTCGTCGGTCGAGCCGTCGTCGATGATGAGAAATTCAAAGTCGGCGAAGGTCTGGCGGAGGATGCTGTCGACCGCCGCGCGGAGATGCCGCGACGCATTGAACATCGTCATCAGCACCGTGATGGCAGGGCTGCTCAAGGCGTTGGCGCTTCTCCGAAGTAGCCGACCGTCACCCGAAATCCGCGGTAGTGCGCGAATTTGTAGCCTCGTGGATCGATCGCAAATGCGAGTTCGTCGCCTGGCTCGAGATTCAAGGAGCGGGTGAAGTCGAAAGCGCCGTCGGTGGCCTCTGCGGCGACCGTGGAGCCTGTGCGTTCGCCGTGGGGAAAATGCAGCAGATGGATTTCGCACTTTGCAACCTCACTCGCACGCGGACCTTCGAGCGTGGCAGCGGCCACGCGAACGACGTGGCGCCCGCGAGCTTTTGCGCGCCAGGTCAGCACCGCGGCCTCGGTGGGACTGGAGCCGAAAAAATTCTCCGACTCGACGTTGGAGCGTGCGAGCGCGTGCGACGTGCTGCCGGTGAACCAGCGCAATTCGTCAAACCAGCGGGCGCGCTTCCAGGTTTGGCGGTCTTGCGCGTCGGGGACGGTGCGATCGAGAGGCCGGTAGAAAAGCTCCCATTGGTTCGCAAAGGTTGGGGTTTCGATCCAGTGGACGCCGAAGAGCGGGAGTTCGCTTGTTTCGAGGGCAGGTTTTCCATCGCTGCCCACGAACGGTGCCGGCTCTGTCTGCGATACGGCGGTGGCGGGCGGCGGGCGCAACAAGAGGTCTGGTGTGATGCTGGGAGGCAGCGAGCCCGAGCGCTGAGCGGGAGCTTGGAGGAGCAATTCGAGTGCGGCAGCGATGTCCGTATTGTAGCTCGCGTATCCCGCTGGCGTCGGGTGGCAGGTGTCCGCCGAGAAATTGCTCCACGTCCACTCGTTCGCCCGAATTCTTCGCGCTGCTTCCGAGCCGAGCGCCACGGTCGGGATGCCGTAGTGCTCCGCCACGCGTTCGTGTCGCAGCACGGAGGGCGGAAATTTCCCGCGCTCCAGCATCGGAAGCGATTCACTGGTGACGGTGTAGATGAAGACGAGATCTGTGGCCGAATTCGCGAGGCGCGTCTTCCGCACGATGCGCTCCATGTCGGCGGTACACTCGCGATCCGAGTCGTTCACCGCGAACTCCACGAAGACCGCATCCGGGGATTGCTCGAGGACATCGCGATCCACGCGCTGCGCGCCGAAGTCCGAGCCCGTGCCGGCGATGCCTGCGTTTACCACCTCCACGGAAACACCGGGAGCGGAGCGCTCCAGCCACGCCTTCACTTCCGCGACGAAGCCTCCGCGGCTGGCGTTCTGCGTGATCGAACCACCGAGGAATGCGACCCTCAACGGTTGTTCAGCCTGGACCTTTCGCGCGAGCGTCGGGAGCCCGTCGCGGGAGATGACAGGCGTTGCGGCGCGTTGAAATTTCCGGGGTTTCGCGGCTTTCGCGGCCTTCTTCTGGGCTGCCGCGAGGGCTTTCTCGTGCTTGCGATGCGACCGGTGGGTGAGCGATCCAGCGGCGATCAGCGCCAAGAGCGCCGCGAGCCAGATGAAGCTTTTCCGCGGCATCAAGCGGACACCTTCGCGGACTTGAGGACTTGCGTGAAAATCTCCCGATGCCGGTCCACCCATCGCTCTGCCGCGAATCGTTCCTCGGCGCCCCGCCGCGCGTGCGCGCTAAATTCGGGCCGGCGATCCGCGATCTCTTTTACCGCTCGCGCGAACTGCGTGGGAGACGGCGTATGCATGGTGTCCCAATCCCGCGGAACCGGAATCAGCCGCCCACTCCGCGCATCCACCAGTTCCGGCAGGCCGCCACTTTCCAAGCCGACCACGGGAAGGCCACACGCGAGCGCCTCGATCACTACGGTGGGACATGGGTCCATGTACTTCGCATGCAGGAGCAGGTGATGCGATCGGCACAGTTCCGCGGCTTCCGCCTGGGAAAACGCGGGACGCAGCGTGACGTGCTCGCGCAGGCCGAGCTTGGAGATTTCGTCGCGCACGTCGGACTCTGCGTTCTCCCACTGGAGCCGTCCGGCGATCGTGAGGGTGGCATCGCGGTCCCCGCGTCGGAGGTCCGCCAGACAACGCAGCGTCACCAGCACGCGATCGGCGTAGGTGTGCGTGCCCATTGTGAGCAGTCGCAGCGGGCTGGGGGGCAGGGGAGTTGGCGCTGGCGCAAAGACGGCATGATCGACGGGATTGAAAAGCACCGCGGATTCGCAGCTCGCGCGGCAGAGGTGTCGATCCGCGGATTCGCGGCAGAACTCGCTTTGATAGACCACGAAGTCCGCCGCCTGCAGCAGCGCCCGCATCGGATCATTCACATCGCGGGTGAACTTTCCCGCCCACGCCGGATACGCGACGCCGTTTTGATTCCAGACGAAGCGCACTCCGCGCGACTTGGCCCAGCGCACGAGTTCCAGCGCCTGCGCCGGGATCGCGCTGCTGACGAGGTAGAGCACATTATAGCTCGTGTGTTGTTCGGGAAAGGCACGGTCGAGGTGCGTGAGTTTCACCCGGCCACCGCTCACGAGTGCGCCGGAGCCGCGCGGCAGAGCGCCGCCGTAGTGGAGAGCCGGCGCGCCCTGCGCCAGGGTGAAATCCGACGCTGCGAGCTGCGCGCGAAACCTCCTGCGCGAAACTGCATCCGCCGGTGCTCGCAGCGCGCGCCGCACCGGGCGTGGCAAAAGACGGGCGAGGAAATCCGTGAGCACGGATCGAAAGTCAGGAGGCGGAACGCGCCACGCGCACCGGGAAGAAAGCCGGGGCGTGACACATTCGCAGCAGCACCTCCGCAAAACGCCAGGCGAGCAGGCGCAGGCGACTCACCTCCACCTCCCGCGCGATCGGCTCGCTCAGCAGCACCATGCCGCGCGGCGCCTCCGGGTGCTCGGTGCCGCCAAAGACGAGTCCCTCGGTCGGGAAAATTTCCACGCGATCAAAGTAGCGGTGCGCGTGTTGCGCGGCGATGCAGGTGCCGAGGCCGAATTCTTCCATCGGGGCGAAGTCGTCCATGAGGATTGCGCCGCGTGGCGCGAGCAGCTTCACGCTGTAGGAGAGATCGTGGATGACCGAATACAGGTCGTGTCCGGCGTCGATGAAGATGAGGTCAAATTTGTGCCCGCCCGCGGCGAGCTGCGGCAAGGTGCGGGTGGTGGCTCCGGTGACTTCGGTCACGAGTTCCACGAGGGCGGGATCGACGTGCTGGCTCCAGATCTCGCGGCGGCTGGCTTCGGTGACCCGGCGCTGGCCATCGATCTCGATCGGCCAGCGCTGCTTGGTGTCGGTGGAGAGGATGTCGAGCGTGGTGATGCACGTTTGGACGCCGTGGGCGAGTGCGGCGGCGGCCATGGCCATGCTGCCGAGTCCGCGCCCGGTGCCGATTTCGAGGATGCGCGCGGGCTGGTGCAGTTGGATGAGCCGGTCGAGCACGAGCGCGCGTTCGAAGTTGGCGGGCGTGAACTCGTCGGCGTCAGCTTTCAGTCCCGTCAGCAGGCCCAGCTTCCAGATGCGGTCGCGGCAGACAGTGTCGCTCGCCCTTTGCAACCAATCGGCACGTCGGGGCTCGGCTACGAATTCAGTCATCGGATTCATCAGTCAAAAGTTCGCGGGTGGTGGAAATGAGGCGCAGCAGGCGGTCGGCGACGGAGGCGATCGAGACAGGCGCTGCGAGTCGCGCGAAGATGTCGTGGTGCGCGGAAAATGTCGCGAGTTTCTCGCTCGGTGATTCGGCATCGCGGAGCGCCAGTCCGCCAAACCAGACCGCGTATTCATAGTGCGACCCGTGTGGATACAGGATCGGGGCGCCGCTCGCGAGAGCTTGCTGGATGCGACCGCCGGCCCACGGATCGTCGGAGCGTAGAAGCACCGGTTCGGCGGTGGCGGTTGCGCGAGTGGCCGTCGCGACGGGTGGAATGACGAGCGTGCGATTCGAGATTTCGCCACGGGTCTGGAGATGCGTGAGCGCTTCGATTGACGAGAGCAACACGCAGGCGCAGTGCTGTCGGTGAATACTTGCGGCGCTGTTCGCCGCTGATTCGTCATCGAGAAATCCGATCACGGGCGGGAGTGCCGACGGCGAAAGTTTTTCCAGATGCGGGTTTCCCGGCGTGACGCGACCGAGCAGGACGGCGTCGCAATCAGTCCCGTCTGCCGCATCCGCCAACCCGCATCCGCGCTCGCGCAATTCATCGGCGAGGCGCCGAAGAAAATCGTCGAATGCGTTGCTCGTCTCCTTCTTCGGCTCATGCACAAGCGCGATGGAACGCACGGCGGGCTTGGCTTTGAAGCGACCGAGTAAACGATCCGCCACGCGGCGGATCGAACGACCCGAACCTGAGCCCGAGGCAGGCAGTGGTTCGAGCGAGCGATAGATTTCGCGCAGATGCTCGCGCAGCGCGGGCTCAGTGTGCGCGATACTCACGCGTTGAAATTGCGGCTCCACGCTGGCGTCCAGCACGCCGGTGGCGATGTCGCGTTCCAACAAATCCGCGGCTTCGAAGACCGTGTCGAACAAGCAGCCGGGTTCGAGCACGTCCGGCGCGAGGCCCACCCGCGTGCTGATGATCTTGCAGCACGTCGCGGCCGCTTCGAGGACGGATTGCGGCCCACCTTCCCAGCGCGACGAAACCACCTGCGCGTCGGCGATGCTGTAGAGGAGATTGAGCACCGAGCGGTGCAGGGTATTCGCCGTGAGGTCGTCGTTCGCGCCGGTGTCTTCGCCCACGAAGGTGAACGGGATCCGGCGAGCAGCGAGTTCGCGCCGGAGATAAAACCGGCGCGGGCCCGCGAGCAGCACATGGAAATCCGCGCCGCGATCGCGCAGCAGCGTGACGATTTCGAGAAAGGCGTCGGGG
Source organism: Chthoniobacteraceae bacterium (assembly GCA_031409655.1). Classification (GTDB taxonomy): domain Bacteria; phylum Verrucomicrobiota; class Verrucomicrobiia; order Chthoniobacterales; family Chthoniobacteraceae; genus JANNXQ01. The sequence goes on along the minus strand of JANNXQ010000107.1, from coordinate 61,943 downwards.
CCCTTCTGGATCTTCGGCGAGCGCAGGTCCGCGCCTTCGGTGTCGCGGTGAAAATTTGCGACGAGATATTTCTCCGTGGGAATACTCCACCTGCGGACAAGTTTCTGCACCTCCGGGTGATCGAGCGGCAGCGGATGGAAGACCGCGGGATCAAAAGTGTAGGGCGCGTAGCGACTCTCGATGCCGAGCGCGGCGAATTGCGCAGCGCCCTCGCGGGAGCGGACGATCCATTGCGTGACCATCTCCCGCACCTTCAAGAACTCGGGCTCGGTGATGTAGTAGAAGGGCGCGTTTTCCGCGGTGCAGACGACGTGCTTCCCGCGGAAATCGGCAGGTGAATACGGCAGCAAATTCACCCACCAGCCTGAGTGCACAACCTCCGCTTTGGCGAGCGAGGTGACCTCGCACACCCCGGCGAGCGAGTCGCGGACGAGCCGGAGATCTTCGTCGATCGCCCAGCCGACTTTGTCGCCAGCGGTGAGGTGGACTCGGGTGATCGGCATCGGACTCAGATGGTCTCGCGAATCTTCGCGGCGATCTTCCGACCGACGATCTCCCACGAAAAGCGATCGCGGGCGAAGCGGCGACCAGCTTCTCCCATCGTGCGGCAGCGCGCGGGATCGGAAAGCAGCGCGCCGAGTGCGGCGGCGAGTGCGGGAATGTCGCCAGCGTTCACGAGCAGGCCGGTCTCGCCGTGAAGGCAGCGATCGGGCGTGCCGCCGACGCGGGTGCTCACGATGGGCAGACCGTGGCTCATCGCTTCCACGAGCACGGACGCGGAGGGCTCGTGGCAGCTCGGCAGGCAGAAAATATCGGCCTCGCGAAAGTGACGGTTCATCTCGGCGAGAGGCACGCGTCCGAGTGCTTCGATGCGAGGATGATTCACGTGCGGCGCGCAGCCGATGATGCGCAGGCGCGCGGACGGATGGGCGACGAGCACCTGCTCAAAAGCCTGCACGAGATCCAGCCCGCCCTTCCGCTTCCAGTCCACGCCCACGAAAAGGATGAGTCCGCCGAAATCTTTCGCGCTGGGCTCCTCGATTTCCACGTTGGCCCCGGAAAGCACGCAGCTCGCCAGAGATTCCTCGACTCCGTAATCTTCCGTCAGCGAGCGCAGCGCAAACGTGCTCGTGGTAAAAGTCACGCGTGCGGACTCGTACACGGTGCGCTCCACGGCGAGCCACCGCGGATCGAGCAACTCCGGATTCACCGCCACGGGATAGCGGCGGTTCGCGAGGCAGGTTTGGTCGGTGTACACGAAATGCGGAACGCCCGCGCCGCTCGCGTCGAAGAGGGATTGCGTCTGAAAGGTAAACGCCACCTCGCCGGCGCGCACATTTTCCCGCGACCACTGCCGGCTCGCGCGGAATGCCGTGGGCGTGCGGAGGAGAAAATCCGTGGGCTTGCGGCGCTTGCCGAAGATCTCGCGCGGATAGATGCGGAGCGCATCGAGCAGACAGCGCGCAGTGGTGAAAGGACGACCGCGGAGGATGTCGCTGGCGACATCAATGACGCGGACGGAATACTCCGGAAACTCCCGCTCAAGGATCGCCCGGACATGGTCATTGATGTGGGAAAACGAACCGACCTTGAAGAACCAGATGGCCCGATTCACAAGGCGATGCAACGCTGGATCAGCCGCCGGTATTCCAGGCACATGAGGTCGCCGGAGGGTGGCTCGGACACGGCACGGGCGCGGAGTTCCGGATAGCGCTGGCGGACTTGCTCGATCGCCCCGGCAAGGTCGTCGCGGAAGCTGACGCCAAACTTTTGCCCGAGCTCCACGGTGCCACCGCTGTCTGCATGATAGAGCAGCGGTAAGCCGCACTGGATGCCCTCGACGGGATGCATGGCTCCTGGCTCCCAGAGCGACGCGCTGACGAGGACGTGGCACTCCCGCAGCAGTCGGGCGAGCGGACGGCCCGAGTGCGGGCCAAAGGTCTCCGCCGCGCGCCACCGAATCTCGGCCGGCCAGCGACCGATGACCCGCAGCGCGGTATTCGGCAGGCGTCCGTCGGCGATCATCGCGTCGATCTCGGCGTACACTTTGAAGCCCTTGTTCCAGTTATCCGACCAGTGATGCGTGACCAGCCGGAGCGGCCCGCGTCCATCGTAGGCGCTCCCGCCGATGGGGTGAAAGGTGGCGGGGTCCGCGCCGTTTAGGATCACGGAGCTGGGTTTCTTGCCGTCAAACCAGAGCCCCGCGTGATGCTCGCGCAACCATTCGGAGACGAAGACGGTGTGATCGGTCACGGCGTTCGTCTCGGCGAGCAGGTGATTCATTTCGTCCGTGCCTTTGCGCCGGTCGTTGTCGTTGATCCGCTGAATCACGCGCCCGCGCGGATGCTTGCTGCGGTAGTCCTGGATTTCCGCGGCGCTGAAGAGCAGCCGCCCGCTCGTGCCTTGATGGGTGAGCATGAGACAATCGACCGGCTTCCGCAGGTCGTAACGGACTTCGTAGCCGCATTGCTCAAGGTAACGCGTGAGCTGCGTCACCCATTGGTTCGCGCCGCCGTAGGGTCCGGCGAGTGGACGCGTGTTAAAGGCGACCCTCGCCACGGGTTCCGGGCGACGGAAGAGCTTCACGGGAAGAAGGCGCGCGCGTCGATGGTCACGCGTTCACCGCGCATGTAGCGCGATTTTTTCCAGGCGGACTCGACCGGAACGCCGCGGAGGTTTTTCCACCACCGCCGGGCGGTGCCGAGCAGGCCGGAGTGGTGCTGGTCCATGATGTTTTCCCGCACTGTGAGTTGTCCTTGATCGAGGCTGCTGCGGGGCACGAAACACGTGTGCAGGCAGCGGAGCGGGGCTTCCTCCCAGGAAGTTTTCTCGTGCAGATACAAGCGGTCGGAGGCGTGGTGGCCGGGAGCAAAATCGATAAAGCCGCCGTGCAAGCGCTCTTTCTCTACTCCGCTCCACGAGCGGATCACGCTGAAGTTATACAGCTTCGTGATGCTGCGGCACGGTGGGGCGAGCCAGCCAGCGGCCGTCTTGCCCGCCGGATCGACGAAGTCGCAGTTGAGCACGTTCCCGAGGATCATCCACGAGTCGGAGTAGCGTCCGCCCAGAAGCTGCGTGCGCAAAACAGCGAGGCGGGCGGGATCATAAATTTCATCCCCATCCACCCCGAAGATCCAGGCCTCCGAGCCGGCATAGACTTCGAGCAAAGCGTGCGATTCGCGCGAATGGATGAGCCGGTGCGCCTCGATCTGCGAATGCCGCGCGGTGAGATCCGCAAAGATTTCCGCGGTGCCATCCGTGGAGCCGTGATCGCAGAGGATCAGCCGGTCGCAGAAGGCGGCGACGTTTTCGACCGCTTGCCGGATCTGCAGGTCCTCATTGCGCGCGAGGACGATCCCGACGATCTGGCGCTCCGGCATCGGCTACTTGCCTTGCAGCAGGATCCACATCCACTGCGTCTCGCGCTGGACGCGCACGATGCGCTTGAAATGCCGGAGCATGATCTCGAGCACGTCTTCCGTGCGTTTCCACGACAGCGCTTCGAAAGCGCCGCCGCCTTCTTCCATATTGATCCCCACGTCGTAGAGCACGTAGCCATCGGGCTTCATGGCGCGCGCGTGTTCGGCGAAGAACGCCTCGAGGTCAAAGGCGTGATCGACGCAATTCGTGTAGAGCAGATCGAGCGACGAATCGGGAAAATCGAGGCGCATGAAATCGCCCGGCTTCACGAGCGGATTGTCGGGGCCTGGGTTGAGGTCGATGCCGGTCGCATGGGCGAAGCCGAGGTCGCGCAAGACTTCCACCTCCGTGCCCTGCCGCGCGCCCATGCAGAGCATTTTCGCCTCTGGCGGAAGCAGCCGCGTGAGCTCACGGAAGCGGAGGTAAAAGTTCAGCCGGAAGTGGACGATCTCCGCATTCGTGAAGCCGCCCTTCGTCTTCAGCATCTCATCGAGCTTCAGCTTCTGGTGGGTGAGGTATTCGTCGTAGTCCGAGTAGTCGCGGCGCTGGATGCCGGTGGTGTCGTCGGCTTCCTGCCAGCCGCCGGCGCCGTGATGCTTGTGGCGGACGGCGTGTTTGTCGCGCTCGTGGACGTAGTTGGGATCCACCTTCGTGCGCAGCTTGCGGTGGTAGCCGAAGCCGCCGGGCATCACGCGGTGCAGGAGTGTTTTCAGCCAGAAGGCGGGATGAATCTGCGGGATCAGAGCTTCGCGCATCGTTGGCGGCCAAAGAGGTAGTTGTTGTTGGGAATGTGGCGGAGGGCGCGGGGCGTCCAGTCGATCTTCTCGGCGGTGGACTCGCGGAATTTGCGGAAGAAGTCGCAGTTATCCACCGGGCCGAATTTGTCCTGGAAGGCGATCAGGAAGCCCTCGAAGTCGCGCACGAGGGGGAGGAATTTTTCGCGCAGCTCGACCGGCGACTCGGAGAGGGACCACGTGGCGATGAAGGCGGATGGTTGCCTGGCGCCGAGGCGCTGGAGGGTCGCTTCGAGCTTCGGCAGTTCGGAGAAAAGGAAGATGCCATCAGTCGATAGCACGTCGTCGCGATCACGGACGGGCAGGCCGAGGCTCTTCAGGAAGTAACGCTGGAGCGCGGAAAACTCGGGCAAGTCGTAGATGAGGTAGGCGCCGCGGAAGCGGAGATTGTGCAGGAGGCGGCACATGCTGCCGTAGCCGCCGCCGAATTCCACGACCAGTTCCAGGTTCGATACATTGAGCCCGGTCAGTTCCTCGAAGCGCATCACGTGGTAGCAGTGATGCAGGAGATTCCCGCTGCTCTGCGGGTGGTAGAGGAAGCGGATCGGATTGCCGACATCCGATTCGCGGACGGCTTTTTCAAAACGTGGCCAGTCCCGCGAACTCCTCAGCGCGGGCCACTCGCGGACCATTTGCCCGGAATTCGTGACGCACATGGTGTGCTGGACCAGCGTCCAGCGCAGGAAGGTGCGCGGATCATACGACTCGAAGTTTTGCCGGATCGTATCGCGGAAGGTCACCCACTTCGGCAGCATGTTCGCCGCGGGTGCGTTCAGCAGTTCCTCCTTCAGCTCGGCGGCGAGCTGGAGTTCGCGCGCGGTGGGCGGAGGGAGCGGGCGATCAAAGAGCCGCTCCGCCAGCCAGTTGCCGGAGAGCTTGTGCCACTTGATGAATTGCCAGACGATTCCGCTTCCGATCATGGGAAGGTGAGTAGCGCAGGCTTCCAGCCTGTCGGGTTGGCGCAGGCTTCCAGCCTGCTTCGTTCGGCTACGCAAAAAGCAGGCAAGGATGCCCGCGGCACTCCCACAGGCTGGAAGCCTGCGCTACTCCTCCGCTGCTGGCGCGCTGGGCGCCGAGAGTTCGAGGATTTCATCAGGCGCTACGGAGTGTGGCTGGCGCGCGCGGCGAGGAGCGAGTCGATCAGCGCGTGGTGCTGGGGCTGCGATTTCATGTAGTCCACGAAGTAAGAGTTCAGGCCGCCTTTGGCCATCACGCCGGAGAAAAACATCGGGTAAGGCCCTTCGAAAATGAAGCGATCGAACCCGACGGCGTGCCAGTACGCTTTCCCGAGGCCCTGGGGCAGCAGCGGAAAAACGCTCATGAGTTTGAGGAAGATCGCGCGCTTCGAGCGGCGGATGAAGGTCTCCCAAGCCGTGAATTTTCGCGCGCTGAGTTCGCGTCCACAGACCTGGTAGCAGCCTTTTTTCCAACGCTCCGGCAGCTTCGCGTCCGCGCGCTCGGTGATTTTTTCAAAACGCCACGGTGTGTGGGTGTCGTCCTGCAAAGTAAGATCGAGGCAATCGCGCAGCGCCGCGATGCGCCAGAGCGAGGGATGAAGATGAAAACGCGGCGCATTCGGCGGCGTGAGATGCATGCAGTGGAAGCGGTCGGCGCCGAGGATCGGGGCGCGGGTGGCGTAGCGGCGATTGTCCCAGCCCATGAGGCCGATGTAGGCGGCGTCGAGTTCATCGAGGATCCGCGGGAGGGTGTGATTGAGGTGCTCGCTGTGGCACTGGTCGAGCGGGAGATGCTCCTCGAGAACGAGGTAACACTTCGTGAATCCGCGCGACGAAAGCTCGTCGGTCGCGTCGCGCACGAAGGCTGCCCAGTCGCGTGGCAGGTGCGCGCTTTTCACGGGCAGCGCCGGTAGCGAGCCCGCTTCTTCCCCGGTGAGCCCGCAGAAGAAGAGCGGCGGATGATCCGGCCAGAATTCGGCGAGACAGCGCGCGAGGTGCGGTGCGACCCAGCGATACGGGTGATAGACGGGTGCAAGGATGCAAAGCGGTGCGGGCGCCTGCTGGTCTGTTGGGGGAATCACAGGAGGTGACGTTCGATCAAGGCGCAGAGTTGCGAGCCGAAGGCGGCGCTGGGGTAGCGCTCTTCGACGAGGCGGCGCGCCTTGCGGCCGAGATGGGTGGCGGCGCGGGCCAGAAGGCTTCGAGCAATTGCCAGGTGAACTGCGCAAGCCAGCGAGACGGGAAGTAAACGCTGATGAGAATGCCGAGCGAAGACGGCTGGCTCATCGCTGCGCGCCCATCATCCCGGCGCGGCGCATTTCATCGAGCGAGCTGCGATAGGCCGTGGTGGAAAGTCCGTCACCCCCCTGCTCGAGAATCCAAGCGACAAGGCCACGGACCCCTTCCTGAATCGTGGTGAATTCGCGCGGGCCGAGCGTGGCCGTGAGCCGGCGGAGATCGGCGCAGGCGTGGCGGATGTCGCCGGCCCGGAAGTCGCCGGAGATCCGGTGGCGCGGCTCCACGCCGAGCGCGGCGGCGAGAGCGGCGAGCAGTTCGAGCAGCGTCGTGCGCACGCCGGAACCGACATTCAGCACGAGCGGCTCCGGGGCCTCCGCGGTGAGGGCGCGGAGGTTGTAATGCACGACGTCGTCGATCTGCACGAAGTCGCGCGTGGGCAGGCCGTCTTCAAAGATGTTGACCTCTTCGCCGCGGGCGAGCACCTGGCTGAAGATGGCGAGAATGCCGGTGTAGGGATTCTTCAGCGACTGGCCGGGACCGTACACATTCTGGTAGCGGAAGAGGACGGCGGGGATGGCGAAGTTCGCGCAGGTCTGGAGGAGGATTTGTTCCTGCGCGAGCTTGGTGATGCCGTAGATGGAGGTCGGCGCCCAGGCGTCGTCTTCCTCGGAGGCGAGGGTCTCGGCGGGCGCAGCGCAGTGGGGGCAGAGCACGTCCCATCGGCGTTCGCGCAAGCGCTCGGCGGTCCGTCCGGCGGGGCGGATGCGTCCGTGCGTCGCACAGCGGTAGGCGCCTTCGCCATAGACCGCGCGGCTCGAACTCACGATGACTTTGCGCACCTGATCGCGGAACTGCGGCAGCAGCTCCGCGAAGACCGCGGTGCCGAGCACATTCACATCGCAGTAGCGATGGACCTGATACATCGACTGCCCGGTGCCGGTGCCGGCGGCGAAAAAGTACACCGCCTCGATGTCTTCGAGCGTGCGCTCCAGCGCCGCGCGGTCGCGCACGTCGCCAGCTTGAATTTCGCAGTGCTCCTCGAGCCGCAGGTAGGCGGGTGAGGTGTGATAGTCCGCGCCATGGATTTGCGGATCGAATGAATCGGCGATGCGCACGGAGTGCCCCGCGCCGAGCAGGGCCGCCGCCGTCGCAGTGCCGATGAAACCCGCGCCGCCGATGAGGAGAATTTTCATGCCTGGAGATGCCTTTCGATGAGAAAGCAGAGTTGCGAGCCAAAGGCAGCGCTGGTGTAGCGTTCTTCGACGAGGCGGCGCGCATTGCGGCCGAGGCGTTCGGCCTCGTGGGGGTTGGCAGTGAGAAACGCAATCGCCGCGCGCAGGGCGGCGGGGTCACCGGGGCGGACGAGGTGGCAGTGCTCGCCGTGCCGCATGTGGGCGCGATCCCAGAGACCGGCGGTGTCCGAGATGATCACGGCTTTGCCGCAGGCCATCGCCTGGAGCGTGGCGCTGTGGCCGGAATCGCGCGGCTGATCTTGCACCGGCGTGACCACGAAACGCGCCCGCTGGTAGAGCGCACGCAGTTCGGCCCACTCGAGTTTGCTTTGCACGATGATGTTTGGCCGCCGCGCTTCGGGGGGAAGCGGCAGCCGCGTGACGAGGCGGAGCGGTGTGGAATCAATCGCGGCAAGGAGCGTGGGGTAATCACGCAACTGATCGCTGCCGACGCTGAGCACGTAATCCTCGACCGGAGCCGACGCCGGCTGCCAGTAGCCGCTGTCGATGCCAAACTGGATCGTGGCGATCTCCGGCAGCGCGCAGAAAGTAAAGGCCTTCCGCAGCGCTGCGGTGTCGCCATCGCCGAAGGTGATGATCGCGGCGGCTTGAGCGATGCAGGCACCGATTCCGCGCTGCAGAGCGCGCGACCAGGGCAGCGCGCGCGTCGATTCGCCGATGCTGTGCAGGCCTTGAGTGATGAACATGACGGGCGTCCGCAAGAGGCCGAATTTTTTTAGCAGAAGCAGCGGCATCGCCGTTCCGTCGGTCGTTGCCACGAGCATCCGAGCGGCGCGCAGGGTGCGGAGATTCTCCAGCGTCGGCGCCGCGAAAATCGGGAAGCCGAGCCGGGCGGTGAGCATTTCAAAAGGGCGGAGCGCACGTTGGAGCAGGGTGCGTCGGGCGGAGGGTTCGATGAACGTGCTCGTCGGAAAGTGTTCGCGCACTTTGCCGAAGCCGTAGAGGAACTCGTCCGGCATGGTGGCGGCGGCGACGGCGGCGATCGTCTGGCTGCGGCCACCGCGAAAGGCGAAGACGACGTCCGGTTGGCGCGCCGGTGCGCTCACGGCGTCGATGGCGGGCGGAGGTTGCGAAAGACGCCGTCGAGGTAGAGCAGGCGACCGTTGCTTTTGCTGCGGATGGGATCGACGAGATCGACGAGCGCGAAGCCGAGTTTTTCCAGCGCTGCGTAGCTCTTCGCAAAGGTGCTGCCGCCAGCGTAGAACTCTTCGAAGTTTAGCTCGATCCAGAGGTAGCGAGCCTGCTCGAGGGTCTCTCGTCCGCCCGCGAGGACGGCGAGTTCGAAGCCTTGCACGTCGATCTTCACGAGGTCCGGTGCGGGCAGACGGTGCTCGCGGCACCAGGTGTCGAGGGGTGCGATCTGCACGGAGGTTTCGGTCGATTTTCCGGTGAGCGGGAATTCCGTGCGATGCACATCCGTCATCGGGAGCAGCGAACTGGCGGCGGTCTTGTGCCCGTCTTTGTGCATCACGCGAGTCGCCGTTTCCGTGCCGCAAGCAATCGGTTGCAGATGGATGCGGGGAAGCCGGGCGGCGCGCGCGGCGACCTCGCGACCCATCTCCGGCAGCGGCTCGAAACTAAAGACATCGCCGCCGCTGTAGATGGCAAAGGCTTCCGACCACGCGCCGTCGAAGGCGCCGATGTCGTAGATCGTGCGGAACGGCGGGGTGAGGCGATCGAGGACTTCCGTGATCTGCCAGAGGCGGTCGCGATCCTTCGCGCTGAGCGCCTCGGCCGCGCTGCCGAAGCGGGTGATGAGGGCGCTCGAGCGGGCGCGCGCGGAGAGCTTGCCGGCGACTTCACCCAGGGCGCGAATAACACGCCCGCCGGAGGATTGTGCTGACTTCGTCATCGGAAGGAATGCGCCATGTACGAGTTTTCACTCCAGATGCAGCTCAGAAGCCGGCGAGCCGTGCGATCAAGGTGCGCAAAGGCCCTCCAGCCCGTGGCGCGGCGGGCGCGGGCGAGCAGATAGAGCAACCAGAAGACGATGACGTTGCGGTCGCAGACGCCGTTGAATTTTTGCGCGGTGCGGACGATCTCAAACCAGCGCGTCTCTGGTGAGCTGCGCGTTTTCGTCTCCGGATAGTCGCGCCACATCCCGATCTTTTCGGGGATCGCGTGGAGGGGAAATTTACGGGCGATGCGCAAGGCGAGATCCCAGTCCATGACGTAGTGCTGGTCTTCATCGAGCAGGCCGACGGCGTCGAGGGCCGCGCGGGTGAAGAAACTGGAAGGCTGCAAAAGATAAAACTGGGTGCGGAGCAGCCGCAGATTTACCGGGCGAAAGGGGATCTCTTTTTGCACTTCGCCTGACGGGCTGATCTTTGCGCCGGCGCCGTAGATGAGGCCGGCGGCGGGCTGCGCGAGGGCAGCGCGGCCGATGGCTTGCAGGGCGCCGGGGAAAAGCACGTCGTCGGAATTCAGCCAGCCCAGCACGGAGCCGGTGGCGCGACGGAAGCCTTTGTTGATCGCCTGGCTTTGGCCGCTGTCGCGCTCGCTCGTCCACCAGGTCAGGTGCGGCGCATACCTTTCGATGAGCGCCACTGAGCCGTCGGTGCTGCCGCCATCGACGACGAGCAACTCCATCTCCGGGTAGCCCTGAAGCAGTGCGGAGCGGAGTGTTTCCTCAAGGAACTGCGCTTGATTGAAAGAGGGGGTGACGAGCGAGATCCGGGGAAGCGACGACGTCGGCGCGCCGACGGGCGTTTCCTCGGTCCATGGCCAGCCGGCTTTTCCGGGCGGTGGTGGCGGGAGATCGGCGAGCCGTGGGGACTTCATGAGGGCGACATCGTGTGGCGTGCGATCTCGAGGAAGCGCGCGCCAAAATCTGCCAGGGCCGTATCGGCAGCGGCGCGGGCGCTGGCCTCGGCGGCGGCGTCGGGACCGGGCGCGCCATTTTTCCAGACCTCGGCGATGAGCGTCGCGAGGGCTTCGGCGGAGTGACGCGGGAAGTAGTGGGCGCCGGGAGGATTCTGCTCCAGATGCACGGCGAGATCGGAAAGCAGGCACGGCCGGCCCACGAGGCGCGCATCCTCGACCACCGTGCTCCAACCTTCAAAGAGCGATGGCTGGATGACGGCGAGTGCGCGGCGCATGAGATGGATCTGCGCTTCGCGCGGGATGATGCCGAGGAGCTGCACGCGCTCCGTGAGGCCGGAGCTCGCGAGGGTCTCGCGGATTTTCGCCACGTAGTTGGGATCGCGCGGATCGTTGATATTTCCGGTGCAGAGGACGATTGGCTGGACGCCTTGCTCCGCGAGCAAGCGCAGCGCTTCGAAGACGAGCAGGTGATTTTTGTGCGTCCAGAATTGGTTGCTGATGAGAAAGAATCGCGCGGGAACGTCGAAGTCTTTCGGCACGGCAGGCGGGGCGAACCACTTCGGATCGGGCGCCGTCGCAAAGCGCAAAACGCTCCCCTTTGCGGCAAGCTCTGGATAGAGCGCGCGGAAATCGGCCCGCGCATTTTCGCTGCTGAAGACGAGTTGCGGGGCCTCGGCGACGAGGGCGCCGATGTTCTTGCGCCGGAAATCGAGTTCCGCCTGGGAGAAAAGTTCCGGCAGGTGCTGGTGCTGAAAGTCGGGAATCCAGCCGGCCCACTGACAGGAGCCGAGCTGGCGACCGACCGGCAGTTCGAGGCCGAGCGTGGAGCGGTTGTCGAAGGTGATGGGGTAGAGAAATTCGATCTGCTCATCCGCGACGATTTCACGGAGCCTGGGCAAGCCGCTGGGCAGGAGGCGTTGCAAGCCGCGGCGGCGGTCGATGGGCACGGTGACGACGGTGCCGTCGTCGCTCCACTCTTTGGTGCGCGACTCGGCGCAGAGGAAAGTGAGGCGGGCTCCGGGATCGGCAATGCGGATGGCGCGCGCGAGATTGCGGATGTAGGCGGCGCCGCCGAGCCAGCCGGAACCTCCGAGGGCGACGAGACCGATGTGCTGACGCTTCGTGGGCATTTTAGGCGGAAGGGAAACTATCCGCCAACTCGGCGGACGCCCAAGTGGCGACGCTGCGGAGACCTTGCTCGAGCGTCACGGAAGGGGTGAAGCCGAGCGCGCGGATCTTCGCGATATCGGCGCGCCAGGTGAGCGGATTTCCGGGCGTCGCCTGGCCGTCGAAGGCGGGCTTCGTGTCGCGGAGCAAGGCGGCCAGCAGGATGTCGGCGAGTTGCGCGATGGTCGTCTCTTCGCCGGAGGCAAGATTGAAGACTTCGGCCTGGGCGGTGCTTTGGCCAGCGAGCAGGACCAGCGCGCGAGCGATGTCGCTGGCGTGGATGAAGTCGCGGCTCTCGCGACCGGTGCCGTGCAGGGTGAGCGAAGCCGACGAGAGCACGCGTTCGCAGATGTCCCAGACCACCTGTCGGCGGAGGCCAGGACCGTAGGCGGAGAAGATGCGGACGACGGTGGTGGGCAGCGCGTAGATCCGGGAGAATTCCTCGCAGAGCAGTTCGCACTGGAGCTTGTGATAGCCGTAGGGCGAGAGCGGTGCGGTGCGCTGCGTCTCGGTGACGGGGAGCGAGGCGGGGTTGCCATAGACTGCGGCGCTCGAGAGGAGGAGGAAATGGCAGCGCGGCGCTTCGCGGCGGAGCGCGTCGAGGAGTTCGAAGGTGAGCACGGTGTTGTCGCGAAAATCCGCCGCGGGATCTTTCATCGAGAAAGGGACTGAGGCCCGGCCCGCGCAGTGGACGCAGACATCGGGCGGCAGCGCGCGGAGCAGATCCGGGAGGCCGGGACTCGGGAGCTGCATCCGATGGTACATGGTGCCGGGACTGAGCTGCGCATTTTCCGGCGAAGCCACGTCGATGCCCACGACCCGCCAGCCTTCACGGGCAAACTGCCGCGCGATGAAGCGGCCGAGAAATCCAGCGACGCCAGTGATGAGGACAGTCTTCATGTTTCCGCACCCGCAAAAAACCGCGCCGCCAACCGAGGAGAATGAAACAAACGAGCCAGTGGTAAGAAGAGGAAGGCCCGCGGGGGCTGGGCGGCGCCCTTATTTGGAGACCTGACGGATGAGGACGACCTGGTCGCTGTTTTTCGGATCGTCGGACTCAAATCTAAAACCGCACGCGAGGTAGAGTTGGTGCGCGCGGGCGTTCTCGGGGTCCACTTTGAGGCGGATGTTTTTCCAGCCATTCAGTCGGCACTGAGCTTCCGCGTGGGCCAGGGTGAGCCGGGCCAGGCCGCGGCCGGCATGGCTCTCGGCGATGAAGACGCCATACATGGGATCCTCAAAACCCTCGTCCATCCCGCGCAGCATGTAGAAACCGACGGGTGTCGAAACCGTGCCGTCCGAGATTTCGATCATGAACCACTGGTCGATGACGGAGTTGGCCGTCAGGTCTGCGATGACTTCCGTCTCGAAGACGAAGGGATGGAAGAAGCGCGTGTACGCTGCGCTCGCGTGGCTGAGGACGCTGGCTAAAGGAGAAGCATCACCCTGGGAGAAGGGGCGGATCGTGGTGTGCTGGACGGTTTTCAAGACGGGGCTGCTGCTCGGCAGGCGGCGATCTTTAGTGGGGACGGCGGCGGAGCGCAAATTCAGAACTTTGAGCAAAGTGTCGGGCATGAACGGCAAGGGCCGCATTCACTTTCGGAAGAGAAAGGAGTGGATCCGGCCCGGAGTGGGATTCGTCCGCTCCTCGGCGCGGAGGGCGGCGTCGATAGAGTGAGGGGAGCGCGCGAAGAGTCGTCCGAGCCCGAAGAAGCGGCGCCGGGCGAGGTGGCGGATCCAGCGCTGGCGGGCGTCCTCAGTGCCGGGCGCAAAGTTCAGGATCGACTCGAGCGGACCCCAAGTCCTCTCGACGCTGAAGCCCGCCGTCGATCCGGCCCCGAGGTAGGTGCCCAAGGGGTAGGCGTTTTCGCCTCCGTAAAGATGGTGGAGCGGGTGCCTGGCGCGGAAGCGGGCGAGTTCCTCATCGTCGTGGACGACATGTTCGCGGATGGCGAGGACGCAACCTCGCCGACGCAGGATGCGGAAAAGTTCCCGCATCGTCTGGCGGAGATCGGGGACGTGGTGGAGCACCTGGCGAGCGAAGACGGCATCAAAGCTGGCCTCGGCAAAAGGAAGGGTGTCGCTGACTTCCGTAACGATCGTGATGGGCAAGCCAGTGGTGGCTTGGATTTCGCGGATCGCTCCCGCACCGACCTCCATGCTCGGGTCCGGCTCCAAGGCAGTGACCCGCCACCCGGCCCTGGCAAACGCATAGCTCGCGATGCCATGGCCGGCGCCAAGGTCGAGGATGGTCCGACCTTTGCCGGGTCGGAGGAGCTGTGCGACTTCGGCAAATTCCTCGCAGGCCGCGTAACGCTCCGCCGCCTGTATAACAGGCAGGTCGAAGAAGTTTGCGCGGATGGCGGCTTCATTGTCTGGCTGGGTGCGATACCAGCGCACCGCTTCCTCCCAGGAGAGCTGCGTCCGGTCACTCACCGGCGCACGCACTCGAAGAAGTATCCGGCCCCGGCATCCGCGTCAGTGGGCCAGCGCAGGCCGGCGATTTTCCGCCGCCACTGCCAACGACTCCAGCGCGAGCTTTGATATTCCTGCACGAGCCGGCTCACGTGCCGCTTGAAAAAGTGACCGGAGAATTCGCTGTCGAGTAAGGCGAGAACGCGGGACGCCTCTTCATCGAAGTAACCCTGCACCTTGCGGACATCGAAGCCCGCCGTGGCCAGTCGGTGCGTCCATTCGCCGAGATCCAGCGCGTGGAAAAAGGGCTGCCACGCGCGGTAGTCCGCAGCCGGCGGCGCGTCGGATGGCCACCAGGAAAAGTAGCGGTGATTGAGCACATTGAAGGCGAAGCGGCCACCGGGGCGGGTGACGCGCGCGACTTCGGCGAGCGCGCGTTCGAGATCGGGGATGTGCTCCAGCGCGCTGTTGTTGAAGACGAGATCGAAGGTGGCGTCTGCGTAAGGCAGGCGCTGCGCGGCGTCGCAGACATCGAGGCGCTCGTGCAGCGAAAACGCGCGCGCCTTCTCGATCGCCGGCGCATCGAGGTCGCAACCAGCGGCGAACTTTTCCCCTGGCCAGCCCAGGCTGGCGAAACGCGCATCGCCGCAGCAGTGATCGAGCGCCGCCGTCCCGAGCCGGAGAGCCGCGGCGTATTCCAACTCGGGCACGCGGCAGAGCAGGATGCTCGGCACTTGCAGGTAGTGCTGGCGCAGGGCGGGAAAGAAGCGGCTGTCGCCGACGCGTTCAGTCATGAGGCAGGGTGCGGATCGCGCGGGCGGGATTCCCGGCAACGACGGTGAAGGGCGGCACATTGCGCGTGACGACCGCGCCCGCGGCGACGACGGCTCCGCGACCGACGCGCACGCCTTTCAGGATCGTGGCTTTGCAGCCGATCCAGACGTCGTCTTCGATCACCACGGGCGCGCCCGGGATCTCCGCGGTGCGTTCGCCGGGCCGGCCACTGAGCACGCACTCGATGTCGTGCCGCCGTTGGCGCCAATCGATCGGGTGGCTGTCCGTGTCATGAATATCGACGCCGTGCGAGATGAGGACGTGATCCCCAATCTCGATGGAGTGGCGCGACCACACCCGGCTGCTGTGGCCGAGGTAACTCCACGCACCGATGCGGATGCCGCCGCCTTCCCAGAAGAGCAGCAGTTCACCGCGCACGTGGGAATTCTCTCCGATGACGATATTTTCCGGACGTTTGCAAAGATTTTGCAGGGAGGCTTCGGGATGAATGCGCGCGGTGGAGGCGAGCCGGGCGCTGGCGGACCAATCGGGCGGCAACGGCGCTGGACTCCCGAGCAGACGCGCAGCGATTCGGCGGAGGCTGGTGATCATGGCGCGGTGGAAAGTGAAAGCGCGCGCTGCCACCAGGATCTCTTCGGACGAGCGGGACGAGCCGCTCTGCGCAAGTGCTCGCGCAGCGCGGTGAGCGCGGCAACGTCCACTGCCGTCTGCTCAGGAAAACGCGCAGCGCGCTGCGGAAAAGTGCCGGAAGCCTGATCGCGCACGAGCGCGCCGTCGCCGCCGCAGTGCGTGCCGCTGCCGTCAAAGCCGCCGACCGTGAGCAAGGATTCGCGCGGATAGAGGACGAGCCCGGCAGCGCGAAAGACCGTCCACCACCAGAGGATGCCCCACGAGTCGTTCCGGCCCGCGAGCCGATCGCGGAGCATCTGCGAGTAGGGATAGGCACCCTCGAGATCGAAGGCGCGACTCACGGCTTCGTCGTCGAGTTGCGCGAGGTCGGGCGGCGCCCACTGAAAGTGCCGCCACGCGCGCTGCCACGTGGCCCAGCCCCACGTCGTCGTGCAAGGCAGGAAAAGCGCGTCCGCATTTCCACTCCACGCAAACGGCAGCCGAAATCCGCCGATCTGCCAGACCTCCGCTTCGGTGGCGTAGCGGTCGAGAGCGGTGAGCATGAAGGCGAGGAAATCGGGCGAGGGCACGAGGTCATCTTCGAGCACGATCACCCGATCGTGCACGGCGCAGAGTTCCGTGACACCGCCGACGATCGAACGCGCGAGGCCGAGATTTTCCGCTGCCTCGCGGACCTCGGCTCCGTGCGCGTGAGCCCAGGCGCGGGCGATTTTGCGGGCCGCTTCCACGTCGCTCCTTGCAGCGGCGTCACGCGGGCCGTCGCAGAAGATGGTGACTGCACATTCATCGAGCCGCGCGCAGAGTGGCAGTGCGGCGAGCGTGCGTTTGAGATGCGCCGGGCGGCGGTAGGCAAAGATGGCAAGCGGCGTTTTCAAACGTTCGCGAGGATGGTGGCGAGGGCGGACTCGGCTCGGGCGTCGTCGGTTTCGATGTAGGCTTCGGCGACAGAGCGAGCGGGATTTTCGCCGGCGATCCAGGCGGCGAGCGTGGTCGCGGCTTCGGCGTATTGGAAGCGGCCGGCGGAAATGTCTTCTGCGTAAAGCGATGCGCCGCTCGGATGCACGATCATCGTCGGTACCTCGAAGGCATCCGCTTCAAAGGCCACTGACGACCAGCAGGTGATGTGGCGCTGGGCGACCCGGAGCAGGGCGTAAAGCGGAACGCTGCTCGCGTGCTCGAATTCGACGCGACCGCCGCCCGCGATTTCCGCAGCAAGCTTCGGGATGTCGCCGCGCCGATGCGGATGCACCCGCAAGAGCCAGAGCCAATCTTCGGGACTGCGCCGGATCGCATCCCGCACCGAGGCGGGAATCGGCGGGTCGATCGGTTGCAGTGTCACGAGGATCACGCGCTTTGCCCTGCGCACTGTGGCCAGCCAGGCCGCCTGCTCGGCGTCCGGAGGAAACGCGTCGCCCTTTCGCCAAAGTGCCAGCCAGCGATTGCCACCGACCACCGCACGATGCCGCTGGAGACTCGTGGGCTGACCTTGCGCGATGTGCCGCCGCGAGGCCTCACCCCACACCCAAAAGTAATCCGGCAACAACTCGTAGCCGCCCTCCGGGAACCGCGTCCAATGCGTGTAGTGGCCGTGATACACGCCTTGTTTGCCGTGCTGAATATCGACGGTCGGAATCCCGCGTTCGCGACAGGCAGCGAGGAGCGGCAGCACGCGGAGATCGTAGTAGCAGACCACAAAGGCGATGCGCGGCTGGATGTGATTGAGCACCGCGCGGAAGGCGTCGCGGCGGTGCAGCACTTTGGCGGTAGCGCTTCGCAACGCTTCGTCATCGAGCCAGAGCGACTCGCCGATTTTCTCGAGTGCCGCCCGCACTGGTTCCGCGCCTTCCAGGTCCGGCAGTGCCGTCGGCGCAGCGCCCAGACTCTGGATGTGCAGGACTTCCGTGCCGACTTTCCGCGGCAGCGTTCGCGCTGTGCCTGCATCGCTGCCTTCGATCTTCACGCAGGACATCCGCGCCCGGCAGAACTCGAGCATCGGGTCGGTGTGCCGGTTGTAGTACTCACCCGAGAGGCAGTCGCCGTAATCCTCGATCCGCGAGAGGAAAAGCGCATCGGCGCGCGGGACCGACCGCAAGCGTGACTTTTCCCCCCAGCGCCGCAACCGGGTTTCGGCGCGACCCACGAAGGATGCAGCACGCGGAGCGGGCGCTGGAGCAGCGGCAGCGTGAGAGGTCGGACGCAGGAGCTGGCTCCACAATTCATCCCGCAGGAGTGGCCAGATGCGAAGTCCGCCAGCGCGCAGGGCATTCACATCCGCGAGCCGCTCGATCTCGGCGAGCACTTCGACGGCGTGCTTGTGGTCCAAAGTTGCGTGAGCGCGCGGCGCTTACTTCCGCCAGCCGATCTTCTCCACCAGTGACTCGAGCTGCGCGCGTTCGGCAGCGCTGAGTTCGCCGAAAGGCGGGCGCTCGGTGCGCGGGAGCAGGCCGAAGATGTCGAGCGTCTCCTTGAGCGCGCGATGCCAGCCGAGCGAGACGGCGAGTTGGAAATAATCCTCCTCGTTTTCGCGCACCAGCTTCTCCGCCTCGTCGTAGCGGCGCGCCATGACGGCGTCGTAAAATGCCAACTCGATGTGCGGGACAAAGCTGCCGACGCCCATGAGATAGCTGCGTGCGCCGGCATGATGATCGCGCAGGAAACGCTTCATGCTGCCCCAGCCGATGAGCGCGCACTTGTGGCTCACCTTGCGGATAATCCGGTAGCTGTACTCCGCGTCGCAGCATTCCTCCTTCATGCCGATGATTCCTGGCAAATCGGTGAGCCCGTCGAGCAGCGGCAGCGAATACTGTACCGGTCCGCCGGCGAGCCCATTGCGCATGGCCATCTCGTGGATCATCACGCCGATGCTCGATTCTTCGCTCACCGTCTTGAAGAATTGGACGAGCGGTTCCTCGCCATACCAGCGCTCCGGAAACATCGCGATGAAAGCGCCCGCGCCGATCTTCGCGGCGTGCTGCGCAAAGCGGACATTCTCGCGCGTGTCGCCATCCGGAGGACCGGCGACGATGGTCATGGCGCGGCCATTCACGGTGCGCACCACGGTTTCGTTCACCGCCATCATTTCGGCAGTGGTGAGAAGATTAAACCGGCTCGTGCCGACGGTGGTGAGCAGCACGGGGATGCCTTTCACGACGAGGAAATCGACGTACCGCGCGAGGGCTTCGTGATCGACGGAATGGTCGTCGCTTTTAAACGGGGTGAGGATCGGGGCGACGGGTCCGCGGATGGCGGCTTTGGCTTCGGCGTAGGTCATGAGGTGGGGTGTGAACGGGCGCGGAGCATGGCTTCGGCGATTTCGAATTGGTAGGGATAATCGATATCGAAAGAGCGCTCGGGCGGCATCGCGTAGCCAACGAGCGGGGGCTCGAAATACGTGCCCGTCTGGAGGAAACGGGCGACGCGGCCGCAGTAGATCGAGCCATTCGGATGATGCAGGGTGCCGAGCGACTGGCTGCGCGTGGTCAAACGATAGGTCCCCGGCTCGCACATGGTCAGCACGTTCGTGGTGGGCTCGAAGGTCATGGCGAGTTGCGGCGGGAAATCGTACGCGGTGACGCCGACGACGAAGGCGTCCGGATGCCCGGTGCTCAGGGCCAGCGCCGCGCGCACGTCTTCGACCGTGCGAAATGGGCACGTCGGCAGGAGTCCGGCAAAATGCTGAAAGCGGGCGGCTTCGGGTCGGCGCAGATATTCGTCCAGCACCTCGACGAACTTCGTCATGTCGCCGCTGAGGTGCTCGGGGCGCCGATCCGCACGCACGCCGCACTGCTCGGCAAGTGCGAGGATTTCCGGGTCGTCGGAGGACACCGCGATTTCGTCGAAGACGCCGGCTTCGCGCGCGTTGTCGATGGCGTAAGCGAGCAGCGGCTTGCCGCCGAGGAACCGGAGATTTTTGCGTGGGATGCGCTTCGAACCGCCGCGCGCGGGGATGAGACAGACGGTGGACATTATTTTTAAGCGAGCACGGGAGCGGGCGTGCGGCGTTGCAGGAGACGTTTGGAAAGCTGGATGCAGGGTTTTTCGACGAGCAGATAGCTCAGAATGCCAGCGACGATGCAGAGCAGAAAGCTGATCAGAAACTTCACTGCACCAATCGCGAATGGAGTGCCGGCGGTCGAGCGATTGATCGCCTCGAAGATCGGAAAGTGGAGCAGGTACCAACCGAAAGCGATGACCCCCGCGAGACGCAGGAGGCCATGCATGAGCACGCGGCCAAAGGGGCGGTAGTCGTAAAGTGTGGCCAGCAAAAGGACCGCGAAGATGGCGCCATAGACGATCGAGAAATCGCGAAGGCCGTAGAGGGGTCGGCGGAACCAGAGAAAGTGCTCCGAGACGCAGATGAGCGAAGTGGCTGCCACCGCGACCGCGAGGATCGCGAGGGTGGGCTCGAGCCAGCGCCGCGCTGCGGCAAACCAGCGCGCGATTGCGGCGCTTTCGAAAGCATAGGCCGCGAGCACGCCGCACAGGAAGACATCCACGAACTGCCCGGCATGTGCAATCCGTGCGACTTTCAACGCCGCCGAAGCCGGGAGCAGCCCGTGGACGATGGCCAGATACCACGCGCCGTAAGCGACCGCGACCGCGACCGTCGCGAGCACCGCGGGCCGACCCCAGCGCACCAATGCGGCAACGATGAACGGCATCACAAAGTAGAACTGAAACTCCGCCGCGATCGTCCAGAAGACGCTGTCTCCTTGCAGGAACGTCAGGTGCCGCAACCAACCCAGCGCGCCGTCTTTCACATGGAGATAGCGCGTGTCCAAAACCCCGGTGTGGTGCTGCACGAGGAACACCGCGGTGACCACCAGCGCGTAGAGCGGGAAGATGCGGAAGAAGCGCCGGAGGTAAAATTCGCCTGCGCTTTGCCGCCGTCGCAGGAGCGTGTGCGCGAGCAAAAAACCACTGAGCACAAAGAAGAGATACACGCCGATGTGGCCAATGCCGTTGAAAGCGAGCCATGGAGCCATCGCCTGATCGCGGCCACTGCTGTGGCTGAGGAAAACGGTGAGCACCGCGATGCCTCTCACTCCATCCATCGCTGCGAGCTTGCCGCTGCGCGTGGTGTCTTCAAAGAGCTGCCCGGCGAGCCAGCGCATCATCGCGGTAATCAACGCGCGGCGGCGACGGCTTGGTGCGATTCGAGCGCTTGCACGATGGCGTCGCACACGCGGTCGATCTGCGCGGGTTCCAAATCCTTCGAGGTCGGGAGGCTGAGGCCGCGTGCAGAGAGCTGCGTGGAGATGGGGAAGTCGGCGCTCGTTCCCTGCGGATACGGCGGCTGGATGTGCAGCGGGAAAAAGAGCTGGCGGGTTTCCACGCCGTGCTCGGCAAGCCAGCGCGCGAGTTGATCGCGCGACAGGCCCGCGCGCGTTTCGTCGATGAGGATCGAGTAGAGCCAAAAAATATTCGAAGCCCACGCTTCCTCCGGCGGCAAAACGAGACCGGGCAATCCGCGCAACCGCTCCGTGTAGTGACGCGCGATCTCGCGATGGCGCTCGAGGAAGAAGTCGATGCGCTCCATCTGCGCGAGACCGATCGCAGCCTGGATATTGGTCATCCGGTAGTTGAAGCCGGGATAGACGTGCCAGTAGCGGCGACCTTTCTCCATGCCGTGATCACGCAACACATTCATGCGCTGATGCAGCGCGGGATCGCCGGTGAAGACCATGCCGCCCTCGCCAGTGGTGATCACCTTATTCGCGAAGAAGCTGAAGCAGCCTGCGTCGCCAAAGGTGCCGACGAGCCGTCCCTTGTACTTCGCGCCCAGCGCCTCGGCGCAATCTTCCACCACGAACAGTCCGTGCCGCCGAGCGATCTCCATGATCGGATCCATATCGCACGGATGCCCGTAAAGATGCACGGGCATCACGGCCTTCGTCCGCGGCGTTACTTTTCGAGCAAAGTCCGCGGGGTCGAGCGTCCACGTCCGCGCGTCCACATCCGCGAGCACTGGCTTCGCGCCGCAGTGGATGACCACATTCGCCGAGGCGGCAAAGGTGAGATCGGGCACGATGACTTCGTCGCCCGGCCCGATGCCGAGCGCGGCGAGCACGAGATGCAGTGCAGTGGTGCCATTCGAAACTGTCAGCGCCGACGGCACGCCATGAAAATCCGCGAAGGCCTGCTCGAACTGAGTGACGTAACTGCCCTGCGAGGAAATCCAACTCGTGGTGATGCAGTCGCTCACGTATTTCAGCTCGTTCCCACCGAGCGACGGTTGCGTCACTGGCAACTTCCAGATTTCCGCCCACGAGAGAAACTCCACGGGCCGCCCAACGTCGTCGAGGATCGGCAGGTGGCGGATGGACTTACTGAGCAGCCGCAGATTTTCCTCGTGAGTCGCGGAGGCGCGGCCCGAGGTGAATTTGCGATTCATCCAGCGCGCCGCGTCGTCGTCGAGCGTCGCCCCGGCGAGCAGCGCGCGGCGGATGTCGCCGTCGGTGAAGAGCCCGCAAAGCACGCCCGCGCCATCAACGAGAAAGACCGCGCCGGAGACGCCTTGATTGAGCAGCGCCAGCGCCTCGCGCAGGGTGGCGGCCAGCGGGAGGAGGTTGCGTTGGATGTCTTTGCTCACGGGCTAAGGAACCGTTTCACGAAAGGGCACGTTCGAGCAATGCGATCTGCTGCGAGATTTCCTCGCCCGTCAGTT
This sequence comes from Chthoniobacteraceae bacterium, assembly GCA_031409655.1. Lineage (GTDB taxonomy): Bacteria > Verrucomicrobiota > Verrucomicrobiia > Chthoniobacterales > Chthoniobacteraceae > JANNXQ01. The sequence continues at coordinate 39,784 of JANNXQ010000107.1, read as the reverse complement.
TGCCGACCTCGATGACGATTGGCGCGGCGGGATGTTTGCGCAGGGCGGGCAGAAACCAGGAGTCTTCGCGACAAGCCGCGTTTTGATCGGTGATGCCGTCATTGTCGCTCACATGCCACGCCCCGATGTGCGGACTTACAGCTTCGACAAACTTGTTCGGATCAAAGCCGAGCGCGTTGGCGGAAACCTTCGCGTGGCCAGTGTCAAAAAGAAGACCGAGCGTGGGATCCGCCACTTCGCGCATGAGCCACAGGACTTCTTCGGCATCGCAGAGCAGTAAAGGATTTCCCTCCTGCCGCTCGCGATAGCGTTGCGAGAGAACGTTGTTTTCCACCAGCAACCGCACGCCCGCGCTTCGGGCGTATCCGACGAGTTCGCGCACCGACGAAAGAAAAGTCGTCCGCGCCTCGTCGCGGGGAATCGCGATCCGCTCCGCAGCCGCGGCCTGCACTTCCGGATGACCGAGCATCTCTGGCGTGAGATTGAGTGCGAAGCCGCTGTGGACGCTGTAGAAAGGCGCGCCGAGTTCCGCAGTGAGGTCGATACTCGCGCGACAGAAGCCAAGGCTGCGGTCGCGGATGGCCGGATCGGTAGCGGCGAGATTCAGCACGAAAGGATCGTCCGGCGACGGAAAGTAATTGTGAACGAGCAGGCGCATCCCCCGGTGCCGCACTGCGCGCACGGACTCGCGCCAGCCGGCCTCAAGCCGCGCACCGGAGCTGAGTTCGAGATCGGTGATGCCGCCCGCCTCGCACTGCGCGAAGATGTCGCCGAGCGGCGCACCGCCGAATGCCGCGGTGGAGATGTAGATTTTCGGGCGAATCGCTGGAGGATTGTTGCTGCTGTCAGGTTTGCGCAGCGCCGCACATTTCCCAAGTCACCAAGGTATCCGCAGCGATGTCGCATTGAGCTTTGCGGCCCACGAGTTCTTCGAGCTGTGCGGGGGGGATGCCGGTGGAGGGGCGTTTGAAGGAGAGCATCTCGGGGCGCAGGACTTCGCCGGCGGCGATCGGGCGGCGGGCGACGATGCTCCGGCGCATGCCGATGGCGTTTCGGCCCTCGACTTCGCACGGCGCTTTTTCGGCGGAGCCGAGGAGGAGTTCGGTGGCGCGGATTTCGCGCATCAGAGCGGAGAACTCTTCGGGGTCGCAGGATGTCGTGTGGTCGGGGCCGGGCAGGGTGCGGTCGAGGGTGAAGTGTTTCTCGATGACGCAGGCGCCGAGGGCGACGGCGGCGATGCAGGCGGTGTGGCCGGGCGTGTGGTCGGAGTAGCCGACCTGGACGCGGCAGGCATCGCGCATCGTGAGCATCGCGCGGAGGTTCACATCGTCGAGCCGCGAGGGGTAGTTCGTCGTGCATTGCAGGAGCACGATTTGTTCGTTGCCGGCGGCGCGCATGGTTTCGACGGCACTCGCGACTTCCTCGAGTGTGGCCATGCCGGTCGAGAGGATGATCGGTTTCCCCTGCTGCGCGACGTAGCGAAGAAAGGCGGGCTCGACGACGGAGAGCGACGCGAGCTTGAAGGCGCCGATGCCAAGCCCGGCAAGGAAATCGACGTCCTCCTCATTGTAGGGTGTGGAGAAAAAGGCGACACCCTCGGCGGCGGCGAGGGCGATGAGTTCGCGATACGCGGACTCGGGCAACTCCAGCTTTTGCAGCATCGCGAGCTGCGATTCGGCAGGGTCGGTGGTGCCGAGTTGGTAGTTCGCTTTCGGCGCGGCGGCGGTGACGACGCGCTCGGCTTTGAAGGTCTGGAACTTCACGCAATCCGCGCCGGTCGCGCGCACGGCGCGGATGAGTTTCCTCGCGAGTTCCGGGTCGCCGTTGTGATTCACCCCGGCCTCCGCGATGACGAAGGTCGGATGTCCGGGGCCGATCCGGCGGCCCAACAAATCAAACTCCAGCATCAGACAGGGAGATACCGCAGCGGATTGAACGCCGACTCGCGCCACCATTGGCGGCTGCCGCGCGTCGGCTCATAGACCGGAGCGGGCTGCGACCGGCAGTGTCCGCGCATCACGAAACGCTCGGTGCCCGGCGAGACGACGCCGCCGCGATGATACGCGTCGGTGGTGAAGATGATCATCGCGCCGGCCGGACCTTCAATCGGGATGAGCGGCAGGCCTTCGGGCGGGAGCTGTTGATTCGGGATTTCCTTCATCCGCCCACCGCGGCGCAAGTGGCGGTTGGCAATTTTACGAGCGGCGTGATGTGAGCCGGGAGCGCAATCAAACGCGCCGTTCGTCGCGGTCGTGTCCTTGAGATAGAGGAAAAATTTCAGCGACTGGAGCTTGTCGAAATGGATGGGATTGATCGGCTCCTCGCGCGGCTGATCGTGCGTGCAGAAGATCTCGAAATTCGTGAGGTGCGGCTTTCCGCGGTAGTAGCGATCCGTGCACCGCTCCACGTATTCCGAGCCGAAGACCTCGGCGGTCAGCGGAAAGAGCGCGGTATCGAGTTGCGAACGGCGGACGCTGACAGCGCGTCCGGCCTTATACTCGAGCCGCTGCACGTAGGCGGCTTCCGTCTCGAAGAAGCGGAGAAATTCCTCGGTCAGACCGGTGACTTTTTCCGCGTCGAGATAGTCGGGAATGATGAGCACGCCGAACTCGTCGATGGCATCGAGGATCTTCGGGAGCGGCGTGGTTTTTGGGAAGGTGATGTCCGCGAGCTGGCTCATGGTTTTTGCAGGAAGAAGAGACCTTTGTCATACAGCGCCTCGCGCGGGGGAAATGATTTTTTTGCGAAGTAGGGATAGGCGACGTGCCGTTGAAAACCGGTGTAGGAACGGGCGTCGGTGAAGAGCGCGTCGCCGCGCAGCAATCCGCTACCCATTCGCGCAATCGACGCGAGCCGGCCACCGCTTTTCGGCGTGGCGTCGAAGGCGAACGACGTCACATCAAAGCCCGCGTCGTAGGCGGCGGCTTCGTATTGGCAGAGGCGCACGATGTGATCGGACTTCTCGGCCTTCGTGACGGTGCGCCCGTCGTCGGAGGGGATCGGGCGATGCATGATTTCGTAGTGCTCGCGCTGCGTCATCGAGTTGAATTCGCACGGCTCCGTGGCGAGCAGCCAGCCGCCGGGTTTCAGCGCGCGGAAGCATTCCCGCAGCGTCGTGCGCAGATTTTCCGAGTGGTGCAGTGCGCCGATGGAGACCACCAGATCGAAGAAGCCGTCGCCGCACTTCAGGAGGTTGAAGCTGCCGAGCACGCGCCGGATTTTCTCTTCCTTGGCACCGAGCGCGCGGTGCGACATCGGGATGAGCGTCTCCACGCAGTAGCGGTCGTATTCCAGCGTATAGACTTCCTCCACCGCCGGTTCCTGGGAGAGCACGGCCGAACACCAACCGGTGCCCGCGCCGATCTCGATCACTTTTCCCGCGATGGGCTTTCCGGTGAAAAGCGCGAACTTCTCCAGCGTGCGCCGTCGCCAGACGACGCGGTCCGTTTGGAGAAACTTCTGCGCGCGCTGCTCGGAGGAAAAGATCGGCGCATAGACGATCTCGGCGTTGCTCTTGCGCAGGGCGACGGCGGAATCGACGACGTTCGCCGAGTCTTCCGCGACGTTCCAATTTAAGAATGGCGACGCCGTCATGGAGCCGAAACGAGCGGCCAGGGAATCTCCGGGGCGACGAGCGCGGGCTTGCGGTAGAGGCCCTTCAGCGCGCGGCGCGAGGTGACATCCACGATGTCGAAGGAGAAGACCCCGTCGTAGCGTTCGATGCGCCCGACGGGGCGTTTGCAGACGGCGACGGTGAGCGAGTAGTTGCCCGGCTTGAGCAGGCCGCCGGGGATGGCGATGCGATAGCGGTAGCGGCCGGGGCCGACTTTGCTGATCGGCGGTTCGACGAGATCTTCGTCGCTGGTGAAAATGATCCAGTTGCCCAGCGGATCGGCGATCGTGACGGCGGTGTAGTAGTCGCGGTCGCCAGTGCGCACGGTGAGTGTGATGTCGATCGCGGCCCCGGCGAGGTAGTCGAATTTCAACCCGGGCTGGTTCGTCGCCGCGTCGAGGAGCGCGATCTCGGAGAACTGGATGGGCTGCGCGGGGACATCGGGAAACGTGAGCGGATTACTGTGATCGTCGGCGTCCTGGAGCGCGATGTGGCGGAGGTAGTAGCCGACGGCTTCCGGGGTCGGTCCGCTGAAGGCGATGCGGCCGTCGTCCATGACGATGGTGTTGCGGCAGAGGCTGTTCACGGCGGCCATGTTGTGGCTCACGAAGAGCAGCGTGCGGCCTTCGCGCTGGGAGACTTCGTCCATCTTGCCGAGGCACTTTCGCTGAAAGGCTTCGTCACCCACGGCGAGCACTTCATCGATCACGAGCGTCTCTGGCTCGAGGTGCGCGGCCACGGCAAAAGCGAGCCGCACGGTCATACCGCTGGAGTAGCGTTTTACCGGGGTATCGAGAAATTCTTCCACGCCGGCGAAGGCAACGATCTCGTCGAACTTCCTGGCGATCTCCTCCCGCGTCATGCCGAGGATGGCGCCGTTGAGGAACACATTTTCCCGTCCGCTCAGCTCGGGATGAAAACCGGTGCCGACTTCGAGCAGGCTGGCCATGCGCCCTTTGAGCAGCACGCGGCCTTCGGTCGGCGAAGTGATCTGCGAGAGAATCTTGAGCAGCGTGGACTTTCCGGCCCCATTGCGTCCGATGATCCCGACGACATCGCCCTGCTCGATTTCAAAGGACACATTGCGCAGCGCCCAGAAGGAGCCGTCGCCTTCGTTGCGTTTCGCGTGCGCGCCGACTTTGGAATGCGGATCTTCCAGGCCGCGCCAACGCGCCCAGCGGCTCTGCAACTCTTCGTAGAGCATCTGCCGATTGATGGCTCCGAGGTGATATTGTTTCGAGAGATTCTCGACGCGGATAGCAGTGGGCATCGGGCTAGACGGTGTCCATGAAGTCGCGCTCGACGCGGCTGAAAATGACGATGCCGGCAAAGAAGATGACCAGCGTGACGGCGAGGCTGACCAGGAGCTGCCAGATCTCGACCACGCCGCGACCAAGGAAGGCGAAGCGGAATGTCTCGATGATCGGGACCATGGGATTGAGCACGAAGATCCAGCGGAGATCCTCCGGGATCGCCGAGAGCGGCAGCACCACGCTGCTCCCGTACATCCAGAGCTGTGTGCCAAAGCCAACGAGCATCCCGACATCGCGCCAGCGGGTGGTGAGCGAAGAGACGATCGCCCCGACACCGAGCCCCAGGAGCGCCATCTGGAGGATGAGCAGCGGGAGGATGATGACGCGGTAGTTGGGGAAAACGGGCGCGCCCTTCCACCAATAGAAGCCAAGCATCAGCAGAAAGAGGCCGAACTGGATGAGAAAGGTGACCATGTTCGTGATCACGATGGAGATCGGGACGATGAGCCGCGGAAAATAGATTTTCCCGAAGAGCCCGGCGTTGCCGCGGAAGGTATTGGCCGTCTTCGCCAGGCAATCCGCGAAGTAACTCCAGGCCACGACGCCCGACATGAAGAAGAGGAGTTGCGGGAGACCGTCGGTGCGCACTTTGGCGAAGTAGCCAAAGATCAGCGCGAAGGTGAACGTGGTGAAGAGCGGCTGGATCAGGTACCAGAGCGGACCGAGGAGGGTCTGCTTGTAGGTGGAGGTGAAATCGCGGCGCACGAAGAGGAGAACGAGGTCGCGGTATTTCCAGATCTCACGCAGGCGGAGATCGAACCACGGACGCTGTGGGGCGAGCACCCGGTCCCACTGCGAGAGGTCTTCGGTGGTGGCGTCAGACATGGGCAGGCGTGGAGAAAACATCGAACATCGAACGTCGAACACTGAACGTCGAACGCAGGGAATCCGTGCGCGCTCGATCCGCCTTTCGATGTTCGACGTTCGATGTTCGATGTTCGATGTTTTCTCCGAGTGAAAGTTCGCGGCGGCACTTTTGCACCCAAATCTCGGCAAGCTGCCGCCCTTGGCCGCTCGTCGATGATTTCAACAAGACCATGAGGATGAATGGATGGTGGGCGAGCGGCGCGGGCCTGCGGGCTCGGGGAAAAATCCGCGGATCTCCGGCAGCTCTGGAAACTCTGAGCGTGGCGTGCGCGGCGGAAATCGGGAAGCATCTTTCTCAGAGGGAAGATGCTGGATGCGGGATGCTCGCTGGGACGTGCCGCTGCCATCGAGCATCCAGCATTGCCCGCCTTTTCCATTGCCACCGCTCTCCGCGAGTTCCTACGTTCGTTGCCCGATGATTTCCGTGACGATCCCGATCTGCAATGAGGCGGGAAATCTCAAGCCCCTCTACGAACGCGTGCGCGATGCGATGGAGAAAGTCGGCGGGCCGTGGGAACTCGTGCTCGTCAATGATGGCTCGACGGACGGCTCGGACGAACTACTCGACGAACTCGCGGGTCACGATGCGCGCGTGAAGGTGGTGCATTTCCGCCGCAATTTCGGCCAGACCGCCGCGATGATGGCCGGCTTCGATTTCGCGACCGGCGAGATCATCATCCCGATGGATGGCGATCTGCAAAATGATCCCGCCGATATCCCGCTGCTCCTCGCGAAGCTCGACGAAGGCTTCGATGTCGTGAGCGGCTGGCGGAAGGATCGGCAGGACAATGCGATCAAGCGCAACTTCCCGAGCATCATGGCGAACCGGCTCATCTCGCTCGTCAGCGGCGTGCGGCTGCATGACTTCGGCTGTTCGCTGAAGGCGTATCGGCGCGAGGTCATCGAAGGCGTTCGGCTCTATGGCGAGATGCACCGCTTCCTGCCGATCTACGCCCGCTGGCACGGAGCGGAGATCGCCGAGGTCGTGGTGCGTCACTCCGCCCGCACCGCTGGCGACTCAAAGTATGGCCTTGAGCGGGTACTGAAGGTGGTCGCCGATCTGGTGACGGTAAAGTTCCTCGACCGCTTCCAGCAGAAGCCGATGTATCTCTTCGGGGCCGTCGGCCTCGCGACGCTGTCCGTCAGCATCGCGAGCGGCGGCCTGGCGCTGTGGCGGAAGCTCGTCGAAGGCGAGTCTTTTATCCGCAATCCGCTACTCCTCTGCGCGGTGCTTACCGCGGTGACGGGGCTGATGTGCATCCTCATGGGGCTGCTTGCGGAGATGATCATGCGGACTTTTTACGAGAGCCAGAATAAGAGCGTGTACCTCGTGCGTGGGACGAGGAATCTGGCGGGGAAATGAGGAACATCGAACATCGAACATCGAACGTCGAACGTCGAACGGGCTGCGGCCTCTGCCCGTTCGATGTTCGATGTTCGGTGTTCGATGTTCGACGTTTTCTGGGCCGATGTGCGGGATAGCTGGCTTCGTCGGTCGCGGCGATGTGGCCACGCTGCGCCGGATGACGGACGCCATCCGCCACCGCGGCCCGGACGCTGAGGGTCACTGGCAGGAGGAAAGCGCGGGTGTCTTCCTCGGCCATCGGCGGCTGTCGATCGTCGATCTCGGCGGCGGCGCGCAGCCGATGTGGACGCGCGATGGGCAGCTCAGTGTGATCTTCAATGGCGAGATCTACAATCACGCGGAACTGCGCGCGGGGTTGCAGGCGGCGGGCTGCGAGTTTGTCACCGATCACAGCGACACCGAGGTCTTGCTGCACGGCTACCGGACGTGGGGCGATGGTTTCGTCGAGCGGCTGAATGGGATGTGGGCGTTCGTGATCTACGATCGCGCGCGGCGGCGGCTGTTCGGCTCGCGCGACCGCTTCGGGAAGAAGCCGCTGTATTACTTTCACGAAGGCGACACCCTCGGCTTTGCCAGTGAACTTTCGGCGCTCACGCAGCATCCGGTGTGTCCAACCGGTCTCTCGCCGCTGTCGCTGAAGAAGTACTTTGCGTACTGCTACATCCCCGCGCCGCGCTCGATCTATGAGCGAGTGTGGAAGCTGCCGGGCGGACACAGCCTCAGCTACGATCTGGCGAAGCGGGAGCTGAAGACGTGGCGGTGGTGGGAGTTTGTCATCGAGCCGCATGGGGCGCATGAGACCCATGCGACCTATGAGGTAGAGCTCCGCGAGACCCTCGAGCGCGCGACAAAGCGCCGGCTCATGTCGGATGTGCCGCTCGGGGTTTTTCTCAGCGGTGGCATCGACTCCAGTGCCATCGCGGCACTCGCGGCGAAGCACGTCCCAGCCGGTCAGCTCAATACCTTTTCCATCGGCTTCGATGATCCGACCTTCGACGAATCGCAATGGGCCCGGCTCGTCGCGGAAAAGCTCGGCACCCGGCACCATCACGAGACGCTCGATCTCGACAAGTCTTCCGCGCTGCTGCCGGAACTCATCGCGCGCCTCGACGAACCGCTCGGCGACGGCTCGCTGCTCCCGACCTATCTGCTCTCCCGCTTCACCCGCCAGCACGTGACCGTCGCGCTCGGCGGTGATGGTGGCGATGAACTCTTCGCCGGCTACGATCCGATGCGCGCACTGCGCACCGCGGAACTCTACGCGAAGTTCGTGCCGCGTCCGATTCACGTTGGCCTCCGCCACCTCGCCGCGCGGCTTCCGGTGACCCACGCGAACATCAGCTTCGACTTCAAAGTGAAGCGCTTTCTGCGCGGCCTGAGCTACGCGCCGCCGCTCTGGAATCCTTTGTGGATGGGCGCTCTGGAGCCTGCGGACATCACGGAGTACTTTCGCGAGCCTGCTGACCCCGAGGAAATCTACAGCGAGGCGATCGAAGCGTGGGACCGCTGCGCGCAACCGAATGTCGTCGATCGCGCGCTGCAATTCTGGACGCAGCTCTATCTTCAGGACGGCATTCTCGCGAAAGTGGACCGCGCCTCGATGCTCTGCTCGCTCGAAGCCCGCTCGCCTTTCCTCGACATCGAGGTCGTCGATCTCGCCCGTCGCATCCCATGGCAGCTCAAGCTGCGCGGCGGGGAGACAAAGTGGATCTTGAAGAAAGCGCTCGCGCCGCTACTTCCGCCCGAGATCATCTCACGCCCGAAGAAAGGCTTCGGCATGCCCATCGGTCGCTGGTTGCGCGAGGATCGGTTTGACTTCGGGACTGGCGCTCTGCCCGCCGGACTTGACCGCGCTTTTCTCGAAAAGAAACTCGCGGCGCATCGCAGCAACCGCGCCGACGAGCGCCTTTTCCTCTGGTGCCAGTGGCTCCTCACCCAATGGCTGCAGCGATGATTCCCCGGATTTTCTCGCCCGCGCGCCGATGAAGATTCTCGTGCTCTGCTACGAATACCCGCCGCTCGGAGGCGGCGGCGGACGGGTCGCAAAGACGGTGGCAGAAGGGCTCGTGCGGCGTGGGCATGAAGTGCGGGTGCAAACGGCGGGCCTCGGATGGCGATCGACGCGCGAGACGATTGGCGGCGTGGAGGTCTTCCGGACGGCGAGCCTGCGCCGTCGCGAAGACACCTGCACGGTGCCGGAGATGGGCTTCTTTTGTGCGACGAGTTTTTTCCCGACGCTGCGGCAGATCGCGCGCTGGAAACCGGACGTGATCCACGCCCATTTCGCGATGCCGACGGGTCTGCTCGCCTGGGCAATGCACTGCATCTCGCGCGTCCCGTACGTGCTCACTGCGCATCTGGGCGACGTGCCCGGTGGCGTCCCCGAGCAGACGGATACCCTCTTCAAAATCATCGACCCACTTGCCCGGCGCGTCTGGTCCAGGGCGGCCGCTTGCACCGCGGTGAGTTCCTTTGTGCAAGAACTCGCCGAGCGTGCTTACTCCCGCCCCGTTGTGCGCATCGTCAACGGTATCGACCTCGGAAATTCAACATTCAAAACTCAGCATCCCCAAGCGACCTCTTCCCCGCAGCTCGTCTTCATCGGTCGATTCAATCCGCAGAAAAATGCGCCTTTGCTCATCGAGGCGCTCGCCCATCTCCGCGATCTGGATTGGCGCCTGACGATGATCGGCGATGGCCCGGACCTTCCCATGGTCCGCGACCGCGTCGCGGCGCACGGACTCGGGGGCCGCGTCCGGCTCTCCGGTTGGCGGGCGAACGACGAGGTGCACCGGCTCCTCGCAGAGTCTGATATCCTCTGCATGCCGTCGCTTTCCGAAGGCATGCCAGTGGCCGCGATCGAGGCGCTGGCGCACGGCTTGGCCATCGCGGGGAGCGATATCCCGGGCCTGCGCGATGTCCTCACCGACGGCGTCAATGGCATCACCGCCCCGGTGAATGACACCATGCTCTACGCCGCCGGGCTCCGCCGGCTGCTCACTGAGCGGAGCTTCCTCGTCGCCGCGCAAGCCGCGAGCCTGGAGCGTGCGCGCGCCTTTGACCTCAAGGTCATCGTCGAGGAATACGAGCGCGTCCTGGACGCGGCCAGGCGAGCTGGGCGGGAGTAACCGGACCGCGCTCGTGCCTCCCGGACTTGCTCCCTGGCCCGCGACTCGCTTACATCCCGATCATGTCCGACCTCTGGCACGCTTTAAAACCCGCAGCGCGGGCGCAGCTTTCGCAGCGCGATTATTCGCAAAAATCCCCCGCGGAGCGCCTCGCCACCAGCGGCCTCGATGTGGGCGAACTCATCGCCAAGCGGGCGGAACTGGCCGACGCTTGGATTCCCGGCGTCGAGGTTTTTGCGAGGAAAGTGTACCCGCAGCGGCATCGCGGATTTTTCGGAGAACTCTCGCGCCAGGGTGAAGGGCCACTCTCCGCGATCGGCATTTGGCCGCGCCAATGGGCGACGGCGCGGATGTTTGCCGGCACCGCGAAAGGCTTTCACATTCATCCGCCGCACATCCCGGAGGGCACGACCCCGGCGGCCTGGTTCCAGCGGCTCTTCGTCGATGAACCCGAAAATTTTGCCCTCCGCCCCTACGACCACGAGCAGTGGGACGCGATGTTCTTTGTGCAGGGAAATGTGGAGATGTTCTTCGTGGACGAGCGGGCTGGGCTGCCGCGCCGGGTGATGCGCTTCAATATCGAAGGCGACGACCAGCGCGGGCCGAACAATGCCTGCGCCGTGATCCCCGCCGGTGTCGCGCACGCCATGCGCGTGGAAGGATCGAAGGAAGCGGTGATGGTCTATGGGACCACGACGACATTCGAGCCGACGTTTGAAGGCCGGCTCGTGGATTCCATCGAGCGCCCGACGCTGCCGGAGGAGTGGGAGAAATACATCGGGTAAAATCCGAAGCTCGAAGATTTGTTTCGAGTTTCGGAATTCGGATTTCGAGCTTTCTTCCCCCCCGTGCCTCTCTACGAATACGAACTCTGCAAAGGGGACTGCGCGAAGTGCGGCGGACGCTTCCAGATTCAGCGTCCGGTCAATCGCGCCGCGCTGACCGAGTGTCCGCTTTGCAAAAAACCGGTGCGCAAGGTGATCTCGAAATTTAACACGCCGAAGGTCACGAAGCCGGCCTCCATCGCCGCCGCGAAGAGCGCAGGCTTCACCGTGCTGAAGCAGGTCGGCAAAGGCGAATACGAGCGGCAGTGAGCATGGAGCCGGAGCGCCCTCGCCCCGAGTCCCTGCAGAAAAACGGGGCGAGGGCGCCCCTGCTCCTTGTCAGGACGCTGGTTCGTCGCAGACGGCCTGGAGATACTCGCGGTATTCGTTCTTCGGCAGCGCGGCTACGAGAGCCTGCAACTGCGCACGGTCGATCCAGCCTTGGTTGAAGGCGATTTCTTCGAGGCAGGCGATCATCAGGCCTTGGCGGTTTTGGATCGCGGCGATGTAATTGGCGGCTTCGAGCAGACTGGTCTGGGTGCCGGTGTCGAGCCAGGCCATGCCGCGGCCGAGGACCTTTACGTTTAGCTCTCCGCGCCGGAGATACTCGATGTTCACGTCGGTGATTTCGAGTTCGCCGCGCGCGCTGGGCTTCATGTTCCGGCAGATCTCGACGACCTTTTTGTCGTAAACGTACAGGCCCGGCACGGCGAAGGGGCTCTTTGGTTTTGCGGGCTTTTCCTCGAGGCTGATCGCCCGGCCGCTGGCGTCGAACTCGACGACGCCGTAGCGCTCCGGATCGCGCACCTGATAGCCGAAGACGCACGCGCCATTCTGCACCGCGAGGGCGTCGCGGAAGAAGTCGAGTTTCCCGTAGAAAATATTGTCGCCGAGGATCAGGGTCACGCCGTCGCCAGCAATGAATTTTTCTCCGATGAGGAAGGCCTGCGCGATGCCGGCGGGCTTGGGTTGCTCTTCGTATTCGATCCGCATGCCGAGGCGCGCGCCGTCGCCGAGCAGGTCGCGAAACATGGGCACATCCTTCGGCGTGGAAATGATCAGGACCTCGCGGATGCCGCCCAGCATGAGGGTGGCGAGCGGGTAGTAGATCATCGGCTTGTCATAGACGGGCAGCAGTTGCTTGCACGCGACGCGGGTCAGCGGGTAGAGCCGGGTGCCGGCACCGCCGGCGAGGATGATGGCCTTCTTGTTCATTTCAGATTTGGGATTTCAGATTTCAGATTTGGCGTCGCCCACGATTTCAGACGGGCGAGAAAATCGGGCTCGATGGCGCGCCCGTGGCGGTGATGAAGCAGGACGCGGCCCGCAGCGGCGAAATGTGGGCGGAGCGCCGCGTGCAGTTCATCGTCGCAGACGCGCAGGCCGCTGCATTCCGGGGCCAGGCGTGCGATCGCGGTGGAGCCTAGGAACGGTTTGTCTTCGATGGTCGCGCTCACGGTCACGCCGGTGAGTTGTCGGAGCATCCAGGCGCAGAGCAGTTCCCGTGACGTCATGGCATGCACGTGCCGCACGCCGTCGCGGGTCAGCCAGCGGCGGAGGTAAAGCGCGTGGCGGGCTTGTTGCAGGAAAAATTCGGAAGAGAGCTTCTGGCCGAGGTCGCTGCGCCACGTCTCCATGCGCCGCGCGAGTTCTCGCTCCTGCTGCCACTCGCCTTCCAGCACCATGCTGTCGGGCAGGAAATCCAGATGCGCGAGCCAGGGCAGCGCGTTTTCCGACGGCACGGAGGAGGACGCGCTGGCCGCATAGACGCGCAGGTGCGGATGTATTTCGCGGAGTTGCTGAAGCTCGGAGTCGGCGCGCTCTCCCGTCGGCCAATCGTGGAGCAGGCAGGCGAGACCGGGCGCGGTCCGTGGCGGGAGGGGCGCGGGTTTCACGGCTTTGGCAAAAAGCGCGTGGAGCGGCTGGACGGTGTGGTCGATGGCGTACTCGGCTTTGAGCCGGCGCTGGCCCGCTTCGCCGAATTGCCGCCGCTGTTCCGGTGACTGGAGGAGCTTCGCCAGCGCGCCGGCGAGGGCAATTTCGTCGCCGGGCGCGGTGAGCAGGCCCGTCTCGCCATCGATCACCTGCTCGGGCACGCCGGCGAGTTTGGTGGAGACCACCGGGCGGGCGCTGGCCATGGCTTCGAGGATCACCGTGGGGAAGACGTCGCTCGCGCCATTTTCATCGAAGATGCAGGGCAGGACGAAAATATCGCAGGCGCGCAGGCGCGCAAAGACCTCCTCCTGCGGACGCGAACCGAGGAGCCGCACGCAATCGCTGACGCCCGCCTCCGTGATTGCGGCTTCGAGGCGCCCCCGCCACGGACCTTCGCCGACGATCTCGCATTCAAAGGCTACGCCCCGCCGTCGCAGATCGCCGCACGCCGCGATGAGGTGATGGAAGCCTTTGAACTCAATGAGGCGGCCGACGCTGAAGATGCGCGGCACTGCGTTCGTCGTCCCGGCGCTTGCGCCCGCGAAATTCGCGAGGTCCATGCCGTTGAAAACGAGCACCATTTTATCCGCTGAGGCCGGGCAAAGTTTGGTGACGAGGCCTTTGCTGTAGCGCGTTTCGTTGCCGACGAACTCCGCTTCGTGGCAGATCTCGCGGAGCAGGTCGTCGTTGCCGAGATCGTGCATGAAGTCCTGCCCGTGCGTGGTGATGCTGAACGGGATACCGCTCAGATGCTTGATGAAGAGGGCGGTCTGCGCGGCGCGGTTCGCGAAGTGAACGTGAAAATGGGAGATGCCGCGCGCGGCGAAAAGATCGGCAAAGTAGAGGGCGTTGCGGGCTCGGAGCGCGGCCTTGTATTCCTGGCCGTAGCGGCGCTCGTGGTCGGCGATGAATCTCTCCGGCCAGCGTCCCGAGAGCCTGGACTGCTGCTCGGCGAGTCGCAGGATCGGTGCGGGCGGCGCGTAGTGGATCTCCGCCCGCATCCGCGCGGCGTGCCCGTGGCGGAAGCTCGTGGGTGGCGGATAAATCGAGCAAATGTCCAGATCCACGCCGAGGCGCTCCAAGGCAAGCATCTCCGTGTCGCAGAAGGTCTGCGATACGACAGGGTAGCGGGAAAAGATGTAGGCCAGCCTCACTGGACGGGAAGGGTCGGAAATTCCGCGGAGAGAGGGAATGGAAAAAATCTCCGAAATGCCGCCGCCGGAGTTTGGCGGGATGGGTCGTTCCGTGCTTGGCCCCGAGGCTTCGCTAGTCCATCAAACTAGGCCATGGCACTCGCGCCCACTATCGCTGCCCGACTCGCCGCTCTGCGCCTCGAGGCGGCGGATTTCGTCGAGACTTTTGCCCGGAGTTCCGGCCCCGGCGGCCAGCATGTGAACAAGGTCTCGACCGCGGTGACCTTGCGCCACACGCCCTCGGGCGCCGCCGTGACGGTGCAGGATACGCGTTCGCAGTCGATGAATCGGCAACTGGCGTGGGATCGTTTGCTCGACGCCATCGAGCGTCGTCGCGCGGAAGAGCGGGCCGCTCTCCGCGCCGAGCGGGAGAAGAAGCGGCGGCAAACTGCGAAGCGACCGTGGGGGGTGAAACAGCGGATGCTCGATTCGAAAAAGAAGCGCGGCGCGGTGAAGAAGATGCGGGCCAAGGATTGGTGACTGGGGTGATCCCGGGGCGGTCTTGCTGGGATTTCTGGGATGGGAGGACCACAGATTACGGAGATTACACAGATGCGGAGAGGGATGACGCTTTGCCCCATCTCTCCTTCATCTGTGTCATCTGTGAAATTCGTGGTCGATCCCTCCGCGTGATCCGGGTTTCAGACGCGGCGGCGGAGAAAGGGGCGCACGATGGCCCAAAGCACCGCGGGTAAGGCGATGCTCAGGCCGATCGCGAGCGCGGGATTTTCGCGGCCTGCCTGCCCGATCGCGGCATAGGCGAAGCCGACCGGCAGGCAGCCGCAGGCGAGGGAAAGTGCGAAGGTGACGAAGGGCATGCGGGCGATGCCGGCGAGGCAGCAGGAGACTTCGGGCAGCAGGGGCAGCGCGCGGGAGAGGGCGATGAGCCAGGGACCGTGGCGCTGGAAGAGGGATTCATTCCCCGCGAGATCTTCGGCGCTCGCGAGGCGCGCGGCGGCGCGGTGACCGAAGCGCCTCGACAGGCCGTAGGCGAGCAACCCGGAAAGATACGATCCGCCTGCGCTCACGAGCCCGCCGATCCAGCCGCCGTAGAGGAAGCCGGCGGCGGACATCACGCCCGTGGAGGGCACGGGGAGCGCGAGGTCCGCGATGAGGAGGCCGATCGTCGCGAGCCAGCCCCATGGGCCGCAATCGCGCATCCACTGCACCGCGGCGTCGCCGGTGAACCAGCGCTCGAAAACGTCGCCCCAGAAGATGAAGGGCAGAGAGAAGACAACGGCGAGGAGAAGCGCGAGGCGGAGAAGGCGCATCGACCATTGGTAGCCGTCGCCTCCCGCCGCGCCAAGCATGGGCCGCCGGATTGCGGCGCGCGGGGGCCCCGTGTATGGGAAGGCGCATGACTACTCCCCTCCCTCCCGCGGTGGCCGCTGCGCTCGAGTCCGGTTCCGTGGATGCCGTGCTCGCTGCGGCGATCGCGCACTTTGGCTGCGCGGCAGGGACGGTTCACTTTCTCCGCGATGGCGTGCTCCAGCTCGCGGCGTCGAAAAATATCCCGCCGCCGGTCGTGCAGATCATCGCGAAGGTGCCGATCGGCAAAGGGATCGCGGGTCTCGCAGCGGAGCGCCGCGAGCCAGTGACGATCTGCAATCTGCAGACCGACACTTCCGGCCAGGCGCGCCCGGGGGCACGGGCGACGGGGATGGAGGGTTCGCTGGCCGTGCCGATGCTGACGGATGGCGAACTGAGGGGCGTGCTCGGGATCGCGAAGGCGGAAGCTCACGATTGGACGCCGGAGGAAAGCGAGCTGCTGCTCGCGATCGCGAGTCAGCTCGGCGCGCTGGCGTGAGCGCTAGATTTGCGGCTGCTGCTGGGTAAGGCAGTGGAAGGCGCCCAGACCCCAGATCAGTTCGCGGCAGTCGATGGGCACGATCTTGCGCTCGGGGAAAGCCTTCGTCAGCACAGCCACGGCCCAGCGGTCGTGCGCATCGCAGAAGGTCGGCAGGAGCACGACCTTGTTGCCGATGTAAAAGTTTGCGTAGCTCGCGGGGAGGCGCTGGCCGTCGCGCACGATCTTTCGCGGCATCGGCAGATCGAGCACCATGAGCGGGGTGCCGTCGGCCGTGGTCATGCCCTCGAGGAGCGAGCGGTTGTCAAAGAGCGGGGCGAAATTCGGATCCTCCTCATCTTCCTCGACGACCGTGACGACGGTCGTCTCATCGACGAAACGCGAGAGATCGTCGATGTGCCCGTCGGTGTCGTCGCCCTCGATGCCATCCCCGAGCCAGAGGATTTTTTTCACCCCGAGAAAATCCCGGAGGCGCTGCTCGATCTCGGCCCGCGGGAGATCGGGGTTGCGATTCGGATTGAGCAGACAGGACTTCGTGGTGAGCAGGGTGCCGGCCCCATTCACTTCGATGGAGCCGCCTTCGAGCACCATGCCAGGTGTGTAGATCGGCAGGCCGAGGGTGTCGGCGACGCGCGTCGGCACATCGTCGTCATCGTCAAAGGGCGGATACTTCCAGCCCCACGAATTGTAGTCCCAGTCGATGACCGCGAGCTGCGGATCGGCGTCGCGTTTGACAAAGATCGGGCCATGGTCGCGGCACCACGGTTCATTGATCGGGATGTGGTGGAAGGTGACGTGCGTGTGCCGGGCACGGGCTTTCGTGAGGATCTTCCGCACGAGGGCTTCGTGCGTCGCGTCGCAGACGTTGATATTCACCGGCTCCGAGTCCGCGAGCGCATCGACCATCTTCGCCAGCGCTGGCTGCACGCGATCGTAGGTGTCGGGAAAGCTGATGCCGTCCGGGCGCGGCCACGACATCCACGTGGCAGTGTGCGGCTCCCACTCGGCGGGCATCCGATAGCCGAGAGCCGCAGGAGTTTGGGCGGGCGTGCTGGCGGGGGAGGGTTCGGCGGAGGCGTCCATTGGGGGGAAGGTCAATCGATGAAGCGACGCTGCAAATCGCTGTAGCTATCGATACGCCGATCTCGGAAAAAAGGCCAGTGGGTGCGCTGTTGATCGAGCATCCCGAGATCGACTTCCGTGACCAGCACCTCCTCATCGCCGGAGGAGGCCTTGGCGATCAATTGCCCGCCCGGGTCAGCGACAAAACTCTGGCCCCAAAACTCGATGCCCGGTCCACCATCGGGCGCTTCGTGCCCGGTGCGATTCGGCACGGCGACGTAGCAGCCATTGGCGATCGCGTGCGAGCGCTGGATCGTCTCCCAGGCGTCGTGCTGGCGCTTTCCATATTCGCCTTTCTCGGAGGGATGCCAGCCGATCGCCGTCGGGTAAAAAAGGATCTCCGCGCCCGCGAGCGCGGTGAGGCGCGCGGCTTCCGGGTACCACTGATCCCAGCAGACGCAGACGCCGATCTTGGCAAACTTCGTCGGCCACGCGCGGTAGCCGAGGTCGCCGGGGGTGAAGTAGAATTTCTCGAGGAAGAGCGGGTCGTCGGGTATGTGCATCTTGCGATACTTCCCGAGATACGCGCCGTCGGCGTCGATGATCGCGGCGGTGTTGTGGTAAAGGCCCGCACCACGCTTTTCGAAAAGCGACGCGATGATGACGACGCCGCGTTCTTTGGCGAAGGCCGCGCAAGCTGCCGTGCTCGGCCCGGGGATCTCCTCCGCGAGCTGGAAGTATTTGTGATCTTCCACCTGGCAGAAGTACTGCGAGGTGAAGAGCTCCTGCAGGCAGATGATCTGCGCCCCGCGGTCCGCCGCCTCACCCGCGCCGGCCAGAGCCTTCGCGAGATTCGCCTGCGGATCGGCAGTGCAGCGCATCTGCACGAGGCCGAGCTTTATTTTGCGGGAAGGGGAAGCCATGGAGCGATGGTGGCGGCTGCTCCGCGACGCCGAAACGTCGAGCAGGTGACGAATCAGCGACGACGCAGTGCCGTTACTTCGCTGAATCAGCAGCGAAGATGCCAATGCTCGACACGCCGACGCGTTTCGTCGGCTTGCTCGGCTCGCCACCGCGGCTCGCCGCGACTTCGGTGTCGCCGAGCTTCTTCAGCACGTCTTCACCTTTGATGACTTTGCCAAAGGCGGTGTACTTCCCGTCGAGGAAGGCGGCGTCCCCGAGGCAGATGAAAAACTGGCAGCCCGCCGAGTCCGGATCGCCGCCGCGGGCCATCGAGAGCACGCCGAGTTGATGCTTCTTCTCATTGAACTCAGCCTTGATCTTGTAGCCTGGATCGCCAGTGCCCCAATCCATTTCCTTGCTCGCGTCCTTCGTTTTCGGGTCGCCGCCCTGGATCATGAAGCCTTTGATGATGCGGTGAAACGCGGTGCCGTCGTAAAATTTTTCCTTCGCGAGCTTCTTGAAGTTTTCGACCGTCTTCGGCGCCACGTCGGGCCAGAACTCGACGACCATCTCGCCCGCGTCGGTCTTGATCACCGCCACCTCCTTGGCGTCCTCAGCACGCGAGGTGGGGAGGAAGGTCGGGGAAAACGCGATGGTGGCAGCAATGAATAATAGGGGAATTCTCATGCGCCGAGGATTGGCACGCGACGCGCAGAGCGTCACGCGAAAGTTTTTCAAAAGCGCGCGCGCTGCGGGATGGTCGCGCCCGTCTTGTCAAGCGCTGGACAGTATCGATTCGGCGACAAACGAAATCCGGCGCGCCACGGCGCCGCGTTTTTCGTCCGCTGCGGGGCGCGTTGATTTCCTCAGCGCGGGCTGGCGACAAGGCGATCCGCACCGGGCTTTTGCGCTTCGAAAGCGGGACGCTGAACCCGGAGAATTTCCTCCTCCGTCGCGAGCCGCGAGTAGCGTACGGGCTCGTGATCCGAGAGATCCAGTTCGCCGCATTCGATGATGCGGAATTCTTCGTCGAGCAGCTCGGCGACACTTTCACCCATCAGGATCGTCGGGCCGTGCTTCGTCTTCTCCTGCAGCCTCCACGCGATGTTCACGGCATCGCCGATGACGGTGAATTCCATCCGATGCGGCGAGCCGATGTTGCCGACGACGACTTCGCCGGAGTTGAGACCGATGCCGAAGCGCAGCGCCGTCCGGCCTTCCGAGATCCAGTGGGCGTTGAGCTTTTCGAGTGCTTCGCGCATCGCCATGGCGCAGCGCACCGCGTTCGCGGCGTCGGCGGCGGGGCCATTGCTGCGGGTGTTGCCCCACACTGCCATGACGGCGTCGCCGATGAATTTGTCGAGCGTGCCGCCGTAGCGGAAGACGCACTCGACCATCGCGGCAAAGTATTCATTGAGCTGCGCGACGAGGGCGCGTGAATCCATGGTCGCGGCGGCGCGGGAGAAATTGCGGATGTCGGAAAAGAGGACGGTGACCTGCCGCAGATCGCCGCCGAGCGCGCGGTTGAATTGATCGGGGCTGTCGATGAGTTCCTCGACGACATTGCGCGAGACGTAGCGCTCGAGGGTGCGGCGGATCTGCGCCTTCTCGCGGCGCTCGAGCACGATGTCCAGCGCGAGGCCGCCGATGCCATTGAGATTGTAGGCAAGGAGCGGGCCGAAGGACGGGATGGCGAGATCCGCGCGATCGAAAAGCACGAAGGCCAGTGCGCCCCACGCGGCGGTGCCGAGCAGGAGGACGACGAAACGCAGTTGGGGCGCCCGCACCCAGCGGCGGGCGAGGCCGGCGAGGACGGCCGCGGCGAAGACGAGCAGCGCCTGGGCGGGCCGCGAGACTTCGTGGATGAAGGCGCCGTGGAGCGCGGCGTTCACGGCGTTCAGATGCAGTTCCGCGCCGGGCATCATGGCAAAGGGCGAGCGGTGTTCGTCGTGCTGCCAGTTTCCGGCGGCGCCGATGATCACGATCTTGTCGCGGAAAAATGCGCCGCCGGCGTAATTTTGCCGCCAGAAGTCCGGGACGAAGAGTTCGAAGATCGAGCGCGCCGGGAAGGTGCCTGGCGGGCCGGCGAAACGCAGGCGCAGGGCTTCGTGGGTCGCCGGAACTTTTGCTGCGAAGCCCGCGCGATCAAGCGTGCGGGCGGCGAGGGAGAGTTCTTCGTCGCCGCTCCAGGCGCCGTGCTCGAGCGCCCAGCGGTAGTTGGCGCGCCGGATGACGCCGTCTTGATCCATGCGGAAGTTGTCGAAACCGATGCGCGGATCGCGCGGCGAGGTCTCGGGAATCAGCGACGCCGAGGGCGCACTGAAGGAGGGCAGCCCGCCCTCAATCGCGAGACTGGTGTCCTCCGTGAGATTTCCGGCGACGACCACATGGGCGCGGTTTCGTTCCAGGCTCGCGGCGAAAGGGGCGTCATTCGGCGACGGTTTTGGAAAGGTGAAGTCGAAGGCCACGGCCCGCGCGCCGGCTTGCACCAGGCGCTCGAGGACGAGGCTGTGGACTTCGCGCGACCACGGCCAGTGGTGCGCCATCATCTCGAGCGCCCGGCGCTCCTCGTCCGTCGCGTTCTGCAAGTCCCAGAGCTTGCCGAGATCCGTCTCCGGATCGAGGCTGGCTGAGGCGGTATCGACCGCGAGGAAGACCAGCCGCGGATCGGCCGGCGCCTTGCGCGCGACTTGCGCGAGGCCATCCTGCAAGGCCAGTTCCACGCGCTCCAGCGGGATGAAGCCGGCAAACTGCAACCAGGCCAACCCCAGAGTGAGCACGCCGAAAATGACCAGATGTGAGGTGGCGCCATGGCGCGGCATGAAGCTGCGGTTCAGCGGGAAATGTGCCGGGGGGGAAGTGGAGGGTTGAGAGTTGAGAGCCGCAGGTGGCCGTTTTGAAAACTCCTTTGCGACCGAATTGCCCGGGGCTCTCAACTCTCAACCAGCAACCCTCCCCCGAACACTGGCCTGACCTCTGCTCTTTCACGGTTGAATGTTTCGCCTCGCCCTCTACAGCGTACTCGCGGGTTTGACTCTCCGCGCACTTGCGCAGGGGCCCTCGGCGGACGTGCGGATCGATCAAGCGCGGCAGTTTCCCCTGCCACCCCCGCCGCTGAGTCGGCCCGCGGAGCCGGCGCCGGATCTTTCCCTGCCCGACTCCGGGCAGGCGCCCGACGATGCCTTTGGCGCGCAGGTCTTCTTCAAGCGCCAGGAGCGCCCGAAGCCCTTTACGGCCTTTGCCGAAGTGTCCGCCTTTTTCACGAACAACGTCGCCCTCGCAAAACGCGATCTGCTCGAGGACAAATTCCTCGTCGCCTCGGCCGGTGCGGCCTTCACCCAGCGCCTCGGCTACGACCTGCGCTTTGAAGCCGGGCTGCGGACGGCCCTGTACAAATATGCGGAGTATCGCGAACTCGACTTCCAGAGCGTGGATGCGACGGGCGGGGTGGTGTGGTCGCCGCCGGTGCTGCGTGGGGCGGAAGTCTCGGTTCGCTATTTGTACAATCACCTCAGCACGGCGGAGGGGCAGGAGGAGATCTTCCAAAGCCACGCGGCCCTGCTCGGCATCCAGAAGGTGATCCCTTTCTCCCGCGCCCACGCGGTCTTCTTCGGGGCCAGCGCCCAGTGGACCTGGGCGGAGCCGCAGGAGCCAGGACGGGATGAATATGTGGCCTTTGCCGGCTACCACCTCCAGGTCACCGAGCAGCTCGGGGCCGATCTCGGCTATCGCTACGGCTACTTCGTCTATCGGCAGGGGGACGGTCGGCGTGACGATAACCACTCCATCTCCTTGTCGCTCCGCTACGCGCCGGTCGAGTGGGCGGCCATTTCTGCGAGTTCGTTTCTCGGATTTAACCGATCGAACCGATCGGCGTTCGACTACGATGTGCTGAATGCGGGCGTCGGGCTGCAGTTTTCGCTGCGCTTCTGAGGGTGGCGGCCACGAATTACGGGGCGGAGTAGAATAACCATAACCTCGGCACTGGAGGTGCTCACCTTTCACTGCACCCAAAATCAGCAATGAAAAACACCTCTCTCCTCGTCGGCGTCATCCTCCTCGGCAGCATCGGCACGCTCCTCGCCGGCCCGCTCCAGGAGGCGAAGATCAACCAGATCGTCAATGACGTGAAGGTCATCGATCCGCAGAAGGGCGCGCGTCCGGCAGTCGTACAGGACACCGTGCGCGATCAGGTCGCGGTGCGCACCGGCATCCAGTCGCGGGCCGAACTCCTTTTTCAGGACGCCACCCTCACCCGCCTCGGCGCGGAGACTTTCTTTAGCTTCAAAGCCGGCACCCGGGATCTCTCCCTGGAAAAGGGCACGATGCTCCTCCAGGTGCCGAAAAATCGCGGCGGGGCGCGCATCCGCACCGCCTCGGTGACGGCGTCGATCACGGGCACCACGATCATGATTGAGAATGAGCCAGGCAAACACGTGAAGGTGCTCGTGCTCGAAGGCAGCCTGCGGCTTTCCGTGAACGGGCGCTTCGGCGAGTCGATCAAGCTTACTCCCGGCAAGATGATCATCATGGAGGCGAATGCGAAGACCTTGCCAAACCCGGTGGATGTGGACCTCCGCAAGGTCGTGAAGACTTCGGCGCTGGTGGATGCGCAGCTCTTCAAAGGCAAGACGCGGGCCAACGTGGCACCGCTCCCGAGCCTGGCGCTCATCGACCAGGAAATCGCCCTGCAGGGCACCCGGATCGCGGCCAAGGGACTCGTGCCGACCAATCTCGTGATCGCCGGCAATGGCACCAGCGTCATCGCCGCCTCCGACGAAGCGATGGCCGATCTGGAAAAGCGCGCCGCCAGCAGCGGGAGTGCGGGGACACCGCCCCTCCTCATGGCCCAGGCCACTACCCATCGCCGGTCCCGGACAGCCGCGGAGGATGATGCACTCGAGTCGAGCGGCGACGCCTCCGCGAGCGCCGTCTGGTCCGACGAATCCACGGCCAGCGATGCCCGGAGCGCCTTCGCTGGCATCGCGAGCGCCGGTATGACTTCCGCCCGCAGTGCGGCGCCCGCAGGTGCTACCGCTGCGCAGAGTGTCTCAAACGTGGTCAATACCATCGCCTCTGGCGGCAGCCCGCAAGCGTCTGCGTCCGGCTCTGGATCTGGCACCGGCACCGGCACCGGCACTGGCACTGGAAGCAGTGTTATCCAGTCGATCGTCAACAGCGGCAGCGGTGGGACCGCTGCGACCACGCCAACGACCCCGACCCCGACTCCGACTCCGACCCCGACTCCCACTCCGACGACTCCACCGGCGCCGGTTAACGTCACCTCGCCAACCGATCTCATCGTGAGCAATTTCACCACGGTGACTGGCGGCCTCACGGCCGTGGGCGCGATCACGACGAGCGGGGGTTTCGTCACGGGCACCCTGCCCTACACCATCTCCGCGGCCTCCATCGCTGCGGGCAATGGCCTGAGCTTCCCGGGCGCGAACGGCACGCTGACCACGAACCCGCACGCTGGTGGCTATCTCACCTATCTTTACGCACCAGTGATCGACTTCTCCGCGACCGGCATCAACGGCGCGAATATGATGGGCGGCGCTGCGGTGACCGGAGCTGGCGGGAACGGAGGCAGCCTCTGGATCGGCTCAATTTTGAAAGCGATCCCGGGCAACGTCGATTTTGGTGCGCCGATCAATGTTTCCTCTGGCGCAAACGGCACGGGCACGCCGACGGGCGGCAATGGCGGCAGCGTCAGTGCCATCTCGGCCGCCAGGATCAAGGTTGCGAGCACGATCAAAGTCTCCGATTCCGCGCCAGGCGTAGCCAGCGCTCGGGGCGGCAGCATCACCCTCGCGAGCAGGAAAACGAGCGGCCCCGCGATCGAGATCACGAACAGCGGCCAGCTTCTTTCGCTGCTCGACGCCGCCGCGGCGGGCCCTGGGGGGACGATCAGGATCACCTCCAGCGGTGGCAAAATCGGTGTAAACGGCGGTCGCCTTCAAGCCGACCGCGGCACTGTGGAACTCAAGAACTCGGGAGCGAGCGGGCTAATCGAACTGCGCAATGCCGACATCCGCGGCAGCACCGTGAAGATTGGCGCGATCGGCGCGAACGGGCAGCTCCTGATCGGCGGCGGCACGATCAACGCCGACACCACCCTCAAGCTCTACGGCGGCACGACCAATGGTAAGGTGCGCTTCGATGACGACGTCACCCTCGGCGGCGCCGGTGCCAAGATCATCGCCGGCAAGACCGTGACGATCGACAACGGAAAGACCGTCACCGTCGGCGGCAGCGCGGCGGCCAAAGTTTACACCGACAAAGCGAACTACTCCGGCTCCGGCGGCAACGGCTCGACGAGCGGCCAGTTCGGCGGCGCGGGCGCTACCACCACAAAATTCAGCAGCAAGCCCGCCTACTAAACTCGCACCTCGCCATGATCGCCCACCTCGACACCCCGCCCGACGCCGCGCAACTCCAGCGCAACAAGCTCTTCGCCGGCATCCCGACGGAGCTGATCAACGACATCGGCACGGATGTCGATCTGCTGCGGTTCGACGCGGACGACGCGATCTTCAGTGAAGGTGACGCCGGCGATTGTCTGTACCTCGTGGTCGAAGGCAGCGTCCGCATTTCCAAAGCGGGACGCGGCGGCAAGCAGGAGACGCTCGGTTTCATCCAGCCGGGAAATTTCTTTGGCGAGATGGCGCTCATCGACGGCCAGCCGCGCTCCGCGAATGCCGCCGCTGCCGAGTCCTCGGTGCTCGGCCGCATCGACGCCGCATCCTTTGCCCGCATCCTCGATAATGCGCCGCGCGATCTGCACATGAATTTCCTCCGCTCGGTGGTCGAGCGGTTGCGCGGGATCAATTCGCACTTCATCACCGAGCTCATGCGCAGCGAGCGCCTGAGCCTCGTCGGCACGATGGCGAATAGCATCATCCACGACCTGAAGAACCCGATCCACGCGCTGAAGATGTGTACGTCGCTCATCGACAAGCGCACCGACGATCCCTCGATCCGCAGCTTCACGAACATTATGGAAAAGTCCGTCGAAAGCATGACGGACATGGTCCAGGAGCTCCTCGATTTTGCCCGCGGCCAGAGCAGTCTGCAGGCGGATCGGCGCCCACTGAAAGCCGTGCTCGAGGAACTCGACACGCAGCTCGTGCGCATGGTTCCGGAGAATGTGCACCTCGTCCGCGAGTTGCACCCATGCGGCGAAGCCATGGTGGATGTGCGCCGCTTCGTGCGGGTGCTGCTGAACGTGATCAAAAACTCCGTGGAAGCGATGCCCCACGGGGGCCTGCTGCGCCTCGGCCTGCGGGTCGCCGAAGGTCGCGCGCTCTTCACCGTGAGCGACACCGGCTGCGGCATCGCGCCCGAGTTGCAGGCAAAAATTTTCGAGCCCTTTGTGACGCACGGAAAATCGCACGGCACCGGCCTCGGCATGGCCATCGCGAAGAGTGTGGTGGAAGCCCACGGCGGCTTCATGTCCCTGCAAAGTACCGTCGGCACCGGCACGACCGTGGAGATCGTCCTGCCGACGCTCTGAGGAAGGATGAAGGCGGAAGGATGAGGGATGAAGTGAATGGGCGCGGCGCGCGCACTTCTTCATCCTTCATCCTTCCGCCTTCATCCTTTCCCCGGAGCTTGCCATCCCGCGGTGCGGTCCCGATTCTCCCCGCAGCCCGCCGCATGACCGACAAAACCCGCGTATTCCTCCGCCGCCTCGGCAGCTCGGTCGCGCTCTGGTCGCTCGCGCTGTGGATCATCTTCGCGGGTTACGAGCCGGGCTTCTTCGTGCTCATCGCCGGACTCGGGCTCGTCGGGCTCTGGGAGTATTACACGATGCTCGATCACCGGAAGCTGCCGAACTTCAAGATCATCGGCATGCTCTGCGGCGCGGTGCTGAGCTTCGGGAGCTTCTACTGGCTCAGCCAGGTTGGCCCGGCACGCACTTACGACTTTGAAGTCGGCGCCCTGCTCATGCTCATGCTCGTGATTTTCGCGCGGCAGATGTTCATGAAAAAGCACGACATCCTCCCGCTGGAGACCATGGCGCTCACGGTCTTCGGGCTCTTCTACGTGCCGTGGCTTTTCTCTTTCGTGACGAAGATCGTCTATCTCCTCCCGCGCGATGAGATGGGCCACGTCACCGGACATTTCTACGTGCTGTGGCTCGTGGTCGTGACGAAGTTCAGCGACATGGGCGCCTACGTCACCGGCTCGCTCATCGGCAAACACCCGCTCGTCCCCCACATCTCGCCGAAGAAGACGTGGGAGGGATTCTTCGGCGCCCTCGCTTTCTCGACCGCCGGCGGTTGTGGCCTGCTCGCGATCATGGGCCCGCGGCTTTCGTATCTGAATCAGACGCACGCGGTCATCCTCGGCCTCGGGCTCGGCTTTGCGGCGATCATCGGCGATCTCGCGGAGTCCATCGTGAAACGCAGCGCCGATGTGAAAGACTCGGGCCGTTTCCTGCCCGGCATTGGCGGTGCGCTCGATCTCATCGACTCCATCCTCTTCACCGCGCCGCTCATGTTTTTCTACCTGCGCTTCTTCACCGGGCTGTCATGAGAAAGCGCAAGGTCGTCGTGCTGGGGGCCACCGGCTCCATCGGCGAGAGCGCGCAGAAGGTCGCGCGCGACATCCCGGAGCGGATGGAAATCGTCGGTATGTCCGCGCACTCCAATCGCGAAAAGCTGGACGCGGCGGCGAAGGAGTTTCCGGGCGCGAAGCTCTGCGTCTCTGGCAATGGCGGGGAGGAAGGTCTCCTCGAGCTGGCGACCCTGCCCGAGGCGGACATGGTCCTCATCGCCATCGTCGGTACGGGTGGATTGAAGCCCGCCCTCGCCGCGATCGAAGCAGGGAAAGACATCGCCGTGGCGAGCAAGGAGATCCTCGTCATGGCCGGAGAAGCGGTGATGACCGCTGCGCGGCGGAAGGGCGTGCAGGTGCTGCCGGTCGATAGCGAGCACAACGCCATCTTTCAGTGCCTCGAAGGGCACCGAGCTCGCGCGGAGTAACATCGAACATCGAACATCGAACATCGAACATCGAACGAAGAGGGCTCCGGCAACCCCACTGGTTCGAAGTTCGATGTTCGACGTTCGATGTTCGATGTTCCTTCCTCTCCCGAGATCCGCCGCCTCATCCTCACCGCCAGCGGCGGCCCTTTCCGCCAAATGCCCGCCGAGCAACTCGCTTCCGTCACCGTGGAGCAGGCGCTCAAGCACCCGACCTGGACGATGGGCGCGAAGATCACCATCGACTCGGCCACGCTCTTCAACAAAGGCCTCGAGATGATCGAAGCGCGCTGGCTCTTCGACGTGGAGATGGCCCGCGTGGAGGTGATCGTGCATCCGCAGTCGATCATCCACTCGATGGTCGAATTCATCGATGGCTCCACCCTCGCGCAGCTCTCGACCACCGACATGTGCTTCCCCATTCAGTACGCTGTGACCTGGCCCGAGCGCGTGCCCAATCGCCTCACGCCGCTCGACTTCGCCGCTCTCGGCCAACTCACCTTCGAAGCTCCGCGCCGGTCCGATTTCCCCGCCCTCGATCTCGCCCGCTGGGCCGGCGAGACTGGCGGCACCCTCCCCGCCGTGCTCAATGCCGCGAACGAAATCGCCGTCGCCACCTTCCTCGCCCGCCGCTGCTCCTTCCCGGCGATCTGGCAGACCGTCGAGGCGGTGATGCGCGCACACACGCCCGGCTTGCATCCTCCGCTCGCCGCGATCCTCGAGGCGGACGCCTGGGCACGCGTCCGCGCTGCCGAACTCCTCTAAGTACCGGGCGCCCGGAGTGGCGCGTGTCCTGCTAGGTCGGCGGGTAAGTGAACGCGCTCGTCAACTTTGTCGCCGGGACACAGTTGGATTACGCCGTTTTCGCGGGACTGATGCTCGGGATCTTCGCGTTTCTTCACCGCTGCTTCTGGCGGCATCGGCGGCTGGCGCGCTGGGGTTGGCCCCTGCTCCTCGTGCTGCTCGGTGCGGGATGGATTGCGACCGAGGCGGCGGGGCAGCGCGAGCGATTGCGGATGCAGCGGATGGTCGAAGGTTACGCGCCCACTTACGCGCGAGAACTCGAACGCATGAGTCACGAGAATGTGACGCTTGGGACCGATCCGAACGACGCGGGTTATCTGGAAATGATCGAAGCCCTCAAACGCTGGCTGGCCGCGAATCCTTCGATCAACGACATCTACACGATGCGCACGCTGCCCGACGGACGCACCGTCCTCGTGGTGGATTCGGAGACGGACTACGACCACGATGGACGCTTCGAGGGCGAGCGGGAGCAGCGCACGCCGATCGGCGAAGTGTATGACGCCTTCCCCGCCGTCGCGCGGGCCTACGCGAGCGGAGAGCCGTGCTTTGAGGAAAAAATTTACACCGATCGCTGGGGCACCTGGGTGAGCGCGGTGGTGCCGATGCGCGGCAAAGGTGGGAAGATCGACGCCATCCTCGGCGTGGACTTCCACGCCTCCGAATGGGTCGCGGCGATGAAGCGGGCGCGGCTCACGACCATCGGTCTCCTGGGTGTACTGCTGCTGCTGGCCGCAGGACTGAGCGGCGAGGCGGCGCACCAGATCACGGTGCGCGATCTCGCGGCGCGGCAGCGGCAGCAGGAGGCGCTGGAGCTCGAAAAACGCAAGCTGGAGACGCTCGTGAACTCCATCGACGGCATCGTCTGGGAGTGTGAAGTGCGTGGTCACCGCTTTACTTTTGTGAGTCGGCAATGCGAGCGCATCCTCGGCTGCACGCCGGAACAGTGGATGGCGGCGCCGTCTTTCTGGCAGGCCCATCTGCATCCGGAGGACGCATGGGCTGGCGACTTCTGCGCGCAGAAAGTGACAGGCAAGCGCCCCTACCGCTGCGACTACCGGATGCTCGCCGCGGACGAACGCACGGTGTGGATTCGCGAAAGCGCCGCGATTCTGTGCGATGAAAAAGGCGAGCCTTCGCTCCTGCGCGGAGTCTTCCTCGACATCACCGCCGAGAAGGCCGCTGCGGACGAACTCGAAGCCACGCATCGCGCGCTGGTCGAGAGCTCGCGCAAGGCCGGCATGGCCGAAGTCGCCACCGGCGTCCTGCACAATGTCGGCAATGTTCTCAATAGCGTGAACGTCTCGACCAGCGTGATCAGTGAACGGCTGCGCGCCTCGCAGGCCAGCAGCCTCGCGGAAGTCGCCGCGCTCCTGCAGTCGCTCAACGGCGGCCTTGCGGAATTCCTCACTACGGACCCGCGCGGGCGTCTGGTGCCAGCGCTGCTCGGTCGGCTTGCAGAGTCATTGCGCGACGAGCAGAGCGCGATCCGCGACGAGGCGAGCGCGCTGGTGAAAAACGTCGCGCACATCCGCGACATCGTCGCCGCACAGCAAAGCTTTGCCACGCGCTCCGGCGGCACGGAGCGAATCGAGGCGGCCACCCTCGTCGAGGACGCGCTGCGCATGGGCACCGCTTCGTCCGCTCATCACGGTATCGAAATTGTCCGCGCCTTCGCAGCCGTCCCGATGATTTCGACGGATCGGCACAAGGTCCTGCAAATCCTCGTCAATCTCATCTGCAACGCCCGGCAGTCCATGGATGCGCACGAATCGGAGCGGAAGGTGCTCACGCTCACGATCGACGAGGGCGACGAGGGTCAGTTGCGGATCGCGGTGCGTGACAATGGCGAGGGCATCCTTCCGGAAAATCTTCCGCGCGTCTTCAGCCACGGCTTCACCACGAAAAAGGACGGCCACGGATTTGGCCTGCATAGTTGCGCCGTCGCCGCGCGGGAATTGGGGGGTGTTCTCCGCCTGGAGAGCGAAGGTCGCGGAGCCGGCGCGGTCTTCACCCTCGAGTTGCCGATTTCTCCCCCCCCACCTCTCAGCACGGATCCCGCTCCACGCGCAGTTCTCGCCGTTTCCCCATGAAAACGAATCCTTACATCCATCCCCGCACCATTGGTTGGTTTGGCACCACCTCCGTCGCCATGGGCGGCATCAATCAAAGCCTCTTTCTCCTCAGCGCGCTTTTCATCGGGCAAGGCGCGATCATTGGGCAGGGAAGCGCGTCCGTACTTTTGCTGATCGCCGGTCTGGTGTTGGGCTGGATGGCGACGCCTGGCTGGACGGAACTGATCCTCATGTATCCGAACCGCGTGGGCGGAATCGCGGCGACGTGCGCGGAAGCGTTCCGGCCTTACAGCCCGATCCTCGCGAATCTCACCGGCGTTTGTTACTGGTGGGGCTGGGTGCCGACGTGCGGTCTGACGGCGCTGCTCGCCTCTTCGGCGATCAATCAATGGTACCTGCCGTGGTTCCCGGTGCCGCTCATGGCGTCCTGCATCGTGCTCTTTTTCACCTTCATCAATCTCTGCGGAGTGAAATGGGTGATGCGGCTCGCGATGCCGATCGCCACAGCATCGGCGGCGCTCGCCTTCACCTCCGCGATCGTGCCGATCTACAGCGGGAGCGTGGATTGGCAGCAGGCGTTCACGTTTCAACTCACCGTGCCTTTCGCGGGCTGGTTCGGGCAGTTCACGAGTATCATGGCCGGGCTGTATCTTATTGGCTTTGCCGCGCCGGCGTTTGAACAGGCGGCGTGTCACGTGGGCGAAACGATCGACCCGAAAAAGAATGTCCCGCGCGCGATGTTTGCGAGTGCCGGGCTGGCGACGCTCTACTTCGTCATTCTCCCGATCATCTGGCTCGGCGCGCTCGGGCCGGAGGCGATGGGCAAGGAACTCGCGCTCGAACTCGGGCCCACCTTCGCTCCGCTGCTCGGTGCGGCGGCGAAAGCGACGGCGATCTGGTTCATGATTTTCAACATGCTCCACGGCACCATCGCCGCGCTCGCGGGTGCCTCGCGGACGCTTTCGCAACTCTCGGAGGACGGCCTGCTGCCTGAGTTTCTCGCGAAGCGCTCGCGCACCGATGCTCCCTGGACGGCCACCGTCCTCACCGCGGGCATGGCCATCGCGTTTCTCCTCATCGGCGATCCGGTGTGGCTGATCGCGGCGGCGAATCTCACTTATCTCATCGGCATCTCCATGCCGAATATCGCGGTCTGGCTCCTGCGCCGGAACGAACCGGCGATGGAGCGCCCGTATCGCGCGCCGCGCGGCACGATCGTCCTCGGCCTGATCGCCGCCAGCGCGTGGGCGCTCACCGCGATCTTTGGCTTTCAGCAGTTCGGCCTGCCGACGGTGCTGATCGGCATCGCTTTTGCCTACTCCGGCGCGCTGCTCTACGCGTGGCGGAAATTTTCCGATCGCCGCAAAGCCGGGCTTCCCGGCATCGCGCGCACGCTCCACCTCAAGCTCACCGGCGCGATGCTGCTCGTGCTCGTGCTCGATGCCATCGGCTACCTCATCGCCGTCGATCACGTGCCGGAGCACAATCAGGCGCTCATCGTCGTGCTCGAGGATACGTTCGTTGTCGTCGCGCTGCTCACCTTTGCCGTCGGCCTGATCCTGCCGGGCATGATCGCGCATTCCGCCGTCGAAGTTTCGCAGGCCACCGAGAAGCTCGTGAAAGGCACGCTCGCGGACTTCACCCGCGCGATGCGCGCGCTGGCCGCCGGTGATCTCGATGCCGCGAAAGCGCGCGTCGATCTTGTGCCCGTCGCCGTTCACTCGCGGGATGAAGTGGGCGACATGGCGCTGAACTTTAACAAGCTGCAGGAGGAGATCGGTCGCGCGGCTGGCGGACTCGAAGGCGCGCGCGCCGGTCTCTCCGAAGCCCGCAGCGCACTGACGGAGAGCAACGAGCGCCTGCGCCTGGAACTGGCCGAACGCGTGCGCGCGCAGGAAGCGCTGCGCCAGGCGCACGAGGAACTGGAGACGCGGGTGATCGAGCGCACCGCGGAACTCACCGCGGAGATCGCCGAACGCAAACAAGCGCAGCAGGCGCTCGCGGCGATGAACGCGCAGATCGGCGTGATCTCGCGCAAGGCCGGCATGGCCGAGGTCGCGACGAACGTGCTCCACAACGTCGGCAACGTGCTCAACAGCGTGAACGTCGCCGCGTGCATCATCGGCGACAGCGTGCGTGGTTCGCGCGTCGCCGAGCTGAACGAAGTCGTCTCGCTCATCCGCGCGCAGAACGGCGGGCTGGCCAATTTTCTCACTACCGATCCGCGCGGCCGGCTGGTGCCCGAACTCCTCGGGAGGCTGGCGGAAGGACTCCGCACCGAGCACGAGATGCTCTCCGCGGAGACCGGCACGCTGGTCTCCCATGTCGGCCATATCCGCGACATCGTGGCCATGCAGCAGAATCTCGCCACTGGTTCGGGCATCTCGGAAAAGCTGTCCGTCTCCGAACTCCTCGAAGATGCGCTCAAACTTCAGGACTCCGCGCTGAGCCGGCACGGCGTCGAAGTGGTGCGCGAAATTGACGACGTGCCGCCGGTGATCGTGGACCGCCACAAGACGCTGCAAATTCTCGTGAACCTCATCCGCAACGCCAAGCAGGCGATGGCCGACAACGACGCGGGCGGCAAGCGGCTGACGCTCGCCGTTTCGCGATGCGAGCGCGGACGGGTGAGCATCTCCGTGCGCGACGAAGGCGGTGGCATCGGTCCCGAAAATCTCGACCGCATCTTTGGCCACGGCTTCACCACGAAGAAAGACGGCCACGGCTTCGGCCTGCACTGCAGCTCGCTCGCCGCCCATGAGATGGGCGGCACGCTCATCGCGCAGAGCGACGGGCCGGGGATGGGCGCCACCTTCACGCTCGAACTGCCGCTCGCGGAAGCGCCCGCCGCGGTCTCGCCACGCTTCTCCTTTTGCCAACTCGCCACCGCATGAACCCATCCCCCGACGGCCTCCGCAAGCGCATCCTCATCATCGACGACAACCCGGCGATCCATGAGGATTTCCGCAAGATCCTCCTCGCGGGACAGCGCCACGATACTGCGACCGACGACCTGCTGAGCGCCGTGCTCGGCAAAGGTGTGAGGTCCGCGGCGCCCGTGGCCTTCGAGCTCGAAAGCGCGCATCAAGGCCAGGAGGGGCTGGCGAAAGTCGAGGCGGCGCTCGCGGAAGGGCGTCCCTACGCGCTGGCCTTCGTCGATGTGCGGATGCCGCCCGGCTGGGATGGACTCGAGACGATCATGCATCTGTGGTCGGTGAATCCCGGGCTGCAGGTGATCATCTGCACGGCGTATTCGGACTACTCGTGGCAGGACATCGTGGAAAAGCTCGGGCACACCGATCGGCTGGTCATTTTGAAGAAGCCCTTCGACACCATCGAGGTGCTCCAACTCGCGCACGCGATGACTGCGAAATGGCAGGTGACGCGCGAATCGGCGGCGAGATTCGCCGACCTTGAGCGGAGCCGGAACGCGCTCCGCCTTTCCGAAGAGCGCCTCGCGAGCGCCTTCGACGCCTGCCCGTTGCCGACGGCAATCCTTCGCGTCTTCGATCAAAGCGTGCTCCAGGCGAATCCCGCACTCCTCGCCGCCACCGGGCGGACAGCGGAGGAAATCGTCGGGCAATCCTTTTGGGAAGCGGGCATCGAGACGTCGGAAGATTTCCTCCGCACCACGGGCGAGCGCCTTTTCCGCGGCGAAACGCTGCTCCGGCACGAGTGCGAATTTCACCCGAAAAGTGGCGAGCGCCGGAATGGTCTGCTCTGGCTCGAACCCTTTGCCCTCGCGGCCGGCCCGCACGTCCTCGCTGTGCTGCAGGATGTCTCCGAGCAAACGTCGCTCGAGAACCAGCTTCGCCAGGCGCAGAAGATGGAAGCCGTGGGCCACCTCGCTGCGGGCGTGGCGCATGATTTTAATAACCTGCTCACCGTCATCCAGTGTCACACCAGCCTGCGTCTCGAAGCGGGAAATCTCGAACCGAAGGTGGCGGACTCGCTGGCTGCCGTGCAGCAAGCTTCGCAGAGCGCCGCGCAGCTCACGCGGCAGCTCCTCATCTTCAGCCGCAAGCACGTCATGGAAAAAACCTGCCTCAGTCTGGGCGACGTGGTCTCCGAGGTCATGGTCATGCTCACGCGGCTGATTCCCGAGAGCGTCGAAATTCACGCGGCAAGTGCGCCCGGGCTTCCGCCGATCCTCGGTGATCGCTGCAACCTCGAGCAGGTGCTCGTGAATCTCGTCGTGAACGCGCGCGATGCGATGCCGGCGGGCGGCAAAATTTTCATCTCCACCGAGCTGGTCGAGATCACCGCGGAACACGTCCGCCGCTTTCCAGAGGCGCGCGTGGGGCGCTTCCTCTGCCTGTCCGTCCGCGACACCGGCACGGGCATGGATGAAAAAACGGCGCGGCGCATTTTCGAACCCTTCTTCACCACGAAGGAACCCGGCAAGGGCACCGGCATGGGCCTGGCCACGGTCCACGGCATCGTGAAGCAGCACGATGGCTGGCTGGAACTCGTGAGCGTGCTCGGCGAGGGCACGAGCTTCCGCATTTTCCTCCCGGAAACGGATGCCGTGGCCGCGAGCGCGCCCGTGTCTTCGGCGGTGTCCAAGGCATCCGCGCGCGGGCGGACGGTGCTCGTCGCCGAAGACAACAAGAGCGTGCGTTCGCTCGTCTGCCGCGTCTTGAAGGAATGCGGCCTGCACGTCTTCGAAGCCGCCGATGGCCGCGAGGCGCTGACTCTCTGGCAGGAGCA
Source organism: Chthoniobacteraceae bacterium (assembly GCA_031409655.1). Classification (GTDB taxonomy): domain Bacteria; phylum Verrucomicrobiota; class Verrucomicrobiia; order Chthoniobacterales; family Chthoniobacteraceae; genus JANNXQ01. The sequence continues at coordinate 5,194 of JANNXQ010000107.1, read as the reverse complement.
TCACGATGAGATCGACCTGCTCCTCACGGACATGATCATGCCCGGCGGGCTTTCGGGCGGCGACGTCGCGGACCACATCACGAGCGAGCGCCCCGGCCTGCCGGTCATCTACAGCAGCGGTTACAGCGCGGAACTTTTCGGCGACCGGAAGATCCAGGAGGACATCAACTACCTGCCGAAGCCCTATCTGGCCCATCAACTGGCCGCGATCGTCACCCGGACCCTCGGCGACGACGGTGGGGAAAACCCGGTGGCGCTGGCCGTCGCCTGACCGCCCTACCGCAGCAGCGCCATGAGCCGGGCGCGGCTCGGGATGCCGAGCTTCTTGAAGATCGCGTGCAACTCGCTCTTTACCGTGCTTACGCACCGCCCGAGGGCCTCGGCGATTTCCTGATTGCTCTGGCCGTCGCAGACCAGGCGCACGAGTTTCTGCTCGCGGTCGGAAAGTTTGGCGAGGGAGGCGAGAGGATCCCTGGCCCCGTTGCCGTGCGTCTCAAAGCGGATGACGAAACTCGGCTTGCCGAAATGCGGGGAGCGCAGCGTGGTCATGGAGATCAGCGCCCGCGAGCCGGGCACGGTGGGATGCGCCACGGTGCGTTCGCGGAAGAGCGCCGGACCGGGACTTTCCCGCAGCGCCGTGGTCCACTCTTCGCGTAGCGTCTCGATTTCGGTGCGCAAATTCGCCGGGAGTTGAAGGTCGTCCGGACCAGTCTTGAGGTGCGGGTCCGTGCCTTTCCACCGCGCGACGGCTTCACTCGCCGAGGCATTGTGAAAGAGCAGCCGCAGATCCCACTCCACCAGCAAGGCGGGCAGCGGGAGCGACGCCACGAATTCCTCCAGCCCGCGCCGCGCGCAGCTCTGGCTCTGAAGTTTGTTCACGCGCCGGTAGGCCGCGTCGATGTGCGGGTGGATCAGCTCCATCCGCGCGACTTCCTCGGGGGAAAACTTCGGCCACTGCGGGCCGCGGTGCGGCCCCATCACGAGATCGGCACCGTCGAGACCTTCCCGCCAGAAGGGCATCACCGTCGCGTGGTAAATGCCGATGCGCTGGATGAAGCGCTGGAAAAACGGACAGCGCTCCATCGCCTCGATGCTCGGGTAACAATCGCAGAGCGGAAATGACTTCACGCCGGGCTTCGTCGCGAGCACCCAGCCCAGCGGATTCCCGATCAGGCTCTCGCGCACATACTCGTTGGTAAATTCGGCGCCGTCGCTGCCCCACGCCGTCATCGAGCGCCCGCGATCCATCGAGTAGTGCAGCAGCGTATAAACGACATCGCATGGGATCGCGGCGTGGATGAGGCGCTCCGCCGCTTTCAAAAACGTGCGGCTCTCCATCACCTCCTGGAGCGCGAGCAGCGGCTTCTGCACGCTCGGATTGAGGAGCGAGAGATCGGCCGTGCGGCGCGGCGCCCGGTGCGGCGCACAGTACTTGGTGGTGAGCGAAACCTTCATGCCAGCGCGACCAGCGCGCCGGGTGGGGAGTCAAGCATCTCCACCCGTCCGCTGCCAAGCATCAATCCCAAACGCCCCGCGCATTTTCATACTTTAGTTGGGAAGACGGCGCGCGCGGTTTCCGGGCATCCTCGATTTATGCGCAATGTCTGCAAGGTCACGCCGGGTCTTCTCATGGGTTCCATCAGTGGGCCGCGGTTCCGCCGCATTCTCGCCGTGTCGGCGGCTTGCTTGGTCTCGGCGCTCTTCCCGCCTTCCAGCGCGGACGCGGCCACTTACACATGGGATGCCAATGGCGCCACGGCCGGCGTGACCGATGGCGCCGGCACCTGGAACTCCACGGCGGGCAACAACGTCTGGTGGAATGGTGCCGTAAACTCGAGCTGGTCGAACTCCGGGCCGAATGACGCCGTCTTTGGCAATAGCAACGGCGCGGCGGGCACGGTGACCATCGGGAGCGCCATCACGGTCGGCAATCTCACCTTCAATCCCGGGAGCAGCGGCAACTACGTCCTCCAGGGCGCGGCCAATGTCCCGGCGAACACGATCACTCTTTCCGGCGCGGCGCCGACCATCACCACAAATGCCAGCGCAACCATTGCCGCGCTCGTCAACGCCAGCAGCGGTTTTGTCAAGGAAGGCCTCGGCACTCTCACCTTGAAAGGAGCCACGGCGGGCGGCACGCAGAACGCCATCGGCGGGACGATCACCGTCAACGCCGGCACGCTGGTGATCGGGCCGCAGTTCCCTTTCTCCGGCCAGGCTGCGTTTCAGGGCCATCTGACCCTCGCCAATCTCGCGCGCTTTCGGATGGTCCAAGGCAATTTCCTGAGTAACACCGGCGTGTTCACCGTGGGTAACGACGCGTATGCGGAGATCAACGAGTTTGGCGATGACGTAGGGGCCATCGCCGGCGGTGGACGGATCAATATCGTGGCCACGAGCGTCTTGGCGGTTCAATCCGGCTCAGGAAATTTCACTGGCGTGCTCAGTGGGGCGGGCAGCTTCAGCGTGGGAGCGTCAACCCAAACGCTCAGCGGAGCGAACCTCCACACCGGCAACACGAACATTGCCACCGGCGGCACCCTCGTCCTCAACAACGTCAACGCAGTGCAAAACAGCACTCTCAACAAGGGCAGCTTGGGCACCGTGGCCTTCGCCGTGGCTGGCACCAACACCTACAATCTCGGTGCGCTGTTTGCGACCGGCACCGTCGCGCTGGGTTCCAACTCTATTAGCGTCGGCGCCACCGGGTTGGATGGGCTCGCGGACGCGGTCATCACCGGGTCAGGCGGTCTGACCAAGCTCGGCAACGGCTCGCAGTCGTTTCGTGGCGCCAACCTCTACACCGGCGCGACCACCATTGGCGGGGGCACGCTCGGCCTATTGGAAGGCGGCTCGCTTTCCACCTCGTCCCCCGTCACGTTCATTGGCACCGGTCAGCTTCTCTCCGGCGGTGGGCTGAACCCCACGGCCGGCATCAGAACGATCGGTGCCCTGACGCGGGTGGCGGGCAATGCCACCATCAACTCCACTTTGGGCGGAACCTTGGCGAGCCTCACCTTCAATTCCCTGACCGCCCGCACCGCGGGGGCCACGGCAAACTTTGTCGTCAGCGGCGGCACCAATGGATCGACCAACAAAATCGTGCTCAACGGCGTCACGACCAATACCTTCATCGATCACGGCTCCTTTTTCGGGGGCAGCAACTTCGCGTGGTATGATGCGGGCGGTTACGTCCGCGCCCTCGCCTACGGCAGCGACGCGGGGGCCGTGAGCACTGGGGGTGGCGGAACGCTCGCCTCCGCGACGCATCAGGAAATTACCGCGCCCGTGACGGCGCAGACCGACGCCACCTTCACCACGCTCAAGATCGCGGGCGCCCATGCCTTCACGGTATCCTCCGTCCCCAGCCCGCAGACGGTGACCGTGGATGGCATCCTCAAGACCGGCACTAACACGAACCTCAGCGGTGGCGCCGGCATCCGCGCTTCTTCCGGTCAGGATCTCGTGGTCCGCACCAACGCGTCGGCGGACGCCCTCACGATCAATACTCCGATCCTCGCCAATGGCGGCAACGCGCTGGTCAAGGCTGGGCTCGGAACGGTGACTTTGGGCGCCCTCGCGGTCAATACGTACGCCGCTGGCACCTTCGTCAACGAGGGCACGCTGATCGCCGGTCAGGATAGCAACTTTGGCAGCACTGGTTCGGTGAATAACATCGTCCTCAATGGCGGCACGCTCCAGCCCAGCGCCAACTTCGCGCTTCATGCGAACCATGGCCTCGACATCGGCCCCGGCGGCGGCGCCATCTCGGGCAACGGCTTCGGCCTGACGCTCGGCAGCGCCAATATGCTCTCCGGCAGTGGACCGCTCGCGATCACGGGCAACGGGAACACCAACACCGTACTCACTTCCTCGGCCACCCAGGATTACACCGGGCGGATCACCATCGGCGGCACTACCGCGCTCGCGGCGGGGCGAATCGCGCTCGGTGCGGACAACTTGACCGATCCATTCGGCACCGGGAATATCACCACCGTCATTGGCGGCTTTGGGTTCTCATCAATTTACGTGAACCGGGCCGGCTCCGTCTGGAATAATCGGTTCACCATCGCCGGCAATGGCGCGGAGGGCCGCGGAGTCATCCGCACGGAGCAGGGCGGAACCTTCCACGGTGACATCATCCTCGCGGCCAATGCTGGCATCAGCAGCGACGGCACGGGCACGACGACCACGCTCAATGGCAACATCTCCGGGGCCTTCGCGCTCACCCTCGGCGGGCTGACTGGAGCGAATGCGACCAACAAGTATGTGCTCACCGGCAACAACGTGCATAACGCCACCATCGTGGGCCTGGGTATCACCAACATCGACCACGACATTGCGCTCGGGGCTTACAACGGAACCACCACCCTCCACGGCAATGCCACCCTCCAGGCGGGAGCCAACGGGATCATCCTCAACCCGGATCGCTCGATCGCCCTGACCGGCGGCGTCAGCGGGCGGCACTACATCGACGTGCAGGCTCACGACATGACCATCCAGGGCGTCATCTCGGGCGCGGCGACCGAGACGCTGGTCATCCGCGGGACTGGTAAGTTGCGGCTCCCGGGCGCCAATACTTATACCGGCCCGACGCTGATTGAGGGAGGCACCGTGAATGTTCCCATCCTGGGGAATCCCGGCGCGCCGGGCAGCTTCGGGCCGGGCCCAGGGGGCAGTGTGGCTCCGACCGTCATCCTCTCTAAAGGGACGATCGAATACGACGCGCCGCAACCGGCCACGACCGCCGTCCACATCGTCATCGGCGGCGACAGCGGGAACACTGGAAAGATCGCATCCAACGCGGCCTCCGAGGAGAACACGGTGACCATCGCCAATCCCGACCCGCTCGGCTTTGCGGGAACCGGGGCCATTGTGGTGGAATTCAGAGGGTCGAACACGGGAGACAATAAGATGGGTTCCCCCATCTCCGACCGCAGCCCGGGTGAACCCACCACCGTGATCAAGACTGAAGTGGGTACCTGGGTTTTCGCCGCCCCCAACCCCAACCCCAACACGTACACCGGCCCTACGCAAGTGGAAGGAGGCACGCTGGTGCTGGACAGCCCCGCGCTCAATGGCGCGATCCCCACCGATGACAACCCCAGCACGACGGCGGACATCATCATCGACAACGGCGGTCGGCTCGAAAACGCCCGCAGCGAACAAATCGGGGATCGCGGCGCGCTGGTCC
>JANNXQ010000106.1:0-2383 GCA_031409655.1 Chthoniobacteraceae bacterium | reverse complement strand
AGCGCGTGTTCGATGCTGCGGTGGAAAAGGCCTACGGCGGCACGCGAAAGGTTGCTTGGTTTGAAGTGTTCGCAGGCGAGACGGCGTTCACGAAGTTCAACAACTGGTTGCCGGATGACACGGTCGAGGCGTTCAAGGAATTCCTCGTCGGCATCAAGGGCCCGCTCACCACACCCGTCGGCGGCGGCATCCGCTCGCTGAACGTTGCGTTGCGCCAGATGCTCGACCTCTACGTCTGCCTCCGTCCGGTCCAGTATTTTACCGGCGTGCCTTCGCCCGTGAAGCATCCGGAAAAAGTGGACATGGTGATTTTCCGTGAGAACACCGAGGACATTTACGCAGGGATCGATTTCCAAGCCGGTGGCGAACAGGCCGTGAAGACGCTCGAATTTCTCGCGCAGAATTTCCCGAAGGAATACAAGAAGATCCGTTTCGCTGCGGACTCGCCGGAGTCCGTCGGCATCGGCATCAAGGCCGTGTCGAAGCCCGGCACCGAGCGACTCGTACGCTCCGCGCTCCAGTACACCATCGCGCAAAAGCGAAGGAGCCTCACGATCGTCCACAAGGGCAACATCATGAAATTCACCGAAGGCGCATTCCGCGACTGGGCGTATGAACTCGCAAAGAGCGAATTCGGAGCCGTGGAAATTGACGGCGGCCCTTGGTGCCGCATCCCCGATGGCAAGCCCGGCGCGGGCATCGTGATCAAAGACAGCATCGCCGACATCGCGCTGCAGCAGGTGCTCACGCGCCCGACGGATTTCGACGTGATCGCCACGCTGAATCTCAACGGCGACTACCTCAGCGACGCACTCGCCGCGCAAGTCGGCGGCATCGGCATCGCCCCCGGCGGCAACATCAACTACGTCACCGGCCACGCCATTTTCGAAGCCACCCACGGCACCGCGCCGAAGTATGCGAACAAAGACTTGGTGAACCCAGGCAGCGTCGTCCTCAGCGGTGAAATGATGCTTCGTTATCTAGGCTGGACTGAAGCCGCCGACCTCATCCTCAAAGGTCTCAACGGCGCCATCGCATCAAAGAAAGTAACCTACGATTTCGCTCGGCAGATGGAAGGCGCAACCGAGATCAAGTGCTCGGCGTTTGGCGACAACATGATCGCGCACATGTAGGTTTGCTTGGTAGCGGCTCGCGCGCGACCTTGGACAATCAAGCCGGCTTCAAACTGAAGCCGGCTTTTTTGCCACTCTACCACGCCCACTTATGAAGCGGTTGACGTGCTTGTTGAGTGCAACCAGACGAGCAGATTGTTGCCGCAGACAGCGACAATTGAGATGAACCGCAGGCTGTTCAGCGCCTAACCGCCGCCTGTTGCTTCGTGCCCGTCGCGGGCGGCAACACGTGGAGGATCACCGGCTGAGACGCCTGATTGCCATCGGCGGTGGTGCGGAGATGGAAGCGCCGGGTGCCAGGCGACGCGACTGGCGCGGCGGTGATGAAGAACTCACGCTCGGTCTGGCCTTCCACGATCAGCAGGCCGTTCAAACCAATGTTGTCCACGTACACGCCGTACGGGAGGTTGCGCCCCGAGTCTTCATTGCCCAGTTCGATCCGACCGGTGAAATCCTTGCGCTCGGCGCGCACCTTGGCGGTGATGGTCTGGCCCGGGCGGATCGAAAACTCCAGCGGCTGACCGAGCGTTTCCTGCACCACGGACGGATCATTGCCCGGCAGAATCGCGACGGTGACTTTCGGCGCCTCACCAAGCTGGATATCCCCGAGCGAACCGATCTCATGAATGACCTCGCGTCCACCAACCCTGGCGGTCGTCATCACCTTCACCGCCTGGTCGGCAGTCTCATCAGGAGCAATCGCATCAAGCGCCGCGTGTAAGGTTGCGACGGCCACTTCCTGTCCCGCTTCAATTTCGACCGGCGTGCTGGCTGAGAAGCCGGCGGGCAAGTTCGCGATGTCGATGCGGATCGGTCCCTCGAAGCCCTCCATCCGCGTGGCGGTAAACCGGAGTTCCTTGCCGCTGCCGGGACCAACCTTAGGATTCAAGCCTTCCACGGCGACGCTGAAATCGGGACGCCGCTCGCGAATCGTAAGCGAGTACTGAAAATTGGTTTCGCCGCCGAAGCCCCGCACATCGGTCAGCCGCGCCAGGTATTCGCCGTCCTTTGGCGCGGTGAAGAGGAGTTGCGAGTCCACGTCCCAGCGCCGCGAAGGATCGTCGTCGTTCTCATAGTTCAGTCGGAACACCGGCAACCCGTTCGGCACCGGCTGGCTGCCGGCCGGATGCGGAGTGACGATGTAGCACGGCGCGTTGAGCGCATGCGTGAGGGCCGTGGTGCCGAATGCGGTCTGTCGCTTGCCCGCGCCGGGATACACCTTGAAGCCTGAGTCCGGCCCGCGCGGATAC
>JANNXQ010000105.1:0-74386 GCA_031409655.1 Chthoniobacteraceae bacterium | reverse complement strand
GGCGGGGGGGGACCGGGCGGCGCGGGGCGCCCCGCGGCCCGGGGGGGCTTCTTGCCATGCGGGGGGCGCGGGGCGGGCCCCGCCGCCCCCCGCGCGGGCGCCGCTCCCAGGCTACCGCGCGGCGCTGGCGACGGTGAGTGGGACGGGGATGAAATCGCGGAGCACCTTGCCATCCGCAACATTGATGAAGCGGACCTTCCCGTCCTCGCCGGCGGCGGCGACGGTGGCGCCGTCGCGGGCAAAGCTGACGCTGTAAATGCCGGCGTCGAGCGCGGCGCTGGCGAGCAGCTTCACGTCGCTGGTGTAGTGGTCTTCCACCTGTTTCTTTTCCGCCTCGCTGCGCCCGGTGGCGGCTTTGTTTTCGATGGCGAGGATCTCGGGCGGCATCTCAGTGCTGAAGTCGTAGTTGTAAAAATTCACGGCGCCTTTGCCATCGAGCGAACTCGCGGCAGCGAGCTTTTTGCCATCCGGCGAAAAGGCCACGGCGTAGATGCGGCCTTCCATGGCGGGGAATTTGCGGATGCAGAGGGCATTGTCGCCGATGCGACGCTGGACCTTGCGGACGATGCGGTAGGCCTGCGGCACGCCATCCGCGCCGCCGACGAGGAATTCCTCGCGCTCCGGGTGGCGGGCCACGGCTTGCAGGCCGCCGCGGAGGGCACCGGGCGTGATGCTGGAAATATTGTCGATGAAACGCTGCGTCGCGACTTCGGTGAGCTTGGCGCTCATGTCGCGACCGACGCTCACGAGCTGGTCGCCTTGGTGGGTGAAGATGGTGTCGAGCACCCAGTCGCTGTGGGAGATCTGGAGGAGGACTTGCTTGCCGGTCGCGGCTTCGATGGCGCGCACGGCATTGTCCGGGCAGCCGAAGGAGAGGAGCTTCCCGTCGGGCGACCAATTCACGCCGTACAGGGTGTCGTAGCCGATGGGGGCGCTGAGGGTGAGGGCGCGTTTCGCCACGTCCCAGATCTGGATCTCACCCATCTGCGCGGGACGGCCTCCGGCGGCGGCGAGCTTTTTCCCATCGGGGGAAAAGCGCACGGTCTGGATGCGTTCGCTGAGACCCACGAGCCGCGCGAGCAGCTCGGAGCCGTCGCTTTTCCAGAGCAGCACCTCGTGAAAGCCGGCCACGGCGAGGAGCGAGCCATCGGGCGAAAAGTCCAGCGACGTGATGACGGGCGGGCGCTGGTAAACGGGCGGATGCTGCGCGTCGTAGCGCTGGCGGGCATTGGGCGGCGTATCGTCCGCGGCGCCCTCGGCGATCCAGCGGCGGATGAGGGCGATCTCCCAGTCGAAGAGCGGGGCCTTTTTCGGCGGCATCTCAGCGACCCCATTTTCCGGGGTGATCTGCTTGAGGAGCAGGGACTTCTCGGGGTCCTTCGGGACGATGGCGTGGAGGCCGTCCTGCGCGCTCTCGCCGCCCGCGAGGAGCTTCGCGTGGTCCGTCATCACGTAGTCGCCTTTTGCCTTGGCCGGCTGGTGGCAGCCCTGGCAGGACGCTTGGAAGATCGGGCGGATCTTTTTGTAGTAGCTCACCGGGGCGTTCGGGTCTTCGACCTCCTGCTTTTTCGGCGGCGCGGCGACGGCGACGGCAGCGAGCGCGAGGCCGGCCGCGGCAGAGGAGAGGAATCTGGAGGACAGCATGGGCGTGGTAACTCAGGGCGGGCGGAAAAACTTAGCCGGCGCTTCGGCGGAGCCCAAGCCCCGACGCCGGGCAGGATCGGGAATGCATACTGCTGAATACGCGGGGAAAGCGCTTTTGCCATCTGCACCCAGCGCAGCCGCGGAAGCGCCGAAAATCCGAATGAAACATCATCAGCGCCACGGAAACCGTGGGACGACGACTCTGGAGATCGTCGTCTCCATGGGCGTGGTCGTGCTTTTTCTGAGCGGCGTCTTTCTCATGAATTCGCGGGTGCTGAGCCTGCTCCGCGGCAGCCTCGAATCGACGGCCAGCATGCGGGTGCTCAATGACCGCGCCGAGCATCTGCGCGCTTCGACGTGGTCGCAGATCACCACGGCCTCCTACCACTCGGGCTCCGTCCTTTCCGTGCCTCCAGACTATGCGACCGGGCTCGCGGGTCTCACCGAGACGATCAGTGTCACGGCGCACCTCGCGCCGCCGAGCACCATCCCGCCGATCACCGTGGAGCGCGACTCCGCGGGGACGGTCTCCACGACCTCCGCCGGCAGTTCGCAACTCGCCGTGGAGCCCTCGTTGCGCGTCGATCTCACGGCCTCCTGGATCGCGCGAGGAGGGCGGCAGAAGATGCGGCAGTTGAGTCTCTTTTTTGGCGAAGGCGGGATCAGTGGCCGGCGATGAAAGGACGTTCCCGCCATTCCCGCGCGGCCAGCGCCGGCTTCACCCTCCTGGAACTCCTCGTCGGCATGGGAGCCTCCGGGGTGCTCATGGCCAGCATCGTCGCCTCGAGCGTGGCCCTGCAGCGCAGCTTCCTCTGGAGCGCGAACTACTCCGAGCAGAGCAATGCGCAATTGCGGGCGCTGGATTTTGTGACCCGCGATGTCCGCCGCTCGCGCGCCGTCAGCGTCACCACCACCGACCAATGGATCAGCCTGGAGATCCCGGACACCTACACGAGTTACGACGCCCAGGGCAATCCGACGAGCGCGTTGCGCAACCCCGTCATCGTCCGCGGAAACCCCGAATACGGCGACCCCGCTTTGCCGATCTACGTCGTTTACTACTTGAATGGAGAGACGCTCATGCGGTCGCAGTCCGTCTCCGCTTCTGGCGTGAGTACCGAACTGGTGGTGGCGTCCGGCATTCGCTCCTTCCGCTCAGAACTCGTCGGCGGCGGCAATCTCGTGCGGACGACGGTCACTTTCCGACCGCGCCTGCGCGGGGATCAGGCGAGTGAAGATCGCACCGCGATGTCCGCCACCGTCGCCGCCCGGCCCATGAGAATGAAATATGAGGACAGCGGAATTCCCTAAAATGCAGACCATGCAGCAAGCCCGCGCAACCCAGTCCGGCGGCATCCTCGTCGTGGCCTTGATCGCCATGACCGTGCTCGCCCTGATCGCCACCGCCGCGCTCGATCAGGTGGGCAACCGGCACGCCGTCTCCTTTCACTCGCAGAGCTGGAATGAAGCGCTGACCTCCGCCGAAGTCGGCGCGGATGTGGCGCTGGGGGCCATGAACGACTCCATCTCCAATCCCAGCACCGCCTGGGTCGATTGGTCACCCGCGGACGCCACCACTTTCCCCAAGACCTGGACGCCCACGCTGCCGCCGCATCTCGGCGAAGGGAACGTCAAGGTGCATGCCCAGGTGGTGGTGGACAACGCGATCACCGACGTCAGTGGAGAGAAATGGCTGCGCATCCGCTCGACGGGAGTCACGGAACTCGTAGGCACCGGTCGGAGCGGCTTGGAGCCCGCGGTGCTGGATGTGAACGGTCTGAAAAATCACCGCAGCGTCCTGCGCAAGGCACGCTTTTCCACCGACGTCACCTCCGGCGCGCTGCACCTGCCGCAGGTGGCGCGCACCGTGGAGGTGATGGCCGGGTCTGTCCGCACCCGGCTCCTCAGTCGCGCGCTTGCGGTGCAGAATGCGATCACGATGTCGGGTGGCGCGTCGATCGACAGTTTCGACCCGACCGATCCCACCAAATCGACGAGCGGCGCCTACGATGTCACGAAGCGCCAGGACCATGCCGATGTGGCCACCAATTCCATCGGCAGCCTCTCGGATCTGAACAGCAACGAAGTCCGCGGCAGCGCCTTTTGCAACGGAGGCTCGATCCAGGATGCGAGCGGGGTGATTGGGCCGCTCTTCGACAATTTCTCGACCAGCATCCCGCCGGTGACGACGCCCGTGTGGGGAGTGATCAATGTCACCCCCAGCACGATCGACAACCCCGCAGGCGGCATGACGCTCGTCGGCGGACCGTCGGGATCGCCGCAGAATTACAAGGTCTCAAAACTCGATATCAAAAATGTGAGCAACCCACTGATCCTCGTCCCCCACACCCCTGGGCAGGAGAGCTACGTGAATATCTGGGTCACCGGCACCACGAAGGTCACCGCGACAGGTTACATCGAGCAGCAGCCGGGCGTGCATGTCACGATCTACAGCGAAGGGGCGATCAACTTCTCCGGCGGTGGAATCCGCAACCAGACAGGGCTCGCAAAGAACCTGCAGGTCTTCGGCGTCAACCCCGCTGCCGGCGCCACCAGCACCATGACCGTGGCCGCCTCGCAGCCTTTCATCGGGGTCATCAATGCGCCCGCTTTCGATATCACCATGTCGGGGAGTTCGGACTTCATCGGCGCGGCCCTCGGCCGCAGTGCGACGCTCAATGGCACTGGCTACCACTACGACGAATCGCTGGCCGACCTGACCATCGGCCCGCCGACCCGGTACGAAGTTGCAAGCTGGCTCGAAGACGTGCGCTAAGCCTCGCGCACGGCTTGCACCAGTTTCGCGAGCGAATCTTTCGCGTCGCCGTAGAGCATACCGGTGTTCGGTTTGAAAAAGAGCGGGTTTTCGAGGCCGGAAAAACCGCGGCCTTTCCCGCGCTTGAGGACGACGGCGAGCTTGGCGCGATCGACTTCCAGGATGGGCATCCCGGCGATGGCACTCTGCGGATTGTCGCGCGCGTCGGGGTTCACCACGTCATTCGCACCGATGACCACGGCGACGTCGGTGTTCGGGAAATCGGGGTTGATCTGCTCGAGTTCGTAGAGCTGGCCGTAGGGCACGTTGGCTTCGGCGAGGAGGACATTCATGTGCCCGGGCATCCGACCGGCCACGGGATGGATCGCATATTTCACCGTCACGCCGCGCTCTTCCAGAGTGTCCGCGAGTTCCCGCACCACATGCTGCGCCTGGGCGGTGGCCATGCCGTAGCCGGGGACGATCACGACCTGGCGGGCGTAGGCCAGTTGCATCGCGACATCGTCCACATGGACCTCGCGCATTTCGCCGTCGTGGGCGCTCGCACTGGTCACGGTGGCATTGCCGAAAGCGCCGAAGAGGACGTTCCAGATCGAGCGGTTCATGGCCCGGCACATCAGCACGGAGAGGATGAAGCCGGAGAAGCCATTGAGCGTACCGGCGATGATCAGGACGTAGTTCCCGAGGGCAAAGCCGGTGGCCGTCGCGGCGAGGCCGGCGTAGGAATTCAGCAGCGACATGACGACCGGCATGTCGGCGGTGCCGATCGGCAGGACGAGCATGACGCCGACGACACACGAGAGCAGCGTCATGAGATAAAACGCGCCCGCCGCCGAAGGCACGAAGAGCAGCCAGACAAAGGTGCCGAGGGTCGTGGCGAGCAGGGTGAAGTTGAAGGCCTTTTGGCTGCGGAAGGTGAGCGGCGCACCCGGCAGCAGTTCATGCAATTTCGCCGCAGCCACGACGCTCCCGGTCGTCGTCAGCGTGCCGAGCAGGACTTCGAGCCCGAGTGCGGTCACTTTGAAATGCCCGACCTCCGCACCGTGGCGGTGATATTCCGCGATGCCGACGAGCGCCGCGGCGAGCGCGCCGAAAGCGTGCGAGAGCGCCGTCCACTGCGGCAGCCCTGTCATCGGCACGCGCACCGACATGAAGCCGCCGATCGCACCGCCGAGCAGGAGCCCGGCAATGATCCACGTGTAGCTCACGATCTCGTGGTGCAGCAGCGTGCCGATGATGGCCATGAGCATGCCGAACTCCGCGAGATGCATCCCGCGCCGCGCCGTGTCCGGATGGCTCAGCCCTTTGAGCCCGAGGATGAAAAGGATGGAGGCCAGCAGGTAGCTGAACTCGACGAAGTGGCGGCCCATTTTCGCGCTTACTCCTGGCCGCGCGGCGGCGGCGTTTCGCGTTTGCGGAAGAATTTCAGCATGCGCTCCGTGATCCAGAATCCGCCGACGACATTGATCGTCGCACAAGTCACGGCGACGAAGCCGAGGAAGGTGCTGAGCGCGCCGTGCTGCGCGCCCGCGGTGACGATCGAGCCGACCAGCGAGATGCCGGAGATGGCGTTTGTCGCAGACATCAGCGGCGTGTGCAGGAGCGGCGGCACGCGCGAGATGACGAGGTAGCCGAGGAAGCCGGCGAGGGCGAAAACGTAGAGGGCGGGGAGGATCGTTTCGGAGGTCATGCGAGGAGGGATTTGATGGTCTCGTGGACGACGGCGCCGTCGTGGGTGATGAGGCAGTCCTTGAGCAGCGCGGCTTCCGGATCGAGCCGGAAGCGCTTCTTCTCCGCATCCCAGAAGTGGGCGATGAAGTTCACGAGATTGTTTGCATACATCTCGCTGGCCACGCGCGGCACGCGGCCCGGGAGATTGGCGTGGCCGAGGATGCGCACGCCGTTCACGGCGACTTCTTCATGCACGCGCGAGCCTTCCACATTCCCCCCGCTCTCGACCGCGAGGTCCACGACCACGCTGCCCGGCTTCATCGCTTCGAGCATCGCCCGCGTCACGATGAGCGGCGCTTTCTTTCCGAAAAGCTGCGCCGTGGTGATGACCACGTCGGCCTGCGCACAACTCCGCGCCATGGCGTCGCGCTGCCGGGCGATCTGCTCCGGCGTCAGCTCCCGCGCATAGCCCTGCGCCGTCTGCCCGATCTCGCCGAGATCCACTTTCACGAATTTCGCCCCGAGCGATTTCACCTGCTCTTCCACCACCGGCCGCGTGTCAAAGGCCTCAACCGTGGCCCCGAGCCGCCGCGCCGTGGCGATGGCCTGCAACCCGGCGACCCCCGCGCCGATCACAAATACTTTCGCCGGCGGGATGGTCCCGGACGGCGTGGTCATCATCGGGAAAATGCGATCGAGCCGATCCGCCGCGAGGATCACCGCGACGTAGCCCGCGAGATTCGCCTGCGAGCTGAGAGCGTCCATCTTCTGCGCCACCGTCGAGCGCGGGACCATCTCCATGGAGACGGCACTCACCCCCGCCTCCGCGAGCGCGCGGACGAGACCAGTCTCGCGGAAAGGATCGAGGTGGCTGATGTGCAGACAGCCCCGCCGGAGGTAACCGATATCCGCAACCTGCGGCGGGCGAACGCGCAAGACGGTGTCCGCCGCGGCCAGCGCCTGGAGACGTCCGGTGCAGACCGTGGCGCCCGCCGCGACGTAGTCAGCATCCGCGATCTGCGCTTTCCGCCCGAGCCCTGGCTCGATCTCGATCCCCGCGCCCAGCTTCACGAGCTTCGCCACCGCCGCCGGGACCAGCGCGACACGGTTTTCCGTGGCCTCGGTCTCGACCGGAACGAAGATCCGCATGGGTGGGTGCTGGGGCGTTTCGATGCCGCATTCAAAATCATGAAAGCTCCCCGATGGACACGAATTTTTTTCATCGACCGACCGCCACTCGTCCGCCAGCCAGCTCGCTGGAGAGGGAGTCCGTCCTACAAGCGAATCAGAGACCGCCCACTAGGTGAGCGGCGGGGAAATCTCATAAGATTTTGAGAATTAGACGGCCAACCTGTGGGCGCCGCCGTTCGCTTGCCAGATTTCCGCAGTCAGTTTAGTAAAGACATCGTCTTCCTCACCCGCTCACAACTCGCCGGAATTCTCACCATGAAACTTCCCCTCCTTGCGGTCCTCGCCGCGACTAGCCTGATGTCCGAGTTGTCCGCCGGTGTGGTGCGCTCCGGCTTCGAGAGCGCTTCGCTGGGCCGCAATGACGACAGTTCATCGATCGCCCGCTCGCTCGAGTTTTCCAGCGCGATCAATTTCGGCGGGACGAGCTTCACCGAGCTCTACGTGAACAACAACGGCAACGTCACTTTCACCAGCCCGCTCTCCGCCTTCACTCCCTTCGGCCTGGCCTCCCTGAACCGCGCGGTGATCGCGCCGTTCTTCGCGGACGTGGATACGCGCCATGCCGCTTCGGGCGTCACCACTTACGGCACGGGAGCGGTCGATGGCCATGCCGCGTTCGGCGTCACCTGGAAGGACGTGGGCTACTACAATAAAAAGTCGGATAAGCTGAATAGCTTCCAACTGGTGCTCATCGATCGCCCGGACACTGGCTCGGGGAATTTCGACTTCGAGTTTAACTACGACAAAATCCAGTGGGAAGCGGGCGACGCGAGTCGCGGTGCGAGCGGTCTCGGCGGAACGACGGCGAGCATCGGGTTTGCCTTTCCGGACGGTGATTCGGTGTTCCAGTTGGGTGGCTCGGGGGCCGGCGGCTCCTTCCTCGACGCGAACTCTGCGACCGGCCTGATTTACAACACCAGAGGGGGCACCAATGGTCGCTATCTCTACCAAGTGCGCTCGGGCGAAGTCCTCCCTCCCACTCCCATCCCGGAGCCCGCGTCGATCGTCTTTGGTCTGGCCCTCGTGGCCGTGTGCGCGTCCGGCCGCCGGCGGCGCGCGCGGCCGTAAATGCGCGGGCCTTCGGGGCCCGCTTCACGCCTTGCCAGTCCGGCTGCCCGGCTCCATCGTTTCGCCCATGAGGCCGCCCCAGATCTCTCGGTATTTTCGTCTCGCGCTCGTCGCTGGATTGGTGCTTTGCGCGAATTTTACGACCCAGGCCGCGATCAGCGTGACGGAAGCCCCGGCCCAGAGTTCGGACGTGGACTACAGCAAGTTTAGCGAAGACGCCGATGCGCGGACCGTCGAATCGAACACCAAGACCCGCCTCGAAGCGAAGAAGCGCGCCAAGCGCAACAGCACCGTCCTCAACATCCTGATCGTCGCCGGCCCGGTGCTCCTCCTGATCATCTGTGCGCTGCTCTTCGTCTGGTCAAAGTCGAACAAGCGGGGCCAGACGCACGCCCGCTCGGTGATGAAGGAATTTAAGCGCGCCGAGGCCAAGCGCCGATCCCGCGGAGGCCCTACGCAGGAACTCGATCCGCGGCAGTGGTGAACGGCTCGGCCTGACGCCTGCCGCACCGCGGGATGATTGCGCCCGATATTAAAGACGCTGGAGGCGCTCAGGAAATCGAGATACTCGCGCCCCTCGCGATCATAGAGAAACGCCCCACCCGCCCGCACAAACCCGCTCATGCCCGCCAATCCCCGCCGCTCCTGCATTGCCGCCCTCCTCGAATGGGAGAAAGGACGCACCTTCTCCGATGAGATCCTGCACACGGCGCTCGCCCGCGATTCTTTCTCCACCCTTGATCGCGGCTTCTTCATGGAGACCTTCTTCGGCGTGCTGCGGAATCTGAGTGCGCTCGACTTTCTCATCGGCGAACTCCGCGAAGGGCACATCGACTTGCAGACGCGCCAGATCCTGCGCCTCGGCCTCTACCAGATCTTCCAGATGCGCACCGCCGCGCACGCCGCGGTGAATGAAACCGTCAATCTCGCCGACCGCGCCCGCGGCCTCGTGAACGCCATCCTCCGCCGTGCCCTCCGCGAGCAGCCCGCCCTGGCCGCAAAGCTCGCCAGTGCCGGACCCGCGACCGCGCTCTCGCATCCCAATTTTCTCGTCGCGCGCTGGGAGGCGCAGTTCGGACGCGAGGACACCCTGCGTCTTCTGGAGTGGAACAACTCGCCCGCCGAAGTCTTCGTCCGCGCCAATACCCTGAAGGTCACCGCCGGCGAACTGGCCCGCTCTTCTCCGCTCGCCGAGCCCTGGCCCGCGCATCCGCTGGTCTTAAAAACGCAGCACCTTCCCGCCTCCTGGATCAGCGGCGGCCTCTGCTACGTACAGGATCCGAGCACGCTCCTCGCCGTCGATCTCCTCGCGCCGCAGCCCGGCGAACTCGTCCTCGACACCTGCGCCGCGCCCGGCGGCAAGACCACCTATATCGCGCAGCTCATGGCCAATGAAGGACGCCTCGTCGCCTGCGATCTCTACGAGAGCCGCGTCGCACGCCTCCGGGAAAATCTCCACCGCCTTGGCGTCCGCAACGCCCGCACCCTCACCCACGATTGCATGACCGCCGAGCCGCCCGCGGGTCTCACTGGATTCGACCGCATCCTTGTCGATGCGCCGTGCAGCAACACCGGCGTCATCCGTCGCCGCGTCGATGTCCGCTGGCGGCTCACCGACGAGGATTTCCTGCGCATGCCCGCCCAGCAGCTCGCCCTCGTGCGCCGCGCCGCCGCCCTGCTCCGTCCCGGCGGCACACTCGTCTATGGCACGTGCAGCCTGGAGCCCGAGGAAAACGACCTCCTCGTCGAGCGCGCCCTCGCCGAGATCCCCGGCCTGCACTTTTTGGAAAGCCGCCGCACCCTGCCTTTCACCGACGCCATCGACGGCGCCTTCGCGGCGAAATTTACCAGGGAGTAGCCACCCAAGGAGTAGGGGCGCCCTCACCCCGTGTTGCTCCTGGGGGCGAGGGCGCCCCTACTCCTTGCAGCGCACCCTCACGACTTCGAGAGGAAGCGAGGCGCACGGCGGAGCAGGGCGGCGGACAGCTCCGAGGCACCGCAGCGATCGAGCACCTCGCGCATATCCGGTGCAATGGCGGAGCCGGAGACGGCTTCCGTGAGCCAGTCGGGAATCGGCGCTGGCAGAGGCAGCGCGGCCACTTCGGCGTAAAATTTCGCGCGCCGCTCCGCACTGCGCGCTGGATCGAGCCGATTCGCCACCGTCTGCGCAGCGCGCTCGGCCATCGCCGTTACTTGGTCAGCAGTCAGCGCAGACATTTCTGCCAGCACGCTCGCGAGGCTTTTCGCGTCAAGCGGGTCGTAGCGGAATCCGTTCACTCCGTGCTCGATCAATTCGATCGCTCCGGCGTACACCGAGCAGACCACGATCGCCCGCATCGCCATCGCCTCCGCGACGGTGAGATTGAAAACATCCGACAGCGACGGGATGAGCACGAACGCGCCGCCCGTCATCTTCGCCAGCACTTCGTCGTGGGTGATCTGCGGAAAGTGCCGCAGCGCGCGATCCAGCACTGCCGGGAATCGCGCGCGCAGCACGTTGGAGGTCAGTCCGCCACCGCACGTCATGTCGTTCCCGTACCACTCGATGGTCGTCATCCCGCTGGCCGGTCCGGCCAGTGCTTCGGCGAGTGCGACTGCGCCCTTCCCCGGATACAGCCGCCCGAAGACCAAACCGCGCAACGGACGCCCAAGAGTCGCCGCAGCCACAGCGCCCCTGGGATCGAGTTGGAAGGAAGGATTTTCCACCGACACCGTTCGTCCGAGCCGCTCCGCCCACACGCGTGCATTGAGCTGGCTGTTCGTTTGCACGGCCACTGCCTCTTTCATCAGGGCCGCTTCGATCATGCGTACGAAGCCGTCGCAAATCTCGCTCGTGCCGCCCGCACCGCGATCCATGATTTGCCCGTGGCTCCCGTGAAGCTGCACCGTGCAGGGCGCGCGCTGCCGATTCACCACCCACGGCACGAAAAGCAACGGCCACTCCGTCGTCTCCACATGTTCGTAGCCGTCGCCGCCCTGCGCCACCTCCCAAGCCGACCAGGCCAGCGCGAGATTCTGGTGCAGCCAGGGAAAGATTACTTCGTAGCGCGCAAACGCCGCGAGCCAGCGCCCATGCACCTCGCGCCGCAGGTAACTCACCGTCACCCCATCGATCACCCGCTCCGCCGCGCCGACATGCCGGGCATCCGCCACGATGACCTGCACCCCATGCCCCTGCCGGACGAGTTGCGGCAGGATAAATTTGTAAAAGGTAATGATCCCACCGCCGCAGTCCGGCAGATACTCGGGGATCACGAAAAGGAGCTTCATGCGGGCTGACCCGGCAGGAGGCGGCCATCTTGCCTGGCGATCTGACCAACCCTCTCGCAGACCTTTGACGGACGCGTGCGAGCGGCGGCGGTGGGAGAGGATAAGGACGCGGACGAGCGTCGCCAGACCGGAAGATCGTCACTCTGCCTGGCGAGTAGCTTTGCCTGCTTCGATTCCGCCATCCGCCCAGGGCATCCCAGAAAATCATGGCGCTGGCCGGCTCCACAAGGGAAGGCCCGGGGAAGCAGCGCCAATGGTGGCCGGCCTTTTAGACGATCTTTTCGGACGAAGATTCGCACCCCTCTCATCTCGTACAGCAATACGTAATTTTCCGCCACCAACGCCGCCAACCGAGGGAATGTCTCGTAACCAAACATACTCCGGTCTTCGAACCAGAAAGATTCCGGCGCGACCGCATCCACAAAGACGGGCGGGTTCGCTCTCCGAAAATCCGCGAGACACCGATCCTTAAAGTAATCAGGGATCAAATCGAGATAGCTTTCTCCAGGACGCAGCCGTTGCTTCGTAGCCCAGAGGTATTCGAGAACGAGGTCGCTGTTTGCGCACCACATCCCGGTCTGCACATGATATTCACTCATCCACCCCCACACGAGCAACGGTTCACCTGGGGAAGCGTGCTTCAGAATCGCCAGCGCAACGTCGCTCTTTGGCAGATCCACGACCTCGCGGAGCCTGCCTCGGATCGGGAAGGAAGGGTCCGCAAGCAGGAAATCCGCAATTTGAACCGCAAGCCCGGTCGCACTCCAAAAAGCGATCGCAACCAACTGGGCCTCTCGCGGCACGCCGCGACGGACAGAGATCTGGAGCCAAACCGCCAAAGAAAGGAATGCGCACACTACGAGCGGAAAGACGCAGAATAGAAAGTAATGCGGAAAGGGGCGTCCTGGAGCGAACGCCGCATAGGTAGAAATCGCCAAGAGCGCGCAGGCGAAGGCGAGTAACCACCCCTGCGCTCGACTCAAATCCCGCCAGCACCACGGGACGCACATGAGCACGCCACCAACCGCGCCGGCAACCAACGCGCCCTGGGCGTAAGCGACAAAATCGGTCATCTCTAAAGAAAGGAGCGGGAGCATCCCGGCAATGTCTGCGAACGACCACCCGCTTCCCGCATACGCGACATTTGCCAGCACGTAGGATTGCCAGAAATGCCCGAAGGCGCCGAAGACCGTCGCCATCCCCACGATTGCAAAAGGAACCGCCAGACCTCCCAAGGTCAGGCAAACGCAAAGTCTGAGGCGCACTTTCCGAGGGTCGTCGCGCTCGATCAGAAAGATGTAGGAAAATAGCGCCACCACGATGGCAATCACCCCCCCCTGCAATTTTGCAAAGGGCACCGCGCCCAAAACCAAGCCTGCGAGAAAGGCGACACGCCCTGGCCTGCGCAGCGGTTCGCGCAGTCTCAAGGCGAGTGCAGTCCCCAGCATGAGCAAAAGCATCGGCACATGCTCGCTGCTGCAATGCGTGAAATCCCGGTTCACCGTCGCAGCGAAGAATGTGGCCGGCAGCATGGTGCCCAGTCGCGCCAATGCCGGAAATGAGAACCGTCGAAACGTTGCAAACAGGCACACCAGAGAGCCGAAGACGACGGCCAGCGCCAACGCTCGCGACGTCGCATAAGACGCCGGAAAACCCAGCAGGTGCAGGAGGTACTGCGGGTAGATATTTAGAGGCCCTGAGGTGCCGGCCGAGATCGATCGCCAGAACACCGGATCGTGACGCAGCGTCAGCGCCTGGCTGAGATGTCCGGCTTCATCCAGATTGAGCGCGTAGGGGACGAAAAACAGCGGCCACCGGAAAGCGAGCAGCATCGCGGCGAGCACCGCCAGGAAAAGCCCGTCACTTCGCAGCCACTTCGTGAAGACCTTTTCAGCGCCTGCCGGACGCGGCAGTGCGAGCGCCGGGAGTATCGCCAGGACCGCCATGAACGCGTAGAGCGCTCCGCAAATGGTCCAATACACGACCTGGGATCCATCCAGCGCGAGGAGGAGATCCATCACTCCCGCTTTGCTCCACACACCAAAGGCTTCCCTCCAGCGCATTGCCCGCGATTTCCCACTGGCTGCTGCCCCGCCCGACTACTGCAACGCCGACAACCCCTCGAGACTGTTGACGTGCCGGACCTCGCCTCGAGGTGCCGGGAGCGTTTTTGACACATTGCGGAATTCACGCGTAGGTGAGTAACAGCGCCGTTGCCAAGCGTCGAATCTTTCCAGCCACTGGCGCCCTCAACTTTCCGCAAGGTTCGAGCGGCGACTCCAGCCAGCCCGCAACCTATTTTTCAGCGAATTACACCAGGATCGGCTTCACCACACTGCCATGCACATCCGTGAGGCGGAACTGGCGGCCTTGGAAGCGGAAGGTAAGCCGCTCGTGGTCGATGCCGAGCAGGTGCAGGACGGTGGCCTGGAAGTCATGCACGTGGACGGGATCATTCACCACGTTGAAGCCGAATTCGTCACTTTCGCCGAAGCTCATCCCCGGCTTCACCCCCGCGCCGGCCATCCAGAGCGTGAAGGCATACGGGTGATGATCGCGGCCCCATTGTTTGCGATCGGCGATGTCGCCTTGCAGGAACGGCGTGCGCCCGAACTCACCGCCCCAGATGACCAGCGTGTCGTCGAGGAGGCCGCGCTGCTTCAGATCCTTCACCAGGGCGGCGCTGGGCTGATCGGTATCGCGGCACTGGATCTCGAATTGCGTGGTGAGATTGCGGTGATGATCCCAGCCGGCGTGGAAGCATTGCACGAAGCGCACGCCGCGCTCCGCGAGCCGACGGGCCATGAGGCAGTTGTAAGCGAACGAGCCCTGGCGCTGCACATCGGGCCCATACATCGCGAGCGTCTCGGCGGACTCGGTGGAGAAATCCGTGAGCTCCGGCACGCTGGCCTGCATCTTGTACGCCATCTCGTACTGCGCGATACGCGTGGCGATCTCGGGGTCAGCGTATTCGCGGAAGTGCTCCTCATTGAGCTTCGCGAGATCATCGAGCAGCCCGCGCCGGACCTCGCGCGACATGCCATCGGGATTCGAGAGATAGAGCACCGGATCACCGCTACCGCGGAAACGCACGCCTTGAAACTTCGACGGCAGAAAACCCGAGCCCCAGTAGAAGTCGTAGAAGATCTGTCCGCAGGAAGCCTCCTTGTCGCGTGAAGTCATGACGACGAACCCGGGCAACTCCTGGCTCTCCGTGCCGAGCCCGTAGGTCGCCCACGCGCCCATGCTCGGCCGTCCGGGTTGCTCGCCGCCGGTGAGGAAAAAGGAAATCGCCGGCGCGTGGTTCACCGCCTCGGTGTGCATCGACTTGATGAAACATAGGTCATCCACGACGCCCGCGGTGTGCGGCAGGAAGTCACCGACCCACGCGCCGGACTTGCCGTATTGCTTGAAACCCGTGAACGGCGGCAGCACCAGCTTCGCCTTTTGCCCCTGGGTCATCGTCGAGAAACGTTTGCCGCCGAGGATCGATTCCGGGATTTCCTGCCCCCGCCATTTTTCCATCTCCGGCTTCCAATCGAACGTGTCGAGGTGCGGCGGCGCGCCATTTTGCAGCAGGTAGATCACGCGCTTCGCCTTCGGCGCAAAATGCGGGAGCCCATCGAGCCCACCGATGCGCGGCCCCGGAGCGGGCGCCCCGAGCGCATCCCGCTCGAGCAGCGAAGCCAGCGCCGCCGTGCCGATACCGACCGCGCTCTTCGAGAAAAATTGCCCGCGAGTGAGATGGGCGGCGCGGGCTTGCTGGGGAGTCATGGCGGTGCGGACAGATAATCCTCCAGGAGCCAAAATCCAAGGGTCGGTAGAACTCGGAGCATTTGCTCGCAGATGATGGCGGTAAGCAGCAAAGTTTCCGCCCCATGAAAGCTCCCCCCTTTGCACTACTCCCGCTCGTCTTCGGACTCGTCAGCGGCCTTCACGCCCAGGCCCCGGCAACCCGCCCCCTCCCGGCGCGCCAGGCAGCCATCGTCTCGCCGGAAATCCGCGATGATCGGAGCGTGACCTTCCGGCTCCGCGCGCCGAAGGCGCAGGAGGTCGCGCTCCGCGGACAGTGGACGAAGCCGCCGCTGCCGCTCGCGCGCGGCGAGGATGGGGTGTGGTCCGTGACGACAGATCCCATCGCGGCGGGCGTGTGGGAGTATTCCTTCGCAGTCGATGGTTTGAATGTGCTGGACCCCGCGAATCCTGCGCTGAAGCCGCAGCGCGAGCCGGGGAAGAGCATCCTGCACCTCGCCGGAACGCCGCCGAATCCGTGGGACTTTCAGGATGTGCCGCATGGCGCGGTGCATCAGCATTCCTACCTCTCGAAGGCACTCGGGCGGGCCCGGGAATTGCGCGTCTATACTCCGCCGGGTTACGAGACCGACACCACGGCGCAGTATCCCCTCCTCGTCCTCCAGCACGGCTCGGGAGACAATCACCGGACGTGGGTCGAGCACGGCAAGGCGCCTTGGATTCTCGACAGTCTCATCGCCGCGGGAAAAGCGCGGCCCATGGTCGTGCTGATGATCGATGGGCATCCCCAGGGCCAGGTGCCGCGGGAAGATGCGGAGAAACGCGCGACGTCGCTCGCCGCCTTTCAGCGCGAGCTTTTCGACGACGCGCTGCCGCTCGTGGAGGCCCGCTATCGCGTGATGAAGGAGCGTGAGCAGCGCGCCATCGCCGGACTGAGCATGGGCGGGTGGCAAGCACTGAGTGTCGGACTGAACAACCTCGACCGCTTCGCCTGGATCGGCTCCTTCAGTGGCGCGGCGGAGGAGGCCACACTCGCTGCGCCGCTGGCCGATGCCGCGGGCACCAACTCCAAGCTCAAGCTGCTCTGGATCGCCTGCGGCAAGGACGACTTTCTCCTCGAGCGCAACAACTCCCTCGTCGGCGCGCTCAAGGCGAGCGGCATCCAGCACGAGTGGCAACTCACCGAGGGCGATCACTCGTGGCCCGTCTGGCGGCGCTACCTCGTGGAGTTCGCACCGAAGCTTTTTCAGCGCTGAGTCCCGGCAAAGTCGCGGTAGTACCAGCGGTGCAGGGTCTCGGGCGAAAAGCCGAGTCGGTAGAGCGCCAGCATCGCGGCATTGCGCGCGGTCGTGCGCCAGGCTCCGCGGCGCTGATGATGACGCGCGGACGTGGCGATCGGCGGATCGAGCAAGACCGTGCGACCGGTGCGGCGCAGGCGCCGGGAAAATTCCACATCCTCCATGAGCGGGATCTCCGCGAAGCCACCGAGGCGCTCGAAAGTCGTCCGCCGAACGAAGACGGATTGATCCCCGTAGAGCGTGCCGACCCGCACATTCCAGGCACGAGCGATGGGCTCGATCCAACCGAACCCATGGTGCCGATTGTCGTACTTGCGATGAAAGGCGCCGCCGATCGTCTGCGCATCCACGGCGCGGAGCGCGGAGACGTGGGGCTGGGTGAGTTCGGTATCGGCGTGGTGAAAGAGGAAGGTGTCGCCGCTCGCCAGGCCCGCGCCAGCATTCATCTGCGCACCGCGATTTGGCCGCGCGCAGCGTGCGACCTTCGCTCCAGCGGCCGCCGCCATCCCCTGCGCCTTGTCGTCGGAAGACGCGTCCGCCACGATCACCTCATCGACGCCCTCGAGCGTCCGCACCTTTGCCAGCAAGCCTTGCAAGGCCTCCGCGTCATTCCAACACGGCACGATGACGCTCAGCCGAGGGCTCACCGGTCCTTCTTCAGCATGGCTTCCCGCGCGCGATCGAGCCGGCTGCGCTCCTTCGTCGTCAGGCTCGCCAGACCGGTTTTCGCGATCTTATCGAGCAACTCATCCATCTCGCTCGAGGCATCCGAAACTTCCTCCACGCCGCGGGCGACTGGCTTCGGCACCACCCGCAACTTGGGCCGCCGCCAGACCGAAAAGGACGGCAGCGTGAGCAGACCGCGCGCATGGCGGACAAAGAAAAAGGCGAACCCGCAGGTGAGCCACAGGGCGAGGAGGCGCGGCCAGTCGTTGGCCGCGAGGTGGATCATGGATTGCAGCGCGACGATCGCCGCGGCCATCCATTTCGCGAGTAGGTTGAAGAGCAGCGCGGCATTGGGGTAGAGCGTGGCGAAGGCGACGAACATCGCGAGCTGGCCTGCGACTCCGAAGATATTCATCGGCGCGAAGAGGCCGATGACGGTGAAGACCGTGGGGATGAAGAGCACCAGCATCAGGTAGAAGCGCAGGAAGACGCGCCGCCCGAAAAATTGCTCCAGCGGCCGGCCGAACCACCAGAGCATCAGCATATCGATGGCAAAGGAGATCGAGGGCGGATTGACGAAAACGTAGGTGACGAACTGCCAGACCTTGCCCTGCCGGAGCACGTCGTCGCTGGAATAAGCGAGTGACTCGAGCAGGCCGCCGGCGCGCGCACCGAGCAGGATGGTGCAGGCGATCATCGAGACGACGTAGATCAGGATGAGCAGCGTGGTCGCATAGACTGGCAGTCCACCGAGGTAGGTTATCGGCCGTTGATCGTCGGAGTATTCGTTGCCGGTCATTGCAAAAAGAGTGCTGCATCATTGCCGTCGCAACGCTCCGGCGCAAGGGAGGGAAAGCGGGGGTTTGCAGCGGGGAAAAACGCCAAACTTCAAACGCCAAACGCTAAACGCCAAAGGAAGACTGGCGTGAAAGCGGGGGCGTTTGGCGTTTAGCGTTTGAAGTTTGAAGTTTGGCGCTTCTTCGACGCACTACTGCAAGCAGCCGCGCACGGCTTCATTCACAAGCTTCCAGTCGATGTCCTGCTGCTGCTTCCAAGCTCCGACTCCCGTGGGCAGCACGAAGAGATTTTTCCCGTCGCGGAACTTTTTGTCCATCTGGAGGGCGCGCACGATGCGGTCGAAGAGCCCTTCGGCGTCGGGGAAAAACTGCGGCAAGCCGGCGCGTTCGAAGAGCGCCTGGAGGCGGGAGTGGAAATCCTGCGGACAAGTGCCGAGCTGCACCGCCAGGCGGGTGGCGGCGAGCATGCCAATGGAGATGGCTTCACCGTGGGTGAGCGCGTAGTCAGCGCTGAGTTCCAGAGCGTGGCCGATGGTGTGGCCAAAGTTGAGCACGTTGCGGATGCCCTTTTTGTCGAACTCATCCTGCTCGACCACCCGCGCCTTCAGCGCCACGCACTGCGCGACGATGTCGGCGAGCACCGCGGGATCGAGCGCCAGCAGCCGCTCGATCTCGCCACCTTCGAGCTGCTCGAAAAGCGAACGCGAGCAGACCGCGCCATACTTGATGATCTCACTCGTGCCGCTGCGGACTTCGCGGGGATCGAGCGTGCGGAGCAGCTCGAGATCGCAGACCACGAGCCGCGGCTGATTGAAGATGCCCATGATGTTTTTCACGCCGCCGAAATTCACCGCGACTTTGCCGCCGACGCTGGAATCCACGGCCGCGAGCAGGGTGGTCGGCAATTGCACGAAAGGCACGCCGCGCCGAAAGACGCCGGCGGCGAATCCGCCGAGATCGCCGACGACCCCGCCGCCGAGCAGCAGGACCAGCGGGATGGCGCCGGTGTCGGGGAAATTTTCCAGCAGCGCGGCGCAGGTCTTCGAAAATTCGTCCCAGCTTTTCCCTTCCTCGCTGGGCGGGATCTCGTGCCGGACCACGCGGCTGAATCCGGCTGCGGTAAGCGCGGCGGCGAGCCTCGCAAAATAGATTCCGCCGACCTGCGGGTTGGTGACGACGAAGGCGTTTTTCTGCGGCAGCCCGTGCGCGCGCAGGATCGTGCCAAGCGTCTCCAGCAGCCCGCCGCCGATGAGGATGGGATAACTGCGCGGGCCGAGATCGACGTCGATGCGGGTGGTCTTCATGCGCGGCGAGCATACTGCGGAGCAGGGTGCGGTGCGCAAGGCGGGCGGTCTTTCATTTCGAGTTTGCCGCCGCGCTCTGCATATTGCGCGGATGACCGAATCGACTGCCCCGCGCCTCGAAACCTCCGTGCAGGTGATGTTCTTCGACACCGATTGCGCCGCCGTGGTGCATAACATCGCGTATCTCCGCTTTATCGAGACGAACCGCACGCTGCTCGCCGAACAGCTTGGCATGGGACTCGTGGCGATGGCGAAGACGCAGCTTTATCCCGTGGTCGTGCGCACGGAGATCGACTATCGCAGACCCGCGGTGCTCGGCGACCAGCTCGCGATCCACGGCTGGCTCGATCGGCTCGAGCGTTCGCGCTTCTGGATGGCCTTTGAAATCCGCCGCCCGGCGGATGCCGCGCTCATCGTGACGTGCCGGCAGATGCTCGCCGTCGTCCAGATGCCCGCGGGAAAACCCGTGCGTCCCCCGGCAGAATGGCAGGACCGCTGGCCGCATTTGCGCGGCCAGTAGTCCGTGAGCGCTTACTTCCCGATGCAGTAGAGGAACTGCGTGCCGCGGATGAAGAGCTGCCCGTCGCTCACGGCGATCGTGCCGCGCACGTTTTCGTCGGGCAGCACATTCGTCGCGAGGAGCTTGAACTCGCTGGCCGTGGCGTCGATGACGTAGGTCGTGCCCTTTTCATTGACGATGTAGAGCTTCCCATCGGCCAGCGTGGGCGAGGAGCGGATGACGGTGCCGCTCTCGGGCACCTGACCCTCCCAGAGTTTTTCTCCGGTCTTCGCATTGAAGCAGGTGAGGGTGTGCGACTTGTCGCCATCGAGCGCGTAAAGTTTCCCGTTCGAATAGACCGGAGTGCAGACGTCGGGCGTCTTGTCTTCGTCCAACTTCCAAGCCACGCCGGTCTCCGAGATGTCGCCGGTGCGGTCGGTGTGGAAGGCGAGCAGCGGTTCCTTTTTCGGGCCGCAGGCGATGGCCAGATTTCCGGCGCTCACGGGACTCGGCACGACGCGCATGAAGGCTCCCTGCTTGGGATTGAGGCCGTAGCCGCGCCAGAGTTCTTGGCCCGTGGCGGGATTGTGGCCGGTCAGGCAATCGCCGCCAACGACGAGGAGCTGCATCTTGCCGCCGACTTTGTGCGGCACGGGCGTGGCGTAGCTCTCCATCGCTTCGATGGTCGCGGTGGTCGTGCGGACGTGCTTCCACTGGGTCTTGCCCGTCTGCGGATCGAGCGCGAGGAGATAGCTCTCGCGATCGCCGGCGGAGCCAGCGAGGCCGGGATAATCCGCCGGGGCAGGAGAACGCTGGAGGACCTGGACATACAGGCGGCCATCGAAGAGCAGCGGCGAGGAGCCGTAGAGCCACATGATGGCAAACTTCCCGTAGTCGGTGCCGAGATTACGCTTCCACAAAATCTTCCCTTGAAAATCGAGCGCCGCGAGATCGCCGGTGCCGAAGAGCGCCCAGACGGTCTTGCCGTCGGTCACTGGCGAAGGGGACGCCATGTTGCCTTTGCCTTTGTTGATGTCGCCCTCCCCGAGCTGCACTTTCCAGCGAACCGTCCCGTCTTTCTTGTTCAGGCAAAGCAGGAGGAGGTTTTTGTTCTCGTCGGGCGAACTGACAAAGATCGAGTCGCCCCAGATCGCCGGCGTCGCGCCGCTGAAGCCCGGCAGCGGCGTCTTCCACTTCACCCCTTTCTCCACGCTCCACTCCACGGGCAGATTTTTTTCCGGCGAAGTGCCATCGAGATTCGGGCCGCGCCACTGCGGCCAGTTTTCGGCGCTGGCGGTGAAGGTGAACGCGAGGGTAACGGCGGCGAGGCGGAGTGGGGAGAGAGTCATGAGTGCGATGAGATATGCGGAAGGAGTCTCTATGGAATCAATGCAGAAGCGGGACCTTTGACCTGAAACGTCGCGACCGCCCTCGATCTGCACCTTGCTTGGATGCGGAGGATGGGGAGGACCACAGATTTCACAGATGGGAGGAAGGAACGCAGCGCCTCTCCAGTCTTCGTCTGGGTAATCTGTGCAATCCGTGGTCGCTCTCTCTCCGTCATACGCGTCCGCGGAGCGGAGGTCAGTGCGTCACTTTCACGCGGAGATAGCGGGTGGGGCCGCTGCCGAGCGGGACGTTGTCGCGGACGCGGAGGAGCGTGGTGGTGTTCGCTTCGGTCACGAGACCGGCGCTGCTCCAGCTCCCGACGTTGCTGAGATCGCTCGTGGCCTGCACCTCGGTGACGACATCCGTGGCGCTCGCGTTTTTCGTGACCGTGAGGCGCAGGTAGCGGTTGCTGCCGATGGTCTCGATGTCGAAAAGCACGGGGTTCGCGTGGGCGGCGGAACGCGGGTCGGTGCCGGTGGCGTACTCGAAGAGATTCGACCACGCGTCGGCGTCGGGATTGGCCAGCGCCGCAGCATTCGGATCGGAAGCACCGGCCGCCCATTTCTGCGCCTGCCATTGCTCAAAAGGCGTGGTCGCTCCCGTGAAGCTGACGTCGTCGAAGGTCTCCGCGCTGCCGTCATCCACTTGCAGGCGCAGCGTGTAGGCGCCGCCGAGGGCGACGGTCGCGGTGGTATCCACGAGCGCCCCATTGCCAAAGGCGACCGTGCCCGGACCGCTGCGTTTGCTCCACTGCGAGAGCAGCGCCGGCGGCGCGGGGAAGCTGTCGTCGCTCACCGTGCCATCCAGAGTCACTGGGCCGATCACGCCGGAGAGCGCGGTGCCAGCCTCCACGAGCGGCGCTTTGTTCAGCGCGACGATGCTCAGGTTCGTGAAGGTGACGGTGTTGTAGCCGACGCCGGAATTGTTGTTCACGGAGAAGCCGACGAGCACATTCGGCGTCATGATCACGGTCTGCGGCTGGCCGACTTGCGCCCAGGTGCCGGGATTGCCCCCGGAGTCGGCGGCATGGAAGGCGGTGACGTTATTGCCGCGCCGGATCAGGCGAATCCAGCGCACAGTGCCGGTGAAAGTCGGCACGCCACCGCCGCTCCCGCCGGCCACGGCGGTCCACGAGAAGCCGTTGTAGGAACCGACCGGGATGCGACCCATGTAGGCATTCGCACCGCTCTGCGAACTCTCGCGGATGATGATGCCGCTGCGTGCGGAGCCCGCGCCGCTCGTGGCACCCGCGTGCTTCGCGGTGATCATGAGATCGCCGTGATATTGCCAGCCGTAGAAGTAGCCAGTGCCCGGTCCGCCGGTGACGGTGTACGTGCCGGCACTGAAGCTCGCGGAGCCCGGCAGCGTCGCGGAGACGGTGGAGTTTTCATCTTCGCTCAGGACAGACGGCGGGCCCGCCGCTGGAGTGATCGCGACGTTGTCGAAGGTCGCCGTGGCCGTGGCGCTGGTGGCGTTGCTCGTCGTCGTGAGACCGAGGCGGGCGCTGGCGTCGAAGTTGGTCAGCGCCGTCGGAGTTCCGACCGGCGTCCACACCCCGGGCGCACCGGCGACATCGGGCGCAAACGACGCCGTGAAGACGTCCGTCGTGGCGTTGCGCTCAAGTTTCAACCAAAGCGGGAGCGTCGCGGCGACCGGCGGCGTGGTCGTGTCGGCCGCATTGGCGGAGGTGCGGGTGCGGAAGCGCACTCCATTGACGGGCTCGTAGCCGAGCACGGCGCGCGCGGCACCCTGCCACAGATTGTCGCGGATGGTGAGGCCGGCGAGCGGCGTGCCCGGGCCGGTGAGCGCAGTAAGGCGCGCGACGATCGAGGAATCGCCACTGTCCACCGGCTTCACCATGACGTGCGCGCCGTCCGCCGAGCCGCCGTAGCCCACGCCGGTACCACTCACGGTGAAGACGCCCCCGACCTCGCCGCTCTGCCCGCGGCGCGAGGAGGACGGATTCAAATCCTGGCTGATCCACGAGGTAGCCGAGATCGCCGCGCCGATATTCACGCTGACCTGATCGCTCACCGTGAATTGCCCGTCATCTGCGGTCACCCGCAGGACGTAGATGCCAGCGGCGGAGAAAGTGACCGCGCTCGTGGCACTCGCCGGCGACTCAAAGATCGCGACGCCCGGCCCACTGACTTGCGTCCAAAGGAGAGTCACGGGGAAAGGTGCGCCGTCATCCGTCACGGTCGCGGAGACGATGAGTCCATTCGTGCTCGCGACCAGCGGCCCCTGGGCGCTCGGGCTCGCGATGAAGAGCGCGGGCGGGCTGTCATTGTCCACGATGGTGACGTCGTCGTAACTCTGCGCGCCGATGTCGTAGGTGCCGCTGGCGATTTGCAGCGTCACCACTTCGGGGCCTTCGGTGATCGAGTCATTCGTCGGCGTGACGTTCACCGTGCGGCTCGCTTGTCCCGAGGTGAAGGCGACGGTCGCGGCGATGCTCGGGTAGTCGGTGCCGTTCGTGGCGTTGCCGGTGACGGTGAGATTCACCGTGAGCGCGCCGGTCGTCGGCGCGGTGCGCGCGATCGTGAATTGCCCGGTATTGCCCGCCGTCTCGCTGGCCGTGGGATCGTTCGCCACGACCGTCACGGTGCTCCGATCGTCGTCGAGGATCGTGACCGTCGCGGCATTGGGCGTGCCGACGGTGTAAGCCGCATTCGCGGAGACGGTGACGATCACCGTTTCACTGCCTTCGTTCGTCGTGTCCTGGATCGGCGTCACCGGGATGGTGACGCTGGCTTGCGTATCCGGGATGACGACGCTCGTGCCGATGGCCGCAAAGTCCGTGACCGAGGTGGCCGTGCCGGTGCGGGCGAAATTCACGCTGAGCGCGCCGACTGGGGGGCCAGTGCGGGTGACGGTGAATTCTCCGGGATCGCCCGCCTCGCTCGCGGTCGGATCGCTCGCGGCGATGGTGATCACGGGCCGGTCGTTATCGGTGATCGTCAGCGTGTGGCTCGCGCCGCTACCCAATTGCGCGCCGGTCGGGTTCGTCAAATCCACGACCACGGTTTCGCCGCTTTCGATCGTCGCATCGTCCACGATCGTCAGCGGGATCTCTTTCACACTTTCGCCGGGCGCAAAGCTGAGCGTGCCACTCGCGAGTGTGAAGTCGGCGGGCGTTGCCGCGGTGCCGCCGACGACCGCGTAGTCCACCGTGACCGCTGCCCCGGCCGGTGCGGTGAGGCTCACGAGGATGCTGCCCGAGCCCGCGCTTTCACTCATGCTTGAGGTCGGCGCGGCGAAGGCGACGAACGGATTCGCTGGTGGGAGATCGTCGTCTTCGATCGTGAAAATGTGCTGCGTCGTGCCGACGAGTTGCGCGCCATTGGGATTGCGCAGGACGATGGCGAGGTCCTCGTTGGGTTCGTTGATGTTATCATCGACGATCTCGAAGGTGATGTCCCTGGTCTGCTCGCCGATCGCGAAATTGAGCACGCCGGTAGTGAGGGTGTGATCCACGCCAGCGCCGAAGGCATTGGTGAACGTCGAAGTGCGCGCCACCATCTCCAGACCCGAGGTGCCCTGCGCGCCGGAGTGGATCATGCGGCTGCGGTAGCTCGCGTTTTCGCGGATCATCACGCCGGCCTCCTGCGTCGCCGCGCCGCCGCTCTGCGAGACCACGCGTGCGGTGAGGGTGAAATCCCCCACCACCGGCGCGGCCACGAAATGACACTCGTCCTGGCTCCCGCTGTTCAAGCCAGCTCCCGAACCGAGCACCGTGTAAACGCCGCCCGCGACGCTGTCGCTGCCCTGCTCGTTCACAAAGCCGACCGTGCGACCTTCCAGCGGACCAACCGGGGGCGTGGAGAAGGTGACATTGTCAAAGACGGCGGTGGAAAGTGTGCCATCGGCGCGGGACGAGACTGCGAGCCCGGCGAGCAATTCCGCGGACATGGCCATCGTCTGCGTGGCGCCAAGTTGCGTCCAGGTCGTGCCGTTCTGCGAGCGCCATGCTTTGAAGGTACTCCCGGCACGCTCGACGCGCGTCCAGTAGGGCAGGATGAGCGCGGTGGAAGTGGCGCTCGTCGCATTCGCCGCGGCGGCGCTGCGGTAGATGTATTCGCTGGTGCCAACAGGCCGCGCGCCGAGGAAGGCGTGGCGCGTATTCGCCGCGGTCGTTTCGCGGACCATGATTCCGCCGACGGCGTTCGCATCCGTGCTCGTGACGGAAGAAATCCGGGCGACCAAGGTGCAGTTCGCGGAATTTGAGATCGGGAAGTAAACGTACCGAAATGCGTCCGTGGCGGTGGTCTCTGAGATGCCGGTGCCGCCGCCGGTGACGGTATAGATGCCGGCGGCTTCCGCGCTGCTGCCTGCGGGACTCGGCGCGCCGATGTTTGCCGAGACGACTGCGCCCATGCTCCCGCCTGCGCTCAGGCCGCTGATGCTCACATTGTCGATCGTCGCCGTGGCCGGGGTGCCGCTCGTGGTCGAGCCGACGGCGAGGCCCACGAGGTAAGAGGCACTACTCATCCCGATGGTCACGGCCCCGCGCCGCGAAGTCCACGTCACGCCATCCATCGAGTAATCAAAGGCAAACGAACTCCCCGTCCGTTTTAGCCGCACCCACTGCGGATTCAGGAGCGTGTTGTAGGTGGCCGTGGTCGCGGCGCGGGTGCCGGTGTCCACGATGTATTCCACGGAAGCCGGCGCGGTCGCGATCGAGGCCAGCCTCACCGAGACCGCCGCCGTGCCTGCATTCTCCAGCGCGCGGCTACTATTCGCGGTGAAGGCCACGGTCTGCGTGCTCGTTTCATTGTCCGCGAGGTACATCGTCGCGGAGTTGCCCGCCGCGTAGCTCCCTGGCGCGAGCGTGAACTCGATGGTCTCCGTGCCTTCGAAATCCGTATCATTGATGATCGCGAGCGGCACATCCACGCCGAGAGAACCGGCCGGAATCGTCACCGTGCCGGAGAGTGCGGTGTAATCCAGGCCGCTCGTCGCGGTGCCGCCGAGGGTGTAGTTCACCACGACGTCCGCCACGGTGCCACCGGTGCGCGAAAGGTAAAATTTCACCGGCCAGGTCGTCGCGCCTTCGGTGAAAGTGTTGATCGTCGCGGCGTTCGTGCCGACCTGCGTGTCCACGTAGATCGTCGGCTGGTCGTTATCCCGCAGCCACATGCTGGCACTCGCGGTGGGGGCGTAGGTTTGGAAGGCCGGATCAGGCGGGAGGCTGAGCACCACAGTCTCGAGTGGCTCGGCCACGGCGTCGTTCACCGCGACGATCGGGATGTCGATCGTCACCGGATTGCCATTGGCGAGGGTGAAAGTCGCGGTGCCGGTGAGGGTGCCGGAGTTAAAGGCGATCGTGGCGCCCGTGGTCACGGTGAAGTCCGTGACGGCGGTGGCCGAGCCGGAGAGGGAAAAGGGCACGACGAGCGTGCCAGTGCCGGCGCCACGCGCGGAGATGCGGAAGGTGCCGTTGCTCCCGCCTTCCGTCGCGCTGGTCAGCGGGATCACTTCCACCGAGGGTTTGTCGCCCGCCGCATCCGCCATGGTCAGTGCGGCACTCGCGCTCGCGCCCAGGACGTAGTTCGTCGGCCCCGCGCCGAGTTGCAGGACCACGTTTTCATTCCCTTCGCCGATCCCATCGAAGCGCGGCAGGATCGTGACGCTCGCGCTGGCCTGGCCAGCCGGGATGAGCAGCACGCCGGGCAGCGCCTCGTAGTCCACGCCGTGGAGCGCGGCATTGCCCGAGCCATTCGTGCCCGAGACGGCGTAGTAAACAGTGAGCGGCTGCGCGATGTCGCCGCTGCGCGTGACGAGGAAAGTGCCGGTGTCGGCCGCCGCGCCGGGCACGGTGAGATCCACCTCGGTGGCCGTCGGATCGCTCGCCGTGACATTCACCACCTGCACATCGTCATCGACGATGTTCAGCGTCACATTCGACGCCTGCGGACTGATGATATAGGCCGCATTACCCGTGATCGTCACCTTCGCCGTCTCGAGCGGCTCGGAGAACGCGTCATTCACTGGCGCGAGATTCACCGTCGTGGACGAGGCGCTCGCGAGGATGGTCGCGGTGCCGGGCAGCGGGGTGAAATCCGTGCCGGAACTCGCGGTGCCGGTGACCGTGTAGTTGATCGTGAGATTCGCGGCGACGGGCGCGGCGGCGCTGAAAGTGAGGACCGCCAGTGAACCGGAGTTTTCCCCGATGGAACTGGGCGCGAAGGAGACGGAGACCTTGGGCAGAGTGGTGTCGTCATCCGCGATCGTGACGGTCGCGCTGGCTTGACCGCCGATCACGTAGCCGATGCCGGGGCCGACCTGGAGCGTCACGGTCTCGGGGCCTTCCGCTGCGGTGTCCACGACCGGCGTCACGACCACATCGAGCGTCGCGGAGTCCGCGGGAATCATGAAGCTGCTGAAGCCCTGACTGGCCGTGACGTAATCCGGCGTGAGCGTGTAGTCGGTCGTCTTCGTCGCGCTGCCTTGCACGGTGTTCACATTCACCAAGAGCGTCTGCGAGATGTCGCCGGTGCGGGTGAAGGTGAAGCGACCCGCGGTCACGGGCGCGAGTTCGTTCGCCGTCGGCAGGGACGCGGCGATCGTCACCGCGGAGTCCTCCGCGGCGACAAAATTCGCGCCGGTGAAGCTCGGTCCGACGGACACGTTGTTTTCAAAAAGTTCGCCAAACGCGTAGCCGTAAAGCAGCGGCGACAGCACGTAGGTATTCGCGGTGAGATTCGGGACCGCGTAGTAGCCGTCGCTATCGGTGACGACGCCGTTGGCGCCGTTCGCCTTCACGGTCACGCCCGCCAGACCCTGGCCGAGCTGCGTGATGCGCCCGCTGATGGTGAAACGCCCGTTCCCACTGCCCACCGTGATGAGCCGCGAACGCGTGGCGGTGCCGCCCTTCATATCGCTGGCGGTGCAAGTGACGACATAGGTTCCGGCGGCGGTGAAGGTGCGGGTGATGACCGGGCCGCTGGCCTCGACGACTTTGTAATTCGTATCCCCGAAATGCTGCCAGCCGTAGGCCAGCGGATCGCTGTCCGGATCGCTGGCCGTGGCGGTGAAAGTCACGGTGCCGCCGACAGGCACGACATCCGTCGAAGCTGCGAGAGCCAGCGTGGGCGCTTGGTTCGTGGGGAAATCTCCGACATTAACCACGACCTCCACGTAGCGCGGGGACGCGTTCACATTCACCGTGGTGATGTGGATGCCGCTCTCGAAATCCGAGAAGGTGCTGCCGAGGGAAATGGGCGCGTCTTCCTTGCTGCTATTGCCTGCCGGGGTGCCGGGCGTGGTGTCGATGAGCTGGATGTTGTTGCCGCCGCCGCTCGGGAAGCGCCAGCCGAGGATCAGGCCCTTTTCCGTCCACGGGTTCGTGGTGAAAAGCGAGCGCACTTCGCCCCAGTAGGTGCGCTGCGCGTCTTTCACGATGGTCAGCGCGTAGCGGTTCGAGGGATCGAGCGAGGTCTGATCAAAGGCGTAGATGCGATACATGCCGGACTGCGTGACGCGCTGAATGAAGGCGTCTGGCAACCACTTGGTTTGGTTCTTGGCCTGAGCATTGTACTGCGCCGCGGGGAAGCCGCCGCTGCCCATGTTGTCGTAGGGGTCGCCGTATTCGCCATTCGTGCCATTGCCGATCGCGCTGGTGCCCGCGGTGTCCCAGAAATTGGCGTGCGCGAGACCGAAGCAGTGGCCGATCTCGTGGGCCAGCGTGGCCACGCTGTCGCCCCGCACCCAGACGCTGCTCCCACCGCCGAGTCCGCCATACGCGCCGGGGCCACCTTCGTGCCGCATGACCACGCAATCGTAGTTGGCGTCGTCAAAGCCCATCCGCCGGGCCTCGGTGCGCGCGTGGTTGTGGGACGTGCCCTCGCCGTCGATGTCGCCGCCATTGCTGGTGTCGCGCTGGATGTACCAGGCCTCGGTGTGGGGGAGCTTGATCGGCGGCGTCACCACCGGCACGAGGGTCAGCTTGCCGAAGGAGGACTTCGCATAAAAATCACTGACGTCGCGCAGGAGTTGATACCCCTTGGCCTCGGTGCAAGGGACTGCGTTTTGGTCGAGATAGGTGACGGGCAGGAAAAGCACCCGCACCACGCCAATGGATGGCGTCGGCACCGCCGGCAGGATACCCGTGTACCCAAAAGCCCCGCCACTGCCGCCCTCCGCCATGATCAGCGTCCCTTTATACAAAGTGATGTGCGACCCATCGCAGAAAAAGAGCGTCTCCGTGGCGGTCTCGATCGCCGGGGTGGTCTCCGCCACCGGCTCGCTCGCGTGCTCCGCGTCCACGGCATTCTTTCCCGAGACCGGACACAGCGAGGCGATCGGCTTCGCAGCATCTGGCTTTTCGCCGACTTCCAGCTGACGGAAGGGATCCTCATTGACCGCAAACTCCGTATCGATCGCCACGCCATTGAGCGACGCGCCCGGCGTCCAGAGGACCGTCTCCGCGCGCCGCCCATAGACGTGCGCCTGATACGTCGCACCATCACGCATCTCCACTTTGCGGACGGTCAGCGATTTCGTTGGAGTCGGTGCCGCTTCCGCCGGCACGCCTTGATAGACCCGCAGGGCCCCGACGCCATTCACGCGCTGCTCGAGCTGCGTGAGGATTTCCGCCGGAAGCTGCTGCCGCACGACCATCGGCACGGCCTCGGCGAGCGCACGGCGCGGATCTTC
Organism: Chthoniobacteraceae bacterium; assembly: GCA_031409655.1. Taxonomy (GTDB): domain Bacteria; phylum Verrucomicrobiota; class Verrucomicrobiia; order Chthoniobacterales; family Chthoniobacteraceae; genus JANNXQ01. The sequence continues at coordinate 44,402 of JANNXQ010000105.1, read as the reverse complement.
CTGGATGAGCTTCTTAAAGACGGGGCGCCGGGCCGCCGCGCGCTGCACGCCCTCGGCGACGAGCGCCGGGCGATCCTGCGCTGGAGTGGTGAGAAAACGCGCGGTCCATTCGGTGAAGGGCTCCGCTTTCGCGGGAACCGCCACCGGGAATTGGGCCGCGATCCGAGACGCGGCGGCTGGCACCACGCGGACGGGCTCGGGAGCAGCGACCGCGAGCGGCGCGCCTTCGGGGAGCGGATGCGCCGGCGCGCTCGGCGTCCGCTTTGGCTGGAGCAGCACCGCGAGCGTCGAAATGGCCAGAACGGCGGCGAAGAGCGTGAACTTGCGAGGCATGAAGTGGGGATTTTCGGGCGATTTCGGCAGACGGCCCCGCCGTCGCGAACGTCGTTTCCGATGCTCGATTCCGGAGGGGCTTGGATGCGACCGCCTGGGGAAGGACGGCTGCTAAACCATCGCAACCATCGCACAGGACACCGGCAGTGTCTTGGCCGGGAATCGCACCCGGAGTGCGAAACGAAGACCAGCAACCCGCCCCGCTCGGTCACTTCATCTCAAAGCAGACCATGTCCCCGGCATTATTCCGGCAGTAAAGTCGGCCACCCGCGAAGACTGGCTGCACCCAGCAATGCCCACCCAGCGCCTGCCAGCGGGCGATTTGTCGGTAGCCGGAGGCCGCGGCCGCAGCGACGATCACCTCCCCTTTTTCGTTCAAGACGATGAGCTTCCCGTCCGCACAGATCAGCGCGCCGCCGCCGATTGGCTCCTTCCACTTTAAGTCGCCGGAGGAAAGCTCCAGACAGACGAGGGCTCCGCGCGGGCCGTCGTTGCCGTCGATCCCGAAGACGTGGCCCTGCCAGACCACCGGGCTATTGAACTGCCCGCGCAGATTCTTCGTCTTCCACTTCGTCGTCACTTTCCCGCCGGAGATCTCCAGGAGCGTCGCGCCAGTGCCGTAGCCGGAAGTCACGAGGACCTGCTGACCGAGGATCAGCGGGGTGCTGGCGTTCACGTCGTAGGAAGTCTTCCAGGGCGCGGACCAGAGCCCGCGGCCGTCCTTCACATCGAGGCCCACGGTCTCCTGCGCCTTGAAGACGACAGCCGTCCGGCGGCCATCCAGCATCCCGACGACCACGCTGCCGTAGCCGCCCTCCTGCCCGCCAGATTGCCAGGCGAGCGCGCCGGTGGCTTTGTTCAGGGCGATCGTCGAGCCGCCGCTCCCGCCCGCGTCGAAAAGCACGAGCCCGCCCTCGATCGTCGGTGAACCGGCGTAGCCCCAACTCGGTCGGCGGCCCTTGAAATCCTGCATCAGGTGCTTGTTCCAGAGCGCTCTCCCCGAGCCCGCGTCCAGGCACCAGACATCGCCGGAGTGGCTCAAAGTATAGACCTTCCCGGCGTCCACCGTCGGCGTGGAGCGGGGGCCGCCCTCAAAGTTTTTCGCATCCACCGGCAGCGCGAAAGTGTGCTTCCAGATCTCCTTCCCGGTCGCTGCTTCGAGACAATAGATGACGTCCTTGTCCCGCACATTGCCCATCGTATAGACGCGCTCCCCGACGACCGTCGCCGCGGAGACGCCGGTGCCGAGCGACTGCTTCCAGAGCTGCTTCGGCTCGGCAGGGATCGAGGCAGGGAGTTTCTCTGCCGTGACGCCATTGAGCGAAGGCCCGCGATAGTGCGGCCAGTCCGCAGCGGAGGCCGTGGAAAGTGCGAGGAGGACGAGGGCGGCACAGCGGGACGGAGCATTCATAGAAATCCTGAGCTAGCCGCGAGCGGACGGGGTGTCAACGGGTGCGAAAAGTTGAGCGTTGAGAGTTCCGTGGGCATTACTAATTTGCATCCACCTTTCGCCCCCCTTTCTCATCCCTGATCCCATGGCCACCTACCTCTACGAAACCACCGACGCCAAGAAGCCCAAGCGCAGCTTTGAGTTCCGGCAGAGCATGAAAGACGCGGCTCTCACAAAACATCCGGAAACCGGCGAACCCATCCGGCGCGTGATCACCGGCGGCCTCGGCTACATGGGCAAAGGCCATCCGCCGAAGCACGCCGACATGCAGCGACAGATGAAAAGCAGCGGTGGCTCCTGCGGCACCGGCTGCGGCTGCCACTGAGTGCCCTGGAGCGCGGCCTCCGTCGCTAACGCTTCCCGAATAAGCTCCAGCCGATCCCGCGTTCGTTCTTATTCTGCTGGACCTTGAGTTGGCCGAGCAAGGATTGCAGCGTCAGATAGACCTTGTGCCACTGTCCCTCGACGGTCGTCATGGCTTCCTCGACCTCCGCGAGATGGCGCAAGCTAGGAGCATTGCCAAAGAGCGAATGCACTTCCTCTTTGCGCGGTCCGCCTTTTTCCACCGAGGCGCAGATCGCCTCCAGCCCCTGCGCGATGATGCTCTTCACTTCGAGAAATTGGGCCTCGTCGTCCTTGGTATGTTTCTTTTCCCGGGCCAGGCCCACGTAGTGATTAAACTGCTTCCAGCACTCAATGTAGTTTTCGAGGTGCAGGACGAATTCGTCGAGGTTCTTATGATGCATGGCGGGCGGAGTGAGGCTGGATGGGAGCTGGAGCGTGACGGGCTGAATGAAAATGAGGGTGCCGCCGCGTAACTCCCGCGCCGTGACGAGCATCCCGCTGAAGTGAATGTGCAGATCGGTGAGCGGCAGTTCGATCTCCTCCGCGCTCTTAAACGCGGCGAGCACGGCGCGCCCGATCTCCAGCATCTTCTGTTGCGGAAAAGTGGAAGGCAGCGTGGAGGCCACGATGATCCCGCCACGATGCAGCGTAAAACAGCCGCTCGGCAGACGCTCGATCCGGTGCGGTTTGACAGTGCGGGCGAGAGGTTTTAACACGCCCATTTGGCTTCGATCTGCTTCATGGTTTCACGGATGTGGGTGAGGCTGGCGGAGCGGGTAAAGCCGACGCCGAGCGCATTTTCATCGGCGCAGACGAGCGCCACATGACGCTGCGCGCCGAGCGCTTCGAGGGTTTCGAGCTGGCCCGCTTCCAGGCGATCCCCGAGGGTCTGAAAGGCGCGCGTCGTTTGCTGAATCCAGGCGGCCATCCGTTCCGGATTCTCCGCCGCCCAGTGGTCAAATTTCATGGGTTCGCCGCCCTGCACCGCGACGACGAACTGCACGCCCTTGTAGCGGGAGAGATTCGCGAGCGAGCTGGGGTCCACATCCGCAACCGCGACCTCGTCAACCTTCGTCTCGTCGATCGTCTGCGCTGTCTCCATGAGCAGACTCTCGTAACTCACAAAGATCGTCCGCGGGCGCGGCGAATCACTCGGCAGAATTTCAAAGCTCCCCGACTTCCAACGCAACATCTCGAGGAAAGCTTCGCGCCCAAGTAACTCACCCGTCGCCGCGTCGATGATCTCACCCTTGGTCAGCCAGATGCGCCCTTCCCCAGGACCGCTCGCGATCCGCAAGATCGAGGAACTCTGCGTGAGACACTCAAGCTGGATGATGTCCATGAGGGTCTTGCTTTGCACCCCGCGGAAGCCACCCCCATCTTCGCGCTCGAGCATCGACTCGATGCAATCGACAAAGTTGATGATCTCCTTTCCGGTCTTCGGCTTCTCCAGATAGAGGTCGATGCCCATGGCATAAGCGCGGGCCCGGAATTGCTCATCCTGCGCCGAGGTCATCACCACCACCCGCAGCGTCGGGAAGCGGCGGCGCACGATGGTCAGCACTTGGAAGCCATCCATCGTCGGCATGCGCAGATCGACGAGGAGCAGATTGAAAGTCTCACTTTCGAGGAGCGCCAGCGCCCGCGGCCCGGAGTCCGCCGTGTGAATCTCCGGCTGGCTCGGAATGCGGGCGAGGATCTCTTGATAGATCTCGAGGATGTCATGTTCATCGTCGAGGATCAGGATCTTGTGGCGGGCTGGCATGGGCTGTGATTCTTGATTCTGAAAGGCTTTGCGGGCGGTGGCGCGTTTTGCGGCGGCCCCTTGCGGGCCAGTGAGATTAGCACAAGACACGCCACGTCTGCTGAGTGCCGGGAGTTTTTCCACGGAAGCAGGAGTGGCACTGACCCTGCTAGCGACAACGCTGAAACCGCGATCGCATGCTCACCATCTTTAAGAAACTCTTCGGCAAGGCACCTCCCAAGAAAGACAACGCACTGGCCGCAGTCGAGCCGCCCCCGATCCCGCAGGCTCAGTACGAGTCCGCGATCCAGATGAACAAAGTCGAAGTCGCGAAACTCTCGCTGCCAGCCATCGTGGCGCGACTTCCCGAGGATCTTCGGGCCCTCATCCTCAAGGAGCCCGCTCCCTCGGCGACGGTGGTGCTGCCGATCCAGACGATCGTCAAGCAACTCGCCAACGGCGTCGTGCGGATGTCGCTCGCCTCACTGCATCGCCAGGCGCCCGCTGGGATGTTCAAGCCGCTCCCCACCGGGGATAAGCGGATGGTCGAGGTGCCGCTCGCGGAAGTTTTCAAACACGTCAAGCCAAAGTCCTTCAAGCGTCGCACTGATCAACGCTCTGTGGAGACACCGCCCGAAGATCTCGCCGTCTTTAATTCCCGCAACGCACCGCCACCTTCGACTCCCAACGCCGCCCAGAAGCCGAAGCCCGCCGAGGTTTTGGAGATCGACCCCACAGCCGATATGGCACCGCTGGAGCAGCCCGAGGCTGCGCCCTCGGCGATGCGGATCGTCGCGCCGCCGACTGACTTCAAGCAGTCCGCCGCCAAGCGGGAACCCCAGAAGCCCGCGATCGCGAAGGCCACCCCAGCCCCCGCACCCGAGAGCAAGCCCGCGGAAGTCGTCGCACCCACCGCGCCTGTCGCACCGGGCACCGCACTCGTTCTCCCGGTGAACACGGTCTCCGCGAAATGGCCGGAAGCCATCGTCGCCGAACTCAAAGATCTCGATCCGCAAACCACGGTGTCTCTCCCCACGTCCGAACTCAATGGTGGGATGGCTCGCGGGAAGATCGCTTTCACCTGGGGACAAATCCGGGCGTGGCTCACGCCGGCCATCGCGGGAACGTCCGCCGTCGATCCAACAACGGAAATCGTCCTGCCGCTGAAAGTCATCGCCCCCGCGTTCCTGGCGCAGACGAAGCGCCCCACGACGGGCCGCAAGTCCGCGCTCGTTGACGAAAGCATTCCGGCGCTCTTCAACGCTCGAAAGTCCGAGCCTGAGCCAGTCGCACCTCTCGCACCCGCAACTCCTGAAGCTCCTGAAGCGGCGGTCGTAGAAGCACCCGCTGCCGAAGCTCCGCTCGCGCTTGCGCCAGTGATCGAGGCTCCCGCAGAGACCCCAGCGGAAGAAGCAGCCCTCCCCGAACCGGCCTCCGATCCCGTGGCAGAAGCCCCAGTTTCCGAAACTCCCGCCGCGCCTCCGAAGTCCGCTGTCGGCGCTGCCTTTGGCGAGCCAGACAAGGATTCCTGGACGCCAGCCGAACTCATTGCCCGCGTCGTCGGTCTCCCCGGAGTCGCCGGTGCCGTCGTCGCCTTGCAGGAAGGCTTCCAGGTCGCGCACCAGCTCCCCGACGGCGTGAATGCCGAGACCATCTCCGCCTTCCTCCCGCAGATCTTCGGCCGCCTCAATCAATACGCCGGCGAGATGAAACTCGGCGAAGTCGATGACCTTCTTTTCACCACCCGCGGCGCGCATTGCCTCATTTACAGGCTCGGCACCGTCTATTTCGCCGTGCTCGGAAAGCCCGGCGCCTCTCTCCCGTGGAATGAGCTGCGACTCGTCGCCGCCGAACTTTCCCGCCAAGTCCAAAAGTAACCGAACCCGCCCACGCCCATGGCAATTATCAACCAAGCAACGAAGGAACTTCAGGTTAAGATCGTCTATTACGGTCCCGCGAAGAGTGGCAAGACCACCAACCTGGAGCAAATCCATGCCAATGTGCAAGTGCCCAACCAGGATGCCAAAGGGAAGCTCACGTCCCTCGCCACCTCGAGCGACCGCACTCTTTTCTTCGACTTCTTCCCGCTCGAGGCCGTCGCCATCAAAGGCTTTAAGACCAAGTTCGCGCTCTTCACCGTGCCCGGGCAGGTCATCTACAATGCCACCCGCCAGATCGTGCTTCGCGGCGTCGATGGCATCGTCTTCGTGGCGGACAGCCAATACGACAAGATGGAAGAGAACATCGAGACCTTTAAGCATCTCGAGGATAACCTCAAGACGCTGAACCTCAGTATCGAAGACATCCCGTGCGTCATGCAGTATAACAAACGGGATCTGCCGGATGCAGCACCCGTCGAGTATCTTGACTTCGTCCTCAATAACCGGGAAGTGCAGATGCCCTCCTTCGAGGCATCCGCCAGTAAAACGGAGGGGGTCTTTGAGTCGCTCAATATGATCACCCGCATGCTGCTCAACAAATTTCTCAACGACGGCGTTCGGAAGTAACCCAGACCCTCCATGGGCCAGTTTCCTCAACTTACTCAGGAAGACGTGGATCACGTCGATACCGTGCTCCGGGAACTCCTCGAGCGCAGCGAAGCCAGCCTCGCGCTCCTCGTGGAGAAGGCCGGCTATCTGATCCAGCAGGCCGGCGACACGTCGCAGGTCGATACCACCACCTTCGCCACCCTCGGCTCAAACGCTTACAACGCCGTGCAGTTTATGGCCTCCCTGGTCAACGAATCGAACTTCACCAGCATGTATCAACAGGGAGAAAACTTCTCCACGCTGATGATCAACGTGGATGAGAACTCGCTCCTCGTCCTCGTCTTCCCCACGCACGTCACGGTGGGCTCGCTGAAATACTTCGCCACCCCCGCCGCCCGGACCTTGCACGACCGCATCCAAATCGCCGCCGCGCGCACTGGCGCCCTTGGCCTCGACCTCAGCGACATGGACGCCACCGACGTGCAGGCCCTCTTCCAGCGCAAGGACGCCTAACTCGGCGGCACTGACTAACCCCAGAGCTTCCGCCACCAGCCACTGACCGGTGCCGCGTAATCTTCCACATCCAGACCGCGCACCCGACCGGTTGCATCGCGGACGATCTCGGCGGAATGCTCCGCGGCGAGGCGGGCTTTCTTGGCGAGGGGCTTGAGGAAGCCGCGGATCTCATCCAGCGCGTCGTGGAGGGGTTCATGTTTGCGCTCGCGCTCGAGGTGGCGCGCGGCGAGGCCGAGGAAAAAGCCGACGGCGATGGCCCCGAGCAAAAGCGGGACGGGGTTTTCCCGCACGTAGTTCCCAGTTTCGCGGAGATATTCCTCCGCACGTTCAGTGGCCGGTTTTGTGTCCATGAAGGAATGAGACCTCGGATGGCCTACTTGTCAGCCCGTTTTTCGAACTCTTCCCAAAGCTTGATTCCGCCGAGCACGAACAGTCCCGGCGGGATGAGGGCCAGGGCCAACCGCACGAGGACGCTAATCACGCGCCCGACGGGCAGGATGGTGAAAAGCAGTCCTGCCGCGAAGGCCACGCCGATCGCTTTGGCGGGCTCTTCGCGGGTCATCTTGGTGGCGCGCGTCTTCAGTTCATCGACGCGCGTTTTCCAATCGCAGCAGCCGCCGGATTTATCTTCTTTCGAGGGGAGTTTTTTGGTGCTCATCCGTAGCGGACATTAGATGCCTGTCCGTGCGGCATGGTCAAGGTCGCGCCGCTCACGTTTTCGCAGCGGCACCGCGCGGGGCAAAAATATCCGTTGGCACCTCGGGGCAATTTGTTATCTTCGCCCATCGAAAATGGTGGCCGTAGCTCAATGGTAGAGCTCCAGGTTGTGGTCCTGGCTGTTGCGGGTTCGAGTCCCGTCGGTCACCCCATTTTCCCCACGCCGCAGACCGGCCGCTATTCGGCCGCGAGCATCTCCGTCATCGCCGGCGTATTGTGGGCGATCAGGTGGCGGATCTCATAGGGCGTGAGTGGGCGGTCGGCGATGAAAAGCTCATCGAACTGGCCACGGAAGCGATCCGCGGGCGCACCGGCACCAATCCAGAGCGCATCGCCGGGGGCGGCGATGGCGGCGTCATCCTCCACACTATGGCGCTTGCCATGGTGCTTCGAAGCGAGGACGTCGAGCCGACCGTCGATGTAGTGCTTGATCTGTTGCGTCCCGTCGGGCTTCGCCTTCGGCACAAAGACGACGGCAACGTGATGCCAGCGCCCGTCGCGCACCGGTGTCGAACCGACGAAGTTCCCGCGTCCGACCCGCGTCCGCAACGCCCCGAGTGGGCCGTGATTCGGATTCCGATTCCACGCGAGTTCCGCGACGCGGGGTTCCTTGCCCCCGAGCGGCCATGAGAGCAGCGAGCCGACTTCGGGAAATTTCCCCTCCTCCGAAGTGCGCACCCAAAAGGCGATCGTCCGTCCACCCTTTGGACTCCCGATCGGCAGCACCGCCCTGGCCTGCACCTTCCCATCGAAGGACAGCGCTCCCTGCCACCGCCCGTCCGTCCACACTGCGTCGAGCGAACCACCTTCGCCACCGACGAGATGGGCATCAAATGTCTCCAGGCCTGCGCTGGCGGAGCGCCCCTGGGCGACCGCACCGCTCGTTTCATCGAAGCTCCAGTGCAGATAGGTGGCCGGACGCGTGAGTCGGTCGAGCGCCACTTTCCGCACCCGCCCATCGATCTTCTGCGGACGATCACTGGCCTCGGAACCGCCGTGCTTGGCAAAGCGCCGCGCCTGCTTTTCCCGCAGCACCACCGGATCCCGCGCCTGCTCGCCGCCCGTCCGCGCCGCGACTTCCACGGCCCCTTCCACCACATAGACCTCTGTGCCGCCGGCGGCATCGGCCACCATGGTAAATTCCGTCCCAAGATCGACCACATCGACTTCGGGATTCGAGATGCGGAAGCCGATCGCCTCCGCGGGCACACTCGCCCGCAGCGAGCCGTGATGGAGCGCGGCCTCCCATGCCGAAGTCAGATCGAGCGAGGCCGGCCCCTCAACCGTGATCCGCGCTCCGCTATCAAAAGTAATCTCGGCCAAACCCGCGGCGAGTTGCACCCGCTGCGCGCGCCGCAGTTCATCGCCCATCTTCGGCGCCTCGCCGATCCACTCACAATCCTTGGCCCCGGAAAGTCGCGCCACGGTGTCTTCACTCTCCCCTTCCGCGAGGACCACGGGCGGCGAGAAGAGCCGCTCACTCACCCCTCCCAGGCGGAAGGCAAGCACCACGGCGGCCGCCGCAGCGAGCGTGCCGATGGCCCAGCGCCACGCCGCCGGACGCACGATCTTACTCTTCAAGACCGGCGCCGGGGCCTCGGACTGCACCTCGCTGGCGTAGCTGCACAGGCTGGCCGAGAGGCCCATCATGCGCACGTAGTAAGCTCGCGCCTCCTCGGATTCTGCCAGCCATCTTTCGAGCCGCACGCGATCTGGGTCATTGATGTTTCCATCCACCAGCGCGTGACAGAGCGCACTGAGTTCCAGCACTTCGTTATCCGTCAGATTCATCATTATCTTACAGTTTGCCCGCTCAGTTCCGTCCGGCAGCGGCATCTGGTTCAAGCTGATGCGTTACGCAATCAAAGAGCAGCTTGCGAATCCGCGAGAGCGCCTTGTAAGCCGCCTCCAGCGACCTTCCCGAGCAACGCGCCGCCTCCTCGACCCCACGCCCCTGTTCGTAGCGCGTGAGCACCAACTCCCGATCTCGGGGCGCCAGCTTTTGCAGACAGCGCGCCAGGGCTTCGTGGCGCGCGCTCACTTCATTCCCCAGCGACGCCGCGGTATGCGCTACCGCATCGAGCACCTCTTGATTAAAGATCACCTTCGAGCGCGCATACTTCGTTCGCGCTGCGCGCACCTGCCAGTAAGCGATCTGGCAAGCCCACGCCGCAAAGTCCGTCCCGAGCCGAAAGCTGTCGAACTTTTCGCAGACGACGAGGCACGTCTCCTGGAGGATATCTTCCGCATCATGCCGATCCGGCACGAGCGTGTAGATATACGAGAAGACGCGCCGCTGATGCTGCGTCATGAGCAGCATCAGTTGTTTCTGGCGGTCGAGTGCGGGATCTGGCTCGGGACTCATGGGACGGGTGAAAGGATACGCTCCTTTCCAACCAACGCGATGCTGGATACTGGCGGCTCGCACTTTCGGCCCGGCCAGTACCCAGCAGCACCGTCTGGTTACTTATTTTTCTTCTTCTTGCCGCCGGCCTTGATGGCGTCGAGTTCGGCATCGTCGAGCTTGCCGTCGGTATTGGTGTCAAAGGCCTTCAGGGCACCGCCTTTGTCGGCATCAAAGGCCTTTTGCACCGCAGCGCGTTCGTCGCCGTCGATTTTGCCATTGGCGTTCGCGTCATAGCCCTTGGCGGCCATCATGGCGCCCTTGTCGCCCTTTTTCTTATCGCCCTTGGCGGCAAAGGAAACGGTGGGAAGCGCGAGCGCGCAGGCTGCGAGCGTGAGGAGGAGGGTGGATTTACGGATCATTGCTTGGGTTTTGTTGTCGATTGCGGTGGTTTGGGATCCAGCTTTGCACAGGCAATCATCCGCGCAGCGGCCGGGAATTTCTTCATTATTCTTATAGCGACGCCCCGCGGATTTAGGACAAGTCCACCGAAACTATTCCGCGCGAAGCGGGTTGTCCCAATCGCCGCCGCCCCCGCTGTTTAACAACTAATTCTATTTCACCCCATGCGCCCCTCTCTTGCTCTCAGTTTCGGATTGGCCCTCGCCCTGCCAGGAGTGCCGCTCGCCTTGGCGGCGATCAGCGCGGACACCTCCGTGAAACCCGCGACGGCGCTGACTGCCGCACAGGCGGAATTTTTCGAAAAGCACATCAGGCCGGTGCTCGCGGAGAAGTGCTACAAGTGTCACTCGGCGGATTCGGAGAAGGTGAAGGGCGGGCTGTTGCTCGACACGCGCGAGGGCATCCGCGAGGGCGGCGAATCGGGGCACGCGGTGGTGCCGGGCGATCTCAAGGAGAGCCTGCTCATCGCGGCGCTGAAGTGGGAGGACAAGGACTTGCGGATGCCGCCAGAGAAGGATGGCGGGAAGCTCTCGGACGAAGTCATCGCGAACTTTGAAAAGTGGGTGCAGATGGGCGCGCCCGATCCGCGCGACGGCAAGGCGGCGAAGGTGACGAAGAAGGAATGGGACATTGAGAAGGGGAAGGAATTTTGGGCCTTCCAGGCACCGAAAGCTGCGCCGACTCCGAAGGTGAAAGACACCGCGTGGCCGCGCACCGAGGTGGATAAGCACATCCGCGCGGCGCAGGAGGCGAAGGGACTCAAGCCAGTGGCCGATGCCGATCCGCGGGCGCTCATTCGGCGCGTGTATTTCGATCTCATTGGGCTGCCGCCGACGCCGGAGCAGATCGAGAGTTTCCTCGCGGATCGCTCGCCCGGCGCGCTGGCGAAAGTCGTGGATCGGCTGCTCGCCTCGCCGCAATTCGGCGAGCGTTGGGGCCGGCACTGGCTGGATGTCGCGCGCTACGCGGAGAGCACCGGGCGGGAGCGGAACTTCACCATGCCGGAAGCGTGGCGGTATCGCGATTACGTGATCGCGGCGGTGAATGCGGACAAGCCTTACGACCAATTCATCCGCGAGCAGGTGGCGGGCGATCTTCTGCCGCACAAGGACGACACGGAACGCAACGAGCACATCGTCGCCACCGGTTTCCTCGCGGTCGGGCCGAAGGGGCTCAATGAAAAGAATCGCGAGCAATTCCGCATGGATGTGATCGACGAGCAGATCGACACCACGACCCGCGCGGTGCTCGGCGTCACGGTGGCGTGTGCGCGTTGCCACGATCACAAGTTCGATCCCATCCCGCAGAAGGATTACTACGCCGTCGCCGGCATCTTCCGCAGCACCGACACGCTCTTCGGCACGGGTGGCACGACTTTCGGCAAGGCCGCGAACAAGAACAAGAATGGCACGTCGCTGCTCCCACTCGTGACGAAGGATCAGCCGGCAGCGGCCACCCCGCAGCCTCCCGCGGCGGCGGAGCAGTCCGCGAATGCGAACGACATGCTGAAGCGCATGGCCGCCCGCGATCCGAAGGTGGCCGAGCGGCTCAAGAACTTGTCGGACTCGCAAAAGCAGGCCCTTGCCGCGCGGTATGCCGGGAAAGGTCAGGAGCCCGTGGCCTCTCCGGCTGCGCCTGCCGCGCGTCCAGACTACGAGCAATTGCTCAAGCGACTCGCCGAGCGCGATCCGAAGAAAGCGGCGCAACTCAAGAATCTTCCCGAGGGTAAAAGGGCGGAGGCTTATGCGAAGCTCGCCGAGCGTTTCGGCACCGGCGGCGCGCCGGATAAGAAGGGAAAGAAGCGCGGTGAGCAGGCGAAAACCGAAGCGCCTGCACCGGGCGTCCCGCAGGCCATGGGCGTGCGCGACGGCCAGCCCAGCGATGCCCGCGTGCTGGTGCGCGGCGAGCTCGAGCAGCCCGCGGAGACGGTGGCGCGCGGCTTTGTGCAAGTGATGGTTCACGGTGCGGCCCCAGGCATTCCCGCCAACGCCAGCGGACGGCTCGAACTCGCGCAGTGGCTCACGTCGCCCTCGAATCCGCTGACCGCGCGCGTCGCCGTAAATCGCCTCTGGATGCAACTCTTCGGCGACGGCCTCGTGCGGACGCCGGATAATTTCGGCGCAACGGGCGAGAAGCCGAGCCATCCCGAATTGCTCGACGCGCTCGCGCTGCAATTCATGCGCGAAGACTGGAGCGTGAAGAAGCTCGTCCGCTCGCTCGTCCTCAGCCGCACCTACCAGCTCAGCAGCGCTGTGGATCGCACGGCGATGGAGACCGATCCCGACAATCGCCTGCTCTGGCGCGCCGCTCCGCGAAGGCTCGACGCGGAGGCCATTCGCGACTCGATCCTCGCCGTGAGCGGCAATCTCGATCTCGTGCCCGCGAAGGCTTCGGCGGTCGCGGCGATCGGCGACGGCTACATCGGTCGCGGCATCCGTCCCGAGTCCTTCACCAACTACGAGACCACCAAGCGCAGCGTTTATCTGCCCGTCATTCGCGACTTCGTGCCCGAAGTCCTGGATATCTTCGACTTCGCCGAGCCCAGCCTCGTCGTCGCCGAACGCGACGTGACGAACGTCCCATCGCAAGCACTCTACCTGATGAACAATTCCTTCGTCCGCACCCAGGCCACCGCGATGGCGAAGCGCGTGCTCACCGCGCCGATCGCCGAGGCCAAGCGCATCGACTACGCCCACCTGCTTGCCCTTGGCCGCCCGGCCACCGCCGCCGAGCGCACCCGCGCCGAAAAATACCTGAACGCCGACGGCGAAGGTTTGATCCGCGCCGCGAACCCTTCCGCTGCCAACGAACAAACCTGGGCCACCTTCTGCCAGGCCTTCTTCGCCTGCGCCGAATTCCGCTACCTGCGCTGACCTCTGCCATTTGCCATCTGCCATCACCATGAACTCGATCCTTCCCTACGAATGCTCCGGCGTGACCGCCAGCGCCCTCACCCGCCGCGATCTACTCCGCACGGTTTCCGCCGGCTTCGGCTGGCTCGCTTTCAAGGCCCTCTCGACTGAACTCGCCGCCGCCGAGAGCAAGAGCCCGCTCGCACCGCGCGCTCCGCATTTCCCGCCGCGGGCGAAACGCGTTATCTTCCTCTGCATGCAAGGTGGCCCGGCGCATCAGGACACCTTCGACTACAAGCCGAAGCTCACTGAAGACGACGGCAAGCCCGGCCCCTCGAAGGGCGGCGGCGCGAAACTCCAAGGCTCGCCCTTCACCTTTGCGCAGCACGGCCAGAGCGGGCTGTGGATCTCGGAGCTTTTCCCGAATGTCGCCAAGCACGCCGACAGCCTGTGCCTGCTGCGCGGGATGAACACGGACATCCCGAATCATCCGCAGGCCTTCGTGCAACTGCACACCGGCAGCGCGCAATTCGTGCGGCCCAGCCTCGGCGCGTGGACGCTGTACGGGCTCGGCACGGAGAATGAAAACCTGCCCGGCTTCGTGACCATCGCGCCGCCGATTCAGTTCGGCGCGCAGAATTACGGCAGCGCCTTTCTCCCCGCCATCTATCAAGGCACGCGGCTTGGCGCGCAGAAGGACGGCGGCGGCACCGCGAGCATCGAGAATATTCGCAACCCCGACATGCAGGGCGGCGAACAGCGCAAGCAACTCGATCTGGTGCAGGCGATGAATCGCGACTTCCTCACCGCGAGCAACGGCAACGCCGAAGTCGAAGGCGTGATCCAGAGCTACGAACTCGCCTTCCGCATGCAGACCGAAGTGCCGCGCGTGATGGACCTCACCACGGAATCCAAAGCCACGCTCGAGATGTACGGCATCGGTCGCGGGCAGTCGGATAATTTTGGCCGCCAGTGCCTCATGGCCCGTCGCCTCGCCGAAGCCGGCGTGCGCCACATCGAGGTCTGCCACGGCGGCTGGGATCAGCATCAGAACTTGAAGAGCGCGCTGACGAAGAATTGCGGCGCGACCGATCAGCCAATCGGCGCGCTCCTCACCGACCTCAAACAACGCGGCCTGCTCGACGACACGCTGGTGCTCTGGGGCGGAGAATTCGGACGCACCCCCGATGGCAAGCGTGCCGACGGACGCGATCACAATGCGAAAGGCTACACCATGTGGATGGCCGGCGGCGGCGTGCGCGGCGGCCTGAGCTACGGCGCGACCGATGACTACGGGGCGAAGGCCGTGGAAAATCCCGTCCACGTCCACGACCTGCACGCCACGATCCTCGGCCTGCTCGGCCTCGATCACGAAAAGCTCACTTATCGCTACGCCGGCCGCGACTTCCGCCTGACCGACGTGCATGGCCGCGTGGTGAAGGAGATCTTCGCGTAGGAGCTGCGCTGCCGCCCTCTACTTCGCGCTCTCCGCAAACCACTGCAGCGCGGGGGCGATGTGTTCGCGGTGGAGTTGATGCGGGCCGTCGAAGAGTTCGAGCTTCACTTGATCGAAGCCGGATTTTTTCAGCGACGCCTGCACCGTCTGGCCGAAGGAAGGCCCGGCGATGCGGTCGTCTTTGCCGGTGCTGAGAAAGACTTTCGCGGCGAGGAATTCTTTCCGCGGCGGCTTGTATTCCTTCAGAGCCGTGGAGGCCGCGTCTTCGTTGCAGCCGCCCATAAACATGCCGAGCACTTTCCGCCCTTCGGCGGCAAACCAGCCGCCGAGCCAGCCGGAGTACTTCGCGCCGCCGGAGAATCCACCGGTCGCGATCGGCCAATCTTTAGACGCCGGCCACTGGCGCGCCAGGGCGTCGAGCCCGGCGTGAGCGAGCGCGCAGCGATTGGCGGACATGCCGGGCACGATCTGTCCCGGCAAATCGGCGGCCAGGACGATCCAGCCCTGCTCGCGGGCGGCATCCACAAAGCCGTTCATCGCCTTGATGCTCGATGGCTCCTTGCCCTTGTCCTTCCCGGAGATGGTCACGCTGACGATGAGGATCGGCCAGGACTTTGCGGGATCGAACTTGGGCGGAAAGGCCACGGAGACGAGGGCGTCTCTCAGCACCACGTCCTTGTCGTAGTCCGACCCGCGCGTGAGCTTGGCGGCCTTTTTTAAGCACGGCGTCCGGGATTGGCGCGGTGAACTCCACCTTTCCGCCAGACTCCACGGGCTGTCCTCCGAGCGTCATGGCACCCGCAGCGGGTGGTGCTGCCGGCGCGGATGGAGCAGGAACGGCGGGGGCTGCTGGTGCAGCAGGTGCGACCGGGGCGGACGGGACGGGGGAGATCTGATTTCGCACCCAGTCTTGATCGGCCTTTGAGAAACGATTCAGCGGTGTCGCATACTCGCGACCTTCGATGCGCAGGACGACCTTCGTGCCATCGCTCGAAACAAACGTCGCCTGAATCGCGCGGCCCGTGGTGGTGTCCGTTCAGGAGCGAGCGGCAGGCGCGGGCGCTTGTGCAGTCAAATCAGAAGACGCGGACTGGATGTAGCACGCGACGATGGCCAGGGGAACGAAGCGAATCCTCAGACGCAGGGGGAGCATCTCTCATTGGGCTATCGGAGGGCCTGGCGTGGAGCAAGTGTTGGTTTCCAAAAATGGGCTGCTCGCGCAGGCCGACAAAGGATTTCCGCTCCGTCCGGTTGTGGATACCGTGCCGCCTCCCATGACTGACCCGCAGCCCCGCATCCTGTACTGCCATTGCCAATACGCGCAGGTGGTGCCCAAAGAAGTGAAGGACGCGGTACTGCGCAAGCTGTGCGACTCCGGGGTGGCGTTCGAGGCCGTGGCGGATCTTTGCGAGATGTCCGCCCGGCGTGATCCCGCGTTGCAGCGGCTCGCGGCGGAGGGGACGGTAAAGATCGCGGCGTGTTTTCCCCGTGCGGTGAAGTGGCTTTTTCATCAAGCAGGCGCGCCGCTCCAGATCACCGCGGCCGAAGTGCTGAACATGCGCGTGCAATCCGCGGACGAAGTCGCCACTGCGCTCTTTTCCTCCGAGCTGAATCCGAATCTCCCCGCCGGTAAAGTAACCACTGCCGACAAACCTCAACCTGCCGCCGTATGAGTCTCTCCACTCCCTCTCTCCGCGTTGTCCTTTATGAAGGTTCGGGCGCTCAGCCGCTGGAATCTGCCGATCGTTACTCGGCGATGTCTGCGCTCTTGGAGAAAGGCTACGCCGTCACCCGCGGCGCCACGGATCGTCCGGTGTCGCCGGCGGATCGCTCGCCGCTGCTGGTGCTCGGGCGGTTCGGTGGACAGCCGCCCGAGGTCGCAGAGAGTGATGTTCCGCTGCGCTTTCACGACATCACCGGACTCGCTCCCGCGCAGCTCGGCGATGTGGTCGAGACGACGCGCAGCGAGACCGGCGCGGCGAAGCATGGCGAGTGGAAGCCGTGGTTCCCGGTGATCGATTACGACCGCTGCACGAATTGCATGCAGTGCCTGAGCTTCTGCCTCTTCGGCGTCTATGGCGTGGACACCGAGAAGCGCATCCAGGTGCAGAACAACGACAACTGCAAAACGAACTGCCCCGCCTGCTCGCGCGTCTGTCCGGAAGCCGCGATCATGTTTCCGAAATACAAAGCGGGTCCGATCAATGGCGACATCGTGAGCGAGTCCGATTTGCAGAAGGAGAAGATGAAGGTCGATATCAGCGCGCTGCTCGGCGGCGATGTGTACGAGATGCTGCGGCTGCGGAGCGAGAAGGCAAAGAGCCGCTTCAGCAAGGAGCGCGACTCGGACAAGGCGCTCGCGGAGCGGCAGAAGTGTCTCGTGAAACTCGCGCAGATGGGCGACATCCCGCCGGAAGTGCTGATGTCGCTGCCGTCGCCGGAAGAGATCACGCGGCGTGCGGAGGAAGCCGCCGCGAAGGCCAAGGCCGCGCTCGCCGCGCAGGCATGAGCGCGATGGCTCAAGGAGCAGGGGCGCCCTCGCCCCGAGTCTCAAAAACGGGGCGAAGGCGCCCCAGCTCCTTGGCGTTGCTCGCGATGCTGGCGTGCGCCTCTTTCCTTCACGGTGCGGAGCCGGCAAAGATCCGCGTCGTGCTGATCGGCGACTCGACCGTGGCGAGCAAGAGCGGGTGGGGCGATGCCTTTGGAAAACTGCTCGGAGACAGCGCGGAGTGCTTCAATGACGCGAAGGGTGGGGCCAGCACGAAGAGCTTCCGCGACGGCGGCTACTGGAAGACCGCGCTCAGCCACAAACCGGACTGGCTGCTCATTCAATTCGGACACAACGATCAACCCGGCAAAGGTCCGGCGCGCGAGACCGATCCTGCCACGACCTTTCCCGAAAATCTCGCCCGCTACGTGGACGAAGCCCGCGCCCTCGGCGCCAAGCCGGTGCTCGTGACCTCGCTCACCCGCCGCACCTTTCGCGAGGGCAAACTCGTGCCTGACCTCCTCGTCGGCTATGTCGCCGCAGCGAAACGTGTGGCGGTGGAAAAGAGTGTCCCGCTCGTGGATTTGAATGCGCGCAGCATCGAACTGGTGGAAAAGCTCAGCCCCGCCGACCTCTCCGCGTTGGAGCCCGAAGGCAAGACGCCCGGGACCATGGATCACACCCATCTCACACAGCGCGGCGGCGAAATGGTCGCGCCACTGGTCGTCGCCGAACTTCGGAAATCCGCACCCGAGCTGGCGGCATTGCTCTCCGCTCCTCCCAAATAAAACGGCGTCTCGCGGATTCATTATCCACCGCGAGCCCCACGCAATCGCTCTCCCACATCCTCACCATGAAACTCCAGTCCGCCCTCACCCTGCTCAGCCTCCCACTTTGCGCCAGCTTCGCTGCCGACGCGCCGAAGACGCTCCTCGCCGAACCCGGCAAGCAACTCCTGAGCGACGACCTCAAGACCGCTCCCGACGGCAAGGAATGGAAAGCCGCGAAGGGAAAATGGGAAGTGATGGACGGCATCCTCTCCGGCGCGGAGAAGCCCGAAGACAAGCACGGCGCGGTCATGCGCCACGCGCTCGCTTTTGAAAATGCCGTCATCCAATACGAAGTGAAACTCGACGGCGCGAAGATGACCACGCTGAGCATCAGCGACGCGAAGGAGCACGTTTGCCGCGTCTTGCTCAACCCAACCGGCTTCACCGTGCAAAAGGACGATCATGATCATGACGGTCCGGACAAGGCCGTGATCTTCGGTCGCCAAAACATTCCGCTCAAGACCGGCGAATGGCACACCGTGGTCCTCGAGATTGTCGGAGACACCATGCTCGCCACCGTGGACGGCGCCCACGCGACGTTTGGTTCGGATCCATTGCTCGCCACGAAGAAGGCGAACCTCGGCTTCACCGTCGCGGGCCAGTCCACCTCCTTCCGCAATCTCCGAGTCTGGGACGCGGTGCCGAAGCAGGATTGGGAGAAGACGAAGCTGACCATCAAGCCGGCTCCCGTGCCGAAGGTGGCGGCCAAGCCCGCCGCGAAGTAGCGCGCCCCGGAGCGCTGGGCAGCCCGTTCCGTGGCTGCAGAAGATTCGACGCCGGCAGAGTGAACGTGGATCCTCCGGCGCACCCATGAGTCCCAAGCCCCTCTTCGCCGCGGTCGTCACCTTTGCCCGTCTCGCGTTCGGCACCGAGCCGATCGTGCCGCCCGTGATCACGCCGCGCCCAGATGCCACGAAGCTCGCGTGTGTGGGCGACAGCATCACGGCAGGAACCGTGCTGAAAAACAAGGCCTTCACCTATCCGCTGCAGCTCCAGCGGATGCTCGGCGACGGCTGGAAGGTGCAGAACTTCGGGGTGAGCGGCGCGACCATGCTCGAGAGCGCTGACAAGCCTTACCGGATGCAGAAAGCCTTCACCGACGCGCTCGCCTTCCAGCCCGATGTCGTCGTCATCAAGCTCGGAACCAACGACAGCAAACCGCAAAACGCCGCGCACCCGGAACATCTCGCCACCGATTGTCGCACCCTGCTCGCCGCCTTTCGCGAGGCGAATCCCAAGGTGAAGTTTTTCCTCTGCCTCCCGACGCCGGCGGTTCCAGGAAAATTCGGGATCACCGAGGAAGTCCTCGCGAGGGTCGTGCGCCCTCCGCTGCGGCAGGTGGCGGAGGAGGAAAAAATCCCCCTCATCGACCTGCACGCCGCGCTCGAGCAGAACCTCGACCTTTTCCCCGACCGGGTGCATCCCAATGCCGAGGGCAGCGGCCGCATCGCGCAGGCCGTCTTCACCGCGGTGACCGGCAAGCCCGCGCCCGCGCTGGAGAAATCGGAGTAGGCACGAGTGCCTGCGTCGGAACGAGGCAGGCGGAGGGCATTTTGAAAACGCAGAGATCAGAGGACGCAGCGATGAATCCACCCGCTTTTCACCCACCAGTGCCTCAGGAATAACGCCCGCTTTTCCCTCCGCGTCCTCTGCGCCTCCGCGTCTCTGCGTTTTCAAAATCCCCACGGTGGTCTTTCGCGGTATCGGTCCGGCTTCACGAACCAGGAATTTTCGCCGCCGAGGTGTGTCATTTCGCGCTTTTTTAGCGCGACACCGTGCTCGTCGTTGACAGCGATTTTGGAGGGCCGCATGATCGCGTCCCCGCACCGCTATGGGCCTCTTCGATTCCACCAATGCAGAGCCCGAAACGGGGCAGCTTCCACTCACCCGCAACGAAACAAAAACTACCACCCGCACTCCTATGGCTGACCCAACCGCCCAAAAAAATCTTCTCTCGGCTGACGTCGAGATCAAAGGATCCATCAAATTCACCAACGACCTCACCATCGACGGCAAGGTCGAAGGCGAGATCAACTCCGCAGGCACTCTGACGATCGGCGAAAACGCCGAGATCCGCGGCGAGATCAAGACCCGTTCCGTGAGCGTGCTCGGCAAAGTGACCGGCAATATCACCGTCGAAGAGAAGTGCGAACTGAAGAGCCGCGCCGTACTCCATGGCGACCTCAAGGCCGCGCGCCTCGTCATCGAAGACGGCGCCACCTTCGTCGGAAAATCCGAAGTCACGCCGAACAAGATCGCGATGAAGCAGCCGGAAGTGGTCCGGAGCGCCGATCCGAAGGCGGCCAGCGGCGGCGGACGCCCGTAACCAAAGGCCCACAGTGGCCAACGAAGTCCCAGCGCAGCTCGACAAGATCAGCGCTGACTGTCCGCATTGCGGCTACAGCCAGCTCGAGTCTTCGCACGCCAAGACGACATTCTGCCGCAAATGCGGCCAGCATTACTCGATCGAGCGCGTGCTCTCCAAGGAGGCCACGAGCCTCAAGGAGCCGGGCTTTTTCGCGCGGCTGACCAAGGCGGTCTCCGGCGAGAAAGAGCGCACCATCTGCTGCCACTCCTGCGGCCATCGGCAGGTCGTCAGTAGCTCCGCGCAGTCGAGCCTTTGCCCGTCCTGCGCGAGCTACCTGGATCTGCGCGACCTCAAGGTGGCCGGGCCGTACGCGCGCACCATCCAGACGCAGGGCACCGTCACGGTCACCTCCAAAGGCGACCTCGCCAGCGTGCGGGTCGCCTGCGCGGCGGCCTACATCGAAGGCAAGGTGCGCGGCCGGCTGATCTGCTCCGGTGATGTGCATGTAAAAATGAAGGGCACCTTCCTCGGTACCATCGAGACGGCGAAGTTGATCATCGACAAGAAATCCGAGTTGGAATTTGCGCGTCCAGTGCGGGCGAAAGCGGTGGAGATCGATGGCACCGTGGCCGCCATCATCCATTGCGACGGTTGCGTCACGATCAATAAGGGTGGCGTCTTCGCCGGAACGATTTATGCGCGCTCCGTGAACTTCGAAAAAGGCGGCTTTTTCATGGGCGCGCTGCACATCGGCGAAAAGGAACTGGAGCAAGCCGACCTCCTCGTCGGCGACGTCAAGGATCAGGTGGGGCTCTACGTCGAGTCCGCGCTGGACGTGCCACCGCCAGTTCCAGCTTTGAAAGCGGCGACGAGCCGCAAGCGGGCCAGCGGCTAGCCCGGGAGTGCTGCCGCCCCTGCACGGCACCCTCCCAAAACGCAAAGCGCAAACTCTCTCTTCACCGACGCCCAAAGCGAGCGCCCCGCGAGCACCCCGAGGCCGCACGGGACGGCAGCGCTCCCAGCGGCACTTACCCGAGGGTCGAGTTCCACTTATCGAGATTCGCCTTCTGCGCGGCGAAGAGGTCGTCTGTAGGATCGAGGATGTCGATCGTCGTGATCTTGTCACCCTGCTGCACCGCATTCACGACGTCCTGACCCTTCGTCACCTCCGCAAAGACCGCATGTTTCCCATCGAGCCAGGCGCAGGGGACATGCGTGACGAAAAACTGGCTGCCATTCGAGTTCGGCCCCGCATTCGCCATCGAGAAAATCCCGGGTTTGGTGTGCTTCAGCGACTTGTCGATCTCATCGGCAAACTTGTATCCGGGCCCGCCCATCCCGGTGCCCGTGGGATCGCCGCCCTGGATCATAAAATCCTTGATCACGCGGTGAAACTTCAAGCCGTCGTAATAGCCCCGCTTGGCGAGGTTGAGAAAATTGGCGCAAGTCACCGGGACTTTCGACGCAAAGAAGGTCGCCTCAATGTCGCCCCGGCTGGTTTTCATGATGATGCGGATGTCTTTCATAGTTTCGTAAGTCTTGGCGAGCCCTCCCCGCGATGGCAACCGCTATTTGCGGGCCTCCGCGCCGCTACCCCCGATTCGGAGCCGCTGATCTTCCACATAGAAAGACTGACCGTGCCACCCGATCGGGAGATAGGGGATCAGTCGCCAGGGCATGTCTCCGGTGAATGCTTCGAGCATCGCGAGCCGATTGCCGGAGATTTGCGTCGCCGACCAGCAGTAATAGTCGTCGAAGCCGATGATCATGCCGTGCTGCAATCGATGTTTGAGAAATTGCAACACCGACTGCGTGCTCGAGTAGAGGTCGCAGTCAACGTAGGCCAGCGCGATGGCTTTCGGTTCGCCGGACTCTCCGAGCGCCGGCAAAGTAACATCATAAAATCCCGGCACGGCCGTGTATTCGCTCCGCGGAATCCCGGCGGCCTGGCATTGTGCGTGGAAGTCAGGGAGCGACGTTGCCATCGTGCCCGGGACCCACGCCGGGTGAAAATCCCTCCCTCCACGCTGCGCCGGAAGACCGGCAAAGGAATCGAAGGCCCAAAGATGCGGACGGGCGTTCATCCGCCTCGATTCCCGCCACGAAAACCCAAAAGTATTACCCCCGTGGCACCCAAACTCGGCGTAGTCGCCCGCGATCCCATTGAACGTCAGTGCCTGCCAGGCATCGCATAAGAAGCTCTGCCGACCGGCCAGACCTCTTTGCCCCCCGTGAAACAGATATTTATCCTCAATGTAAGCACGGATCAAATGTTTGATTCTTCTCAACATAGATGATTTGTCTTAAGGCGGGAACGCAGGCGTTTCCCCATAGCTTCACCATGGTAACGGAGATCCTGAGCCAGAACGCGGGCGATGGCGGCGAAATATGGGTAGCCGCACGCGGCATAACTTTGCAGCCTCATCTTGTTCATCGCCGAGGGCCACCCTGGCGGAGGCGTCCAGGCATCATTCACTTCCGCAGTGCTCCGCCGAGCCCACCCCTCGTGCAGCAAGCTCGGCTTGACATCCACATAGTGAATCACCGCCCGCGGCCCCTTCCATTCACCATCCGCGGAGCGCAGCGCCTCATTGATCTCCGAGACCTCGCCTTTCTCCATATAGAGCGGGCAAATCTGGAGTGGTTTCACGGCATAAGTCAGCCGGCCCGCAGCGGCAGCAGAGAACACGAGGAAATTAAGCAGTCCCTGTTCGCCCGAGACTGGGCGGAAACTATCCTTCGGATAGGCCCGTTGAAGGTCCAGAAGACGGAGGTACTCGCCAAGCTCAAACAGACCCTTCCGACCGAAGAAGACTCCGGTGGTAAAGTAAGGGTGATCGTAGATCCGATAACTGGGGAAGTTTCTCGCCACAAACTCCGGATTCAGCCAATGCACATTCATCGCCTCCGGCTGATAAAGCGTCGCCGGGACTTCCGGGATGATCATATCCACGGGCATTTCGTCGGCCATCGCGCAGACGTTGCCGAGCATGATGGTATCTGAGTCGAGATAAAGAAACCGCTCGAACGGCCCCTCCCAGAAAGCGACCATTTTTGAGTAACCCCAACCGCCGAAGCTCTTCGTGCGCAGGCTCTCGTCTTTGATGTCTTCGCGCCGCAGGGTCTGACAGCCGTACTGCCGCTCCAGGGCCTCCGTGGAAAAGCTGCCCTCAACAATCAAACAGATCGGCACTTCGCCGGCGAATCGACGGATGCTCTCACAACAACCTCGGGTCAGCCGAAAATCTGCTTTATGGCAGAGGATATAGACGCCGAAAGGAGACATGACAGGGTGCGGGTTTAGTGGGATTTGCGACCCGGGCAAGGAGGCATTTCCGCAGTGGACCTCTCGAATTCGATCCGCTGTTCGCAGAGCTGCGCGAGGCGGGCGCGGAGGAGTCGCTTGAGTTCCGCACGCTGCTCTGGCTTGAGACGGCCACGACGGATTTCCACGAAGAGCTTTTCGCACGCGCGGCGGACGTCCTCCGGCCAGTCTTTCGCCGCGATCCGCTGTTCCTCGAGCACCGCTTGCAGTCGCCGGGCATCGAGGGCGACCTCGTCCCGCCGGGCATGGGCGCGATTCGCGGAGTAAGCGAGCGCGCCGAGCGCCCGATCGACGAGGATCCAGGGAAAATTGACCGCCGTGAGCGGCCCAACGGTCATCTCAACGCCGCCAACCCGCAGCCGTGCGCCGAGTCCCGGCACTCGGACCTTTATTTCGGGCCTTTTTTTCCCGGTGAACCAGGCGACGCCCGCCCCCACCGCGCTTCCAACGATGGTCCCGGCGAGGAGCGTGTGGCCCACCGTGAGAACATCGATCCCGGCACCCGTGGCGCCGCCGATAATGGCACCCGCGGCAACGAGTTGCTTTTCGTTGAGCCCGGCCAGGCGCCACGTCTCGTCGCCGAAAAGATCCGCCGTCACCGCGCTGACCTCGGGCACGCCCGCCTTCACGAGATGGTGGCAGAAGATGCGGATGATCTCCGCGTGTGCGCGCGCCTCCCGACGTCCGAGTTCTGTGAGGAAACGCGCCCGCAGCGCTTCGGCCTGTTGCTTGCGGGCCTCGGGAAGTTCGGATTTCGGCGGCTCCGATTCGCGGTGCCGGAGGCAATCGCTCAGGAGCGCGACGAGGATCTCCGCGCATTCATCGAGGCGCGCCTCCCACTCCTCGCGCAAGAGCTTCACCGCCGACGCGAGTTTCGGTTTCCAAGTCTGCTCAATGCCCGCGAGCGTCTCGAGCAGCTCGATGCGATCGGCGAACGAGGCCGCGTGCGCATTGAATTCGCGCACCGCATTGAAGTGCAGGCCAAGTCGGCGTTTCCAATCCGCCACGTGATCCGTGGCGTTCGTGCGATTGATGATCGCCAGCCGCGGCTGACCCGTGAGGCGCAGGATCTCCATCTCCGCTCCGTGTAACTCCGACCACGGCCGCGAGCCATCGACGACATAGACCACACCCGCACCTTCGATCAGGGGCGCAAAGAGCCGGCTCTCGGCGTCGAAGTCCGGCTCTCCGCGATGCTTCTCCACAAAGGCGCGGAAGACCGAGAGGGGTTCGCGATCCTGGGCGGCGGGCCGCAATTCCTCGAGCGCCTCGAAGGCGTTTTGAAATCCCGGCGTGTCGAAGAAAACGAACAGGTCGCGCAGCGAGTAACGCGCGCACTGGACGGTCTCGCCTGGCATCGCGCTGATCCGCACCCGGTCATCTTCCGCGAGCGTCGAGACTACGGACGACTTGCCGTGATTGACCGCGCCGACGACCGCGAAAGAGGGAACGCCGGCGATCATACGATGGGCGCGGCTTCGATGCCGATCGGGAGGCGCTGGATGGCGAGAAAGTCGCGCCAGAATTTTCCCCGCTCTGGCGACCCACCCACCAACCACACGAGCACTTCCGCTTTGGCCGCGGCCTGCTGCACTTCGCGAAGAAAGAGCCCGATGGCCACGATGGGGTCGCGTTCCGCCGGCACGGCGACGACCACCGCCGTCGGTCGCATCGGAGCCGCCGCCAGTTCGGCGACGAGCGCGGCTGCCGCGTGGCGGCTGTCGATCTTCACCCGCTCGGTCCGTGTCGCCTGCCAGCCGTGCGCCCGTCCAGCCGCACCCACGAGATCGGCATCCGAGGGCGCGCACTCATTCGCCACGAGCAACCAGATCGCGCCACCCGCGTGGGTCTTCAGCGTGTCACTTTCCGACGTCGCCGGAATCATCAGGGCTGCCGTCTCGGCGGGCGCAGCCATCAGCGGCCCAGTGAGCCGGCGCCAAAGGGCATTGGCCTCCGCGTGATCGAAGCGCAGCCCACCCAACGCCGCCCGCAGCCGCCAGAGCGCAAAGATCAGCACGGTCCCGCGGAGGACCAGCCCGTAGCAGCCGATCGCATACGCGAGGAAAGGCCACCAGGCGCGCGCCGCCGCACCGGGCAGCGTGGCGAGGGATTGCCCGGGCGCAAAGCGCGTCGCGACGATCTGCTCAATCGTCGGCTGCGCGGCCGGCGCCCAGCTCCACGGCAACGCCGCGAACGCGACCACCGGGGCGACTTGGGCGGAGGAAACTTCGAGGGTCGTCTGCCAGCCGAAGCGCAGTTCGCGCGTCGGCACATGCGCGAGCAGGGCCCCGAGCGCACCGACATTGAAAGCGACCGCAAAGACCTGGGTGGCGATGAGCATCGGCCACTTTCCCAGCGAGCCGTAGATGTCCCGCCGCCGCTCCAGCGCCGCCAGCGCCGTCTGCACGCGCACCCGCTGCTCACCTGGCAGCCGGCGCAACTGCATCCCGAGCCAGAGCAAGGCGCGAGAGAAGGCCGTCTGCCCCACCCGCCAGCGCAGGAGCAGCCCCAGCGCCGCGAAAACCAGCGGCAAAAGAAACTGCGGCCCGAGCAACGCCCCGAGGAAGACCGCGACATTCACCGGCTCGCCCCCCGAATACCGCAGTACCGCCGCGCCCACCCCAGAGCCCAGCATCAGCCCGCCAAGCACCGCCAGCACGAGCAGCGTCTCCCAGCCCGCGCGCACGGCCTCACCCGGCAACCCGGCGCTTTCCTGTTTGCGCCGCGCTTCCAGCCAGCGATGGAAAACCGCCGGGCGATCCAGCTTTGCGGCTTCGTCCCGGGACGCGATCTCCCGTGCAAAAATCTCGCGATCCCGCGCCCGCACCATCTCCTCCGGGCCCGCAGCATCAGCCGCGAGCAGGGATTCAAAATCGAGGAGGTCGGCAAGCTGCCAGCGCGGCGGGTGGGCCATGGGACGGGGAAGGTGCCAAGGGAACGCTCCAGTGCCAAGCGGCGAGCGCAGTCGCAGAAAATCCTTTGGAGCAGCGACCGTGGCTGGCAGATTCCGGATGCCACTGGTGAGGATGCGGCCGCAGCATCCGGCGAACTTCCTCCCACGGCAAAATCCTCCGTCCATGCCCGACGTACCCTCTCCGCCAAAGTTCGACTCCAGCTACATCACGGCGATGTCGCATTTTTACCGGGGTGAACTCGGGCGGATCATGTCCTGGCGGCAGCGGCTCGATGTCACGACGAGTTGGGCGATCACGGTCACTTCCTCCATTTTCACGATCGCCTTTTCGTTCCGCGACGTGCCGCACCTCATCTTCTTTTTCAATATCGCGGTCGTCTGGATGCTGCTCTGGATCGAGGCCCGCCGGTACCGGTTCTACGATGCCTTCCGCGCGCGAGTGCGAATGCTCGAGGCCCACTTCCTCGTGCCGATCGTCTCGCAAAATACCGGCATGCTGCAGGGCGAATGGCAGAAACTGGTCTGCGAAGATTTGCTCCTGCCGAGTTTCAAGATCAGCCGCCTCGAAGCGCTCGGACGCCGCCTGAAACGGAACTACATTTTCATCTTCATCATCGTGCTCGTCGCGTGGATCACGAAAATCTTCCTGCACGCGGATCCGAAGATCGATTCCCTCGCGTCTTTCTACGCCGCGCTCCACGTCGGCACTTCCATCCCGAGCTGGCTGGTGGCCTTCATCGTCGTCGCCACCTTTGCCACCGTGGTCGGGATCACGATCTACGTGAGTCGGCGATCGAGCGGCGAGATCAGCGAATTCGGCACCCACCGCTCGCTCTGGCGGATCTGACTCAGGGTCGGCGCTACTCGCGCGCTCCCGCCGGCGCTGCCCAGTCCACGGAGGTCAGCAGGAGGAGATTCACGCTCACAATGCGGTCCTCTTCCGGAACGAAAATGTGCAATCCGCCGCGGCCCTCCGCGGGCATCCAGATCATATCGGGTGAAGCGATGGCGAATTTGCGACCGTCAGCGAGGTTGACATGGAAAGGCTGAAACGGATTGGCGTCCAGTAACTCACGCAGCTTCTGAATCATGACGAGAGCTTACGAGGGGACGCTCTTGGCGCAATCTTGATTGCGGATCTCGATGCCACCGAGGCACCTTTCACTTTCTTCTTCATGGATACGCCCAAACTTTCACCACCCGACACGCAGTCCCCTGGGATCGACCAACTCCTCGACATCATCGCGAAGCTGCGCGGGCCTGGCGGATGTCCGTGGGATCAGGAGCAGACGCACGGTTCGCTGCGCGCTGGGTTGATCGAGGAAGCGTATGAAGTTGCCGCGGCGATCGATGCGCGCGACGACGCGAATCTGCGCGAAGAACTCGGCGATCTGCTCCTGCAGGTGGTCTTCCATGCGCAGATCGCGCGGGACGAGGGACGCTTCGAATTCGATGCCGTGGCGCGCGAGGTCTCGGCAAAACTGGTACGGCGGCATCCGCATGTCTTCGGGAATGATCAGTGCGTGGATGCGGCGGATGTCTTGCTCAAGTGGGACGAAATCAAGCGCGCGGAAAAGGGGAATGCGCCGGAATCGGTGCTCGACGGTTTGCCCGTCGGACTGCCGGCGTTGATGCGGGCGCAAAAGGTGCAGAAGAAGGCGGCGAAGGTCGGGTTCGATTGGGCGGACGCGGCGCCGGTCTTTGCCAAAGTGCGGGAGGAACTCGCGGAAGTGGAGGCCGTGCTCGGCGATCCCGCAAAGCTGGAGGATGAAATCGGCGACGTCCTTTTCTCGGTGGTGAATCTGGCGCGCAAACTGAAGATCGACGCCGAGCCCGCGCTGCATCGCGCGACGGAGAAATTCAGCGGCCGTTTCCGCGCCGTCGAAACTCTGGCTCGCGAACGCAGCATCACCCTCGAAGGTCTGCCGCTCGCCGAACTCGACAAGCTCTGGGACGAAGTGAAGGCGCATTGATCCTGGAGGGACACGCTCCGTCGTGTCCCAAACTTTGGCGGGCGGAGGTGGCGGGCTCCGCTCCGCCGCTGCCCGAGGAGATCAGGGACACGACGGAGCGTGTCCCTCCAAAATTACGCCACCTCGAAGCGTGCGGTGATCTCGCGCTGCGTAGCGCAGATGACGTCGATCTCGGAGGCACCACATTCCGCCAGCCGCGCGCGCACTGTGCCGACGGCCAGTTCCGGTGAGTTGCAGTCGCGGCTGAGATGCCCGAGCACCGCACGGCGGAGATTCGATCCAGCGCATTCCGCGAGGACGTTGGCGGCGGCGGTGTTCGAGAGATGACCGTGACGCGACATGATCCGCTGCTTCACGCTCCACGGACGCTTCGTGTCATTTTGCAGCAACTTCTCGTCGTGATTCGTTTCGATCGCCAGGGTGTGCGCGTGGCGGATGCGCTCCTGGACGAGCTTCGTCACGGTGCCCAGATCGGTCAGGAAACCGAGCGCGACATTGCCGTGATGGAGAAGAAAGCCGACCGGCTCGACGGCGTCGTGCGGCACCGGGAAAGTCTCGATGGTGATGTCGCCGACGGTGAACTCGGACCCGGTGACAAAGTAGCGCCAATCCTTGCGCAGCTCCGTCCGCGGCGTCTGGAGCACCTCGGCGGTCAGTCGGTTGCAGTAGATCGGCGTCGCCGACTGTTTGCACCAGACATCGAGCCCGCCAGCGTGATCGATGTGTTCGTGGGTGAGCAGGATGCCGTCGATCTCGATGGGATTGATCCCGCACTGCGCGAGCCGCACCGCGATCTGCCGCGCACTCAGTCCGCCATCGATCAGCAGTCGTGTCCGCCCCGCCTCGACGAGCGCGCAATTGCCCGCGCTGCCGCTGCCGAGAATGGTGAGGTGGATCATCGCGGCGCACTTTGGCAGCACGCAGCAGTGAGTCGAGCGAGGAGTGCGCCTGCGCCCTACGGCGTGGGGAACGCCTGGATTCGGACAAAACCACGCGGCGCGCCGGAGAGCGAAATTCCCCCGAGCAGCGTATCTATCGAACTAAAATCGGTGATGCCGGTCGTCGTCCACGAAAGCAGATCTGGCGAGGTCTCCACCGCCAGGTGGGCGTCAGAGCGCGCCACGCGCGAAACCCCGACACGGAAAAACCCTCCCACGCTGCTGGTGAAAACCACGGGCTGACTGGCCACCTGATCCACCCGTGAACCGGCGAGATACTCGAAAAGGTCGGAGAACCCATCGCCATCGCTGTCTCGGAACGGCGACTGGCGGAAAGCTTGCGCGAGAGCGGACACCGCATTGAGCCGTGCGCCCGTCACACAAAGGCCGCTGTAGCTGGAAACCGGAACACCCGCCGCGAGGATGCTGCCCTTGATCTCCGCCGCTTGCCACGAGGGATGCACGAACTTAATCGCCGCGGCGAGGGCAGTGACAAAAGGCGCTGCCTGCGACGTCCCAGTGTAGGAGGAGTAAGAGGTGCCGAGGACCGGGCTGAGGATTTCGCGACCAGGCGCGAAGAGGTCCACGCTGGTCAGGCCAAAGTTCGAGGGATTGAAAGATCCGGCCCAACGGACATCGGTGCGATCGTGATTGCCGACGGCGATGATGTTTGGGTGCGGATAGCTGCTCGGGTAGTTCGGCGTGGTGTCGTTGTTCACACCCTGATTGCCCGCGCAGATCGCGAGCAGGATGCCGGCCGTCTGGCAGGCAGTGAACTCTGTGTTCAGCGTCGTGCTGAAGGGATAGTTTTGGAGCGAAAGATTCATCACCGGCACTCCGCGGAGACGGGCATAGGTCGTGGCGGCAATCAGATTCGAGGTCGTCCCGCTGTTGCTGGAATTCAAAATCTTACAGACCACGATCCGCACTCCACTGACCAGGCCGGCGATGCCCGTTGCATTGTTCCGGTTCGCCGCGGTGATGCCAGTGACGTTCGAGCCATGGCCGTGATCGTCGGTGGGGTTGTTGTCGTTGTTCACGAAATCCCAGCCATTGATGTCGTCCACCTTCCCGCTGCCATCGTTGTCGAGACCGTCGCCTGGAATCTCGCCCGGATTCACCCAGGCGACGCCCTGCAAATCGGGATGCGTGAAGTTCAGGCCCGAGTCGAGCACCGCGACCATGATTCCCGGAGCACTTTCGAGGATATCCCAGAATTCCGGCGCATCGACGTCGGCATCCGCGATCCCGCCGGATTGACCGGTGTTGTGGAGGCCCCACTGCTCGCCGAAGCGCGAATCGTTCGGCAGCCCAGCACCAAAACCCACGCCATCTGGCTCGGCGGACTCCGCGAGTTCCGGATGCGCGGAAAGCAACCGGATGGCCTCGGGCACCGTGTCCAGCTTCGCTTCCGGCAGGCGCACGGAAAACACCTCCCTGGCGAGTCGGCTCTCGATTTGCATCCCGAGGGTCGCCAGTCGCTCGCGCAGCGCCACCTCACTCAAGCCCGGTCGCACTTTCACGATCAATTGATCTGCAAGATACATATTGCGCCCCACACAGACCCAGGAGTGGCCACTCGCGTCCACTTCCCAATGCTCCACCACGCGCACCGGGCGCGGCTGAATCTCCGTTTGCAGCAACCGGCTGCGCAGCCACCGACCGACGCGCTCCGTCGCTTCCACTCGGGTCTCAAGGACGACACCCGAAGCAGCCGCGCGCTCGACCGGATGAGAGGACACTGGAGAATCCGGTGGAAACAAAACGGGGGCGATTCGTGACGCAGGCGCAGCGGACAGCGCCAAAATCGCGGAGCGGTCGCGCATTCCCGAGCCGTCCTCCGGCTGCTCGGGTCCACGATTTCCGACCGTCACCTCGTGAAATTCCGACAACCACCAGCGCAGCGAAAAGGCGACAAGTAACATGAGCAGCACTGGAATGATCTGCGAACGCTTCATGCCGCGGCACACTAGATGCCCCCGGACCAGGAACAATCCTATTGTCCACCATCTTCAAGTCTTCTGGGCACGGTCACCGATTACTCAACGCGACACATCCATCAGCGCGAGGATGCGCTGCTGCTTCGCCCCATAGTCCAGGGCATGGAAAAGGCGGATCTCATCCACCCGCCGCGCGCCGTTCAGACCGTCGAGATAGCGGGTGTAGCCCGCGGCGAGTTCGGTGGTTTCGAGATAGCGGCCACGGAGATTCGGCGATGAGTAGGCGTTCGGATCATTCCGTGAGAAAAGGTGGAAACGCAGCCAGCGCCGATCGGTGCGGGAGATGCGCTGGGTCTTTCGAAAGAAGGCCACGAAGAGCAGCAGGACGAGGTAGGTATCGACTTGGGCCTGCAGCTCCAGATTGCGCGCGTAGTCTTCGCTTTGGATCTCCTCGACGCCCCGCTGAAACTGGAGCGCCGCGTGCAACGCGTGATTGATCTCTTCCACGAAGGGAATGAGCGACCGGATATTCTCGTCGCTCAAGCCGCGGCGCGGATCATGCCGCTCGAGCTGCTCGATGAGCCATTGCGAATAGTAGATGCCGATGTGCAGCCGGCCGTCCGCTTTGCGGAGAAAGGTGCGCGCCAGCTCGCTCAACTCCCGCGCCGACGCGCCGGCCAGCCGGCTGAGCTGGCCGCAACGCTG
Source organism: Chthoniobacteraceae bacterium (assembly GCA_031409655.1). GTDB lineage: Bacteria > Verrucomicrobiota > Verrucomicrobiia > Chthoniobacterales > Chthoniobacteraceae > JANNXQ01. Next base: position 12,273 of record JANNXQ010000105.1, on the reverse strand, counting down.
GCGGTCGATGAGACAGTCTTCCAGATTGATCCCGACGGCCGCGTAAGTCCGCTCAAAGAGCCGCTGGATCTCACTGAAAAGCGTGGCGCTCATGCGTCGGAGCCGATCAAGGGCGGGTGGGCATCGTCAAGGTGCAGGATCGAGTCCGAAAGCCGATTGAGCGCGAGGCGCACGTCGTGAAATTGCTCCGCGAGCTGCTCATACACCCCGCTCAGCGCCGCCGACCGGGCGACACGATGACTCGCTGCCGCCTTAAAGTTCGCGCGCCCCACATCTTCATAAAACTCCAGGTCCGGCGCGCCGCGCTGCGAGCGACTTTGCACGGACTCGTGGAAAATCCCGGTGATGAAGAGCGCGTAATTCCCAACGTGCGCGCGGATCAGAAAGCTCTGCGTCGGCGAGGCCGCCTGGAGCGCGATGAGCATGTCGCTCACATATTGCAGCGGCCCCGTCGCGCCATCCGCAGGCGACCGCATCCGCGCGCTATCGGAAAAAGTCGCGAGCAACGAGGCGACGTAATCGCTGACCGAACGATCGTTCAGTCCTGCATCTTTTAAGACACGTCTGAGCAAAACGTAGAAGTAGAGCTGTGGCGAAATGCTCAGTGGGGCGCGGCCGTCGAGGACGGCCTCCACGAGCTTCGGAGCATCGAGAATTGCATCCCGCGTCCCGTCATCTGTGAGCAGGTCTCCCAGGGAGACAGACTCGTTTTCAGACCTCGCCAGTGTCTTGACGACAAAATCGAAGTCCGCAGCAGTGAACCGATCCCGACAATTTGCTTTAATCATCTCGGGGTTTCCGAGGGGGAGCATCGCGTATGCCACGGCGATTTTCAAGGGGCCGGGAGGGGCGGCGCTGGAAGGAGGCGGCGGCTCGTGCTCGTTCTCGTCCTCGTCCTCGATCGTTGCGCTTTCGAGGACGAATCTGCTCCGGGCTCCCAGTCAGGTTTGCCGCGCTTTGAATCCACCCCCTCGACACCCTGCGCGCCGCCTTGCAGATTCGCCCGCATGCGGCGCGTGCTGCTCACTTTGTTCACCATCTTCCTCGCCGCCTTCATCGGGTCGGCCTGGTACCTGTACCATCGTGGCTTCACGAAACAGTGGCGGCTCCGGGTCACCGAGGAATTCCGCAAGCGCGGCGTGGAAGTCTATCTGCGCAAACTTTCCCTCGACCCGATGCGCGGCCTGGTGGCCAGCGGAGTGAAGGTGCTCGATGCGCGTGACCGGCGGCGGGTGCTGGCGGAGATCGACGAGATGAGCCTGCAGGTGAACTACGCGAATCTCGCGCGGGGCGAGCCTTTCCTCGACGCGCTCGATCTCCGGGAGGCGAATCTCGCGCTCCCCGTCGATCCCTCCGATGCCCGCAGTCCGCGGATCGAAGTCGCACGCCTCAATGCGCGCCTTTTCCTCCCACCGCAACAGGTCTATCTCGCTCGCGCCGAGGCGGAAGTATTCGGCATCCGCGTCTCGGCCTCAGGCCGTTTTATCAATCCGCAGGCGTTCCCGAAGAAGCCCGACGAGGAGCAAAAGAGCGCGTCGCCTTTGATCGCGCGCGTCATCGATGAATTGAAGGCGCTGAAGTTCGAGGCCGCGGCGCCCGCGCTCAGCATCACCTTCAGCGGGGACCTCGCGACGCCGGAGAAAATCTTCGTGGAAGCGGCCCTCTGGGGCGAGCGCATCCGGCGGGGGAACTATCTGCTGCGTCAGCTCAACGTCGCGGCCTGCTACCGCGACAGATTCGTGGAGCTGAAACAGTTCACCGCGGCGGACGCGGTCGGCGCTTTGAGCGTGACCGGGAACTACGGCACGGAGACCCGCGCGCTCGATCTTCATCTGCAATCCGGCCTCGACCTCCAGGGCCTCAGCCAGGCTTTCCGGGTCTTGCCCCAGCTCGGCGAATTCGTCTTCTACGAATCGCCCGCGGTCGATCTCACTTTCCAAGGCGTGCTCGCGGAGAAGCCAGCGATCATGGTGGTTGGCCACCTCGGGCTGCGGAAGTTTGCCTTTCGCTCCGTCGTCTTTGAAGGGCTGGATGCGGACGTCTCGTGGGATGGCGAACGCTGGAGCGCGCGGGAGGCGCGGCTGCTGCACCGCAGCGGCATGATCTTCGGCGATGCCATGCTGGTGCCAGGCGCTTTTCGCGCGCAACTGCGCAGCACCATCAATCCCAAGCCGCTCCAACCGCTCCTCAGCGGCCCGGCCGCGCGGGTGCTGGGGGAGTTTGAATTTCCCGAGGCCCCCGCGGTAACGGCCGAGGTCAGAGGTCCCTCGCTCTCGATCCAGGACTGGCGCATCACCGGCGAGCTGCGCGTCGGCGCGGCGAGTTACCGCGGGGTGGCCTGCGAGAGCCTCACGGCAAACTTCAGCTACGAAGATCGCACGCTGAGCTTCTCCTCCGGGCGCTTGCGCCGCGTCCAGGGAGGCGGCACCGGGGGACTCGTCTTCGATTTCAAACGCGACGAAGTCCGCCTGCAAAACATCCGCGGCAGCGCCTTCCCGCCGGAGATCGCGACGTGGATCGACCCGCGCCTCGTCCGCGATGTCGCACCTTACCGTTTCAAGGCGCCGCCGAATCTCATCGTCGATGGCGTGGTCCACGCCAAGGGCGGCAAGACCACGAAGCTCACCGTCGAGGTCGATGCACCACTCGGGATGAACTACACCTTCCTCGGCCGCGAACTCAGCGCGCCGCAGATTTCGGGCAAGCTGTCCTTCTGGTGGGATCGGATGAAGATCGACGGCCTCAGCGCCCAGCTCTTTGGCGGCCGGATGCGGGGCGAGGCGGAGATCTCGCTCCGGCGCGAAAAGCCTGGCCACCGCGCGCGCATCGAGGCGGAGAATGTGGACTTTGCGAGCCTCACGAAACTCTACTTCAACTACGACGACTCCCAGGGCCGGCTGAACGGGCGCTATGATTTCACTGGTCGCGGCGAAGACGCCCGCACCATGCGCGGCACCGGCGACCTCACCGTCACCGATGGCCAGGTCTTCGCCATTCCCTTCCTTGGCCCTTTCTCCGGTATCCTGAATGGCATCGTCCCCGGCATGGGCTACCAGGCAGCGCGGAAAGCCTCCGCCACGCTGACCATCGAGGCCGGGGTGATCCAGACGCGCGATCTCCTGATCGAAGGTCAGGGCTTCAATATGATCGGCAATGGGCAACTCTTCTTCCTCGATGACCGCATGGACTTCGACATGCGCATCAACGCCCAGGGCCTCCCCGGCGTGCTGCTTTTCCCGGTGAGCAAACTCTTCGAATACACGAGCGACGACACCCTCTCGAAACCCACGTGGCGGCCAAAGGTGGTGCCGAAGCTGTAACCTGGGAGCGCCGCCGTCCCGTGCGGCATCGTGCGAAACGCGCGCAGCGCCACAAGAGAATGGCGCTGCGCGCATGAAGACGATGCCGCACGCGGACGGCAACGCTCCCAGGTCAGAGCGGTTCGATCGTCAGCAGTCCGGTGGTGATCGTCCACGCGACGTCGATCGGCATCCGCTTCAGCTCATGCCCTGCACCCCACGAATCTGAGAAGAGGAGCTCCTGCGTCTTCGCGTTGTAGCCGATGATCAGGCGCATGTGACCACCGCCGCTTTGCGGCACGCCGGGCTCGGGGAAAAGGCCGAGCTGCACGGACCAGAGCAGCGGCACGCCTTTGTCGATCTCATCCTGCACCTCGCGCTGAAAGCGGCCGACATCCGCCCGGTTCCGGGTGCGCACCTCGCGCAGCACGTTGGCCTTCATCGTCTGATACATCAGCCCCAGATCGATGGCATTGCCCATGTCGGGAATGACCGGAGCGTTCGCTTTTTTTGCGGCGCGATTGTAGTCCGTCTGCAGCTTCAGATAATCGCGGACCTCGGCCTTTTCCAAGTCGCGCACGCGGATCCGCAGCCGTTGCGAGAGCTTCTTCAGCGCCTCAGCCATCGCGCTCGGGCTCGTTCCGCGGTCGCCTGTATTGGCGATTTGCGCGAGTTCATTCTGGTCCACTTCGCTGCCGTAAAAGCGCAGCACCCGCTCCGCGCTCGCCACTACGCAGTAGCCTTTCTCCCCCTGATCCACCATCGGCACACCCGTGATCCAGACGTCGCCCTTCTCCAGATCCCGCTTCACGCGCAGCCCCCCGGAGAACTTGATCTTCGGAGAATTCGTGGCGGTGGTCAGGAGGCTGGTCGTGTTTTGCGGCGGCGAAATTTCGAGCCGGATGAATTCCGCCCGGAAGGGCACGGCACGCGACTTCACTTCCTTGGTGAAGCTGTACTCGAGGAGGTAGTGCGCCCGGGGCGTCTTCCAATACACGCCATCCGCTTTCACCGCGCTCGTCGCATCCTTCCCGCGCGCGGTGAACTTCACCTTCGTGAAGGTATCGAGCGCGCCGATGGACTGCCGCAGCAGCGCCTCAAAGGCCTCTCGCTGGATTTCACCGGTATCGCCCCGGGCGTAAATGACCGCCGTCATTTGCGTCACCTTTTCATTCGCGAAACGCGCCACCAACTCGACGAGCGGCAGGCCGAGGAGAGTCAGCTCCTTGCCACTGGCGCGGGCGGAATCGCGGGCCGTCGAGTTCCAGCGAAAAGGCAGGCCGCGCGTGGCGGTTTGAAAATCGTCCTGCTTCAGGGCCCACACTCCGTCAATTTGCAGTACGGGATCGAGCGCCTCGGGAGCGGCCTGGCTCGGCCACGCAGCGAGCAGCATCGCGAGGAGGATGGGCAGCAGGGGGAGTCGGAACATGCGCGCGGAGACTGCGGCACTCAGGGCAGGTTTGCAAACCGGGGCGCGGCCGGCCGGCGAAAATCCTCCGAGCGTGCGAGCGGCATGGGGCCGTGCCATCCACGGTCAGAGAATCCTCCCCGCGGAGGATTTTTTTCGTGACCGCGCGCAGTGCTCCGCATGAAATCGCGACTCCCCGCTTCCATCCTGGAGAAGGGCTTCCGCCCCGCGGCAACCGATCCGTTTTCATGTCCTCCTTCACCGAAATCCCCGGCGGCATCACCGCGCCCTGCGGCTTCCTCGCTGGCAGCGCCTACTGCGGCATCAAGGCCACCAACGCCAACAAGCCCGACATCGCGCTCATCCATTCTCCGCAGCCGACCGTGGCGGCGGGCACCTTCACCACGAATCGCGTCAAAGCCGCGCCGGTCCGCGTCTCCATGACCCATCTGCGCACCGCCGACATCCGCGCCATCCTCGCGAATGCGGGCAATGCCAACGCCTGCACCGGAATCCACGGCATCGAGAACGCCAAACGCCTGACGGAAGCGACGGGCGCAGCGCTCGGGCTCAAGGGGCGACAGGTGCTGGTCTGCTCCACGGGCCGCATCGGCGTCGCGCTGCCGATCGAGAAAATGGAGGCGACGATCGCGGAACTGCCCAGTGCCTTAAAAGGCGACGGCAGCCTGCGCGCCGCGAAGGCCATCATGACCAGCGACACCTTTCCGAAGGAGGTCGCGGTGGAGTTTGAGATCGATGGCAAAACGGTGCGCATCGGCGGCATCGCGAAGGGCGCGGGGATGATCGATCCGAACATGGCCACGATGCTCTGCTTCCTGACGACGGATGCCGTGATCGGCAAAGAACAGCTCCAGAAGGCGCTGAGCGTCTCCGTCGAGCAGAGCTTCAACCGCATCACCATCGACGGCGACATGAGCACCAATGACACCGTGCTGATGCTGGCCAATGGCCTTGCCGAGCACGCCGCGCTGCGCCACGGCAGCGCCGCCTTCAAGCTTTTCCAAAAGGCGCTCGACCATGTGACGCGGACGCTCGCGCGGCTGATCGTCGAGGACGGCGAAGGCGTGACGAAATTTGTGGAAGTCCACGTCAAAGGCGCGGCTTCGCTGAGCGATGCGCGGCGGGTGGCAGAGGCGGTGGGAAATTCGACACTAACGAAGTGCGCGTGGTTCGGAGGCGATCCGAACTGGGGCCGCATCATGGACGCCATCGGCTATTCCGGCGCGCGCATGCGGGAGGAGCTAACCGACATTTTCTACGACGGCGTGAGCGCGGTGAAAGGCGGCATCGCCAGCCGCACCCCCACGGCCAAACTGCACGAGATCGTCGCGCAGAAAAAATTCGTCGTGACCATCGAACTCCACGTCGGCACCGCCGAATACTCCGTCTTCACCACGGATCTGAGCACGGAGTACGTAAAGCTGAACATGGGCGAGTGAAGAAAGGGATGAAGGATGAAGGATGAGGGATGAAGTGAGGTGCTGCGGCGAAACGAGGCTTTCATCCTTCATCCTTCATCCTTCATCCTTTCCGCCATGCCCAAGTCCCCTGAAGATCGCGCCGAAGCTCTGATCGAGGCGCTGCCTTACATCCAGCGCTTCCGCGGCCAGCTCTTTGTCATCAAATATGGCGGCAGCGCGATGGAGGATGAAAATGTCATCGAGCGGTTTCTCCGCGATGTGGTTTTCCTCGAAGCGGTCGGCATCAATCCCGTGCTCATCCACGGCGGCGGCAAGGCGATCACCCAGAAGATGCGCGAAGCGGGACTGAAGGCACGCTTCGTCAATGGGCTGCGGGTCACGGACGAACAATCCATCCGCATCGTGGAGGAGGTGCTCGATAACGAGATCAACCCCGGGATCGTCAAACTGCTGAACAGCTTCGGGGGCAAGGCCATCGGCATCCATGGCCAGGACGTGCTCGTCGGGCGCAAGCTGCCCCCGCAGACCGAGGGCAAGAGCACGGAGATCGACCTCGGCTTCGTCGGCGAAGTCGTGGACGTGCGGCTCGAGCCGATCCATGACGCCGTACACGCGGAAGCCGTCCCCGTGATCTCGCCACTGGCCCGCACCGTGGAAGGCGTGGTGCTCAACATCAACGCCGACATCGCCGCCGGTACCATCGCTGGCCGGCTGCAGGCGGTGAAGATGATCTACCTCTCCGACGTGCCCGGCATCATGCGCGATCCGACCGACAAGGAGTCGCTCATCCCGACCGTGAACCGCGCGGAAATCGCGAACTTGCTCGAAGATCAAGTGATCGCCGGCGGGATGATCCCGAAGGTCGAGAGTGCGATCCACGCGATTGAGGCCGGGGTGAAGAAGGTCCACTTCATCGACGGCCGCACGCCGCATTCGCTGCTCGTCGAGATCTTCACGAACCGCGGCATCGGCACGGAGATCGTCCCGTAGCGCCCCGGGAGCGCCGCCGTCCCGTGCGGCATCCTTGTTTCGCGCGCAGCGCCATTCCTCTTCGGCCCGTTTCCAGTTCCGCAGCTTCGTGGGTGTTTTGCGCTGCGCGCGGATGGAGGATGCCGCACGGGACGGCGGCGCTCCCAGGTGGCGCTTTTCTCCGCTAAACAGCCGCAGCGATCTCGCGCACCACCTCGCGCTGCTGGTCTTCGGTGAGCTCCGGGAAAATGGGCAGCGCCAAGGTCTCCCGTGCGGCGCGTTCGGATTCGGGGAAGTCGCCCACCTTGTAGCCGAGATCGCGGAAGCACTCCTGGAGATGCAGCGGCAGCGGATAGTAAATCTCGGAGCCGATGCCCGCGGCGGTGAGATGCGCGCGCAGGGCGTCGCGCTGCGGCGTGCGGATGATGAACTGGTTGTAGATGTGGTGATTGGTCACGCCGCTCGTGGCGAAGGCTTCGGTGGGCAGGCCGATGCGGTCAGTGAGGCCAAGGCGTGAAAATTCCCGCCGATAGAAATCCGCGCGCGCGCGGCGTCCGGCGCCCCAGGCGTCCAGGTGCGGAAATTTCACGCTGAGGATCGCCGACTGGATCGCGTCGATGCGGAAGTTTCCACCGATCCATTTGTGGTAGTAGCGCGGCTCCATGCCGTGATTGCGCAGCGCGCGCATCTTCGCCGCCAACGCGTCGTCCTGGCACACGACCATGCCGGCGTCGCCGAAGGCGCCGAGATTTTTCGTCGGGTAAAAGGAGAACCATCCGGCCTCACCGACCGCGCCCGCCGCGCCGAGCGGATGCCGCGCGCCGAGTGCCTGCGCGGCGTCTTCGAGCACCGGCACGCCGTGCGTCCGACCGAGCTCCGTGATCGCCGCGAGATCCGCGCATTGTCCGTAAAGATGCACGGGCACGATCGCTTTCACGTTCGCCGTCTGGTTCAGCGCCTCGGCGAGTTTCGCGGGGTCGATGTTGTAAGTCGCCGGGTCGATATCCACGAAGACCGGCCGCGCCCCGAGCCGCACCACGCAGGCCGCCGTGGCGAAGAAGGTGTACGGCGTGGTGAGCACGACATCGCCGGGCCCGATCCCCAGTGCCATGAGCAGCAGCAGCTCGGCATCCGTCCCGGAGGAAACGCCGATGGCGTGAGGCGAGCCGCAGTAAGTCGCGACGGCCTGCTCGAACGCCTCCGTCTTCGGCCCGAGCACCAGCGTCTGCGAATCCGCGACTTCCTCCATCGCCGCGAGGATTTCCGCCTTGAGCGGCGCGTATTGGAGCTTCAGATCGAGCAGGGGCACGGACATGGCGCAGGATGAAAAACGCGCCGCGCCGCCGTCGAGGAGCGATTTCCCCGGGAGCGCCGCCGTCACGTGCGGCAACGTCGCTTGCGCGCGAAGCGCCAAACTTCCTCAAGGAATTTATTGGGCGCTGCGCGCGAGTGAACGATGCCGCACGGGACGGCGGCGCTCCCGAGTGCAATTCCGCATTGCCCGCACCGGGCGTTTTCATTTCAGTCACCCAGACAGCCCTTGATGAAAGTTTCCGACCTGCGCGGCATCCTCCAGTACGTCCCTCGATTCCGGGAAAAAATCTTCGTGGTCGCGATCGACGGTGACGTGCTCGCCTCACCGAACTTTCCCAACATCCTGCTCGATCTCGCGGTGCTGCGTTCGCTGAGCATCAAGGTCATCCTCGTCCACGGCGCCAGCGCCCAGATCCGCCAGATCGCCGAAGAACGCGGCGTCACCCTTTCCAACTCCGACGGCACCGGCGTCGTCGATGATGCGACCTTGAAGATCAGCATCGAGGCCTCGACGAATGTGGTGAACGAGATCATGCAGGGGCTCACCTCCGTGGATCTGCGCGCCGCGTATTCCAATGCGATCGTCGCGCATCCGGCCGGCATCGTCGGTGGGATCGACTTCCAACACACCGGACGCGTCGAGCGCGTGGATACGAAGGCGCTGAATCTTTTCCTCAGCGAAGGCATCATCCCGGTGATCCCGCCGATGGGCTTTGACGGCGAAGGGCGCACCTTCCGCGTGAATTCCGACGGCATCGCCCTCGAAGTCGCCGAGGCGATGCAGGCGATGAAGATCCTTTTCCTCACCGCCACGGACGGCTTCACCTTTGGCGGCGACATCGCGCGGCAGCTCTCGATCGCGGAGGCGGAGGACATCGTGAAAAAGCGCAAGATCGCCGTGCCGGCGCGGCTGCTTTCGAAAATCGAGCACGCCGCGCGCGCCTGCCGCCAGGGTGTGCCGCGCGTGCATCTGCTGGATGGCCGGCTCGACGAGGCGCTGCTCACCGAGGTCTTCAGCACCGAAGGCATCGGCACGATGATTTACTCGAACGAGTATCAGCAGATCCGGCGTGTCTTTAAGAAGGACGTGCGCGCGGTGATGTCGCTCATCCGGCAATCTATCGAAGACGAGGAACTCGTGAAGCGCACCCGCGCCGACGTGCTCGCGCATCTCGAGGACTACTGGGTGATGGAGATCGACCGGAACCTCGTGGGCTGTGTCGCCCTGCATCTGCATCCCGAGCAAGGCATGGCCGAACTCGCCTGCCTCTACGTGGCCAAGGCGCACGAGGGCCAGGGGCACGGGCGAAAGCTGGTCGCCTTCGCCGAGCAACTCGCCGCCGAGAAAGGCGTGAAGCGCCTCTTCGCGCTCTCGGCGCGGACGTTTAATTTCTTCCAGCAAAAGGGCAGCTACGCGGAAGGCACGCCCGATGATCTTCCTCCCGAACGCCGGAAGAAATACGACGCCAGCGCCCGGAACTCGAAGGTGATGATCAAGCAAGTCGCGCCCGCCGCGACGACGGAGGCCGCGCGGCAGTGAGGAAAATCCGAATCTCGAAACCCGCAGCTCAAAACAAATTCCCATGAACAGAAATCAGATAGCCGAACGGGCGCGCAAACACGCCGTTTTCCAAATTTCAACCACGTCCAATTTGTTGCGGATTTCGAGTTTCGGATTTCGACTTTTCCCATGACCGACCGGCTCTGGATCGATGTGCTGGTGCTGCTCGCCTACTTCGGCGCGATCATCGGCGTGGGACTGTCGCAGCGCTCAAAGAGCGGGAGCATCGAAGGCTTCGCGCTCGGCGACCGGCAGATCGCCTGGTGGGCGGTGCTCGCGTCGATCATCGCCGCGGAGATCAGTGCCGCCACTTTCCTCGGCGCGCCAGGCGAAGGCTACGCGAACCGCAACTGGACCTACGCGCAGCTCGCCATCGGCACGATCATCGCGCGCATCTTCGTCAGCGCCGTCTTCATCCCGCTTTATTATCGGCACGGCGTCATCTCGATTTACGAATTCCTCGAGACGCGCTTCGGCCGGCCGACGCGGCTGCTCGCCTCGGCGACCTTCCTCGTCACGCGCGTGCTCGCCATGGGCACGCGGCTCTACGTCTCGGCGATCATCGTCGTGCTCGCCGTCGAGCTCTGGCGCGGGCAGCCCGTGGAGGCGGGGGAAAAGTTTGCGCTCTTTGCCGGCGCGCTGGTGCTCGTGAGTCTGCTCACCGCGCTCTACACCACCGTCGGCGGCATCAAAGCCGTCATCTGGACGGACTTCATCCAAGTCGGCGTGCTCGTCGCGTCGCTCGCTTTCACCATCCCTTTCCTCCTCGGGAAGATCGACGGCGGCTGGACCACCGTCGCCGCGCACATTCAGCAGCCCGTCTTCTTCGACTTCGTGCCGGCCCTGCCCGGCGAGGGCACCGGAGCCTGGCTGGTGCGGATGCTCTCCCTCGAGTACACGATCTACGCCGCGATCATCGCCTCCACCTTTGTGACCATGGCCACGCACGGCATCGATCAGGACACCGTCCAGCGCATGCTCACGGCGAAGAACCGGCGGCAAAGCGCCTTTGCCACAATCCTCTCCGGCATCGTGGATGTGCCGATCGTCGCCGCCTTCATCTTCATCGGTCTGCTGCTCCACATTTTCTACAGCGCCAATCCCGTGGCCGGTCTGCCCACCGAAGACCGCGAAGTCTTCCCCTATTTCATCCTCCACCAGATGCCCGCAGGCCTGCGCGGGCTCGTCACCGCGGGCATCCTCGCCACGGCGATGGGCTCGCTCAGCACCGCGCTGAACGCCCTCGCCACGAGCTTCGCGCGCGACTTCGTCCTGCCCGGCATGGAGCGCGACGCCACTGGCGTGGACGAAGCCCGCCGGGTGCGCGTGCTGCGCTGGAGCACCGTCCTTTTCTCCGCGCTCATCATCGTCGTCGGCGTCGTGACCGCCTGGTACATGGCGCACAATCCCGGCGCGCGGATCATCCCGCTGGTCCTCGGCATCCTCGGGTTCACTTTCGGCTCGCTGCTCGGGCTCTTCCTCGTCGGTCTGTTCACGCGCACGCGGGGCAATGATTTTGGAAATTTCCTCGCCATCTTCGCCGGCATCCTCGCCGTGCTCTGGGCGAGCGGCGTGCACGTGAAACTCTTTGGCGCACCGGGCACCACGCCCGGCTTCGTCCTCGCTTTCCCGTGGCGCATCACCCTCGGCACGCTCGTCACCGTGCTCGTCGCGCTGTGCTTCCGCACCCCTGCCACGCGGTTGGAATCGGCCCGCCAGCACGAGGCCACTCTGTCGTAGAAAAGGCGCGTGCGCCGCGGAGCCGCCCGCACGCTTGGTCTCGCGAGTGGTCAAAACAAATCACCGCTCGGATGGAAATAAATGTGGGTCGCGCGGCAGGAATTTCCTTGTCCGAAATTTCCCCGAAAAATAGCCTCCAGCCGCACGGCAGAGAGAAGCAAAGACCGCTGTGAATAACTTGTGAACAGACTCCATAATAACGTCCTCCACGAAAAGAACTCGCTGTCCTGCGGGTTCCAAGGACGTCATGCGTCTGTAACTCAGCAGCCATCGGTGTTCCACGGTATTGCGACTCGTAATATGCTGATTTTCTGTGGTTTGCATCCCTTCCTTGCGAAGGCGTGGTGCGTTTCGCAGGCCGATCGCCTGATATTTTCTTTCTCACTCGGCCGCTGATTAGCGGCCTTTTCTCCTGCCCCGGACACCCCTCAATAACTGTGGATAACGCCCTGCCTCACGAAGACCTCCCAGCGATCTGGAACGAAATCGCCGCGAACCTTAAAGCCGCACTCACAACCGACGCCTACAACCGTTGGTTCA